>CAIUHP010000119.1 GCA_903899015.1 uncultured Armatimonadota bacterium | reverse complement strand
TCCAAACTCGGAGGAAGAAGGCTCGGTTGAGACTGAGTGTAGGGCTTGAAAGTTGCCCGACGATTAACCGATGTCATAGACTAAAGACGAAACAAGAAGACAAAAAGAAGGGGCTGCCTCAACTTGTGAGACAGCCCCTTTGTTCATAATCAACCCATGCGAATCGGCGTCAGCATGTACAGCTATGTACAGTCAGTAAAGAATTCCGGCATGGATATTCCTTCGTTCATTCACGAAGCGAAGCGCGCGGGCGCGGAAGGAGTCGAACTGCTTGAATATTTCTATAAAGATATCGACGCAGACCGCAAAGCGGCTCTTCAGGCTCTTGAAGAAACAGGTTTGCCTTGCCCGATCTTTTCGGTGGGGCAAAACTTTGCGAAGATTAATCCAGAAGAACGAAGACAACAACTCCAGAAGATCTTCTTCGGTGTCGATGAAGCACTGCAGTATGGAGCCGGTGTCGTTCGTGTCTTTGCAGGTGACGTAGCGGAAGGAATCACATTCGACCAAGCACGAAGTTGGATTATTGAAGGTCTTTGTGAAGGTTCACTGTATGCCGCCAAGCACGGAGTGAAGCTTGCCCTGGAAAACCATGGCACTCTAGCCGGACGTGGCGATCAAGTTCGAGGCATTATCGACGATGTGAGAGCCATGAGTGGCACCGACGTCTTGGGTGCCAATCCAGACACCGGCAACTTCTTGTTGGTCAATCAGCCAAGTCATGAGGCGATCAAACAAGTGGCCTCGTATGCCAATATGGTCCACTTTAAAGACTTTAAAGCCGCTCCCGCAGATCTCGAAGGCTGGGCCTACACCGCTCTCGACGGAAAGCGATTTGTGGGTACCGCAATTGGAGAAGGCGAAGTCAACCTTGGCCAATGCATCCAAGAGCTAAAAGATGTCGGATTCGAGGGTTGGTTAAGCGTGGAATACGAAGGCGGGGAAGATCCGATAACGGCAATCCCACGATCCATTTCAAACGCTCGAAAATATCTCTAGGCCTCGATTACCTCGAGGATCTTCTGGAGTGAAAGCATTTGGATCTCGATCGACATTTTTTCCTGAGAGGCGACATGGAGAAATCCAACGCGCTTACCGGAGATGTGTTGCAAAGCTCTGAAGTAAATGTAGTTGCACAAATAGGAGCCGGCATCCATGCTGATACGAACACGAGGATCAAAGGCTACGATCTGGGACGCGTTTTCAGCCGTCCAAAGGGTGCCTTCGAGTAAGAGTGGAGCACCGGCTTCAATCAAACCTTCGGCGCCCTCTTCACGAACATCCTTCGCATCACCTTTCCAGTTTCGCGCGAACAACTCGATGGATAGGTGATCGCGACCGGCAGCGACGCCGAGCATTAAAAGTCGGTCGAATGAACCCAGATCAAGCTTGCTTAGGAAGTCGTCGGCGGCCAGGTAAGCAACTTCGATAACTGCGAATGGTCGTCCAGAAGCTTCCGCCAATATTGCGGCCGGATTCTCCTTGATGTCTCCAAACGGGCCAAAGCCAGTGATCAGTGTGCGTTCCTTCATCTGCTTTTGAGCATACAAGAACTTGAGACTGAACTTGCTACTTTGAGTAAGAAGAAGACTTGGAGTAAAGTGTGGTTGCGTGTGGGGCGCAACCGGTCCGCGGGAAGGGCAGAAGTCCAGCCAACGATTTGCATCTGTTCATCAACAAATTTCTGCCTGATGAAAGCGGACCCAGGCAACGCAGTGAAACTGCCAAGGAGTTTGTTATGCCGACCAAAACATTGCCTGCTCGTCCAAGCTTGACCCATCTGAAGCATCAAGCCAAAGACCTGAAGGGGGCGCGCCAAGCTGGAACTCGCGAATCCCTACAACGCATTCGTGAATTTCACCCGCGCTTTGAAAACGCATCCGATTTTGAGATTCAATCAGGCACTTTCACCCTGAGCGACGCTTATTTGACGATTGCGAGAGAATACGGCTATGCAAGTTGGCTACGCCTATCCCGACATGTTCAGTCCGTAACCGTTGCTGTCGCAGATCTTCCGATTCATGATCAAATATCGGACCGTGAATTTCGACTAGCGGTCGATATGATCGATCGCGGAGACGTGGTCGGTCTGAAGCACCACCTTCAGGATCACCCTCGCCTCATCAAGCAAAGGATGAACTTTGAGGGCATGAATTACTTCCGAAATCCCTCGCTCCTCGAGTTTTGTGCGGAAAACCCTATTCGCCACGGAACTCTGCCTCCCAATATCACCGAAGTCGTGAAAGTGATTCTCGATGCTGGCGGGAGTGAAGATCAGGCCAGTCTTAACTCGGCGCTCGTTTTGGTGGCCTCCGGATGTGTCCCAAGGATCTGCGGAGTTCAAAGGCAATTGATCAATCTTCTTTGCGAACGAGGGGCACTGCCAGACTCAGCCTTGAATGCTTCGATCGGACACGAAGAACTGGATGCCACGAAAGCTCTTATCCAAAAGGGCGCTCAAATCACACTCCCTGCAGTCGCCGCACTTGGATTGAGTCAAGAAACAAGGCGGTTTCTTCCGACAGCTTCGCCCAGCGATCGTCACCTTGCTTTCGCATGGAGTGTCCTTTACGGACACATTGAAATCGCTCGATTACTCTTGGCTGCGGGTGAGGACCCCAATCGGTTCAACCCGGTTGGCGCTCACGCTCACAGCACCCCTCTACATCAAGCGGCTGTGAAAGGCAATTTAGCGATGGTTCAGTTCCTCGTGCAACATGGGGCAGATCCTACCGTGCAAGATATTTTGTTCAAGGGCACACCCGCCGGTTGGGCGGAACATGCAGGCCACATGGAGGTCGCAAACTTTCTATCGAGTGTCTGTGAGCCATGAAATGATGGTTGACGAACTGTCGTCGAATCTAATGACTTTGATTGCTCGACGGTAAACGCTTTCTAACGGGTGTTACAATGAACGTGATGGGACACCCGTAGAACAGATTACGCTGTCACCTGAAGGAATAAGTTGGTCGCTTTCGTCATCCGCTCTCTGATCGCACTTGTTGTGATGTTGGCTCAATCTTCGATTGGGCTAGCGGTGTTCGATTGCGCTTCCGGTAACACATTGCCGGTCCACCACAAGGATTCACTGAAATGCCCGAAGGGCATGCCAAAGTGCTGTGAATGTTGTCCGAAGAAAGCGGCAACCACTTCTGTCCCAACTCAAAAATGCCCTTCGAACTGCCTGACCAAGGCTCAGCAGGATCATTCACCGGTTGCACTTTCTGCTTCTTTTGTGATGCCTTTGGTCGCAATTTTATCGGTTGCGGACGATTCAGCGGTGGGGCAGCATTTTGAATCCCTTCCCCGAGAGTCTCAGCATCTTGCGATTCCTCGTATCCGCCCACCTGATCCGCGTCAACACGGTTTACGGGCTCCTCCTTCTCGCTAGGTTTGTCGCTAGCCGGTCGTGCATTGCTCGATTGGCCATGACTGATCTGCGAGGTCACTATCAAAATTTCCAATCGAAAAACTAAATCCACATGCGGTTCTCCGAACTGCTCGTGTCACAAGAAGACCAAGGTCTTCGGCCCCGGCACCATGGTCATGCTGGCTTTTGTGGCGATCATCGTGGTTTACGGAATGTCGCAACCGGCTCCCACTCATTCTTTGGTAAGCCAACTGCCTGCCCCAAGTAAGCCTCTTCAGAAGCCCGAGCCGAAATGGTTACTCAACCTTGCTTCGCTGCACTTAACAACTTCGCAGCGCACTGAGATTGAAAAGTTAGATTCCGACTGGCAATCCGAGCGATCCAAGCTGATGATCGCCATGTCTCGCTATGAGCCGAAGCAAGGGCGAGCAGACCAAGTGAGTGGTCAGCTTGCAGGTTACTCAGAGCTTTCAAGGCAGTTTGATCAGACTCGAAATCAGTACTGGACTGCCTCAATGAGTCTTTTGACAACTGATCAGAAGACCCTCGCTTTAGGGGTGACGAAATGATCCACGCACTCCTCCTTTGTTCGATCAGCGTCTCGAAATGGAACGTGGATACGCAGAATCCAAAGTCCATTTCGCTCGCCGATGCGATTCAAATCGCTCAAAAGCATAGCCCACTTCTCCAATCAGCTGTTTTTGAAGCCGAATCGGCAAAGTTCAATGCGCGGGCAGTCTTGGCCAACACCAAGCCCCAGCTTGGTATAAGTGGTTACGGCTCGACGGGCAACGACACCGCGATCGTCAGTTCTGGTCCAAACGGGATGGTCCAAAACTGGATGCTTCTCCACTCTGGAAACTTTCTCGATGGCAACCTAGGCTTGATGGTCCCAATCTTTGCGCCGCGATTGCACGCAATGGCAGGTGCCGCTTCCTGGCTGAATAAAGCATCCCAGTTTGAACTTGCAGAAGCCAAAGCAGAACTTACGCTGCAGGTGACTGATGCCTACGATCGGTGTTTGCTCGCTCGAGAAATGGTGAAAGTCCAGGAAGCCAAAGTGAAAGCGTCAGAGGAGCTGGTCCGAACCACTCAAGCCCAGTTTGATGCGGGACACGGAATCGAAGCGAGTGTCCAGCGAAGCAACGCAGAACTCTCTCGATCCAAACGGTTACTAACTAGCGCCAAGAATGACGAAGCCAAGGCCTTTCTGGACCTTCGAGCAAATTTAGGGGTGGATCTTACATCACCACTCGCCCTAAGTGATTCGTTGGTCACTCATTCAAATGATGTCGATCTCGATCATTGGTTGAAGAAAGCAAGAACGGAACGAGGCATGTTGCTTGCGAACCGAGCAAGAGAGTCAGCGGCGGCTGAAGATATCCGATCGGCACGCGCCCAAAAATCACCTCAGGTGAATGGCTCACTCATGGGTGATACCTCCAATCGCAGCGATATGGGCGGCATAAGCGCGGCCGTATTCGTCAGCTTTCCGTTACTGGATGGAGGTCGAATTGATGCGGAGACGAGCCAGGCTATCGCGATGAAAGGCCGTGCTCACGCGAAATTCCTTCAATCAGAACTGATGGTAGAAAAGGAAGTTCGACAAGCCTGGCTGGACCTCCAGACTGCGGGTGCCAACATCGCCTCCTCCGAAGCCAGCCTGCGATCTGCAGAATCGGCTTACCAGATCATTGAATTGAGAGTGAAAGCAGGCAAGAGCCTTTTAGTCGAACAACTCGATGCATTGAGCGAAGTGTCTCAAGCAAAAGCAGACTTGGCGCAATCAACTTACGATCAACTTTTGGCTCTTGCCAGGCTTCACCGAGCGGCCGGTGGTTCGCTATGAAATTTGTACTTGCTATCCTCTTCTTCGTTCTAACGACTCTTTCCTTTGCGGTTCAAGGAGTTGCGGGATCCTACCGAATCTCGCTTACGACGGACCCTTCAGTGATCCCTGTGGGACGAGCCAAGCTCCATTTGACCGTAACGGGGCCCGACTCAAAACCTGTAGTGGGCGCAACGATTAAGGTCTTGACCCAAATGCCAGGAATGGCAATGGGAGAGCGAGAAGAAACGGCATCTCCCGAAAAAATGCCTGGTATGTACGTTGTTCCGGCTGTCTTTGGAATGGCCGGTGCCTACGACGCACACATCTCGATTTCGGGGAGCTTGGGAACCTCCGATACCAATATCCGATTAACGACGGGCAATTCGGCTGAAGCAGGACAACAAGTATCACCGAATGAAATCGGGCTTATCGCCGCCGCTATTGTCGTTTTGGCTGTTTTAATCTTCCGGGCTAGGAAGCATTCGCTAAGATCTCTTTTCAATCGAAAGGTCTTGGTTCCGATCGTGCTTTTGGCGGCTGCGCTCGGAGTGGCACTTTGGGCCGTTCAGAACTTGCGACGTCCGGGGTCGATGACTCCCATGGAAGCGCAAGTGATGGAAATGAATGTCCCGGCGCCAGAGGGAACGTTGCCAGTCCATCTCGTAAAAGCTGAAGTCGGGCCCGTGAATGAAACCGTAACTTACGCGGGGCAAGCAGTTGGCAATGTGGAGCAAGACGTGGTTGCTCGAGTGACCAGCGCAATCGTTTGGATGCCTGAATATGTCGGCGATCGAGTTCACAAAGGACAAGTTATCGCTCGATTGGACACCACTCAGATGGATCCAATGGTCGACGAAAAGCTTGCTCAAACCCGAGTTGCCGCCCAGGGAGCGGAGATTGCCCAAAGCGATTATCGGAAGGCCCAAGCTGAAGTCCAACAGGCTGCCGCTGAAGAAGCCATTCGGTCAGGGCAAATTTCCGAAGCACAATCCATGCTTGTTTCCGCTCAACAGTCGAAACTAAGTGCCGACGCAAGCCTAAAAAGTGAACAAGCATCCGTTGCGGATGCGCGAGCTCAACTCGCGTCTGCAGAAGCAGATATGAATTACTGGGACGAAGAACTTGGGCGTTCACGACAGCTCTACAATCGAGGCGCTCTTTCGAGGGATGAATTCCAGAAAGTACAGGCATCTCAAGCCTCAGCGGTTGCCAAATCTCGCCAAGCACAAGCGGCAATTTCGGCCTCACAAGCTCGTGTTGCAGGCGCTACCGCCGCTATCAATAAGGCCATAGCCGAAACGCAGGCAGCAAAAGATCGCTTGTCTGAAATGCAAGCCGAGCATCATGCTCACATGGCTCACGTTCGATCAGCTCAAGCGTCAGCTGAATCCGCCAAAGGGCGTATAACTCAAGCGACTTCCGAAATTCGTGTGGCGCAAGCCGGTCTTCAGGGAGTAGCCACTCAGCGAGGGTACGCGGAAATCAAAGCCGCAGTGGATGGGGTTGTAACCGCGCGCCTCATCAGTCCCGGTGTGCTTGTTAGTGCTGGTCAGAGCATTCTCAAAATTGCCCAAGTCTCCCCCATTCGGTTGCAGGCAAACGTTCCGGAATCGGACCTGATGCGTATTCATCTTGGCTCGATGGTAAAAGTTAAATCAAACGTTGGATCGTCCGAGCCGATCAGCTTGACGGTGACTTCGGTTTCTCCCGCTGTCGATGTAATCTCTCGAACTGGAATCGTTGAGGCGCTCTATCCCAACACTGACGGCCGATTCCTGCCGGGACAATTCCTATCGATGGAAATCCAGGTCGGCGAGGGGCGCTCGATCCTGTCCATACCAACGAGCGCAATTCAGACTCTTGAAAATCGAACGTATGCTTGGACTGCTGAACTTCAGGCGGGTGGAGATTACATCGTCAACCGGGCCGAGATCAAAGTCGGTTCCCGAGCAACGGCTCGTACTGCCGTTTTAGCGGGGCTCAAGTCTGGACAACAATTGGTTCTGGATCCGTCGGGTGATCTTCAAGATGGGATGCGTGTTTCCATGATTCCGATGGCGAGCGATAGCCAGTTGTCGGCTTCGTTCCTCGATCAGACAATCGAAATTACGGCCGCTGGGTACGATCCGCCATCCATCGTCGTGCCAACCGGCAAGCCGTTTAAGGTGACCTTCATTCGGCGAGACGCTAAATCCTGCGGCACGGAAGTGATCTTCCCCGACTTGGGTATTCGAAGAGCACTTCCTCTGAATCAGAAGGTAACGATCGAGTTTCCCGCACTGGCACCTGGCAAGGAGCTTAGGTTCACCTGTCCGATGAACATGCTAAATGGTAAGGCGGTCACGAAGTGAAAGAAAAGGCAAAGGGGGCGCTCAATCGGATTCCGCAGTGGTCGATCGAAAACCCGTATGCCATAGCTGCCTTCTTCGCGGCGATGATCTCCCTCGCGATCATTTCTATTTCGCGGATGCCTCGACGATTCGCTCCGTACGTTGAGAGCCCGATGGTCGGTGTCGTAACGATGATGCCGGGACTTTCATCGCAAGAGATGGAGTTGTATATCTCCAAGCCGATTGAGGAGCAATTAATCAACGTCAAAAGCGTTCGATACGTTCGTTCGACGTCTCAAGACGGTGTTTCCATCGTTACGCTTGAATTTCCTTACGGCACCGATATGCAACGTGCGCAAACGGACATTCAGTCGCTGATGAACGTCGTGCAATCGAGCCTTCCCTCAACCGGTGCCAATTTAAAGCCATCGTTTGTTGTTCCAATTGATCCGCTCAACCTCCCGATTTTGACTCTCTCGCTAGAAGGCGACGGCTCGAAAGGATGGGACATGACTCGAGTGCGAGAGTTTGCAGATAACACCCTCGTTAAAAGATTGAAATCAGTGCCCGATGTCTATGCGGTCGTTCCATTTGGTGGATACCGTCGCCAAATGCAAGTCATCGTGGATCGCACGAAGCTTGTAAGTTACGGCCTCTCAATCCTGGATGTTCGAAATGCGATCGACCGTGCGAATGTCGCCAGTAGTGGAGGCACCCTTACTTCGGGAGATCATGAAGGCATTATCCGAGTGGATTCGAAGGTCGCGACTCCCGAAGATCTCCTGAATTATCCGATCGTCAATGTTTCGGCTGGTTCAGCGACAGCAGCAAGTTCGCCTGGAGCGGGTGGCATGGGTATGGGGGGGGGATCGAGCGTTTCGCAACCGTCACCCAAGGCATCTTCAAACCAACCACCAAGGGTTGTCTTTGTGCGAGACGTATCTCGCGTGGAAGACACCCATTGGGAGCAGAGAAGCGGCTACCACTATCTTGATAACGTTTCTCGAACCGTTCACCCTTCGATTTCCGCAAGTGTGATTCAGAACCCCGGCGCAAGTTCCTCGCAAATCGTTCCCGAGATCATGAAGACGGTTGCGGCTTTGGAATCAGAAAACCCAGGGCTGAAGTTCAACGTGGCCTATGATAACGCTCACTTTGTCGGCATTCTGTTTGACAATGTTTGGCACGAATTAGGAGTCGCGATCGTTCTAACTGGGCTCGCACTCCTATTCTTTCTAGGTGAGTGGCGCGGCACTTTGATCGCGATGGTTACGTTGCCAACGTCGCTCGCAATGGCGGTGCTCATGATGGTTCCATTTGGAATGACATTCAATAGCGGCACCCTTATCGGACTGTTGCTTAGTATCGGAAGGTTGGTCGACGACTCCATTATCGATATCCACGCGGTTGAGCGTCACCTTAAAATGGGCAAGACGCCGAAGCAAGCAACGGTGGATGGAATCGCCGAGGTTCGTGTGGCAGTCATCGCATCGACCCTGATGATCGTGCTAGCCTTACTCCCTCTCATTTTCTCGGGAGGCATTGTCGGCAAGATGTTTGTTGAGCTTGTTTGGCCCTTGATCTTCGGCCTCATCGCTTCAATGTTTGTTTCCTTTACGCTGACAGCTGTACTTGCCGCGAGGCTCTTGCGGTCTCACGAAGAGCGAGACAAAGAACGCGCGGTGCCAGCGATGGCCCTCCTCTATCGGGTCTTAGATCCCTTTCAAAACGGGCTGGATCGAATGGAAGCCGGCTATCGAAGGTTGATCGATTGGCTGCTTCAACATCGATTTGCCAACTTCACTCGCGTACTCGCGACGCTGATCTTGGGCTTTAGTTTCTATTACTTCATCGGGTCAGAGATGATGCCTCTCGCCGATACGGGCCAAGCGTCCGCGATGTTGGAAATGCAGCCTGGCACTTCTTATGCCGGAACCGAATCGGCGGTTAAGAAGATTGAGTCCATCATTCAAAGGCATCCTGAAATCCAAAAAGCCAGTGTCGAAATCGGTGCCGAATCGATGTTCGAGACTTGGTCTCCTTTCTTCACGGGTTATCAAATGCCGGCCGTGAATGGAGCGGCCTTGATGCTGACTTTTAGCGATAAAGATGAACGTAAGAACAGCATTTTTCAGGTCATTGACGCTATTCAAAAAGAGGCGCTCGGCACGATTCCCGGTATCAGACGCTTTCAGATTAAAGAGATGGGATCAGACGTTATGGCCACGGCGGCTGCGCCCGTCCATGTGAATATCGTTGGTACCGATCTCAAGCAACTTGATCGTTTGGGAGCTGAAGTTCTTGGCGTCGCGCAGAAAATGCCGGAAATGTTTCAGCCGTCAAGAACGTGGGCAATGGGAGTTCCGGATTATCGCATTCAAGTGAACTTACAGCGCGCTCAAGAAGTGGGTTTGAGCCCATCGCAAATCGCGGATCAAGCTTACTACGCGTCGCGCGGTGGCCTGACGAACGAGTATTTCCGCAGTCCCAACATCCGACAGGATACGATTCTCGTTCGATACCAAGATGATCAGAGGAGCTCGCTTGGAGACCTCGAGCAAATGGTCATTTCAACCCCTGATGGACGACAAATTCCGCTCAAGTCCGTTGCCGAAGTGGTTCCAACCCAAGCGCCAACTGCGATCGAACACGATGGCCTTAGGCGAGTCATCGGCGTGACTGGCTACTACCGATCCAGCAGTCTTCCCAGCATGGATGTGGTGATGAACTTGGTGTCAAACGCCTACGGTGGCAACAAAGCACTCGGTATTGAACCCGTGAATTTTCCCTCCGGATACGGGATCGAGATGCGCGGCGATATGACTCAGATGATGGACAGTTTCCGCCGATTAGTCAGCGGACTTGGACTCTCGCTCGTTCTGATGTATCTCGTGCTGGTCGTACAGTTCCGAGGATTTCTCCAGCCGCTCCAGATGCTGGCTTCGCTTCCGCTGGAATTGGCAGGAGTATTCGTCGCCTTGTTCTTTGCCCACCAGTCCTTTTCGACGGTCTCGATTCTCGGCATCATCGTTCTCACCGGAATGGACCTGACCACCGCGGTCCTGATGATTGACTTGATCATGAAGAACCGTGATGATGGCGTCCCTCGAGACGAGGCGATTCGTAGGGCGTGTCCTGACCGACTCAGGCCGATTCTCATGACGGCCGGCATCACGGCGTTGGTTATGTTGCAGGTTGCATTCAAACCCAAGACCGGCCTTGACGCCTACCAACCGTTGGCAATGGCGGTGGTTGGAGGGTTTATTTCAGGCACGATCCTGTCCCTGTTTGATATCCCGATCATGCATACCTACGTGGATGACTTTATCGTGTGGATTCATCGAACCTTCCTCAAACGGGAATGGACTTGGCAAACCAAGGAGAGTGACGAGTGAATAGGAACCGTCCGGAACTACTAGCTTGAGCAAGCGTCCAAGCTCTTGCCAAGATTGACCTTATTCGGCCCTACGTGATGGCACCCGCATTAAAGCTATGACAAACGAAACCTTTCACACCGATCCTGTATGTGGAATGCGTATCACAGCGTCGAAAGCCGCTGGAACATTCGAACATAAAGATACGCTGTACTATTTCTGCAGCGAAAGCTGCCTTGACAGCTTTAAGGCTTCTCCCGCCCTTTACATGAATCCGGTGAGAACGCGTTCCACTCTTAAGATGCTGACGGTCGCTCCGGCTGCGGAACCGGACAAAGGGCCGACTTCAATCGATCCTGTTTGCGGCATGACGGTAGCTCTTTCGGAATCGGCGGGAGCTTACGTTTATAAAGGGACGACCTATCAGTTCTGTTGCAAAGTCTGCTTGCAACGCTTCCAAGGTAACCCCGAAAGGTATCTCAATCCGAGCGAACAGGTCGCTGAACCGGTACCAGAAGGAACCATGTTCACTTGCCCTATGGACCCGGAGATCGTTCAAGTCGGACCAGGCACCTGTCCAATATGCGGAATGGCGCTCGAACCGATGGAAATTAGTCTGGATGAGCCGGATAATCCGGAGCTTCGCGACATGACCAAGAGGCTCTGGGCTTGCTCCATCCTTGCCTTGCCACTACTCATCCTAACGATGTCCGAACATCTGTTCGGGATGGAATGGATGCATCACTTGGGTGCAACAGGGGACTGGATTCAGTTTGCGCTAGCGACACCGGTTGTACTCTGGGGTGGTTTTCCGTTCTTTGAGCGAGGCTATCGATCACTTATCACGCGGAACCTCAATATGTTCACGCTAATTGCAATTGGAACTGGAGTTTCCTGGATTTACAGCACGGTTGCGGTAGTCGATCCTGCCCTTTTCCCCGCCTCGTTTAAAGGGCATGATGGTCGAGTTGGGCTCTATTTCGAAGCGGCTGCCGTCATCATTACCCTCGTCGCTTTAGGGCAGGTTCTTGAGTTAAGAGCAAGAAGTGCGACCAGTAGTGCGATTCGAGCCTTGCTCGGCTTGGCACCCAAGTCCGCTCGGGTGATTCGGGACGGTGTGGAATCGGAAATACCGCTCGAAGAAGTTCATGTCGGCGACCTCCTCAGAGTTCGTCCAGGAGAGAAAGTCCCTGTTGATGGGATTCTTGAAGAAGGCAACAGCTCGGTTGATGAATCGATGATTTCGGGCGAACCCACTCCAGTTGAGAAGTCCGTCGGTTCAAAGGTCTTGGGGGCGACTCTCAATCAAACCGGTTCATTTATCATGAAGGCGGAACGGGTGGGGCGTGATACATTGTTGGCTCAGATCGTGAAACTCGTGAATGAGGCGCAGCGTTCACGAGCTCCGATTCAAAAAGTCGCGGATAAAGTTGCTGGCTACTTTGTCCCTGCAGTTATCGTCTCGGCAGTCATTGCATTCATCGCCTGGGCCGTATTCGGACCTCCACCTTCAATGGCATTTGCAGTCATTAATGCAGTTTCAGTCCTGATCGTGGCATGTCCATGCGCTCTCGGATTAGCAACTCCGATGTCGATCATGGTGGGAACCGGTCGAGGAGCTCAACTCGGAGTACTCATCAAAAATGCGGAAGCTCTCGAAGTGATGGAGCAGTTCAACGTTTTGGTGATAGATAAGACGGGAACGCTCACCGAAGGGCGGTCCAAAGTTGTCTCGATAAAGACTCAACCAGACGTCTCGGAGGAAATGGTCGTAGGTATCGCTGCTGGACTGGAGAAAGCCAGCGAACATCCGTTGGCGGGTGCCGTGATGGAGAAGGCGAATGAAATGGGAGTGGATCCTCTTAAAGTGACGAACTTCCATTCCATCACCGGCAAAGGCATCCTCTCGGACAATATGGCGGTTGGAAACGAAGCTCTGATGGCTCAAGTGAGAACCCCCATCCAAGAATTTGAACCTTATGCAGAATCTCTTCGAACCGAGGGGCAGACCGCAATATATATTGCACAAGCGGGAAGAATCTTAGGGGTTCTCGGGATTTCTGACCCCATTAAGCAATCGGCAAAAGCTGCGATTAGTGAACTTCGCTCATTAAACGTTCGGGTGGTCATGGCTTCTGGTGATAGCCGAACGACCGCTCAATCAGTCGGACGGCAATTAGGGATCGATGAAGTGGAGGCCGGGTTGCTTCCAGAAGGGAAAATCGAACTCATCAAGCGCTTACAGAAGCAAGGTCTTATCGTGGCGATGGCTGGAGATGGCATCAACGATGCTCCGGCGCTCGCTCAAGCTAACATCGGAATTGCCATGGGAAGTGGAACCGACATTGCTATGGAAAGCGCCGCCGCTACATTGATCAACGGAGATTTAAGCGGCCTGATCCGAGCTCGAAAGCTCAGCCAGGCTACTATGCGGAACATCCGACAAAACCTGTTCTTCGCTTTGATCTACAACGGAGTCGGCGTTCCGATCGCTGCCGGCATCCTCTATCCATTCTTCGGGATTCTTCTCAGCCCCATGATCGCTGCCTTGGCAATGAGTTTTAGTAGCGTGTCCGTCATCTCCAACGCTTTGCGCCTACGTTCGGTGAGGATCTGAGTGTGTGCGAAGTGCTTCCCGGAGTACTGGAGTGATGGAGTTTTGTTGTTCCCAGAATAAGGAACATAGGCGATGGACTCCTTGATGGGTTCACCCCGACCCAAGTAGTCGACGGATGGTGCGTACCGGCGTTTTACTGCCAAGTACCGAATAACAGTAGGTTCAAAATCGCCCCAAATCCTTCCCTGATCCGCTGATTCATTCCGCTCAGGACCCCCGGAATTCATTCCAGAAACCACGCCTCTATTGCAAATTCCCCCATACATCAACGAATCGCCAGTCTGGTTCAGGCACTACATTCTAGCCCGGGAGTTTAAATAGACCTACAGAACTTCACGGAACTGGATTTAAAACACTAGTACGAGCCATTCAGCATCTGCGCCTTCGGTGAACGAAAATCCCACCCATTCGCGGGTTCCGAGGACACTTGGTGATACAAGATGATGTTCCGATACGAGCGAGAGCACGCGCATATTCACATCGATTTGAGTGCGAGATTAGCTCGGAATGCAATAGTTAATAAAAAAAATGTCAACTATGATAAAAGGCAAAAGCTGTGTTAATATAAGATCAAGCGAAATTTGAAGGCCTAATGAAACAATTGTTTATAGTCCCCATCCTATTTTTGGCTGTTTTCTTTCTTGTTATGGCAATCAGACCAAGTACTGCACTTGCTCTAGCGAATGGTTTTCCACCTCAAACCGAATCGGTTCAATTTATGATGCCTAAGGCAGGCACTGTGCTGAAGATTCCTGCCAAAGATCAATTCGGTAGAACGATCGAGAGGGTCAATGATCTCGCTGTCGTAGCGATGCCAAGCTGTCAATCTTGTACCCTGCGACGTATTAGCTGGCCGACTCTCAAGAGCCTGTCGAATTTGCCGGTGGTCTTGATCTTTCCAGACGAACCGGGTCTAAGTTACCCCGAGATCCACTCTACGAAATTTCGGGTTCTCGTCGAAAGCAAACATGCAATCTTGGCCCCTAGCCTGCATGATTTTGGGCCAAATTGTATCTGGCTAGATAAGAATCGTAAGGTTTTACGGTCCGTTGCAGCGGTTACACTCGATGCTCCGATAGGAAAGACTCGCTGATGAAGAGAAGTGCTGGATTCTCGATGGTTGAGGTTATTTATTGTATCGCAATCATTGCTATTGTAGCGGCAATACTGATACCTGTATTCCGCTCGGCGAAGCACTCGGCGCAAGTTACGGCTAGCATTTCAAATCTTCATCAGATGCATGTGGCTCTAAATTTATATCAATCAGCTCAGAGTTCCGCTGCAGTATCGGGCTCTTTAGCGGAAATGGGGTTGCCGAGCGGTTCGAACGCGTATGATAGCCTTCATATACCGCCGGAACTATGGCAATCACCGTGTGGCCTAAATACGAGCTGGACTCCGGGACCCATAGTAAAGATCCAGTATGAGTACTTTGCGCAGACAAGCTTTACTCCATGGGACGAGGCTATTAAAAGCTATCAGGAGAATGCCGTGATGTTCGTTGATATGAATTGCGCTGAGCACGGGGAGCCGCTTCGAAGCGCGTTTATTTTACACCGGGGGCTTGGAGTTCGACTGTCTGGTGCACTTCTAAACCTACATAAACCTGGCAACTACGGGCAACAAGAGTGGTGGAACTGAAAAATCACTCTACTTCACTAAAGGAGACAGAATATGAAACGAATACTCTTAACATTTTCATCAGTAATCACCGGGGCAAGCATAGCATGGTGTTATCCTCTATATCCCTGTCCACCGGCGGGTAGCACTTGTTCATGTGGACAAAATGCATTGGTTTCGACGACCAACTGGTGTTGCGAAAGCATCAATGGTTGTACCTTGTGGGCTGTCAACAAGTGGAGCTGCAACGCTTGTCCCGGATTACCGGCTACATTTGCTTCTTATCTCTCATCTATAAATAATGACCACTCGCCTGGTTGCGTCGGAGCGACTGGGCTATGCATGTGAGTCGAACTAACAAAGTCAAACAGATGGAAGAATTGAGAAAGCCAAGGATTGTTTTAGCCGGACTAGTTTCTGTCGCGATTTGCGGCTTTCTACTATATAAGTTCCGGGCCGGGCCATCAGTTGCTGACCTCGCGGATCGTACAACTGGTTGCATGGCTTCAGGAAATGTGAAATGCATCTTTGACTCCATTCTTGATCGTGAAAAAAAGGCCTTGGCTCTCACACCTGAAAAGTTAAGTGCTCTACTACAAAACTATATACTTCCATCGTACGAGGAGCTCAAAAATGCGCCGGAAAAGCGAGTGCTAAATATTCCGGACCAGGGACAAGTTCAGGTGGCTTGGACTTGGCCCTCATCAAGAGGCGGCACGATGATGTTTGCTACGACTGCAGTTGCAACGCCAGAGGGCGCACGAACGATCTGCACAACTCAGTGGATGATCTACCATGCTATAGAAGCTAAATATCGAAGGTCTCCGAAGGAGGAAACCGTTCTACTATATTTCCGGGGTTTGGAACGAGATAATGCATACCTTTCTAAATTGGGAATCCCTGGAATATATGACACAGCTAATGATCGAGTAATTGAGTGGAAAGACGTGATAAGTCACATGCGATCTGGGTTAATAAGGGCAGGTTTGCTAAAGGTCATTAACTACTAGAAAGCGAGAGGAATTCTGACAAAGCCTACTGATACTTTGGAATCACAGTAACCTCCGACTAGTTACGGTGGCTGTTTGCTCACAACCGCCAAATCCCCTTGACCTGTTCCCCTTAGGATGACCCACATGGAGTGTGAATTCCGTCTGGAATCACATCGATGAGAAAAGGCAAGCGTTACACAGAGGACGAGATCCTCAAAGTGCTCAAGGAAATCGAGGCTGGCGGCGCCATTGCGTC
>CAIUHP010000118.1 GCA_903899015.1 uncultured Armatimonadota bacterium | reverse complement strand
GTCGTCCTCACTCGGCACTTGGAGGAATCTCTCCCGCGACTTACAAAGCAAATCTAGTTAAAATGGAGGCAGAGGCACTAACACTCTAGGTGGGTCAACATCCGGGGACCGGTCAAGTGGAGTTCTGAGTTCGTGACTCATTCGAGAAAGAAATTCACTCTTTGACAGATTGGCTCGATCAGCTTCTTCTTTTGCTTTCTTCAGGCTATGCGTCCGGTCTTCAACTCTTTGCTCCAAGTCTGAGTTCAATTGAACCAATGCCTTCTGAGCGCGTACTCGCTCCGTAACGTTTCGAATGTTGCACTGGATGACTTTGCGCCCGTTTACCTTGTAGACGTTGCTAACAAATTCGACGGCAACTAGGACACCGGCTGATGTTTTTAACGGCAGATCTTCGTATCGAATGTATTCTCTGAGTTGAAGTTCTTCGAACCTAATCTCGCTTGTTGCGAGGTCCTTCAAGAACCCAAGCTCCCAGACTTTCTTGTCCAGGAA
The DNA here is from genome assembly GCA_903899015.1 of uncultured Armatimonadota bacterium. Lineage (GTDB taxonomy): Bacteria > Armatimonadota > Fimbriimonadia > Fimbriimonadales > Fimbriimonadaceae > Fimbriimonas. The sequence continues at coordinate 85,420 of CAIUHP010000118.1, read as the reverse complement.
GTACTCCTTTGGATAACCCAGCAAGTCGATCATAAATGGGTTTACATCTGCCACAACTCCGGTTTCGGCATCCAGAATGAGAATGCCGTCTTTCGCAGTTTCGAACAGCCTGCGGTACCGGGTTTCTGATGTACGAATGGAGTCCTCAGCTAGATGAGTGCTCGTGATATTCGTGTGAGACATAACGGCACCGCCCGGAGATCCTTTCGTCGGTGTTACAAGCATGTGGAACCATCGTTCTTGAGTGGGAGAACTGCATGGATAAGTTATTTCAAACTGAGCTACGGATCCGTCCAACACGGATTTGATACCGTCCATCGCCTGTTTTGCAAAAGGATTGTCTTCTAAAGCGGCTTTTTTCACCACTTCGAGATAATTTGTTCCGACGGCATTATAGGTTGCTTCGTTAGCTCCGTTTGCGACTGCAAAAGCTCGATAAGCGTCGTTGATGGCGATGATCATGCCGGTTGAACTAAGAACAACAATCTCCGAGGAAAGCGATCTCAATACGGTCTGTGAAAGTATTTCACTCGCTTCGAGGGCGTTATTAGAATTGGTTAAAGTTGTGAGGTCATAGACTATCGCGAGTGCGAAATTCTTCTCGTCCACTCGGATTGATGAAAGACTGATATCACAAGGGAATGTTGTTTGATCGCTTCGACGACAAGCTAAGTTGATCACCTTACCGTGTGGTCGCCTTGTGGGTGATATGAAGAAATTCTTCACGAAATCTTTGTGAATCGACTGTATGGGTTTGGGGATGAGTTGCTCGATCGATTTACCCACAATTTCGTTTTTGGGGTAGCGAAGGAGTTCGACTGCGCTGCTATTGATCGTGCATATATTGCCAAACGAATCAACTATTAATGCCCCATCCGGAAGTAATTCAAGAAACTCTTGATAATCCAATAGGCTACGCGGGACTCTTTGAGGCTGAGGCTCTAACTCTAAGGGCATGAAGCTTCCTCGGCAACACAAGACCAGTAACGGCATGGAGTTGTTTGCATCTCAGGTGGTCTTGATTTTGTTCCTAACCTCCAAGTTCCGTCGACGTTAGCTGGATCCAACATTTGCCAATTAGCTCACCGTCGATGGCCACCTGAGCGAGGTTCAACGCCTCCAAACCGCAGTCCTAATTGTCCAATACCAGGAATATTCACAGGTGCAGGGACTGTTGTATGATAGGGTTGTGGAATTGAGCCCGATTGACCCTTCACGCCTTCGCCGAGCAGCGAAAATTGGTTTCCAAATTTTAGGTTTCGGAGTTCTAGTTGCAGGAGTTTGGAGTAGCCCGGCCAAAAACTCCAAGCCAACTAAAGTAAAAAAGATCGATTACAACCGTGATATTCGGCCGATCATTACGAAGTGCTTTACTTGTCACGGGCACGATAGCAAAGCGATTCAGGCCAACCTTAGGCTCGACCAGTTTGATACCGCAACTGAAAAACTTCCTACTGGATACCGAGCGATTGTTCCATTCCATCCAGAAAAGAGCGAACTCGTAGAACGCATTCATATGACGAATGCGATGGCGATGCCTCCCAAGCGTTCGAATCTCAAGTTGAGCGAGGAAGAGAAACATCTCCTCGAAACCTGGATTGCGGAGGGTGCTGAATACAAAAAACATTGGGCATTTGTTGCTCCCGTTCGGCCTGCCCTTCCAGAGATCAAGACCAAAGGTTGGGTTAAGAATTCCATCGACTATTTCATCCTCGCTAAGATGGAAGAGAAGGGGCTCAGGCCATCGCCTGAGGCGGATAAGCGCACGCTCATCCGTCGAGCCTCGCTCGATTTGACAGGAATTCCTCCTACACCGGCGGACGTTAACAAGTTCCTTGCCGACAAGTCGGCAAACGCGTATGAGAAGGTAGTCGATCGACTCCTAGCTTCTCCCCAATATGGCGAGAGAATGGCCATGGATTGGATGGACTACGCTCGTTATGCCGACAGTAATGGCTACCAAGCGGACTTTGAACGATTCCAATGGCGCTGGCGAGATTGGGTCATTAATGCCTACAACAAGAATATGCCGTACGACGAATTTACGGTTGAACAGCTTGCGGGTGATTTACTGCCACACCCAACTTTAGATCAGCGAATCGCCACCGGATTTAATAGAAACCACCGAATTAACACGGAAGGTGGCGTCATTCCGGAAGAATGGAGAATTGAGACTGTCATTGATCGAGTTGAAACGACTTCGGCCACATGGTTGGGGCTCACAGCCGGCTGTGCTCGATGCCACGACCACAAATACGACCCGATCAGTCAAAAAGACTTTTACAGCTTGAACGCGTTCTTCAACAATGTTCCCGAATCGGGTTCCGGCGTGGAACGTCCAGAAAACCACCCTCCCTTCATAAAAGCGCCTACCTCGCAGCAGCAAATGAAGATGGCTGAACTGACTTCCACTCTAGCGACACTCCAAGGCAAAGCTAAGCTATGTCTCGCAGAAAACGCTGACAAAGCAGCTAACTGGTCACTCCCTCCCGTCGACCCAGCCGCTTCGGTGACGGATGGATTGGTTGCACGCTACACACTTAGTAAGACACCGACGGCAAATAACGATTCAGTCCCGACTCCAAAGGTCGTGGGTGAAGTTGACGCAAACCTTGGTCGCTCAACGGGTGCGATTTCGGTGGGTGAAAAGGGCCATCTCAATTTAGGGATGGTTGATAAGTTTGACGGGTCTACCGGGTTCTCTTACGGTGCATGGATTAACCCAAGGCAGGGCTCCGGTTCTCCAATTGCCAAGATGGATACCGCCAATGACTATCGTGGCTGGGACATGATGCTTGACGATAGCCGGCCGTCGGCTCACTTTTTGGACAAATGGCCCGATAACGCGATGAAGGTGATTTCGAAAACGAAGTTGCCTATGAATCAATGGAGCCATGTATTGGTCACCTACGATGGGTCGAAGAAGCCAAGTGGTGTTCACATCTACGTTAACGGCAAAGACACCGAGACGACCATCGACAAGAACTCATTGACGGGTTCACTGAAATCGAACGTGCCGGTTACGATCGGCCGACGGACGACCGATCAAGGTTTTGAAGGACAGATCGACGACGTCGTTCTATTCGACAAAGTGGTGTCGGCAAGCGATGCTGCGAAACTGGCAGATGTAAGCCCCGCAACGCCGATTCTCAAGATCAAGCCCGAGCAAAGGACTCCTGCTCAGGTTGCACAGTTAGTGGAGGCTTACTCCGACCTGAACGATACAACCTACCGAAAGCTCAAGAAGGAGATTCAGTCCACTTCTGAGCAAAAGGATAAGTTGGACTCGATGATCACGACAGTTATGGTCATGGAAGACATGCCCAAGCCGCGGGATTGCTATGTCCTCATTCGGGGCCAATACGACAAGCACGGTCCAAAGGTGACTGCAGCCACGCCAAGCTTCCTTCCACCAATACCCGCAGGTTATCCTCGAAATCGACTTGGACTCGCGAAGTGGATTGTGAGCCCAACGAACCCATTAACTTCTCGCGTGACCGTTAACCGTTTCTGGGAACGCTTCTTTGGAGTTGGACTCGTCTCGACGGTGGAAGACTTTGGTACACGGGCGGAATTTCCGTCTCATCCTGAGCTTCTCGATTGGTTGGCTACGGAATTCATTCGGCTCAAGTGGGATCAAAAGGCTTTCTTGAAAGAGATCGTGATGAGCGCCTCCTACCGTCAACGATCGGATGCAAATCCGGAGATGGCGAAGCTTGACCCAACAAATCGCTACTACTCTCACGGGCCCCGTTTCCGACTCACGGCAGAAGTCATTCGAGATCAGGCCCTTGCAGTCAGCGGATTGCTCGTTGAAAAGGTTGGAGGACCTTCCGTCCGTCCCTATCAACCAGATGGTGTTTGGGACGAACTAAACGTTTATGGCAACCTAAGAAACTATAAGCACGATACGGACTCGGGCTTGCACCGCCGAAGTCTCTACACGATCTGGAAACGAACGGCTGCTCCACCTGAAATGACCTTGTTCGATATGTCGACACGTGAAACCTGTCGCGTACGCCGGGCAAGGACCAATACTCCGCTGCAGGCATTGGTGCTCCTCAATGATGTAACGTTCTTGGAAGCAGCTCGAGTTCTCGCCAACCATGCCATCAAGCATGGTGGTAAAACAATTGAAGGTCGATTAAATGCCATGTATGAGCAAACTCTAGCTCGACCTGTAACGAGTGAAGAACTCACCATTCTCAAGCGCGGACTTTCTCAGCGGTTGGCGCACTATCGCAGCCACCAGTCTGCAGCCAAGAAGCTCATTTCATACGGCGACGCAAAGAACGATCCCTCCATCGATGCTGCCGAACTCGCCGCTTACACCGTGGTTGCTAGCACGGTGCTTAATCTTGACGAGACCGTCACCAAGGAATAAACCGAACTCTTATGGATCCGATTATACAGTTACAAGATTCGATGAATCGCCGCATCTTCCTCAAGAAAGGTGCGGGCCTTGGCTTAACCGCGTTGTTCACCATGCTCGGAGCGGAAGGGCTCGCAGCCCAGGATTTTTCCGGCCAGCGCAAACGCATTGGTGGTTTGACTGGTGTTCCGCACTTCACACCCAAGGCCAAGCGGGTCATTTATCTCTTCCAATCTGGCGCTCCGTCTCAAATGGATCTTTTCGATCCGAAGCCTGAATTGGAGAAATTCCGAGGCCAAGATCTCCCCGATTCAATTCGAAACGGCCAGCGACTCACGGGAATGACTTCGGGGCAGAAGACCTTCCCAGTGGCACCCAGTGCCTTCAAGTTCAATCAACATGGTCAGAGCGGCATTCATCTCACGGAGCTCATGCCCCACATCGGTTCAATCGTAGATGAATGTTGCTTTATCTATTCGATGAACACCGAGGCAATCAACCACGATCCTGCGGTTACATTCTTCCAAACCGGATCTCAGCTTGCTGGCCGACCGAGTATCGGTTCATGGATGTCCTACGGTCTTGGTACCGAGAACAAGGACCTACCAGCATTTGTTGTCATGACCTCGGTTGGATCAGGCCGAAAGGATGATCAACCCCTTTACGATCGACTCTGGGGGTCCGGGTTCTTGCCAACTCAGCACCAAGGAGTGAAATTCCGCAACGCGGGTGATCCCGTTCTTTACCTCTCGGACCCAGAAGGAATCGACCGAGAAACTCGGCGAGACATGATCAACGACCTAGTGGGGCTGAATAAGCTGAAGTTGACAAGTGCTCGAGATCCAGAAATTTCAACTCGAATTTCCCAATACGAATTGGCGTTCCGGATGCAAACCTCCGTGCCCGAGCTGACTGACATCTCGAAGGAGCCGTCAAGCGTTCTGGAAATGTACGGCCCAAGCGTTAAGATTCCTGGAAGCTATGCGTTTAACTGCCTCCTCGCTCGAAGACTATCTGAGCGTGGAGTGCGGTTTGTCCAACTCTTCCACATGGGATGGGATCACCACTTTGGCCTTCCTACCGCGATCAAGGGTCAGTGCCAAGATGTTGACCAGCCAACGGCTGCACTCATCAAAGATCTCAAGCAACGTGGATTGCTTGATGAGACTCTCGTCGTTTGGGGTGGAGAATTCGGTCGGACGGTTTACTCGCAGGGTGAACTTACTCCGATGAACTATGGTCGCGATCACCATCCTCGTTGTTTCACGATCTTTATGGCGGGAGCGGGCCTTAAGAAGGGAATCGCCTACGGTAAGACGGACGATTATTCGTACAACATCACCGAGAACCCAGTATCGGTTCACGATTTGCACGCCACCATTCTGCGAATCCTCGGCATTGAGCACACTCGACTAACGTTCCGCTATCAGGGACGAGATTTCCGTCTCACGGACGTGTCAGGTGAGTTGATCACCGATATCATGGCTTAGACGCGGGAGCGTGGGCGCCACCATTCTGGCAGTCGTAGGTGGGTTCGTCCCGGCGATTCGCTAGTAATGGCCCGAATCAATGTAGATTGGCGGTTTGTGTTTGAGGGGCGAATACACGAGCAAATCTGATGAGGTTCGTAGTACCGCTATTATTTCTGATCCACGAACCTTGTGAATCTAGATTCAGACACCTCCACATGAGACGTCGGGACGAATCAACCGACGACGACGAGAACCTTGGGGTGCATGTTCGTTTACGGCTTCACAGACACTTCCACACCAAACGCCGGGGCTCTCGTAGTCGTCGGTGGGTTCGTCCCGACGTTTCTCTGGTAATGGCCCGAATCAATGTAGGTTGGCGGTTTGTGGTTGAGAGGCGAATACACTAGCCAATCTTACGAAGTTCGTACAAAAGCCATTATTTCTGATCCACGAACCTTGTGAATCTAGATTCAGACACTTCCACATGAGACGTCGGGACGAATCAACCGACGACTACGAGAACCTTGGGGGGGTGCATGTTCGTTTACGGCTTCACAGACACTTCCACACCAAACGCCGGGGCGAATCAAGCGACGACTCGTGACTTTTCGACTATTGCCCGGCGTCCCAGATGATCTCCTCGAATCTGTAACTGATTGAGCCGCTTAGCGGATACTCGTAAGGATCTTCAATGAGCCCAGCTCGGACCGGATTCTTGAAGACGTAGAAGATCTTCTTCTTCCACTCGCGTGGTACTCGGATGATTCGATCGTGGTAATTTGCCTGCCATCGATAGGTCGCACAGGTTCGGTGAAGAAACTTTCCACTCTTCAGTTTGAAGGCGTCCATCGCCAATTTACTGTTCGCGGTATCTGTCATGCCCATCGTGACAACGTGTAGATGGTCAGGCATGAAACAGTAGATCGGGGCGAGACATTCGAATCGACGGAGCTGCTCCGTAAGCAGCTCCACATGAATTTCAATGTCGCTGCGCTGATGGAAGACGGTGTGCTTTCTATCGACGCAAAGGGTGAATGAAGTAGCAAATTGTCCGATATACCGCTCCGGCGGCAAGCGATGTTTGTTCTCGCGAAATGCTGGCATCCCCAGTTAGGTTAACAGGCGTTTAGTCGAATCGCAACCACCGACGACTCTGGTGGGAAATTTGGCGGGGAGCCCGGACAAAACCTTTGCCTTCCAAAACCGTGTCCGATTCATCCAAACACAACCCACCACGGTGTTTAAGCTCTGGTGTATCCTAACTAGGTGACATTGAGCTTGCGACGTTGCGGCGCTTTAGGAAAGTCGGCGCGAATTTTCCTCCAGATTTCGGGTTTTTGTGTCCTCGCTGCGGGTGTTTGGAGTGTCCCTGCTCGAAATACCAAACCAACGAAAGTAAAGAAGATCGATTACAACCGAGACATTCGGCCGATCATCACCAAATGCTTCACTTGCCACGGTCACGATAGCAAGGCCGTAATGGCCAACTTGCGGCTGGACGAAAGGGAAACCGCAACTGAGAAGCTTTACTCTGGCGGCTTTGCAATTGTCCCATTCCATCCCGAGAAGAGCGAACTCGTCGATCGAATCTATGCGAAGAATGCGTTGCAGATGCCACCGGCGAATAGCAACAAATTCCTGAACGACGATGAGCGCAAGCTTCTCGTTGAGTGGATTGCCGAAGGTGCCGAGTACAAGAAGCACTGGGCATTTGTCACACCGGTAAAACCGGCTGTTCCGAAGGTGAGTAATCCAGCTTGGCCGAAGAATTCCATTGACAACTTTATTCTTGCGAGACTCGATCAAGATGGCATTAAGCCGTCACCTCGCGCAGACAAGAGAACGCTCATCCGCAGAGTCACGCTTGATCTATTGGGAGTACCTCCCACACCTGCCGACGTCAACGCGTTTGTAGCCGACAATTCTCCCAATGCGTACGACAAAGTCGTCGACCGGCTGCTAGCCTCCCCTCAATATGGTGAGCGCATGGCTCTTGACTGGCTCGACTGTGCTCGCTATGCCGACAGTAACGGATTCCAGTCCGACTACGAGCGATTTCAATATCGGTGGCGTGACTGGGTGATCGATGCCTATAACCATAACATGCCGTTCGACGAGTTCACGGTCGACCAGATTGCAGGAGACTTGCTTCCGAATTCGACTGTGAGTCAGAAGACAGCGACCGGATTTAACCGTAACAACCGAGTCAATACGGAAGGCGGAATTATTTCCGAAGAGTGGCGTGTCGAGATGGTGATCGATCGCGTAGAAACAACCGCTCAAACCTGGCTTGGACTCACTGCCGGATGCGCTCGTTGTCACGACCACAAATACGACCCGCTGAGCCAAAAAGACTTTTATAGCCTCAATTCCTTCTTCAGTAACATTCCCGAAGAGGGAACCGGAGTCGACGCAGCTGTCAATCAGGTGCCATTCATTAAAGCCCCCTATCCTGACCAGGAGAAAAGGCTTGAGCAACTAGTTGCGAAGCTCACTTCCGTTCGGACCGAAGAAAATGCCTGCTTTATCAAAGATAAGGTCAAAGCCGCCACCTGGAACCCGATTGCCTCTGAAAGTAAGCCAAAGCTGCTTCAGGGCGAGCAAGCACACTACACATTTGGTGACAAAGTTTCGGTCGAAAGTGCTCAATCTGATTTTGTGGCTCCCGAGCCGAAAACGGTTGGCAAGTACATGTCTGAACTGGGTCGATCGACTGGTGCAGTCACTACAAACCAAGAGAATTACATTAACGCAGGGAATGTGGCTGACTTCGATGGTACGAAGCCGTTTTCCTACAGCCTTTGGGTGAATCCCAAGAATGGAAACGGATCGCCAGTATCCCGTATGGACTCGGGCAATAACTTCCGGGGCTGGGACTTGTATCTTGCAGGTGGCAGGATCATGGCTCACTTTATCAACAAGTGGCCAGAGAACTCCCTTAAGATGGTGGCGAAGATGGGGATTCCGAACGATCAATGGACCCATGTTGTTGTCACGAACGATGGATCACGCAAGCCGGAAGGGATTCATTTCTATATCAACGGACGAAAGGCTGAAATTTCTGCGGAAACGAACGCTCTGACGGCTACGATGCATACCGATGTGCCGCTTACGATTGGTCGACGGACGGGAAGTGATCAATTCGAAGGGAAGGTCGATGACCTGATAATCTTCAACCGAGTGGTCACTCCCGAAGAAGCGGCAAGCCTAGCCGATGTCAACCCAGCCGCTCCCTTCCTCCGCATCGCACCCGAGAAGCGGACGGCGGAGCAGAAGAATGCGTTGGCCGAGCTTTGGGCGTACCAGAACGATTCGGTTTACCATCGCTTGCACGACGAGAAGAAGAAGTTAACTACTGAGAAAGATGCCCTAGAGGCAGCGATTCCCACGGTCAGTGTGATGCAAGAGATGGCGAAGCCGAGAGATTGCTTTGTTCTGATTCGCGGGCAATACGATAAGCACGGACCGCAAGTCACCGCCGATACTCCTAAGTTCTTGCCCCCTATTCCCAAGGGTTATCCGAAGAATCGTCTGGGGTTGGCTAAGTGGATTGTGGATCCATCGAATCCTCTGACGTCGCGTGTAACGGTTAACCGATTGTGGGAGAGGTTCTTTGGCACGGGAATCGTCGCAACATCCGAAGATTTCGGAACACGCGCCGAATTTCCCAGCCATCCCGAGCTTCTTGACTGGTTAGCAACCGACTTCATGGACTCTAAATGGAACGTGAAGCGCCTGGTAAAAGAAATGGTTACCTCGGCGACCTACTGTCAATCGTCAGACACGCGTACCGATCTAGTTAAGAAGGACCCCGTCAACCGATTGCTGGCTCGTGGTCCAAGATTCCGACTTCCAGCGGAAGTGATTCGAGACCAAGCGCTCGCGGTTTCCGGCCTACTGGTTGAAAAACTAGGTGGTCGTTCGGTTCGTCCTTACCAACCGGATGGAATATGGAACGAAACAGCTGCGTTCGGCAACTTGGTCAACTACAAGCACGACACGGGCGAAGGTCTCTATCGAAAGAGCATGTACACGATTTGGAAGCGCACGGCCGCCCCTCCTGAGCTCACCTTGTTCGACGTTCCTTCACGGGAAATATGTCGCGTTGCACGAGCACGAACGAACACGCCTCTTCAGGCTCTTGTCCTACTGAACGATGTAACGTTTGTCGAAGCCGCGCGCGTTTTTGCTCAGCGGATGATTCGGCAAGGCGGTAAGGACGCTAAATCGCGCTTGGACTTCGCGTTCCAAACTTTGCTTTCTCGCCATCCGACCGACCAAGAGAGCCAAATCATGGCGTCGGGCATTCAACGGCGCATAGCGCACTATCAGAAGGATCCAAAGGCCGCAAAAGAGTTGATCATGACGGGTGACTCTAAGCCTGATCCTAAGATTAATCCCACCGAACTGGCTGCTTACACCGTAACAGCAAGCGCTCTGCTGAACCTCGACGAAGCACTCAACAAAGAATAGCCCCGACTATTGAATCAAGGAAAATAACATGGACTACGTGGATCCGATCCTCCAACTGCAAGACTCGATCAACCGGCGAACATTCCTCAAGCGAGGATCCGGCATTGGTCTGGCAGCCCTTTTTTCACTTATCGGTGGCGATGCCTTTGCAGGAACGCAGAAGCAAGCTTTTAAGCGAGTTGGAGGTTTGCCAAACTTGCCCCACTTCGCAGCAAAAGCGAAGCGTGTCATTTATCTCCATCAGTCTGGTGCGCCTTCTCAGATGGACCTTTTTGATCCCAAGCCGGCACTAGATAAGTTCCGAGGCCAAGAACTGCCAGATTCGATTAGGAATGGTCAGCGTCTCACCGGAATGACATCCGGTCAAAAGGCATTTCCCGTAGCGCCCACGATCTTTAAATATCAAAAGCACGGACAAAGTGGAATCGAGATCAGTGAATTGCTCCCGCATCTTGCTGAAGTTGTTGATGAGATCTGCTTGATTCGCTCGATGAACACCGAAGCGATCAACCACGATCCTGCGGTTACCTTCCTTCAAACAGGTTCGCAGCTAGCCGGTCGTCCGAGCATGGGAGCTTGGCTCTCTTACGGTCTGGGGACTCAAAATAGTGATCTCCCGGCCTTCGTTGTTCTCACTTCGATTGGCCACGGAAACACAAACGATCAGCCCCTCTACGATCGACTTTGGGGATCTGGATTTTTGCCGACGGAACATCAGGGTGTGAAATTCCGAAATTCAGGCGATCCGGTTTTGTATATTTCTGACCCAGCCGGAATCGATTCTTCTACTCGACGAGACATGCTTACGGATATTGCGAGCATGAATAAGCTTCGCTTGTTGAGTGTGAAAGATCCTGAAATCTCCACAAGAATCTCTCAGTACGAGCTTGCTTTCCGGATGCAGGCGTCCGTTCCCGAACTTACCGATATCTCGAAAGAACCCGCAAATGTGATGGAGATGTACGGTCCGAACGCCAAGACACCGGGAACCTACGCTTACAACTGTCTGCTTGCGCGAAGGCTTTCAGAAAGGGGCGTTCGCTTCGTCCAACTTTATCACCGAGGCTGGGATCAACATGGTGACCTTCCGAACCAGATTCGGCGCCAATGCGATGATACGGACCAGCCCACCGCTGCCCTTATCAAGGATTTGAAGCAGAGAGGACTTCTCGACGAGACCCTGATTATCTGGGGTGGTGAATTCGGACGAACGGTCTATTCTCAAGGTGAACTCTCGATGACAACTTACGGTCGTGATCATCACCCTCGATGCTTCAGTATCTGGATGGCAGGCGCAGGCATCAAGAAGGGAATGACTTACGGCCAGACGGACGATTACAGCTACAACATCGTCGAGAATCCGGTCAATGTTCATGACCTTCACGCCACAATCCTACACATCCTGGGCATCGACCATACGCGTTTGACGTATCGATATCAGGGCCGCGACTTCCGCCTCACCGACGTCGCAGGAGAACTCTTACCCGCGATCATGGCGTGACCGTGGGGAAGGGATCCGAGTGATGTGTCGGATTCGGATCAACTTCCACATAGCGGGCCTCCGAATTCTTGTAGACCGCGGATGGTTTGTGCCGCGGTTTTGCTTTTGGAAGGATGAGTCTTCGTAGGCTGGCTTCAAGCTTTACGAGCAAAACCGCGGCACAAACTATCTGCGGTTAACACTGTTATGAAGTTTTGGAAATTTAACTTTAAAAAGAACTCATACCAAATGCCTAATCAAACAAACGCCCTGATCAGCGAAAGCGGATCAGGGCGTTTTGCGAGCTAGAAGCTCACTTTGATGAGACCAGCAGCGTCGGAGAGGTTTCCGGTTCCGCCAGGAGTGAGGGTGATTGTGGTTCCGTTTACGGCCACGTTGTACGAAGTGTTGGCGGCAAGGCCAGTTACTACGAACGTGTGGACGGATGAAGGAACGGTGAAGGTTGTCGCTACAACATTAACATTGGCAGTGTTCAAGAAGAACACGGCTGCGCTTCCAAAGATTGCACCGTCGAATGCAGTGCCAGTGGTGCTTGTAACGTAAGTTGCGGGAACCATTGCCCCGTTAGGATCGCTGCCTTGCAGAACGTGCAAGAAGCGAGTGTCCGACGGATTGGATGGGTCCTGAACCGTGTAGGTGAAGAACATCGGGTCAAGATCGGAATGAGGGCTTAGGTCATTGGCCGAGAGTCGAGATGACGATGTGCTGTTTGCAGGCAAGAGGGTCTGTACGAAGAGTAGCTGACCGTCCGCCATCGTTTCCGTTGCGGTCTTACCGGCGATGGACGGCGGTGTCGCGAAGTTCAGGTTGAACCTCTTGAAAAGGCCGCTGTGGATCGAAGTTGCTCGATCGTAAACAACCACGTAGTCACTGTTGAGCCAAACGATTGATCGTGTAGCCTGAGTGATGTCAGTGGCGCCATTTGAAGGTGTCCAGATGTTCGGTCGGTTGTACAGCTTCGTAAGGTCGCTGTTCACGTACGTATATCCGGGACCGTTGCTTGTTGTCGTAACGGGATCTCCTGCACTGAGGCCGAGGATCCATTGGCTACCGTTAGCCCATTCGCCTGCTTCGAACCAGTTCAGGTTCGGGGTGCCGTTCTGGCACCAGTTCTGAAGGGCCAGAGTGTTATGGTAGTAGGTGGTGAGACCCAGACCATTGTTGTCGTAGTTGCTCATTTCCTTCGTCAACCACTCGCCGTTGCGGAAGAACTCGAACTGTCCTCCGTCTCCGTCTTGGTGGTTGTCGGATTCCCAACTTGCTCGGTAGCTAAATGTCGTCGCATTGCTATTCCAGTTGGTGCGAGAAAGAACTCGACCCGCAGGAGCGTCTACAAAATTGAGAGGAAGTGTTGGTCGAGGATCGGTCGCTGGTGCAGCATTAGGATCCATGAGCATGTAGGCGAGGACAGACTGAGCTGTACCCCATGTCCAAGGTTGGCTAACGTTGTAGGTGAGTGAGCCTTGGATAGCATTCTTGGTAAACCAGCGGGCAGCGTTTTGGTGCCACGTATTTTGGCCCTGCTGCTGCTCGAGGATGGCGAGAAGGGCAAACGGCTGCATGGCATCGGGGGTAACCCAAAGTCGCAGAAGGTCGCCGTAGCTCGCGAGAAGATAAACAGGTCCGAGCCAAGATTCACTTGCTGGCGTTGCCGCAAGAGGAGTCATGCTTGACAAGTAACCGGTGATGAATCGATCCCAAACGGGTGCAGTTGCGAGCTTGGCCTGAGGGCCGGTGATCGTTGGATCAGCAAAGCCCGACGTTTGAAGTGCGAGAAGCTGTCCGAGAATGAACCCGAAAGAGTGTCCATAGAGCATTCCTTCAGGTGGCAAGCCACCGCTGGCGAGACCAAATCCAGAACCATTTCCAGGAAGGTTGTAGTCTGCTTTGACAGTCTGAGGATCACCCATCATTGCGTACTCTTGGTAGAGCCAAGCGCCATTTGCGTTGAGAATGTAGCTTCGAAGTGAGTTGCCGAGAGTGGCTGGTGATTTCGTGTTGTCAATTACGGGATCGTCGCTTGGGTCGAAGCTGAGAGCCATTGTGGTCATCAGTCGAGCATGCCCAAGGTAGTAGTTGTTGGAAGCCATTCGGTAGGCACCCGTGCCGCCGCCGATTAAGGAGAAGCTGTTGGTTGCACCGATCGGAGATGGGTGGTCGCCACCAGTTGTGTAGGCGCTGAGGCACTGGTTTGCCCAGATCATGAAAACCGTTCGAATCGTTGCCTTGTCGGCAGCTGTAAGAATTGGGTTGTTCTGAGCGTCTTTTGCGTTGTAGATCCAGTCAACGATGAGCCCCCACTGAGCGCCGGTCTCATTGGCTCGGTTATACAGAGCAAAGAGTGGGTCTCGGAAAGGCGCCCCGGATTGAGGTCCGAGTGCGGCCTGGTTCATGGCATACATCAAGAGGTTGCGAGCGTACTGAGCATATTTTATGCGGTTGGCAGCGCTAGGATCGATAAGTGAGTTGAAGGCAAGGATGAATCCAACTTCTTCCGTGAGCTGACCCTGATAGCCTTGGGTATCTCCAAGGTCCGGATAGTTCGGGTTGGCAACGCCACCGGGGAAGAACTGATTCTGGTAGATGCTGACTGCTTGGTTAAGCAAAGGCAACATGCCCGTCTGGTACGTCGGGTTGCTTGAGACAGCCCAACTTTGGAGGCGAGGTAGGTCTGAAGGCGTGATCCACAGACGTGGGTGTGTGGTTACTGGGAAAGGTATCTGCTGAGCCACGCTGTAATTGGCGGTAACCGATGTGGCCGCGCTTGGCATGGTAATGGTCGTGGTTGCGTTATTGGCATTTGCAACTGCGGACCCAGTCCAGTTTACGAAGACATTGCCTGCGGGAGGCGCATTTGCAGTGATCGTAACAACCGTACCTGCGCTGTAGGAACCGCTGCCGGAGCCGTTGTTTACGGTCAGTTGATATTGAGAATTGACAGCCGTGTAGTTAGCCGTTACCGAAGCATTGGCGCTCGGCATGGTGATGGTTGTTGTCGCGCTGTTTGCATTCGCAACCGCTGAGCCCGTCCAATTTAGGAATGCGCTTCCTGCTGGAGGAGCATTTGCAGTAATCGTGACGACTGTTCCTGGTGCATAAGAACCGCCTCCGCTGCCGTTGGTTACGTTCAGTTGATAAAGTCCGTTTGACGTTGTGTAGTTAGCCTTGACCGTCGTTGCGGCAGCGGGCATTGTCAAAGTAGTTGTCGGTGAATTGGCGTTTGCTACAACCGCGCCAGTCCAATTAAGGAAGCTCTGGCCCGCGGGAGCGGCGTTTGCCGTGATGGTGACTACCTTTCCAACTTGGTAAGTGCCCGTTCCCGAACCGTTCGTAACGGTGAGAGCGTAATTGACTTCGCCACTTGAAATGGGGACGACAATCGCGTTGCTTGGCGAAGTGCCTGGGTTCGTGACGACGAATGTTGCACTCGGGCCATTTGCCTGCCATCCAGAAGTAATCACGGTGTCGTTTGTGACTGAAGTTGTGCTGAGTTGGACCGGCGAACCGTTTGTCGTGTCCAAGACCGTTGCGTATTGCTGGAAGCCTGAACCTTTAATAGTGACGGTTAAGTTCCCGGGTGAAATTGGATTGGGTGTGACAGATGTGATTGTCGGTCCAGCGCCTAGTAAGCAGATGTACTGCGTTCCAGAAACCGATGTATTAACTTTGCTGACGGCACGAATCTGAACTGGGTTCTGTCCGGGCATAGTTGTGGGAGCGGTGTAGACGCCGGTCGTGCTGATCTTCCCAGCCGTCGTGTTTCCACCAAGGGTTCCGCCGGCGTACCAGTTGACATCTGAGCTTGAAAGTCCTGTCACGGTCGCTGTGAATTGAACGGAGGCCCCAAGGCCAGCGGTTACGTAGCCAGTTGGGCTCACCTTAACCGTTTGGGCGGCAGCGATACCAACCGGCATGGCTACTGCAATCGTTAGGACTCTTAAGAACCACTTAGCAAGTTTTTGGCCCTGACTCTTCGTTGAGCCTGCCTCTGAAACCTGTAATGCCGTTCTTGGAGCCTGATTGAAGTGTGTTGAGTTTGATACGAAAGCGGCAGTCGCCAATGTTGGACTAAACGCTATGCGTTCGCACATTCCCCTTATGAGAGTGATGAGATTCCTCTTCAAAGCTTGTCTCCTTTCGCCAACAGACGCTTTTGTCTGAAGGGTCACGCTATTGATATCAGCCGAACGTGACTCTGGCGTGACAACATCGTGACAAACCGATATTGGGACCTTTGGACGGCCAAAGTTGAGGAAGGGAGGCTCTTTTCGACCGACTATTTGAACCTAGCTCCGGCACCGCAGGCGTAAACCGGGGATGTTTTGTAACACGGCTTAACAGCCGGCGAAGCGAACCCAGTAGCCCCTTACGATCTGTGTTAATAAGCAATGCTCCGGGCTGCAGAATTTAAGGGTCAGGCTGTGTTTGTATTTGGGCAAAGGTCTTGTGGATCGATTCACCGGCAGTAATGCGGAACCTGCGAGATCACAAGCCGAAGAGCGTAAAACGTCGATTTAAATCATTCGACGGATGCTTTAAAACTTATGGGCCCGAGCCTCAACGATTTCCGCGACGGTCATAAACGGGAAATGCCTGCGGCGATACTACTACCCGCGAGTGCACCGATGACGATCGGCCACTTGTATTCGTGCTCGAATTCGAAGAGGGCATAGTACAGACCGTAGAGTCCGCAAAACAGCATTAAAAACGCCTTTCCAAATTTCGTCCTTAAAGGCTTCGATCAGGATGATGATTCCACAGCCGAAACCTACGATCAATGCGATGATAGAGAGGATGGAAGTTAAAACGTGCATCGAATACTCCTTGCAGGTTCTATCTTAGGCTTTTTCAGATGTTTTGCCAACCTATTGCGTCAATGGGATTTCATGGCTGGAACACTTTTTGGCTTAAGTGCAGGGAAGTCGGGATGATCTTTCCAATTATTTGGCCAAGGTACAAGACTTCCGAGGTTCGAGCGATTTATAGTTAAAAAGTTAAGGAGCTTCCAAATCGCAGTGTCTTTCGCAGTTTCGGGCCAATAGGCTTCGAACTTCGGTGCGCCGCTGAGTCGAATAAGTGCTTCCGCCAGCGAGTCGCAGACTCGATACTCTCGGTGGTCACCTGGCTTAGGGGCCAGCGGATCGGTTGCGAGAGCAGGTGAACCTTGATTTCGGATTCCACTGGATGAGGACAAAATAATCGAATAACTTTGATTATTGTTGAGGGTAACAACTCCAAGCGAAGTCTTATTCTTTAGAATTTCGAAGACCGCTTTTTGCACGGCAGGAAGATTGAGCAGGGGAGAAACGATCAACCTTTGGGCCGATTGAGTTGAGTTTGCTCGAACGATGAGGTGAGCAAGATTCAGGTTGGAGTCTGGGCCGAGGAACAGTTTTTCGGGAATCTGGGCCATATCCGGAGATGACGCATTCTTCACCAAAGGAGCCAAAACTTCCGGTTCGAGGAATTCATTCGGGCTAATTTTAAGGGCCAAGAGCCATTGAGCGTATTCATAAATCGCAGATCGATCACCAAGGTCGATTCGGAGTTGAATAGCCTTAGAAAATAGTCGGTTGTTCAGCGCGGCATGACCATCGTTAGCGAGCATCAATGCCGAAGTTGCTTTCGCAAGCACGGGAAGGCCGTTGACCTTATCCCATTTAGCGAGATCAACTGCCAACTTTAATCCGACAGAATCTATTGACAATCGATTAGGATCGGTCGCCTCGTTATCGATCACTTGGCTCGCTCGCTTGTGTAGGAGATCGGACAGGGAAGGCATCACTCTGCTTCGGACTTGCTCTGCGTTGATTGGCACAGGGGGCGCTCCGGGGGCTTGACCGGGGTCCATGTAACTGAAGCGACTTTCGTGGATGATGTTGGATGGCTCCAACAATTTATCTGCTGCGTCCGTCCACTGTTCAGGAGTCGCTTGATCGTCTGCCAGCACATTAAACCAAAGGTCGGCTTTTGAACCGGTCCCATTTTTTACAATGAACTGCCGAATCTGTTCTGGCGTTGCTGGCTTACCGTTAAGGTCAGAAATGTTGAACCACTGAAGAATATTTCCGATTGCCGCACGAGCGACATCCTTAACGGATATCAGGTTCCGTGTTGGCATGAAGTCACGTGGGAATGAAACCGCAAGCGTCAGCCTGGTGTCGTTCTCGAGGGTGTCGATCAAAGGAAGGAGTGCCGGACGATCTTCTTTAACGAGGGCCGCAAAGATCGGATCTTCCATCCAGTTAATCCCACCCGGCTGTCCCATTTGCTTGGCCTGGAAATCGTCAAGGTGGTCAATGAGTGTTTTGATGCGATCAGTAGGGTTGAGTTTTTTTAGAGCCGAAAAGTCGAGCGGCGGACGTGGCCCAGCATTGATTCGGCGCGCGCAATCGTTTACAAGATCTTCGACCGGGCTGATAAATGGGTAAGCCTGAAAGACTCCTGAGCCGCCCATATTGGGTTGACTCATCGCCTGGACGGCAGATTCGCCGAGAACTCGCCTTGCTTCCTTCTCATAATCACCCCGGAATTTTTGTATCTGAACAGACCGATGGAATGCCGGTTCGAACTGTTCTTGCATGTGTTCCGTGACGGCTTGGTCCCACCACGCCGACAAGAATGCTTGAGAAAGTCTCATGAAGTCTTGCGTTTGGTTTTGCTTGCTTCGATGAGCAAAAACCTGTTCGGCCAAGCGAGGTTCTCCAACGATGAGTAGCAACGAGGCCGAGATGTCCGTCGTAAAGTCTTTGACATCTAATGCAGATCTGCCAGCGAGGAAATTTCGAAATTGATTTTTCTTGGAAGACGTGAGTGCTTGCTGTAAGTCAGCTCTCAGATCGGCTGGACTACCGGCATCGGTAGGTTCATAGGAGAGACCATTTAGACAAATTGCAATCCGGGGTTTTCCATATTCAATCGGCAATATCCAGCCGTAGGCCATTGTTGTTTTAGTTGGATTTCCCCAAACGTTGTTGATCTTTATTGAGAAGTGTCGATAGGACCCTCCCCGTGGATCGCCTAATCCGTGACTCAGTAGAAATTCCGTTGCGGTAACAAACGAAGTTGGCAACGATGTTTGGGCGGCGTTCCATGGTCGAGACTTGGGGATGATTGGAGCCGGTAGGTTCGCCCGTTTGGAGTCAACTTGTTTGCATGAAACTAGGCACGATATCGCAAGTCCACCGAGAATCCAAGAGTGAGCCATGCGCGCCATACACATAGTGTTTCACACATTGATCCAAGGTCAAAGTTAAAAACCCAGGAGAATTATGAGAATTCTCAGAGAGATCTCAGCCGAGGCGAGATGGGTTCTTGCTTGTAATGGAATAAAGTACATTCAATGTTAGGAATCACCTCCGCCCTAATCTGTTTGGTCCTGAACCAATCCCAATCGACACCTAAATCGTGGGGGCTCGATCTTATCCACTCGATGCAAAAGAATTTCTACTTGCGCTCGCTGTCCCTCTACACAGAGCGGAACATATGGGGGCCAAATTCGAAGCAGGTTGCCTACACTTGGGGAGTTGGGGTCATGCTTTCGGCTCTCAATGGTTCTGTTCGAGCTGATGATCGTAATGCTCGATGGCTTCGGGACTATGTGCAGGCAACAAGAGTTTATTGGAACGATAAGGGGCCGGTTCCTGGCTACGATGTTTCACCCGGTCCCAAGTCGGTGGATCGTTATTACGATGACAATGCTTGGATGGTGTTAGCGCTTGTCGAAGCTTCCGACATCTTGCATGACAAGAAGATTTTTGGATATGCGGAAGATACGTTGAAATACGTTCTCAGCGGTGAAGACTCGAATCTCGGTGGTGGAATTTACTGGCGTGAAGCGGAGAAGACCTCCAAAAACACCTGCTCGAATGGACCATCGGCGGCCGCTTGCCTAGCTGTTTACGAAAAGACGAAGGAGCCGCGATTGCTCCAGAAAGCGATCCAGATTTACGACTGGACAAAGCAGAACCTTCAGGATCCATCCGATTTTCTTTACTGGGATGCGATGACGATGAATGGCAAAATCGGTAAGGACAAATGGAGTTACAACACAGCGTTAATGCTCCGCACCGCAGCCGAGCTATTTCGATATACACACGAGGCCCGATACGCCAAAGAGGCAACTGACCTTTTCACGGCAAGCTGGAATCATTGGATCGATCCGAAAACTTTTGCGTTTAAAGATGAAGGCAAATTTGCTCACCTGCTGTTTGAGGCTTTGACCATCTATCGGAAAGATTTAGAGACCACTTCGCCGAGCGATTCTCAACTCCAAAGTATCGTCGAACACCTTCATGGTCTACGTGATCCTGCTTCAGGCTTGTATCCGTCTCGATGGGACGCCGCGAAGCCATCGAAGGGGCCCAAATGGGAGTTGATCGACCAGGCAAGCGCGGCTCGTGCTTACTTTATCTTTGCCTCAATAAATCGAAAGTGACGATCAACTCGTAATGAACAGAAGTGTAAGGATGTGACGTGGGTAAACTCCCCGTTTGGTCGTTGCTCCGGTGTAGAAGCTTTCGACGATCCCATCTTGCCGCCAATTAACTTTAAAGGAAGTCCCCTGTGGCCAAACAAGCCGAAAAAAAGAACTTAGAATCGCCCGCTGAGCTCGAGCAGTATTACCGAGACATGCTTTTCATTCGGCACTTCGAAGAGAAGTGCAACGTTGCATACCGACAGGGCAAAGCTGGCGGGTACATGCACGTTTACATTGGCATGGAAGCCTTGGCCGTTGGATGGATGCATTCCATCAAAAAGGCCCATGACTACGTGATCACCGCGTATCGTGACCACGCCCACGCACTCTTGCTTGGTACCGATCCAGTGGCTGTTATGGCCGAAATCATGGGACGGAAAGCAGGAACTGCCGGAGGTAAAGGTGGTTCGATGCACATCTATGATCCGAAGAACGGATTTTACGGAGGCTGGGGCATCGTCGGAGGCCACATCCCTCTCGGTGCTGGATTAGCTTTTGCTTCCCGTTATCGTGGTGATGACAAGGTCACTCTCAACTTTATGGGAGATGGCGCGGCCAACCAAGGCGTCGTTTACGAGACCTTGAACATGGCTGCCCTGTACGAATTGCCTTGCATCTTCATTATTGAGAACAACGAGTTCGCGATGGGAACACGCTTGGAATACCACGCGGCAGACACCGAGCTTTGGAAGCGCGGCACTCCGTTTGGAATCAAGAGCGAACGTATCGACGGCATGGATGTTCTTCAGATGAAGAAGGACGCACAGCGCATTATCGATTGGGTTCGAAAAGAAGGGAAGCCTTACCTGGTCGAAATCATGACCTACCGCTATGCAGGACATGGCGCAGCAGATAACGATCGTCAGCTTTATCGAACGAAGGAAGAAGAAGCCGAGAACCTCAAGCGAGATCCAGTCGAGAAACTCAAACACATCCTTATTGAGCGCAACATCGCTAATGAAGAGAAGTTAGAAGCAATTGAGGCGGAAATCTTGGAGCGCGTCGAGAAGATTTACGAAGAGGCAGATGCTTCGCCCCATCCAGACGTGGATGAGGTTTACGACAATATATACACTGACATGACCCCGGAGAAAGGACACTAATGGCATCGACGTTAGAAATGACCTATCGTGAGGCCCTGCACAAGAGCATGGTCGAAGAGATGGACAAGAACGCAGACGTGTTCTTGATGGGCGAAGACATTGGCCGATATGAAGGCACTTTTAAAGTAACTCGCGGTCTGTTCCCCAAATACGGCCATCGGCGCGTCATCGACACTCCTATCACGGAAGCTGGCTTCGCGGGTATTGCAACGGGTGCTGCCATGGCGGGTCTCCGCCCGATCGTTGAGTTCATGACTATGAGCTTCTCGATCTTGGCGCTTGACCAAATCATCAATCACACCGCCAAGGTCCATTACATGACTAACGGCGAAGTGAAGTGCCCAATCGTCTTCAGAGGACCTGGTGGTGCGGCGAAGCAGTTGTCAGCTCAGCACTCTCACTCGATGGAAGGTTGGTACGCCCACGTTCCAGGACTGAAGGTTGTGGCTCCGTCGACCCCTGCTGACGTTTATGGCATGCTGAAAACTGCGGTTGATGATGACAATCCTGTCATTCTTTATGAAAACCCAGGCCTTTATGCGATGAAGGGAATCGTCCCAGACGATCCTGAATTCAAGATCCCGTTTGGCAAAGCTCAAATTCTCCGTGAGGGTAAAGACTTGAGCCTCATCGGCTACAGCCGTATGACGCATGTCAACCTTGCCGCGGCCGAGATTCTTGAGAAGGACGGCATCTCCTGCGAAGTCGTCGACGTTCGGTCGTTGCTTCCGCTAGACACTGAAACGATCTACGCATCTGTTCGCAAAACGAATCGAGCCATGGTTGTTTACGAAGACTGGCGAAGTGGCGGATTTGGAGCGGAGATTGCGGCTCGAATCAGCGAAGACTGCTTCGACTATCTGGACGCTCCAGTTGGACGAGTAGGCGGCTTAAACGTGCCCATGCCTTACTCACGCATTCTTGAACTTGAGTGTATTCCAGACGAGAATGATGTCGTCAAAGCCGTTCGAAAACTTGGCTAAGTTCGAGTAGCCGCTATTCTTAAATTCGAGTGAAGATTTTCTTCACTCGAATTTTTTTTGAACTCCATTCGGAACCAGAGACACCCAAAGAATATCGCTCAAGCGTATGAGGGTTTTCCGTGAGGCTTTAACTTAAAAAACACTAGGTTTTTAGCAACTTAGGAAAACTTTTTACCGTTTTAGCTGTTTAATCTATTGGTGTTCAATGAGTAATCCAGGCATAGACGCCTTGATGCAACAAGGTCGATGGGATGAAGCCATATTAGAGTGCAAGAGTATCTTGCAGTCTCAGCCTGTGAACACGCGAATTCTCGGATATTTGGGAATGTGTCATTTCCGCAAGGGAGAGTTTGAAAAGGCCATTGAACCCTTTCGGAAAGCCTCCGTTCTTGACCCAAATTTTTGGGAGGCGGGCGTTAAGCTCGCCCAGTGTCATGATCGGTTACGGCGGTATGAAGAGGCTTACTCGATTGCGAAAGAATGGCTTAGAGTTCGACCTCAAGATAGAAACCTTCAAGGGCTCGTTGAGGCGCTGAAATACCAAGTACGCGGTAACCGGGTGGACGGATGGGAGCGCACTGCCCACCTCGCCCACCAGATTAAATTTGCGCGAGATTGATCGAAGCTTAGAACAGTCCTTCGACAGACAGGTAGCGCTCACCCGTATCGTAGTTAAAGGTTAGGACCGTGCTGCCTTCGGGAATCTCATCAAGCTTCTGAGCAACCGCTGCAAGTGACGCACCAGACGAAACTCCAATGAAGAGACCTTCTTCGAGCGCCGCTCTCTTTGCGTAGTCATAGGCTGCCTCTTCAGTTACCTGGATGACTCCGTCGAGAACGTCCGTGTGAAGGTTCGTTGGGATAAATCCGGCTGCGAGGCCCTGTAGCTTATGAGGACCTGGCTGACCGCCTGAAATGACGGGTGATTTTGTGGGCTCGACTGCGAAAACTTTGAGGTTCGGGAACTTGGGTTTCAGGATCTCTGCCACGCCCGTTATGTGTCCGCCTGTACCTACGCCGGTGATGAGGTAGTCGATACCGTCCGGGAAGTCGGCGAGAATCTCCTGCGCGGTGGTCTCTTGGTGAATCCTTATGTTTGCAGGATTATCAAACTGCTGAGGCATAAACGAGCCGGGAGTTTCCGCGGTGAGCTCAAGAGCCCGGTTGATGGCACCTTTCATACCGAGTTCGCGTGGGGTGAGCTCGAACGTTGCACCATAGGCTGCCATGAGCCTTCTTCGTTCGATTGACATGGACTCGGGCATAACCAAAATCAATTTGTAGCCTTTGACTGCTGCAACCATGGCCAATCCAATTCCAGTGTTTCCAGAAGTTGGCTCGATAATCACACCGTCTGGCTTGAGAGAACCGTCCTTTTCGGCCGCTTCGATCATGCTCAGGGCGATACGATCTTTGATGCTTCCTCCTGGGTTTGCGCGCTCAAGTTTGACCCACACATGGTGCTTGTCTCCGAAAAGGCGATTAACCTTGACGTGAGGCGTATTTCCGATTGTCTCTAGAATGTTGTTTGCCTTCATTTTTTGGTTCCTTAGATGTTAAATTCGATATCCGCTTCCGCTCCTGGCTTACGCGGTCGTACGTCGCTGTTCCTTCCTACAATGGAGAAGGCAGGGATAGACTCGGTGATCCAGGCGTTACCGCCTACGACACTGTCATGACCCACTTCAGTTTCCCCGCCAAGAATGGTGGCGTTTGCATACACGACAACGTTGTCACCGATCGTCGGGTGCCTCTTTCGATTGGATAGATGCTTCTGAACGACGAGGGCACCAAGAGTGACACCTTGGTAGAACTTCACTCCATTGCCGATAAGGGCCGTTTCACCAATGACGATGCCAGTCCCGTGATCGATGAAGAAAGAGCGACCAATGGTTGCTCCCGGATGGATGTCGATGCCAGTGTGATGATGGGCATGTTCAGCCAGCAGCCTGGGCAGCAAAGGAAACTTCAACTTGTAGAGTTCGTGGGCGGCTCGATGAATGGCAATGGCATAGAAGCCAGGATATCCAAGGATCACTTCGTCGACACTAACCGCAGCTGGGTCGCCATGATAAATTGCCTTAGCATCAAGGAGTAGAGCATGGTAGATGCTTGGGAGGTTGTCAATGAACGTCCTCACTACACACTCAGGGCTTTTTGGATAGATGTCGCTTAGAGAGCCCAGAATATCTCGGAGTGTTGCCTCCAGTTTCTGGATTTCAGAGTCCAATTGCGAGGCACTATCTTGTATGTGGTCGGTGAAGTGAGGGAAAAGGACTGCAAGAAGCTCGTGGGCAAACCGCTTGGCGGCTGAACGAATCTGAACTGGAAATCGATGTTCACTCCGTCGAGCCATCAACTCTTCCACGAGTTCCTTGTTCTTTATTTCGAAGACATCCATTGAATCAACTTGGTATACGTTAGTAGTCTATCAATTATACGCACTATTAGAAGGTTGAAGTTTTGACTAGCGAATAACTTTGCAACTGGTTAACATAGTTTGAGTATCCGTCATTTATGGAAGGTTCCTATGTTCGTTGCCGAAAAAGATGCACCTGTATCGACCCATGTTGATCGATTTCAACATGGAATCAATCGTTTCGCGATCTCCCGTGATGGAAAGCTGCGAGCAACAAGCGACGTCGACATGAATGTCGTCATAGAAAGTGAAGGCACCGTTATCTTTAACGAGAACTTCAGCTCGGCGAACGAGAAAATTAAGCCGACTGAACGAGTGCGAGGATTAGCATTTTCGCCGGATGGATCACAGATTTATATCGCGGCGGGTGAGAAGCTTTGGGCAATTGGTGCATACGATGGGCAAATTCGATGGAGCTACGTTGCACCAAGATCATTTGGGTTCCTTATTATCTCGCCCATGACTCTCGATGTCTCCACAAAGGGTGAAATAGCGGTCGCTTTTGATAACGGCTCGGTTAAGGTGTGGGATTCTCGCGGGGAACTAAGAGCTCGCTGGAACGACAACGATTGTCCTCGAATTTTGAAATATGCGGCAGACGCAGGCCGAATTGTTGGTACTGATAGCTTTAGTGTGTGCATTTGGGACCTTGCGAACCTAAAGGCGAAGCGAAAGATTGTCTTGCCAGATCGGGTCTATGGCATGGATTTGAACCAGGCAGGAACGATTGCGGCCGTTCGAACCCTAAAGGAAGTGCTCATTTGGGACATTGAGAGTGAGACCCGAATGAGTTCGATACCGGTTGAGCCCGGTACGCCAATTGTTGCGCTTCACCCTTCGAAACCGCTCGTTGCTTGTGGTGAGGGAAGTCGGATTTCATTTTCTGCTTTGAGCGGGCAGTTCCTCTCAAGGCATGAACTTGATGCTGCATCGGGTCTTTGCATGGCATTTGATCATTCGGGGTCCGAATTAATTGTTGGATGCACGCATCACCGAGTCGAGGCCATTAAGTTTGACTTTTAAAGCGTGACCGTACGTTCTCACGCCTTACGCCAGATCGTTAGCCATCGACTCGTAATAGCCTTTAGTAATCGCGGGTATTTGCCGGATCGTATCGAGAAGCTCTTCGTTGCCGAAGGTAGCGGTGGCGTGTTCGTAAGTCTCAAAAACTCGCACGCAGTCACTTACGATTCGCTTAAGCGAGGCGAGATAATTTAGGTCGTGATTGAGGATCGTCTGAATGATTCCCGTATTGCGCTCAACTGACTCTGCCTCCTGGCTGAGTAGATGGACAGCTTCATCGCGTAGCGAAAGAGTTTTCTTGTGAACGAAATCTGCGTCAGAGTTTCCGTAAATCTCTTTGAGATCCGCTTGCATGTATTGAATGTTTTCCTGAGGACCGCAGAGTCCGATGGAGTTAGCCCACAGCTCGTGCAAGTCCTGGGAAAACGCTCCGTCGAGGCAGTTATGTCGAAACCGAAGATGGGTGTCCATGACCATCTGCAATTTGAGAGGAGTAAGTTTCTGGCCGGAATCATGCTGGGTGAGCGGTTCGTAGAGACTGGCAAGATCGACGGCAATTAGGTTTTCAATTTCCACAAGACGGTAGAGGAATTGAACCCATGACAAGTGAGCTGAGTCGAGTGAAACGAATCGCAGACCCTCAGCTCCTACGGCTACTCCCCAGGAGTTGGCAAAGTTCAATTGCTGTACTCGACCGATCTGGTACATGCCGAGTACGGCGTTAATTTCCGAGTTCAAGTGGTGCTGAACACTTTCAAACGCGGTTGTGGCGTCAAGTCCCGCATTAAAACGGAGGATTGTGTTCCCGCCAGGATGGAGGTTTAGGTAGGTGGTAACGTCATAGACTTTGCCGTTGATAACTGTCCAATAACCATCTTGGTCTGAGTTGTGGCGAGCGATCTCAGAAACTTGGTAGGTTCGTTCGTCTTCATCGAAAGGCGTGTACGAAGCGTAGACATATTGCATGAATCGCTTCGCCCCGACCATTCGGAACAACGTTACCTTGCCTATTTCTTCGGCATCCATCTCATCGTTGGCTCCCGAGAACCGAGCGACAACCGACTTCAATGCCGACATGATTGAAACGGCGAATCCTGCACTTCCACTGACATAAAAACTAGCTTCAAGCCCCCCTTCTGACCGGGTGCGAATGCAATCCCAGATCTTAGCGGCAATAGTCTCGGATTCAATGAGTTGCGACACAAATCGAGGAGATCCCGTAACCAACTTGTACTGCTTTGATAGGTTGTCCCATTCTGCTTCAATATTCTCGGCAGAGAAAGCAATTTCGAATTTAAGCCTTCCATTGGATACATAGCTCTCGATCTCGTCACGATAAAGGAACTCATCGTGATTATTGGCACCGAAGAACAGCCAATTTTCGCCCGTTTGGGACATTCGGGAGCGTGCTTGAATGAAGCTTCGGAAGGGTGCGATTCCTGGTCCCGAAGCGAACATGACGATGGGAGTCTTCGCATCGATTGGCAAATGGAAGCGTGTCGGGTGAACGACTTTAAGAGTGAGGTTGGCACCGTTGGCGAACATTCCAAACTCTTCTTGGTACCAAGTGCTTCGGGTGATGCTCGAACTTGCTTCCCCGAACTCTTCAGATTCGGTAGAGCTGGGATAGAAGCCAGCTTGTTCTTCTAGCTCTCCGATAGTGATTTCGAGAGTTTGAGCCGTGTCATCGGTTTCTCCATCCATTGCAGATGCCGCGGTAAACATCTTGAACATGGAGGTAGGGGCTAACTTGCAGATATTCTCTGGTTCCCACGGTTCAGATTTCCACAGTCTTCGAGTGTCAAAGCCGCTTTTAGCGAGCATCTCGAGGATGCCTGAAAGCTCCCATTGGGTTTCGTTGCGGCGATGCAAAATGGTCTGAAGCCGGGAGTTAAAGGTGAGCTTGAAAAGCGTCTGTACGGAATCACGGGTGACCGGACAAATCTTCGCGTATCGCAGGAGGTCAGCTAAAGGTAGGGAATCGGCATGGTTTCCGGAAATACTGGGCCAAGTTGACTTCCAAGGTCCATCGAGACGGATATTCTCCGCGCCGGTAGCTTTCAGTGCCTTCAGAGTCTTGGAAATTAACTCGGGACTGTTCTCCGGGAAGATCCCAACTCGGTCCCCTGGTTCAAATCGAATGCCAGCATCCTTTGTGTTGATGATAACGCTTTTAACTTGGTCATCAGCAGAAGCAGTTGTCGCTTCACTCGAAACGATTTGTCCAAACTGGCAATGAGTTGGGGCTCCTTCGAGTCTTTCTAAACGTGACTGAGCGAGTTGGGCATGGTAACACTCCCACCCTCGATCTTTGATTCGGGTATGGCTGTCCAAATACTCGGAAGTACGGCCCATCTTGAATGCTGTTTCTAAGAAGCCATATGCCTTAAGCCGGTGGGCACCAAGAAAGCCGGTATCTCCCACATAGGCTTCTAATACGGACTGAAAAAGTCCTTTGATCTTTGGGTCGCTACACTCGCGAACGTAGTCCCTAATCGAAACCTGTTCGACCGCATCTAGAAACTGAACGTGGTTGAGCGCGAGCCATTTACGGGATTGTAATGCGGCTTGGCCAAGTGGCGAGTTGAATTGATTCCGGCCAACGAAGATGTCAAGAAGCTGGAATAACGGGGAAGCCGTACCACTCGGCCCTTGAATGCCTTCTTTGATGGGCACAGCATATCGTGCTATCGTTTTCGACCAAACGACTGGATCGACGTAAGTTGGACTGTAAGGATCTGCGTCAATTTTAAGGAGGGAATAGTTGGTGATGTGATTGAGGCAATCAACGATTGAAAGGAGCTCTGAGCCCAGTTTGTGAGGGTCGTCAGCGATAACGGCTTCTTGAGCACGCACGACTGCTCCGACAATTGCCGAGCAGTGAGCGTGAATTTCAACTTGTGTAAGCAGGAAGATTCGTTCGGCTGCGTTACCGAAGGTCGGAACCAGAACTTCTAACCTTTCTAGTTTGAGGTCCGATGCTGTGCAATCCTTGGAGGCACGCCAGTTGTAAAGGAACACGTCTGTATAAGGCATGAATGCCTCGGGACGCCCTAATCGAGCTGAAACTTGCTCCCAAGGTTTGCTCAAGCATTCAGGAAGCTCGTCTGGTGCCTCTGGTTCCACCCACCAGTAAGCATGGGCGATCGTGCTGAGAACGAGTGCCGCTCGAGATAGGAATTCATCGGGCAAGTGTCCCGCTGAGGCGTCAAGAGTGGCCATCTTTTCGACGGCTTGCCTTAATCCTAAGGTTAGGTGCAACGAAGGAAGCTGATGCGCTAAATCATCCCACTGAGAGTGAGAAGCGGGTAGACGCTCTAGCGGGCGAGTAGCGGGAATAAAGCCAAATTCTTCGGACAACGCACCAAGATTTTCGTGCCCGTTAGCCTTATTTGCTGCGATTGCGCGGTTCAGCGCCTCACGCGCGGGTGACTGCGCAGCCATTAGAGAGGACTACCTTCAAGTACAACTGGATCTGGCTGATACCGGGTGAACCCAAACACGGAAGCTCGACAAATATCGGACCTTGAGATTGTTCCCACGAGCCGATCACCATCGACAACTGGCAACCGTCGGATCTGTTTCTCCATCATCGCGGTCGCAGCCATAGCCGCGTTGTCATTTGGCCTCATCGCGATGGCGTTTCGAATAATGTAAGGGGCAATCGGTCGGTTACGAAGAGCTTGTCCTTTCTTGCTGAAGAAATCGAATGCGTCTTTTAGGGAACCACCCGCCGATATGATTTCGTCGACGTTCGGGAGCATGGCTCGAAGGATGTCTCCTTCCGAAAAAACACCAATAAATTTCTGACCTTCGCCGACAACCATGATGTCGGTAACTTCTGTGAGAGAAATGATTTCCGCTGCCCGGAGAAGGTTAGCGTCGGGGTCAATGAGGACGGGATCAACCGTCATAATATCGCGGATTAGCATCGATGTTCGAACCTGCGAATGCAGTCTAAACCATTGCAGGAATTCTTGGAAGAAATATGCCCTTGAAGACAATCAGAATAGCAAAACATCACGTTCTGTCTTTCTTTTCCCTATTACACTTGATTCCATCCAAGCCTTGAGTTATGGTTCGAGAGGGTACGCGTGTCGGTCAAATCAATGAAGAACGGCAGAACATCTTGGCAAGCAAAGCTTGATCGAGTCCAGGAATGGAAGATCGTTGACGGAGGGAATCGATTCCATGGCAACCTTCTAATCCCAACGCCTCGCCAAATCGAATCTCTGGTCCGTGAGATTCCTTTGGGAGCGGTGTCTAACCCCAAACTCATGCGAGCGACTTTGGCTAAAAGACTTGGAGCGGACCACACTTGTCCGCTCTGTATGGGCATTTTCTTACGAATTGCTGCCGAAGCATGCGAAGAATCGGCGCGGCTTGGTCTCACGAGGCACACTCCATATTGGCGAGTGGTTGACCAAAAGGGTAAGCACTTTCCTAAGTGGCCTGGCGGCACGGACGGTCAAAAAGCCATTCTTGATCAGGAACTCAAGGACCTCATGGGATGAGGCGTAGCTTGCCCAATTGGGATCAACTCTCTGCCGACTTCTATGGGAAGAATTGCCGGCCTTCATATTCCTTTCAGAATAACCAGATATGATTCACCTTGTCGGATCAAAAGTGGCAGGGAAGGTGTGAGACGGTATGACTGAATTAGAAGAGAAGCCTCACACTGAAACTGAGAAAGCACCTCGCGGATCAAAGAGACCGACGGGGCCGTTTGCCTTCTTGCAGCACCATCCCGGCTTATTCGTTACGATCGGCTACTTGTTCCTTACTGCGATCGGGATCATTTACGATGTTCTGTTTTTTGACATCTTTCACGTTCCGATTTTGAATTTCTCTCAGCCCAGCGATTTTGTTCTGGCGGGATTTAGGCAACCGGTCCTCTTCGTATTGTTTTTCGTATCGGTCCTGATGGTCTGGCGAATCATCCTGAAGGATCGAAAGTGGCGAGCAAAGTCAGTGAAATACCGGAAGGCGATGGAGCGAGTTGAGACCAAGATGTGGTTTAGTACTTGGCTCATTTATCCTGCCTTCGTTTGCACCTACTTCTTCTGCACCACAGAAGTGTTTGCAAAGTACAATGCTTCAAATTTGATGCTTGGCAAGGGGAGAGCTATCTCGATTGAGCTAAACGCAACATTGACAGATCCTAATCCGAAGCTCAAGGAAGTAACCAGTCTCCTGCTAGGATCCAATTCCAGCTACATCTTTCTATTCTCGCCCAAGGATGGCCGCGTTCGAATTATTCCGATTCAAAGTATCGCAAGAATGCAAATGGAGCCAGAATCAAGAGCATCACTTGACTCGGGAGCGATTCCTTCGACCGATGGAGAAGCTGGACCGCCGCTGGTGAAGCATTCGGGACATTCCTCCACACGCGTTGATCCAAGGAGCCAACCAGCCAGAAGTGTTGCTCCGTAACTTGTCACTTCATTGGCTTGTGATCTGTTCAATTCAGAGGCCTGCGACGTTTGATATCCTTGATCGCATGGTTTTTGAGGACTGGAACACAATGGTAATTCCACCTTGTAATGTGTTTTTTTGATCCTGTGGAGGGGGCCAAAGACGACCAATTCAGGTTCAAATGTCGGTTCTATTTTCAGGTATAGTATCGGGGTTAGTCGAAGAGTGCGCTCGTAGCTCAGTGGATAGAGCATCAGCTTGCGGAGCTGAGGGTCGTAGGTTCGAGTCCTATCGAGCGCGCCAAATAAAATTTGCAAAAGCTCCCATTTGGGGGCTTTTTTGTTACCTGATTTTGGAGATTCGTTGGTTCTATTTTGTTGTTCTGTGATCTAAGTGCGTCGAAGCAATTGGGTAGAGTTCCGATTCGGGATTCAATTTTCTAAGCACTATTCCAATACCCAGTAGGGGTATCATAGATACGTCATGCGAGCAATGGGGCGGATGAATCTGGACAAGGTGGGTGCTTTTGCAAGCGCTGCCTGTGCCATTCATTGCTTGCTTAGCGGTCTAGCACTTGGGGTTCTGTCGGTAGTCGGGATGGGGTTTATCGGCTCCACAACGACGGACATCATTTTCTTGACGGTCACTTTGTCGGTAGCGAGCTTAGCGATCATCACGGGGATTCGACGTCACGGGTCGTGGCGGCCGGCTCTCATTTTTCTAGCCGGTGTTATTTCAATCGTGATCAGCCATTTTGTTTTGGATCATGAGAGCAAAGATGTTATGACGCGAATGATGACGACATTCTTTGCAGTCGCTGGCGGCGTTCTGTTAGTCTCCTTTCACGTCCTCAATTTAAGACTTCAGCAGCAATGCCGACGTTGAAGCTGGTTTCAGCTTTCGGTGAATGAGGTCAGTTTTATCGCCTTTCACCATGAAATCAGTGCTGCGGTTGGCAGATAGTCTGCAGCATCGCCTTTCTTCAGGAAGGATAAACCTGAGGATTCATCATGAAAATGGCGGTGATGCGAGCGTACCAAGCCCAACAAAAAAGGAGCCCACAATCGTGGACTCCTTTATATTTGACGAATCTAATTAGGCCAATGCCATTGGCATGATGACGCAGAAGTAGCCGCTCTCGTCGTCTGCAGGACGGAAAACTGCAGGTCGAGTGCTTTCAGTCATCTCGATTCGGACACCGGGGCCTTCAATGGCTCCGAGAGCGTCTTGAACATATTTGCCGTTGAACGCAATCTCGACTTCACCATTGGAAGGAACCATGCTGACTTCTTCCTTGGCTTCACCTTTTTCTTCGGATCGTGCGGCCAGAAGGATCTGATCGTTAGCTCCTTTGAATCGAACGCGATTAGCGTTATCGCGAGCAAGAATCATGGTTCGCTTGACCTTCTCAGTAAGTTGGTCTACTTCAACAAGCCATGCTCGAGTCGACTCGGAGGGAACAACGCGCTCCCAGTTGGGATAGGTGCCGGCAAGAAGTTGCGAGACAACTTTTGCGCCACCGGCTTCAACTCCCAAGCGACCACCGCCGAAACGGATTTCGACATCATGATCGTCCGGAATGGGAAGAGCCTTAATGGCTCGGAGAGCCTTTTCAGGAACGACCGCATTGATGCTTGTTCCAATACCCTCTTGGTCAATCTTGCGTACTGCCAACCGATGGGTGTCGGTGGCAACTAGCGTTAAGGTTTTCCCGTTGTAGGAAAAGAGGACGCCAGTTAAAACTGCTTTA
Organism: uncultured Armatimonadota bacterium; assembly: GCA_903899015.1. GTDB lineage: Bacteria > Armatimonadota > Fimbriimonadia > Fimbriimonadales > Fimbriimonadaceae > Fimbriimonas. The sequence continues at coordinate 52,430 of CAIUHP010000118.1, read as the reverse complement.
TGCTGCTCCGGAGTCACCGCATAGATGACGGAATCAACCGCTTTGCGGAGAAGACCCATTTGGAGCTTAAGTTCACCGTCGCCGCCAAAGGTTGGAGGCTCGGGGAAGTCATCTGCGTCCAGGCTCATCATTCGGTACTCTGAAGCACCTTGTTGAAGCAGAACGCCGCCGTTATCCAATGTTTGAAGTTCAATATCGCCGTCTGGCATCAAAGTTACGATGTCATTGAGCAACTTCGCCTGAAGACAAATTGAGCCAGGCTCAGAAATGAAACAAGCCATCTCTCTTTCGACCCACATTTCGCCATCGCAACCGATGACTCGGACCGAATTCTCACTACCTTCAATCTTTAGGTATTGAAGAATGTTGAGAGAGGTGCGGACATTCGCCGCAACTGCTGCTGCGCTAACCGCTTCAAAGAACTCCTTACGTGGACAAACAAGCTTCATAGGTTACAGGTCGCTTAGCCCTGAATGGGCAGGTGATATTGCAAGTGGATCGGTGACGGCGCCTTCGGCTGAATGGCCGCACCCCTTGCATAAAGTTTCATGAGAATCCTTTGATAGGATTCTTCGGTGTAGATGGGACCTGGATCGCTGTGCAACAGGTCTACTGTATTTCTCAGAGAGGTCATTTCGTGACCGAGCCCCGTATCGACGGCCGCAGCCGCCTCCATTTGCTCATCAAGTTCGCTGGTCAGGTCTCGACCAGCATAAAGGTCGACTAGTTTTTCGAAAAGTTCATTGTTCATAGCGTCCGCTCCATGGCGCTTCCTAGCTTGTCTCTCAGTGCTCTTCGACCACGATATAGCCTTGATTTCAGCGCCGGAACGCTAATCTTCAGGATATCGGCTGCTTCTTTTGCGCTCATTTCTTCAAGATCGCAGTAAATTAGCGGCTCCCTGTATTCCAAGGGCAAGTCATTAAGTGCTTGATGAACGGTGACCCTAAGGGTTGTGCGTTCTTCTGCACCCGAGTACTGAGCGTCGGGCGGCAACTCCATAAGCTTGTGCTGCCGTAGTTTGTCGATACATAGATTCCGCGCAATGCGGAATAACCAAGTCCGAAAGGCACCATCGGCGCGAAGTTCGGCTGAGCGCCGAACCACCCGCAGAAATGTTTCTGCGGTTGCGTCTTCTGCATCCGTGCGATTACCAAGCATCCGAAAGGTGTAGCGGAAAATCCGCTCACCATACAACTCGTATATTCCACCAAGCGCGCTAGGATCGCCCTCTGCGAGAGCGGTGAGCCAGCGTTTTTCGGCCAGTGAGTCTTGTAGTGCGTCATTCGGCATAGACAAAGACGGGCGCGCCGATCAAATCGATGCGCGGGTTGTCAGTTTAACACTCCGTCACCCTGGAATGCTTCACTTCCACACCAGAACTTGAGAACCTAGTGATTTGTGAATGATCTAAGGCATCGAAGCGCATTATTTGGCGCTTCCTCTTCGAAGCGACACCCTATAGTGTCCGCCAAAAATCAGTAATTTACAAGTGGAGCCAAACGGGAGAGGTTGATTTTCTGCCTCCTACGATACGTGCCTTGGATGAGAGCTTTAAATGGCTAGCTCAGGCATCGTGAGGTCGATTCAGTACCATATTTGTCTGGCAAGAGTCGCGTGGTTACTCGACTGGAATCACGCCGTTGGGAAGAACGAGTGACCATTTTTTCTCGGGTTGCCATGCGCCTTTGGCGATTCCGAAGTGAACAAGTGCCGCTGCATCCAGCATTTCGTAGCAGAGGGGGCATCCCACTAAGCCGGTTTGGAGTGCTTCTTCTTGAGTGGACTTGCAGTAAGGGCAAATTCCAAGCATACGCTTGGGAGGGCAAAGTGCCAACGATATTGACGACAGACCCGCGTCAGGCAACAACAAGTCGATACACCGGCTGCATGCCCACGTTTGAACACCGTCTTGAACGACGCTGAACTCCGCAAGCATGCCGCACGATGCACAGCCTTCGATTAGAACTCGACTCCAGTGGTGGTTGTCTGTGTTCTGAAGATGCTCATGATCTCTTTAGTAATCGGCCCCGGCGTGCCAGTTCCGATCTTCTTGGCATCGAGAGTGACCATTGGAATAACTTCCGCAGCCGTTCCAGTCAAGAAGGCTTCATCGGCGCTGAATACATCGAAGGTCGTGAGGATCGTCTCTTCTACGGTGTAGCCAGCATCCTTCGCCATCTGGATAACGGTATCTCGAGTCACGCCACGCAAGATTCCGCACGACGGGTGAGGAGTTCGGACAACGCCCTTTTCGATCAAGAAAATGTTGTCGCCAGTGCATTCCGCAATTTGACCCTGATAGTTAAGCATGAGAGCTTCGCCTGCACCCATGCGGTTGCCTTCCTGTTTTGCGAGGATGTTTGCGGCGTAACGACCAATGCACTTCAGTCTAGGGTCTAAGGCGTCCGATGGGATCACTCGAATGGAAGAGGTAATGACGTCGAGTCCCAAGTCGTAGGCGGATGGCGGATAAAGGGCCAGCGTTGAGACCATGATCATCACGTTTGGAGTTCGATCAATTCCTTTTGGGTCAAGTCCTAAACCAGTACCGCGAGTCACGTTCAACCGGATGTAGCCATCACTGATGTCGGCTTGTTTGCAGACATCGAGCAAAATCGCGCGCAGCTCAGTAACCGACTGTTTCATCTCATAGCCGAGGAATTTAATGCCGTGATAGAGGCGGTCAAGATGCTCGTCGAGTTTCCACACACGGTGGTTGTAAATTCGAATTCCTTCGAACAAACCATCACCATACAAGTGCGCATGGTCTGCAACGGTAGTTACTGCAGACTCCAGGGGCATCACCTGGCCATTGAGCCAAACCAACTTAGGCATTTCGGGATTTTACTCGATGGAACTGGATTTACCCTGTTTCCGCTTACAGGGTGAACATAACAGAAAGCGTGACGATTGACCCTTACAAATCGTATTAACTAAGAAGAAATGCATGGCTTTAAATGGCATACGCCCTCGCCGACGAATGGCCCAGTCAATGGGCCCAAAAATGCCATAATGGGTAGTTAGGCGCGTTTTCAAAGCCAGAATTTGCCGTCGACTCCACTGCCTTGCTTGAACTCACCGTACCCCACATGAACAGACTTGCTCTCAGCCTTGTTATCCTTTCTTCCGCACTCGCTTTTGTGGAGGCGGAGCCTGGTCAACAACAGGACATTATCGTCCGTGCCTACACGAAGGTAGCTGGCAATGAACTTGGTGGTCTCACACCCGAACAAGCAGGCAAGCAACTCCGAGTTTGGTGGCAATCTCAGAAGACCCGTGAGTTCCGAATTCATTCGAATTTGATTCGAACTCAGTTGCCCGTCCTTCATCCGTCCGACATTGGTCTTCAGCTTGATGACAAGGCTACGGTAGCTCACTTGCCCATGCAATCCGCGACGGTCGTGGGAGATACCGCAGAGAAGGAACTTGAGCCCACCTTTATCGTTTCCGAGCCGATTCCAGAAAAACTAGTTGCCATGATTACCAAGGCAATCGGTAAGCCGAGGCCTGCCCGAGTCACGATTAGAAAGGGTTTGGTTGTTCAAGAGCCGGAAGTAACGGAAACCCAGATCGATGCAAAGGCTTGGCCCACAGCGGTTCTTGCGGCGATGAAAGGCAATGGAGTCATAGAACTCCCACTTATTCAGGGCCCAAAGAGACTTGATGACGCAACAGTTAGTCAGATCACCGACGTGATGGCTTCGTTCTCAACAAGATTTCCTAAAAAGCAATGGAATAGAAATTTGAATATTAAGTTGGCTAGTTCCAAACTTGACGGGGTTATCCTGCTTCCGGGTGAGAAATTAAGTTTCAATGGCACCGTTGGCAAACGGACTGTTGAACGGGGATTCAAACTGGCGGGAGTCTATAAGAACGGTCGTCACGACACCGGAATTGGCGGTGGTATTTGCCAGGTGAGTACTACGCTATACAATGCGTGCATCTTTAGCAATGTGAAGATCGTTCATCGGTCAAACCACTCGATGCCGGTTGCTTACGTCCCACTCGGTCGCGACGCAACCGTTGATTACGGCAACCTCGACCTTATTATCCAGAACGACAAGCCGTTCCCGATCGCGGTCAGTTCGGCATTCGAGCCAGGCAAATTGACTTTTCGTATCCTTGGTAAAAAGGACCCAGGAATGACTGTAAAGCTCGTTCAGGAAGGGGGGAAGTCATGGGATATGGGAACGAAAGTGATTCAAGATCCCAAGCTTCCTGCTGGTTCGCGTGAAGTTGTTGAAAAGGGAAGTTGGGGACACTCTATTACTACTTATCGCTTGATCTATAAGAACGGTGTTCTCGTTGACAAGCAACTTCTGAACCGTAGCTACTATGGCGGTGGCGAAAAGATCATCGCGGTTGGACCTTCTCCCACTTCGCCGGTTGCTCCAAGAGCGTTCACGCCGCTCGGTTCAACCAACTCTGGATTCCAAGCTCGCCCTATTTCACGCGGATAAGGCTGAATCGAGTTCCTTTTACGACTGCTTCTCCAAAAGCGTTGAAGTCAAACATGGGAGCGGGTTGAGCCTTGGCTTCGACGTTGACGATGAAGTCGGCTCCTGTCTCCTTGAGCAACTCTTTGCGGGCCTCTGCTGGAATGTTTGCGAAATACAGTTTGGAGAGTACAGAGCGCTTCTTGTTGTAATCAGGAGTCTCGCTCCAGTGTCCAGCATAGGTGTAGACACCGGACAGGCCAGACGCGATCGGGTTGAAGTCCGCTAGCGTCGGAGTAATGCTTTCAGTGCCCGATTCTTGGAGATTCTTTTGGAATGCAGGTGACGGGATTCCGGGTGCGGCGATGAGCACATGTCGACCATGTTGCGCGTTCAAGTATTTCAGGATCTCTTGTAAGTCGGGCTCAATATATGCGGTCTGAACGGAAGTATTCGACGCATTTGACTGGATGAGTCGAAACTCACGACCCAGCCAGCGAACTGAAGTAGCCGCTAATACAAGAGTTGCCAAGACGGTTCCCAAAGTTCGAACCGATTTCTCCTGCTTTGCTAGGAGGGTCTCGATTCCGTATACGGCAAGAATCGCCCAGGGAATACTCAATCCCATGGATAGTTTTCTTTGAAAGAGCCCTGGGAAATAGATGGCGACTGTTCCGACAAGAGCCCAAGATACGATCAGATTCATCACTGGGTTTTCATCGCTTAACAAAGTTGTTGCGGCCAGCGCGATCACGAAAATAAACGCCCAACCGCCGAAGTCAAGGAAATATTTATCCTTTGAGCTGAATGCGGCGAGATACATTCCAATGAACAGGAAAGTAGCTAGCCCGACGCCAGCGAGTCTGCGCTTTTTGAGATTCGAGTCTTCGGTAGGCCGGTTGGCGAGTCCAACTAGCCCCAAGATTATCATGAGGATATAGCCAAACAACACCGCTTTGAAGTTGGCGGTTGGAGTGTCGGTTTGGGCACGTGCTTGAAAGACGACGTCCGACTTTAAGACATGCACGAACCAAAGAGCGGCTGGAATTGCGCCCATGGCGATGGCTGCGGCACGGATAACCCAGTTCCGAGTGACTTGTTTCTGGTAGATCGATGCAGCTAGAAACCCTACCATCACCAAGGCGATAAGCAAGACGTCATAGCTATGGATGTTCATCAAGATGCCCAAACATAGGGCCCCGATGCCAACCGGTTTCCAACTCTCTTTCGCATCTAGCAAGCATCGAAAAGTGGTGACGATCAAACACAAGCTGACCATGAACAGCCCGTTTACGAGCATTGACGGGAAAACGAACCCTTCTGGCTGCCAAACATCCGTTGGTAGCAGTCCTCCCAATAGATCAGAAAGGGGGGCAGGTGATCCGGACACGATAGCCACACCAAAGGTGTGCCAGACCAAGAACCCAATTCCTCCGCCGACGACGGTGAAAAGGGATGCGAATCGAGTGGTCGAACTATTCCATCCAAGTCTTTGGATCAAGCGCCACATCAGTACGATGAAAAGTCCGCTAAAGAAGAGTCGACTCAATGCGGATGCAATGGGAATGCCCGTAATCTTTGCGATCAATCCGAGCATAAAGAAATAAACATGGACAGTGATCCCTGGTTGTTGAACGGTTGTGAATCGATTGTCGAGGAAGAAATGCCCGTCCATCGCCTGACGCATCCAGGCCGAATACACCATGTGGTCATCGGTCCCGAATTGGTACCCAAGATAAGACCCTCCCGGCGGAGCTGTTAGCATTCCAATAATGAATGGTAATGCCGCCAGAAATACAGTGAGGCCCACGAGAAGGGACAAGAATTTCTTGTCGGACATCTCGGTAAATGTCTTATTGGCCGGCGATTTTAGTTGAGTTTCTTCCAAAAGAGGGTTCCAAATTTAAACCGTAAACGAGCAAACAATAAGATGCGCGTTTGAGTTCGCGTCGACAATGAGTGACTGAATCATTTTGCTAGATCGTGTTACACAAATGGCCGGTCAGCACTTGCTAACCGGCCATTAAGCATTTATGGAATGGAGGATCAGTCTTTTGGAATAGGGCGACCCATGCTCTGGTAGATCGAAATGATCTGGTCGGAATCTTGCTTGGCAACCGGATTTTTCGGATCGACCTTTAGGACTTCGCGGTAGATGTGCAGAGCTTGGCGGTATTTGACTTTGGATGGGAGAACCGGTGACATCATGCTCTCGTGCCCATAGAGTGCGCCAAGGTCAACAAACGACTTCTGGAGTTTCTTGTCCTTTGGAGAATTCGCCAACTTGGCTTTGGCTGCGTTGAATTCCTTCTCAAGTTTCGTCAAGCGCGCTTTGTCTGCACCGCCGGACGCAGGGCCTTGTGCAATGGTCAACGAAGGTAGCACTACGCATAGGGCAAGGATTGCTGGAACAGAAACGAGTTTCATTTCTTTAGTTTAGCAAGACGACGCGAGTTACTTCTGCGTGTGCCAAGAAAAGCATCCATTTCTAGTTGGGCTTTTTGAATCAGAATCAACGCCTGATCGGACGCAACCCGATCCATCTGTTTTGCTGCCTCCAACCTTCTGAGCGCATTTTGAAGGGTGTCTGGCAATAGGCGGTCTCGTTCGTCTCTGGATGCATCCTTTGGCAATTTCAGCACAAGGCGAAGCTCAATATCTGCTCGCAACCAAGCCGTTTCGAGTGCGATCTGAGTTGATTTGGCTCGATGGAACGTGTCCCCAACTGCGTCGAGTAGTTCTCGGGAACCGCGTTGAACCGTTCGAGTCTCTTCGGGCAGGCCGAATCGGCGGCCAAGCGTAAACACGACAACGACGCCTAGGAAAAGTAGTTGTTGCCAAGCGGCGTTCGCCCACGGACCAATGGTTTCCAGCAGGCCACGCTCGTGAACATTGCCAAAACTAGCCTCAGCAAAGACGACTCGGGAGCCCGGCTTATGGAGAATTGATATCAGCGAAGTAAACGCCCGAGCATTATCGTTCTTGTCAATAAATCGATTCGTGATTCCGATGCCATCCTTGACGACAAGAGCCGTTCCTTGTTTAAAACGGTAAGCCTTCAGGAATGCTAAATTGCTATTGGTCCAAAGAGTGACATCTACCATTGATTCCAATTCGTCCGGGTCATCGATCTCAGCCTGATCCGCGAGAGATGTGCTGACTTTAAACGACTCCCCAGTCGCTGAATCGTTCACGAGTAAAGGCTCCCGTTCGACGACTTTCTTTGAACCTCCAGAAAAGTCCTTATCGACGTTGAGAAGGATTCCAGAATGCCCATCCTGGATCTGTTTCCAGAAATAGTTGCGGAACTCAGCTTCGGGATTCTGATTCGCAGCCAAGCTGATCTCGTCAGGACTCTTTCGAGCAAAGGCAACAAGGATATCGTTTGGCATTAAGCGTGGTTTCGGTTGTTGATCGACTACGACCGAGACGCCGTTTTGCTTTAATAACTCGCTGAACGCAGAAATACCGCTCGGCGAGAATGAGCTCACTTCGGGATTGGTTTCTGTATCTTGTTGTCCGAGAGTCAACAGCAGGGCGGCCACGCCGAGTAAGCCAACCAAAACCCAGGCAATTGAAGGAAGTCCTGAACGTTTCAATGCGGCACCTTCAGTTGTTCGGTTAGGTTTTTGTACCAAGCTCGGAAGAGGTCTACATCCGGTTGACCCTGGGTTTGGAAGCCATACCAGATGCGGTCAAAGCGCTTGGTGGGTTCTGTGAAATCGACGTCCTCGGGCTTGGTGGGACTTGCCATGATACGTGCGAGATGCTCCCAGTTAGTCTCTCCACGGTCAAAGCGAGCGACGTTATTTTCGTCAAATCGTAAGAGGCAAGCTAAGTAGAGTGCTCGAACGGCTTCTCGATATCTTCCGTTAGCAGCATGTTGATCGGCAAGTTCCAACCATTCATCGAGAGTTCGCTCAGGTTCATCGTCTTCAATTAACGCCTTCGTACGCCGTGTGAGAGCTTTGCGCCAATCGATGTATCGAATCGCATAGTAGAGCAGGATCAAAACCGCCGCGACCAATAGAATCCAGATTGCCAATTTTACAAACTCGCCAACCGGGCTAAGATCGGGACTCTTTAGGTTGGGTTTCGTGTCGTCCTTAAGCTTGAGATTCTTCAGGCGACTAAGAGCATCGCCGAGCCAATTCTTCTTGCGATCAATCCCTTGGTCGGAATAAAGAGGCGAATCCTTGATCTTTTTCGCTTGAGACTGACTTGTCGGCGAAGGCTTCCGATCTTCAGCCATCGCACCGAGGTCGATCATTGCCCTCAAATCTGATGCGGTGGCGGCTCTGTCGGTTTCAGGATCAGAAAGTCCATCTAGCTCTCGCTTAATATCGGGCTGACTCGTCAAGCGTCGCTCGCTTGTAACCGCATCGATCACTTGTTGCGGAGTCTTGGCGGACTTTAGGGCGAGTTGGAGATCGCGGTAAGGACCAGCGCTCGCGAACATGCTCGACATGATCAACGCCCCTATGAAAGCTGCTTTAGCGGCGGTCAACTGGAATTTCGGATGCAAGGACATCAATGTCAAATCCCTCCAAGCGAATTTTCCTTTCATAGTAGACGATGGTTATGACGGATGCCCAGACCGGGAGGAGTGTCCAAATAATCACAAAGGGCGGAAAAAGGTCAAATGCTTGAACGAGCAATGGATGACCTGGCACCGAGGACACTAAATTGGAGAAATGGTCCCGTAAATCAAAAATACCAATGAAGGCATAGAGCCCAGCCGCGAGAATCAGGGCGAGAAAGAGAAGCAAGAAGTAGAGTGACCAAATGTTCCCCGTTCCCGAGGGATGGTAACCAACTCTTTTGAGCAGATTCCGACTTCGTTTTGCGGCATCTCTTGCGGATATTCGCTCCAGGACTGCGACGGGAACCGCTAAAGCGTCGCTCGCAATGATGAACAAGAAGATAATCGCTCCCGCGAAGACTCCTAAGCCTCCTACCACCGCGACAATACCAGCCGTTGAATCGCTGTCGGGCGATGTCTTCGCGATGTACCCGCTGAGTCCGATGATTGCCGTTGAAGCCAGGATTCCGGAGATGGATAGAACCAATTCTCGCAGGTTCAGAACAAATAGCTTGGGGAGGAGTCGGCTGGCGACACTCGCGGCCTCTTCGGGAGCGGGAGCGTGTCCTAACATGTATTCCGAAACCAGTTGTACGACCAACGCGGATGTGTAGGAAACACCTAACAGAAACAAGGGGCCACCGACAAAAACCGCTAATCCAACTGAAAAGGCAAATTCGCCCATTACTTGTCCCGCACTGCCGTTACTGCTGGTGGTGAACAGATTGGGTAGAACAAAATTATCGACGAACCCAAGTGAGGCGAGACAAAGAAGCGCGGGGACTGCAGTAAAGCGTAGAAAGGTGAGCCCCATACGCTGATAGATGCGTAAGGCCGTGTCGAGAATTTCGCTCGACTTCATCAATCGCATTCGGTTTTTGCGATCGACCTTGGCTCCTCGCTCTGCAAGGAACCGTGCAACCGGATCGGATGTCACGACACGTAGTGTATCCAACGTAGGAAGGTTCGTTGGAACGAAATTGAAGGTAAGTAGGGAATAGATGATGACATTGGCCGCTTTGATGACACTTGTCTTGATTTCAGGACAGGATACGAAAATCGAGGATTATATTCCTGCTGGGATTAAGGACCTCACTCTGACGGCGAAGATCGTGAAAGGTGATCAAGTTGAATTGAAAAAGATCAACAAAGATTTCGGGGCGAGTTATCGGTTTGAAAAGACGACTTTATCGTTCAAGCCCCCTTTTAAGATGCGAGCAGAATCTAAAGTGGAAGACACAAGTGTTGTCTATATCGTAAACGGAACGGACATGATCATGAAGCTGGGCTCGCTTAAGTCGAAGCAAAATCTGGCTAACCGTCCAGGGCGCCGTCAAACAACCCTTGAGACGGGAGTTTTAACTGTCGATCTTTTCGGCTCACTTTACACCGCGCAATTCATTGAAGACGACAAAGCGACGGGAACGGCCGTTTTTGACCTTACTTATGGAAACGGCGACGTTGATAAGAGCCGGAGCCGAGTCTGGCTAGATCGCTCTAAGAAATACATCGTGCGTCGAGATTGGTTCAATCAGCAAGGCGTTCAACTTGCGACATTTGATTTTTCGGCTCCCCAACAGTTTGGAGATGTCTGGATTCCGACTCACATGGAAGTGAAGAATGGGGAAGGTCATTTAGCAGGCGTGACCGACTACGTTGACATTAAGTTAAATTCGGGGCTTGATGACTCCCTGTTTGAAATCAAATGACAGATCACAAGAGACTGATTACCTCGCTAATAGTCCTAGAGCAGATAAGTTAACACTTGGGTTTTCCGATCATTCCTGTGTCGCCGTAGTTGGCGACGACTGGGAGAGGTTTGGGATGATCTGTAAAGAAAGGGAGACGTGCAAATAAATGCACGACAGAATCCAAGCCCTCTCGGTCACATTTAGGTTAGGCGATCGGCTGCCAGCCGTACTTGACATATTCTCGATGCCAAGTGCCGTCATCGTACAGGTCCATCAGCGTGTATCCGGGAGGTGTTTCCTGGAAAGGTCCTTGCCACCAATTTCCAGCAACCGAACCGTTGCACAGATAACTGACACCGTTATAATCCACTCGGTCGACGAGATGAATATGCCCACTCAGCGCTAATCGAACACTAGGATGCTTCAAGAACAGGTTCTTAGTGTGTCGCGAGTCAATATGCATGAGGGCTCCCGGTACATGCCATCGATTGCCGTCTTGTTCAGAATCGCCAAAGAACGAGCAACATGCCGAGAGCAAAGGTATGTGGGACAGAATCATTGTTGGGCGATCACAGTTTTGGGAAAGGTCTTGAGCGAGCCATTCCAACTGTTCATGTCCCAATCGGCCAATGTATCCGTGGTGATGCTTTGCAACGCTGTCGAGCACCACGAAATGCCAACCCGACTTATCAAAGCTGTAATACGGATGGGTCATTTCCAGTGTTTCGAGCGCCCAGCTCTTACCGTATTGAGGATGTCTCACATCGGCAGAAGGTAGATTCCAACCCCAAATGTCGTGGTTTCCAATGCAGTATTGAACTGGAATGTCATTACTGTTATTCATGACACCCTTAAACTCTGCCCATTGAGATGCCATGTTGCTGGCATCAACTGCTGGTCCATCGAAAACCATGTCTCCGCCAAAAAGAATGAGCGACGGCTTATCCGTTAGGTTATTCGCATGTTCTAAGGCTTTTCCAAGCCACTTACCGCCTGGTCCGTCGTGATGAACGTGAGAGTCCGTAAAGTGTGCAACCCTGAGTAGCCTCTTTCGGCCGACTTTGCCTTTTCGACCGTCTGCAAATGCCAAACCGGGAAGGAGTGTTGCAGCCCCCGCCATACCAGCTAGTTTTAGGAGGCTTCTTCTTGAAGTTAGTTCGGCGTTCATAAAAAAGTTCGGTTAGAACTCTTTAATGCTACGCCGATTCTGGGGCTTAAGCCCTACCATGCTAACTTTTGCGCCAAACATCGCTCACAAGAACAAGGTGCAAATTAAGCACTTTTCATTGTTGCGATCTGCGGCGCAATGAATGGATTACCTATCGGAATTTATTCTTCCGAAGCGATATCGGTTCTGAAACGTGCAGCTTTAAAACTTACGGCCGCCGCAGCCCGATAGGCGAGCTTGCGAGCATCTCTTAGCGTGCCTGCGGCAGCGGTTGCGTTGATCACTCGGCCTCCATTTGTGACAAGCTGATCGCCAATCATCGTTGTTCCTGCGTGGAAGAATTTAACACCCACGGGATATTCCAAGAACGTGATGGGGCTGCCTTTCGAACTTAAAATTGGATAGTGCTCACTTGCAACGACCACTGATACGACCGCGTTCTGCAAAACTTCCGGTTCTTCGATGAATTCACCATTAGCGGATGCTGCGAGGGCGTTCATGAATCCGTTTCCAAGTCGGGCAACGATAACTTGGGTTTCTGGGTCTCCCATGCGAACATTGAATTCCAGGCAATGAGGGCGACCTTCGTCCATCATGATTCCGGAGAACAAGGTTCCTCGATAGGTAATTCCTGAGTCCTTGAGCGCAGCCAACGTGGGCTTGATGATGGTTTCTTCAACTTGTCGAACGAGGCCATCATGAACCCAACTCACCGGTGAGAACGCTCCCATTCCGCCAGTGTTAGGCCCTTTATTACCGTCGTACGCTCGCTTATGATCTTGGGCAATTGGAAGACTGACGAAGTTCTGATCTCCAACGATGGTGAGAACACTAAACTCGGGTCCTTCTAGCTTGTCCTCGATGACAACCTTTTCACCGGCGATACCAAATTGTTTACCCACCATCATTTGGTGAATGGCATCGTTTGCTTCTTCGAAGGAAGCGGCAACCACGACACCTTTACCCAGTGCATTTCCGCTTGCTTTTACGGCAACCGACTTCCCAGCATCAAATCGAGCTTTTGCGTATTCCTTTGCCAGCTTCGCGTCCGTAAACGTCTGAAACTTAGCGGTTGGAACACCCGCATTTGCCATCAACTGCTTGGAAAAGGCCTTAGAGCCTTCAAGACCGGCACCGTCTGCGCCCGGACCATATACCGAAATGCCATTCTCTCGAAGTACATCTGCGAGACCCTCGATAAGTGGATCTTCCGGGCCGACTACGACAAGGTCAATTTCTCGTTTCTTACACAGGTCAACCAGTTCAAGGTGTTTCTTGGGTGAAATCGGAACAACTTCGACGTCCTCCGCCATTCCGGGATTTCCTGGTGCGGCTATTACTTCTGCCTCTCGTGAAAGCTTCCACGCCAACGCATGCTCACGACCACCGCCGCCAACCACCAAGATTCTCATGTCATCTGGGATTGTGGCATCCTGTGACGATCTTTAGAATGCGAAAAGGAAAACAAAACTGTTGTATCGCGCATATTGGCATTGAGGCGACTCGTGACTTATTCAGCCCACTCAAGTTCAATACCAGTAACGACTGCCAATTCGGTAGAACTTCGCGATGAAACGATCCAGCATATAAAACCTTCGATATCAATCATCACTCGCTCGGAATCCACCTTCTTGTGAATTGCGGAAGCGAGCAAATGCGGGCTGAAATCCTAATATGACTTTTCCTGTCGGGCCGTTTCGATGCTTTGCGATGATGACTTCAGCAGATTGAACATCGTCAAAATTCTCGGTTTCGGGGCGATGCTCTTCTTTGGCTTTGTAGTAGCTGTCTCGATAAAGGAGCATGACCAAGTCAGCTTCCGCTTCAATCGAACCGGACTCACGAATGTCGCTTAGCTGAGGGCGTTTATCGTCACGATTCTCAACAGCACGGCTTAGCTGGCTGAGAGCAATGACGGGAACTTCCAGCTCTTTCGCCATGGACTTGCAAGCGCGTGCAATCTCGGAAATTTCTTGGACGCGATTCTCTGTACGTCGTCCACCTTTCATTAACTGTAAGTAGTCGATAACAACCATCGATAAGCCGCGTTCGGCCTTCAATCGGCGGCATTTACCCCGCATTTCGAGAGGAGTCACGTCGGAAGCATCGTCGATGTAGATCGGAAGACTATAGAGTTCGTCGCAAGCGTCGGCGAGTAGTTTGTACTGACGATCGGTAATGGGCTTGTCCTGTCGTAAGACACTCGCCGAAACGCCGCTGATCATCGAAGCCATACGTCGAACGAGCTGGATCGCACCCATTTCAAGCGAGAAAACGGCAATGCTGCCTTCCTTTTCTTCTCGAACAAGCTTCTGGGCAACATTTACCACCATGTCCAGGGCGAGAGAAGTCTTTCCCATGGCAGGTCGTGCTCCGATAATCACGAAGTCTCCCGGATAAAAACCTGTTGTGAGTCGATCAAGATCCCAGAATCCGACTTTCAATCCGCTAAGGGGAGTACCGGACTCGATGATGTTATCAACATCGACAAAGAACTCTTTTGCCAAACCACGAACATGCTGGAAGTATTTTCCGAGTGATTTTCGACCGACTTCAAAAACGAGTTGCTCTGCCTTGTCGACTTTATCGTCAACTGATCCTGCATCTGGATCATGAACCACTCCCCGGATGCGTTGGCCCGCATCTTCGAGACGTCTAAGGGTGGATTTGTCTAAAACAATTTGCGCGTAATAGTTGGAGTTTGCGGGGCTCGGAACATACTCGGCAATTTCGAGCAGATAGTCCTCACCGCCGACGTCCGCCATATTGCCTCGTGCGGATAGCTCATCTCGCAACGTAAGCATATCGATTGGCTTGTTGTTCTGAGTGAGCTGCTTCATCGCTTTGAAAATCATGCGATGAGCGGGACGATAGAAGTCCATTTCGTCGAGAATGGTGACAATCTCTTCGGCTGCTCGCTCAGAAAGCAGCATTGAACCGAGCGTGCTCATCTCGGCTTCGTAACTATAAAGCGGTGTTAATTCTTCCGGGCCAAACGACAAGGGATGCTCCTGAGGGAGCATTTATTATAGGCCCGAGCGAGTGCGGAAAATCCCCAACCCGAGGTTATTGCGCGAGTTTCTATGCCCGCTGGTGCTTAGGACAGAATCTAATCCAAATGGATGTAATTATCCGGTTTAGGAGATTAAGTTGAGTTGATTTGGGCTCAGGATTCACGATCCAATCGGAGGTTGTCGCAATCAAATCTTCCACGCCTTTTTGGAGATTTATGGGATTGAGATCAAACTCACCGCGCCATCGGCAAACATAGCACTCACCATTCAATAATCCGTTGATAGCGTCGCAGAGTGGGCAACGCTTAAGGGCATAAGCGCTACAAATTCGTCGTGCCTCGTTCTTTGGACTTCGATTGTCTATGTGGAACCTCATCGTGCTACCATCCAATCCGTAACGATAAGATCATCGGTTCAAGCTAAATGGTTCCTACTATTTCTCCCCTCGAAAAAGTCCATTGGCACCGATTTGATGGTTCGGAATGCCTATACCGAGATCATCACGGACGCCGAGTAATCGCAGATGTTGAGGGTGCTGGCTATCAAATCGTCCTTGAGGGCAGGGAACAACTGTATTCGGTAAACCTTGACTCAACAATCTCAGATGTTCCAGCTGCCTTTGAAAACGGAAGTTTGTTGGTCTCCCGAGAAACTGGCCCGTGTTCGGTCGTGATTGCCCTCGGTCGGTCAGCGCCGCCATCAGGGGAAGTCGTCTCGTTCCAAGACCGCTACTCAGGTGCGGGTTGGGTTGTTTCGGCGGACAACGAATTTGAAACCGACGAGAATTCCGTTTCGTCGCCGAGGCCCGCAGTCGGAATTTGCGTTCCTTTCTACCGGCAGGTTTCCGGTAGTGGTCGTCTCGATATTATTCGGGCTCAAGAATCGTGTGAGCGGGCAGATGGGGTTGCGATCAACGATTTAGAGGACCTGAAATCTCACGGTTTCAAGGTTCAAAACATGAGTGCAATCTTTGCTTTGAGCTCTAAATTTGAAGACGGAACTACTTTAGACGATTTTGTCGCCAGTCATTTGAATGCGGCTACCTTCAGTTTTTACGTACCAGAGTCGAACGTTGGATTGATCCTGAGAAAACGATTTGATCAGTTTCATGGCAGGCAACGAGCGAGGGTCTTTGTGGACGGTTCATTCGCTGGTTGGTGGTACATAGCCAGGGAGAATCGCATCCACAGATGGGCATACTCCGAATTTGGCATTGCTCCTGAATTGACGAATGGAAAATCGACCGTACAAATCACGATTGAACCCCCAGCGGGGGTGCCATTATGGAGTGTGTCGAGGCTCGATCTATTTGCACTGACTCCTTGAGGAGCCATGGCATCCAAATCGAACGTAGATTCGGTCACACTTGCCTGCAAGTAGACTGTGCTCAGGGCCATGTCATTAGTTAAGCCGACAGCAAGATCGCACGAAGAGTCTAAGCAAATTGGGTCCGTTCTATCGCTTGCGACGAACTTGCTCCTTACGCTTTTGAAAGTCATCGCAGCGGTCCTGACAGGCTCCGTGAGCCTCTTTTCTGAAAGCATTCATTCCACCACTGATGTCATCGCTTCGATCATCACGTACCTCTCCGTTAGGGTAGCCGCGGTACCACCCGATGAGGAACATCCCTATGGACATGGAAAGGTCGAGAGCTTAGCGAGCTTTGCAGAATCGATCCTTCTCATTTTAATCGTGCTCTTTATTTTTAAAGAGTCGATCGATCGCTTAAGTCATGGATCTCATGTTCGAAGTGTTGAGATCGGATTTTGGATCATGGGAGGGAGTGCACTGATCAGTCTGTTCGTGGGACTCTTTGTGAGCAAGGTCGGTTTTCAGACTGAAAGCGCGGCACTTAAATCAAACGGCCGTCATCTGTTGATTGATTTTTGGACAAGTGTTGGCGTTTTTGTTGCCCTCTGTGTTACGAAATTTACAGGTTGGGAACAGGCAGATACTTGGTTCGCTATGGGGCTCGCCTTATGGATTGCTTACAACGCGGTCTCGATTTCGAGGGAAGCGATTGAGCAACTGATTGACCGAAGAGTTTCTGACGACGAGATCAAGCGGATCCACGAAGTACTTCAAGGGATCCCCGATATGATTTCTTACCATCGGTTGCGGACTCGTCACAGCGGAAACGTTCACTACATTGATGTGGACGTGGTGGTTCCTAATCATTGGACGGTTGTGCAAGGTCATAACTTAGCTGACGAGATTGAATCGAAGCTAGAAGCCGCTTTGCCGCCGGCTCATGTAGTCGTTCATATCGATCCATTTGACCATGCGAAGGCAGGAATGCCTGCTATGAATTGAGTCGAGCGGTATTCTAACACGGTGAATCCGTACCTTCTTAAAAGCATCGGCTTAGGGCCAACTGTCGTTCGTAGACTTGTGAACCTGATTCCCGATAGCAAGATCGACGTCGCACTTGGACCAGATCGGTTCACGGTACGTGAAGTTGTTGCGCATCTCGCAGACTGGGAACTTTTGTTCCGAGGTCGAATGGATCGAGCCTTAACTCGACCAGAAACGTCCATCGTTGTTCACGACGAGGGGCAAAGAGCGATTGAGATGAAATATTCGCAGTCCAATTTAGACGAGCAGCTTAACATCTTTTCTACTCAAAGACAGAAAACGAAGCTGCTCCTGCACTCGCTCACAGAAGAAGAACTTGCGAAGTGCTTCATACACCCGGCAAATGGTTTGATGTCGATTACGGACCAGGCAAACATGCTCCTGGGGCACGATATGTATCACATCGAACAGCTTTCCGCTTACTTGTCTCTGAGATAAAAAAATCCCCCGATGGTCGTCCATCGAGGGATATTTCTTTGGGATCTGCTTAGAGCTTGCTTGCAAGCTTGCCAAAACCAGATTTGCCAGCGTATACCGCTGAAGCACCGAGCATCTCTTCAATTCTGAGAAGCTGGTTATATTTTGCTACCCGATCCGTTCGGTTTGGAGCACCTGTCTTGATCTGACCGCAATTGGTGGCGACTGCCAGGTCGGCAATGGTAGTGTCCTCGGTCTCACCTGATCGGTGACTCATCACGGCGGTATAGCCTGCGCGCTTCGCCATATCGACGGCGGCAAGTGTTTCGGTTAGAGAACCGATTTGGTTGACCTTGACCAAGATTGAATTTGCCGTGCCGGTTGCGATGCCGCGTGATAGTCGCTCGACGTTGGTAACGAAGAGATCGTCTCCAACAAGCTGAACTCGGTCGCCAAGTGCGTCAGTTAGCTTCTTCCAAGTTGTCCAATCCTCTTCGTCGCAGAAGTCTTCGACTGAGATGATCGGATATTTGTTGCAAAGGTCTACCAGATACTGAACCTGTTCGTCGCTGCCTCGCTCTCTGACGTCTCCTGCCTTGTAGTGATATTTGCCATCTTTATAGAACTCAGTTGCGGCAGCGTCAATTCCAAGGAAAACCTGTTTGCCTGGCGTGTAGCCGGCTTTAACGATTGCATCCAAAATGTAGTCGAATGCGAGTTCTTGCGAGGTGAGATTTGGAGCAAATCCGCCTTCGTCTCCAACTGCAGTATTCAGACCTTTCGATTTGAGAACAGCTTTCAGTGTGTGGAAAATCTCTGAGCCAATCTGGAGGGCTTCGCTAAAGCTTGAAGCGCCCACCGGCAGAATCATGAACTCTTGGAAATCAACGTTAGAGTCCGCATGAGCCCCACCATTCAAGATGTTCATCATGGGAACCGGGAGCACGTTGGCAGTGACGCCGCCAATATATCGGTAGAGGGGAAGCTTGACTTGGTTCGCAGCTGCTTTCGCAACAGCAAGGGAGACTCCCAAAATTGCGTTGGCGCCTAAGCGCGACTTGTTTGGAGTTCCGTCCAGCTCTAGAAGCTCAGCGTCGATCGCCGTCTGATCAGTCGCGTCATTGTCAAGTAAAGCAGGAGCGATGATGTCGTTTACGTTTTGGACTGCTTTGAGAACGCCTTTACCTAGGTAGCGGCTCTTGTCACCGTCGCGAAGCTCAACCGCTTCGAATTGACCGGTGCTTGCTCCACTTGGAACGGCAGCTCTTCCAACGCTCCCACTGTCAAGCAAAACATCAACTTCAAGAGTAGGATTTCCTCGGCTGTCAAGAATTTCCCTGGCGGAGATATCGGCGATAAAAGGCATCTCTTCCAGCTTACCTCTCCTCCCGGCTCGAAGTCGGGCATAGAGTGCTCGTTAGGCGGGTAAGCTTCCGTACAGAGTCATGGCAGTCGCAGTTGGTAAAGAGAATTACGTTCTTCATAAGCTCCATTCGCTGAGCGGCATCGTTCCAGTGGGTTATTACGTGGTCCAACACTTGGTGCTGAACTCGTTCACTTTAGGTGGCCCAGAGAAATTCAATGCTGTCATCGGTTTTTTTGAGAGCATGCCGAAGTTCTTCCTCCTCATCATGGAGGTTTGTGCAATCTGGATCCCGCTCATCTTCCACGCGGTTTATGGGATTTTTATTGTGTCCCGGGCAAAGCCAAACTATTTTGGAAGTGTTTACGGATGGTCTCAAAACCTGATGTACACCCTACAACGGTGGTCAGGCATTTTCTTGTTCTTCTTCTTAATGATTCACGTCACCACAACCACGGGAGCCAAGTACGTTTCGGGCTCGGCTAAGGTGATCGAATATGCCGCTTGGCACGAGAAGCTTTCTTCCGCACCTTATATCTGGTTGGTCCTCTACATCTTGGGTGTTGCGGCCGCTAGCTACCACCTCGCCTACGGCGTTTGGAACTTCAGCATTCGCTGGGGCATCACGATCTCTGAAAAGGCTCAAAACCAAGTTCAGAAATTTGCCTTCGGAATGTTTGTCGCTATCACCCTTATCGGATGGGGAGCACTCGCCGGTTTCTTGATTCCCCAGAAAGGAACAAGTGGTGAAGGTCAGTCTCAGGTTCGGCTGGAATCGGCACCTTCGTCTCGATTCATTGCCGCCTAAGCGCAAACAAAAAAGACTCGGCCGAGCTTTGCTCGACCGAGTCTTTTTTGCGTCAGCCTTCTGGCTACTCCATGACGACTCGAATCGCCTCAATCACTTGGTTAACATCTGGTAACGCGGCGTACTCATAAATCGGGTTGTAACCGATATGGACGTCGTCTCGGGTGACAAGTTGAGGTGGGGAAAGGAACAGATTCCATCTCTCGGGCACGCTCGTGATTTCTGCGACGATCGTTTGTCCGAATCCTGCGGTTCGATTGTCCTCGTGAACAACTACAAGTCGTCCTGTCTTTTCAAGTGAGGCAACAATTGTGTCGTAGTCGCATGGAACGATTGAACGAAGATCAATGATCTCTACACTCGCATTCACTTGAGCGGCTGCTTCGTGGGCTAGTTCCAAGCAATTACCCCAAGTGACAAGTGTCACGTCAGAGCCTGCACGAACAACCTTTGCCTTCCCGAATGGAACGGGGACGGCATTCTCAACATCCATCTGCTTTCGGAAGATGTGCTTGGGAACCAAAACGAAGCAAGGATCTTCAGCGTGAATAGCGGTCCAAAGAAGACCGGCTGCATCTTCAGGAGTTGAAGGAATAGCAACCCGAATGCCTTGCACATGGGCTAGAGAGGCTTCGTTGCTATGACTGTGCCATAGCGAGCCGCCCGGCAGATACGCGCCGTAAGGGGCGTAAATGACACATGGACAAGTCCAATTCCCAAACGAACGCCACCGAAGGGTGGACATGTTCGTTGTAATTTGATTCCATCCGGGAGCAATGAAGTCGATGAACTGAAGCTCGAAAACCGGGCGGTATCCGTAGGCAGCCATTCCGACCGCAACTCCCATGATCGTCGCTTCTGCGAGCGGAGCGTTGAAAACCTGATTCGGGAAGCTATCGCTTAAACCCTTGGTGATACCGAAAACTCCGCCTTTTGGGTCTTCGATGTCTTCACCAAAAAAGATAACCTTAGGATCGTCTTCAAGGGCCTTTTTGAAGGTGCCATTGATTGCCGAAACCATTGTCGTTCTCTGGCCAGATTGAATCGGAGGCGTCTCTGCTACGGGTTCGGGGCCGAAATTGTGCAGTAACGTTTCCGATGCGAGCGGGTCTTGTTCCTTCTCGGCTTGGAGATAGTCCTCATCTACTTGGCTAGCGATACTGTCCTGCATCGTTTGCCAACCTGATTCATCCAATTCGCCGGATTCGATAAGCTCTTGAGCAAGGAGTCGGATGGGATCTCGCTTGTTCATCTCTTCGATGTCCGCTAAGGCTCGGTAGACCCTATGGTCGTCGCTAGAGGTGTGCGATGAGAGTCGATCGAGGTCAGCCCAGATAAGAGAGGGACCCTCGCCCCGTCGAGCACGCTCAATTGCAGCTTTACCAGCTTCATAAACATTGTCGGGATGCCGAGCATCGACCTTGATAACGATGTCTTCGTTGAGCAATCCTAAATGGAAGGGGAGGAATTTTTCGGTGGGGGTCGAGATTCCGTACTTGTTATCTTCAACCACAAAGACAACCGGGAGTTTTTCTTGGAGCGCAAATGCCAGTGCCTCAAAAAACTCGCCTTGCCTGGATGCTGCGTCGCCGACACTGGCGAGGCAGACCGAATCGGTTCCGGCCATTTTCATCGCCCAAGCGGTACCGCAGGCGGGTAATAACGAACCACCGGTCGGGGTACAGACACTAAAAATATTTTTTTCGCGGTCCGAGTAGTGTCCTGGCATCTGCCTGCCACCCGAACTACTCCCTCGTTTTGCAAAGTAGGCGAGTGCCAAATCGTAATTTGAGACACCGCGAGCAAGAACGATGGAACGGTCTCGGTAATACGGAAAAATGTAATCGTCCGGGCGGAGGGCTAAGGAGAGTGCTCCTAGGGCCTCATGTCCCATACCACTGACTTGGAACCAACCCTTGCTCTGGCGGAGCAGGATTCCTTCCCGTCGATCTCCCTCTCTGCTAAGGAGCATGAGCTTTAGGAAATCGATCTTCGAAAACGCTTTATTTGCTGGGATGGTTGACATGTTTTTCTCTATTCAACGTTGAACGTGAGTGTGCTCATCAGCATCGATGAAGCATCAATTATAGCTTGACGATGGTACCGTCCACCGCAATTCCAACGTTTCCACCCGGTCGCGGAGGATTTGGGGTTAGCTTCTTTGGATCTCCGTGAGCATTTCGAGACGTATCGCTGGAAACGAACAAAAGCGGTTCTTTGAGTGTTTTCAAATCGCCCTTGTACTTGCCACTTGCTTTATCATTCATGGCGTATCCAAATTGTCCGGGCTTGCCGGCTAAAGCGGGGCTGATGAATTTCTTTTCCGCCTCTCCTTTTGCCAGATCAGATGTACTCGTGCGGCTCTTGATTGCGTCCATCCAACCGTTTGCATACGGATACTGGCCCTCTGATTCGTGATACAGATTCATCGCTGTGTAGAGAGCTTTCAAGTTCTCTACTTCTCCCGCCTGATATTTACGCTCCTCGTCTGGGTTAACGTAAGCATCTAAATAGCCACGCCGGTAAAGAGTAAGGACGGTGTGCCCCAACGGTGTCACCAAAAGAATGAGGACGACAAGGCTGAGGATCCCCAAGCATCCACAGCCCACTCGGCGTACAAGTCGTTTGCCTAAACCCATATGATTGATTATGTCGCCGCAACGTAAACTGTTGCGTGTGAGTCCATCGCGTATCTCGTTAATTCAAACTCCAACCCCGCTTCACCGACTGAACAGGCTGTCTAAATTGTTGAATCTTGATCTGTGGATTAAACGAGACGACCTTACTGGCTTGGCGTTGGGTGGGAACAAAGGGAGAAAGCTGGAGTATCTCATGGCCTCGGTCTTAGCAGAAAGGGCTGATATCGTTGTGACTTGTGGCGCGTCACAGTCGAATTTCATCCGTCAGTTGGGGGCGGCCTGTGCGATGGAAGGCGTTCGATGCGCAGCCGCGATCATGTCCATGCCATACGACGAGGTGCGACCTAATTCGATCAGTCGCATGGGTTACCGCGGAAATTTGGTTCTCGATCAGATATTGGGGATCGAGTTGCATCCTTTTACAGACGGTACTTGGGATGAGCTTTACGCGCATGCGGAGAATATCGCTCTAGCCTATGAAACTCAGGGGTTAAAGACTTACCGAATTCCGATCGGCGGTTCATCGGCACTTGGGGCATATGCCTTTTATGAAGCTTCAAAGGAAATCACCGAGCCGTTTGACACCATCGTCTTTGCAAGTAGTAGTGGGAGTACACAAACCGGATTGGCGCACGGATTCCGCGGAACGGGCACCCGGGTTCTGGGGATTGCCTGCGATCCCGAACCCGAAATTGCACAAGATTTCGCGGAGTTATCCTTAGAACTGAGTCGTGAGATTCTCGGGGACACGCCTCTTTGCGCTTCAGACTATGATTTGGACTTCAATTACGTTGGCCCCGGCTATGGGATCCCTAGTGCTGCTGGAAATGCGGCGCTTGAGTTAATGGCTCGCACCGAAGGGATTTTTCTGGATCCTATCTACTCAGCAAAGGCGTTTTCGGCCGTGATTGACTTAGCACAGAAGGGAAGTCTGACAGGAAAGGTTTTGTTTTGGCACACCGGAGGCGTACCTGCCCTGTTCGTTTAGTTGGGAAGCCGGCTTAGCCAGTGTTCGGAGACGGTTCCGAAGTTTGGAGTAGTTGCCATGCGGAAGAAACCAAAAACAACGAAAACGGTGATCGCAACCGCCATCACTCGGTTGAACTCACGGGTATCGGTTGAGAATCTAAGATTCTTGAAGAAGGCGTAGAGGGCCATAAACGCCGAGACGGTGTAGAGGATATACATCGGGGGCCCAAGCGGGTGAGCATGAAACGCATACGCGAGGTCTCCGTGAATGAATGCGGTCCAACTTGTCGTCAATCCACAGCCAGGGCAAGGTCGGTCAAAGAGCAGAACGCTCGGACAAGGTGGCAATCCGAGTTGCTGGTGAGTACCGTGTCCACTTCGGTCGGGGTGCAGAAAAGCCCCAATCAGCGTGACAATGAGCCATCCGCCAAACCACATGGGTTGGCTCTTTAAAGACTTTCGATCATAACCTGGTTCAAGAAGTGGCATGAGGGACACCACTAGGAATGACGCATTCGGGCTGCAAGACGTTGCCATCAACTCGAGCAACGCTAAATACCGTTCCACTCGGTTCGAGGAGGGCTACCATAGTTGCGGTTGGCGTTTCCGTTAAAGTGATTTGCCTTCCCTCACGAATATTCGCCGTTTGCAGTTCGTCCAGGGGAATCAAAGGCATGGGAGGTAGCGCCTGGTGAAGGGGTATGAGGCACTCGGGCGTGAGGTCCTTGAGGTGAGTCGTCTGATCAATCGAGAACCTGCCCACGTCGGTTCTGACTAGTCCCGAAAGGTAAGCGCCGCATCCAATTGTCTGACCCAAGTCGTGAGCCAACGACCGAATATAAGTGCCACCCGAACAGATGATACGAGCCTTCACTTGATTTTCAGAGGCAGACAAAACTTCGTACGATGTAATGTGCACGGTCCGAAATTCTCGTTCCACTTCTTGACCACTTCGAGCATATTTGTACATCGCTTTGCCCCCAACCTTAACCGCACTGTAAATGGGTGGCTGCTGCTGGATGAGGCCTCGAAATTGCGGAAGCACCGATTCGAGCACGCTTGTGAGATTTTCGGGCACTGGAAGAGCCTCAGAAAGTTCTCCTTCCGCATCATAGGTGGTAGTGGAATGTCCGAAAACGATATCCGCAACATAGACCTTGGGTTCGAGGGGAAGATATTGCAGGAAGCGCGTAGCTGGACCGACTGCGACCACAAGAACTCCGCTCGCAAGCGGATCAAGAGTGCCCGCGTGGCCGACTCGTTTGGTCCCAAATCGGCGACGCACATCGTTCACGACATCGTGAGATGTCACTCCAATCGGCTTGTGAACTAGGAGGATTCCAAGCAAAGTTTCAGCCTCCGAACCACTAATTCTTCAGCTTCATGTAGGGGCATGTCAAACGTGCAGCCAGCGGCATTTTTGTGGCCGCCTCCCCCGAAGTCGCGCGAGGCCTCTGCTACATCATAGCGACCACGTGAACGGAACGAGCATCGCACCTTACCGGGCTTGGGTTCTCGAATAAGAGCCGCAATTTGGACCGACGTGATAAAGAGCATCTCGTTAACGATCCCTTCGGTATCTTCGTCAAGTGCATCTGCGACGACAAAATCGTGATTGCTTAACGTTGACCACGCCAGCCGGTTATCGCAGTCCAGTTTCATAGTCTCGAGCGCATGACCGAGTAACCTAACCGAAGAGAGTGGCTTGCTTTGGAAGATCTCTTCGCTAATAAGATTGATGTCCCCGCCGTGCTCGAGCAGGATCGCGGATAGACTCAAAGCGTCAGGAGTCGTGTTTCTAAATCGGAAAGACCCGGTGTCCGTAACGATTCCTGTAAGAAGGCACGTTGCGATATCCGGGGTTATGTTGGCGCCGATTTCAAGGAAGAGCCTCGTCAAGATCAATGACGTTGCGGGTTCGGTGGTATCGACGATTCGGATATCTCCGGGCGCATCAACAGGGAGGTGGTGATCCACAACCACTAATCGTTTGCAAGTATCGAAAAACGGCTGTGTTCGGCCAAGTCGATCCATGGCGTCCAGATCAACAACGATTCCAAGATCGTATTTGTCGAGCTTCGGAGTCTGGCTGACCGATTGAACTTTCGGTAAGAAGCGAAGGTTCTGGGGCGCACCGTGATGGCACATGACCTCGTTGGGAATACCGATTCCGTCTAGGTACAGCGAAACCGCAAGTGCGCTGCCAAGGGCATCGCCGTCTGGATTAAGGTGGGTCCCGATGAGGACCGAAGAAACGTTCTCAAGTTCCTTCTGAAATGCCGGAGCAAGATCTTTGGCAATGCTCATCGTCGACTCCGAACCGTAAATAAAGGTGTCAAATCTCCGTCATTGTACTCAAACGTCAAATTAACTCCAGGCGTTTTGCCAAATCTGTAGTGAGCAACCCTTCTGGATCGCATGTCGATCGGAACTGTTTGAACTTATAAAGTGCCTCTTCGCCAAGATAAGCCTTAACATCCGAAGGGCGTAAAGTGCTGTCTTTGGCAAAATAAAAGCGACCACCGGCCGATAAAACGACATCGTTCATTTTATGGCACAACGCTTCAATGCGGGACCAATTCTTTGGCGTCACTTTGAAGTCTTGTGCGAGCGAGTAGCCATTGGTCGCGTGGCTAAACAAGAAGTTATCCGGCTTGTGTAGTTTCAACACCCCAAGAAACGATTCAAGCTTTGCCTCCTGCTGGAGGGATATCTGCTGTGAAAACACTTCCTTGGCGTGCTCGCGGGGGACAAACGATTGATATTGGATGAATCCGCCAGGAAGATAGGCTTTGCGCCAATTAGGTACGTAGTCAAGGAGGAATGAGAAGGCTACAAGGCTCTGCTCGACTTCCTTACCGTTCCCAAGCAGAAGCGAGGCGTTGTGTTTGGCAGAGTTGATGAATCGCATTCCAAGGCGATTATTGAAGTATCTCAAGATCTGCCACATAGAAGACTTCGGGAAGAAACCTAAGATGTTGTCGGGCAGGTCCTGATTGTCGGGCCGCAGGGAAGATGGCAATTCCGCCGCTTCATTCAAATACCAAGCGACATGAATTTGACCTCTGCCTGCCGACGCTCCTCTACCAAAGCAATCGATCCAACTTACAAGATAGTCCGCATCGTGCTCGAACTGATTGAACACCTTAAATTGGTCGTCCCAGTTGTGACATGAGACCGCGAGCACTTTAACGTTTCCGCTGTGGACACGCTTCATTTTCAACTTGGCGCGGGTGATGATTCCGAGCAGTCCTGCTCCGCTGATAACGGCAAAAAAGAGATCATCGGCAGGAGTGAGAGTCCTGAGTTCGCCAGTGGTGAATAAGACATCAAGCTCGATCACCTGATCTCCGATGGTTCCGACTTTGAAAGAGTTCTTCCCGTGGATATTCATCCCAAGTGCACCGGCCAAGGTCGGGTACATGGTGCCACTGACCACGGGAGGCCAATATCCGTCCTCCATTGTCGTCCGCCAAAGACCTTCAATGGTGACGCCACCTTCACAATCGATGATCCCGGTTCCAGCATCCCACGAAAGCACTCGGTTCATTCGGGTGGTGTCGATAATCACACACTCTGCGCCGATGTTGCCATCTCCGTAGCTTCGTCCGGCACCTCGCAAGACAACTTTACGGCCACTCTTGCGGGCAATGTCGAGCACCCGACGAATTTCGTCAACGGAAGTTGGCCGGAAAAGATAGCCGTCCGCATGAGTACGCATTCCATAGCCCGTTAGCTTGTGAATTCTTTCTGGCGGAAGGAGAAGGGTCGGCTGCATTTCAGTGGGTCCGGTCTTCATACGCTGAGCTTGCGGAAGAGCCAACTAGGGAAGTGTCGAATAACAAAGAACGCGAGCCTATGAGTGAATTTAACGTAAAACTCGCCGGTCTTATCCGATTTGCGAAGGATAAAACGGGCCACATCTTCCGCCTTCATCATTCCTTTCATGTGAAGGTGAGCCGTCATTTCTGTTTCAGTTGGACCGGGCTTGATCGTAACTACTTTTACGCCGAATCGACTGAGACGATTCCTCAGGGCTTCAACATAGGTTGTTAGGGCAGCTTTCGAGGCGTTATAAACCGGTTGACCGACTCGGCCACGATCTCCTGCGACACTGCCAATAGCGACAATCGAACCGGATTTGGTGTTCTGGAATCGAACCGCGGCTTGATCAAGCCAGGCAATTGCTCCGAGGACATTTACGTCAATCATGACTTTGTCCTTGTTGAAGTCATATTCAGTCCCACCAACGGTCGGCATTGCACCAGCCGCGTAAATAATCAAGTCCAGGCCACCCAAGTCTCCCGTTGCCTTCTGAAAAACCTCGGGGACTCTGGCGTAATCCGTAACGTCGTGTTCAACCGGAATCACTAGGCTTGGAAATTCAGCAGCGAGCCCCTTGAGTCGATCCCCGCGACGCGCGATTGCCGCAACTCGACAACCTTGTTGGGCAAGTTGACGAACGAGCTCGGCTCCGATGCCGGATGAGGCTCCTACTACGATTGCATGACGAAAATTAGGCACTGACTCGGTCTCCTAGCGCTCCAAAAGTGGAACACGGAGACCACTCATTGCAAACGCGGCACACGCCACAAACGACAACACGCATACGATTATTTGTACGTCTCCGAATAAAACGTCGGCAGGTTCGCCGCCCTCGTTAACTGAGAAAACAAGTAAGACGTACCTGGAAATTCCATAAAAAACAAATGGCGCAGTAAGGATTAGCGCAGGGTACTTATGAGCGGTCGCACTATCAAGCGAGTAGATTCCGTAACAGAGGCTGGCCGCACAAGCCGTAATTAAAACAAATCCGTCTAAGGCGAGTTGAGAATAACCGGCCAAACTTGCTCGACTGCTCGTCCTATCATCTCCTTGGAGGATAAATTCATTCCTTCGCTTCGCAAATCCAAGCATGAGCGCGAGCGATCCTGTGCAAAACAGGAGCCATCCCGATATTCCAGCTTTCAAAACCGCCGCACCTAAAGCGGCTCGCAGAACAAAGCCAACCGCGATACAGTAGACGTCGGCAACCGGGATATGTTTCAGACGCCAGTTGTACAACACCTGGAGAACCAAGTAAGTGGCGATGATGGCAAAACAGTATTTATTAAGACTGTA
Source organism: uncultured Armatimonadota bacterium (assembly GCA_903899015.1). Classification (GTDB taxonomy): domain Bacteria; phylum Armatimonadota; class Fimbriimonadia; order Fimbriimonadales; family Fimbriimonadaceae; genus Fimbriimonas. The sequence goes on along the minus strand of CAIUHP010000118.1, from coordinate 23,864 downwards.
AGAGCCAATAATCGCGACGGCTAAAGCAGCGACTCCAACGACCGTTGCTACCGATTTCGGAACCGCGCCCGAAGCAATAGGCCGAAACTTCTTTTTAGGATGCTTACGATCTTTCTCAACGTCAATCAGATCGTTGAAAACGTAGGTTCCGGAACCTGCCATGCACATGACTGCGAAACCAGCTATCGCCAAGATGACTTTGTCGGCAGAGTGGTAACCGGCGGTGAATATAAGCGCCGCAAATACGAGTAGGTTCTTGGCCCACTGCTTCGGCCGAAGTAGTTTGATGACGCTGATCGGAATCGACCGTTTGACTGATGTTTGATCCAACCTATTTGATTCAGACATCACAATTTCTCTTTTCAAACGGAAGCGCCACAAGGCGATCTGTAATTTGTTTGGGTTCCAAGTTGCTACGTGGTAAACCGGGACCTTTTGACTGGTCCTAAGAGAGGACGTCGACAACCCTCAAAACGTTGCTCGCATGCAAGGTAGTATCCCCTCATGTGTGGCATCGCAGGATATATTGGACCCCGCAACGGTGTAGAAGTTGTATACGATCAGCTAAAGAGGTTGGAGTACCGAGGGTATGACAGCGCAGGAATCGCTTATCCTCAAAACGACCGAATTGAGATTGTTAAGCGAGCCGGAAAGCTCACTGAATTACAGAAACTTCTAGACGAGGCTCCTCGCGATTCGCGAATTGCCATCGCGCACTCGCGCTGGGCGACTCATGGTGGACCCACCAATGAAAACGCACACCCTCACTTCGACAGGTTGGAGCGAATCGCGGTTATTCATAACGGCATTATCGAAAACTATCTCGACCTTCGCGAAGAACTTTTGGCAAAGGGACACACCTTCAAATCTCAGACTGATACCGAGGTTGCCGCACATGTGATCGGCGAGGAATACACCGAAGGCACGCCGCTTGAGGAAGCAGTACGGAAAGGTGTTCAACGCCTTCGTGGCGCCTACGCCATGGTTGTCGTCTCAAAACTAGAACCAGACAAGATTGTTGCCGCACGAAACGCGAGTCCTCTCATTCTCGGTATCGGAATCGACGAGAATATGCTTGCCAGTGATATTCCTGCGTTACTTCCTTACACGCGCGAAGTCGTGATCCTCGAAGAGGACACCATCGCAACCCTGACACGGCAATCTGTGCACATCACAGACCTTGATGGGCGTGAACTACCCCTTGAACCGATCCATATTGATTGGGACATCGCGGCAGCAGAGCGAGGTGGCTATGAGCACTTCATGCTCAAGGAAATTCACGAGCAGCCCCAAGTCTTGAGACAAGCATTGGCTGGAAGAATCGATGAAAAGAATCGCGTCCGGTTGGAGCAGGTCTTCTCAGAGCACGTTTGGACCGAGATTGACCGAGTCAATATCATTGCCTGCGGAACCGCTTACCATGCCGGGTTGATGGGCAAGCATCTGTTTGAGAAACTACTTCGGTTGCCAACTGACGTTTACTTCTCAAGCGAATTTCGCTATGGTGACCCGGTGCTTTCGCCTAAGTCGTTAGCGATCTTCGTTAGTCAATCGGGTGAAACGGCCGACACCCTTGCGGCACTTCGACTTTGTAAATCTCGTCGCATCCGAACCTTAGGCGTCGTTAACGTCATCGGATCGAGTATCGCCCGAGAATGCGATCGAACCATCTTCACGCAGGCAGGTCCCGAGATTAGCGTTGCAAGTACGAAGGCTTACACAGCTCAGGTAACGGTTCTCACTCTCCTAGCGATGTACATCGCTCAGGTTCAAGAGATGCCCGGTGTGCGCGTTTCAGATGCCGTTGCGGAGTTGGTTGCTTTGAGTGAGAAGGCAGAAGTTTGTTTGAAGCTTGAGGAACAGATGATCAAGCTTGCGGACAAGTACAAGTCGATGCCTCTGTGCTTTTTCTTAGGTCGAGGAGCTGATGCCAGCGTCGCACTCGAAGGGGCCCTAAAGCTCAAAGAAATCGCCTACATTCCGACCCAAGAGTCTCCCGCAGGAGAAATGAAGCATGGACCTCTTGCCCTGGTTCAGCCGGGTGTCGTAGCCATTTTCGGTTCAACCGATAGCGAAACTCGCGACAAAGTCGTCAGCAACATGAAGGAAGTCCAGGCAAGAGGGGGAACGGTCATCGCGATCGTTACCGAAGACGATGCTGTTACCGAACGAGCAGCGGATGAAGTTATTCGAATTCCTCATTCCAAGATGGATTTCTTGAATGCCCTCTTGACGATCATTCCGATGCAATTATTCGCTTACCATGTGGCTCGACTCAAAGGTTGCGAAATCGACCAACCTAGAAACCTAGCCAAGTCGGTCACGGTCGAGTAGTTAGCTTGGATCCACAACAAAGCTCCCGCGAAAATCGCGGGAGCTTTGTTGCTTGGGGTTCGCTCACCTAAGGCGTGACGGTTAGTCCAGAAGTGAGGCTGACCGTGCCTAGCTTGGCGGTTAGGGTGACGTCGGTGCTGGCCGTGACTTTCTTCGTGCCGACAACAAATGTCGCGACCGTTTTGTTTGCCACAACTGCTACGGTTGCGGGAACCGTCACAAATGTCTTGTTTGAGCTTGTGAGTGTTATTGTCCGCGCTCCTGGACCGGCTGGGCCACTGAGAGTCACTGTTCCGATGACGGTCGAAAGGCCACCTTTTACACTTTGCGCGTTGAGCGTAAAGTTCGTTAAGACTGCAGCTTTATCGACTAAGGTGGCTTTCGCGCTACCGTTATAGGTTGCGGTGACGGTCACTGTCGTGTCAGCGGCGACCGGATTCAACGTTAACACGGCAGTGCCCGATTTGCTTCCAGATGGAATGGTAACGCTTGTAGCCACGAACTTCGCGGCGGCTGCGGGACTCACCAAGAGGGCAACCTTAGCTCCAGCAGCGCCGGCTGGACCGTTTAGGGTTACCGTAATAGTGGATTTATCAACTCCACCGAGCCCTGTCGAAATGCTCGATGTAACGGTCGCCACACCTGGCGGCAACAGTTTGATCGTCGCGGTCTTGCTTACGGTGCCAAGTTTCGCGGTCACAACGAGACTCTTCGCGGCATCAATATTCTTCAGCAGCACGCTAAAAGTTCCTGTGCTTGTTCCGACTGGGACAATCACGATGGCTGGAGTAACGGTCGCGTACTGGCTACTCGAAACTGAAATCGAAACCATCGCGCCTGTTCCGCCTGCCTGTCCGGTCAGTGTGATGTGTCCCGTAACGGTATCGCCAGAATGGCCGGATGTTGCGTCAGCTGTCATGGAAGCCAAAACCGCAGGAGTCACAGTTAGGGTGCCCGACTTCGGAGCTCCTCCCGTGTTAGCTGAAATGTGAACCGCAGTACTCGCCGAGACTCCATGAGTGGAGACGGTGAAGGTAGCGGTTGATGCACCGGCAGCAACCGTGACGGTCTCTGGGACTGAGCCAGCGAGAGGTGCATCTGAGAGGAGCGTGACTGAAACGCCACCTGCTGGGGCAACTTTATCTAGCTTGACCGTTCCTGTAACCTTCGTCGTGCTGCCACCGATTGCTGTTGCAGGAGCAATCGTGACTGCAGTAGGAACGGGTGGGGTAACGGTGAGGGCGGCGGAGACGCTCTCACCACCAGAAGTAGCGGTGATCGTGGCATTGAGAAGTTGGCCCACCGTCTTCGTCGTGACTTTAAATGTTGCCACCGTCTTGCCCGAAGCTAGAACAACAGATGCTGGAACAGTTACCGAAGATGAAGACGAGGATAGCGTGACCGTGGTGCCGGAAAATCCTGCAGCCGAGGCTAAAGTGATGGTTCCTGTGATAACGGCAGTTGAACCGCCTTCTACCGTTGAAGGTGATATGACGAGCGATTTGATGCCAGCACCGCTCGAAAGTTTGGCAATGAAGCCAGCGAAATTCATGGCTCCCCAACCGGTATCAGTATCCCAACCAATTCCAGCATTCGATGTCGTTTGATCAGGAAGTGTCCCGTTCGTGCCAGAGGTTACGTCATAGAAGACACTTGGATCACCGTTCCAAGAATAGATCAGATCCTGGATCCTACCGAGTCGGTAGTGGCCTTTCGAGTCTGCGTTGAGAAAACCATTTGAGATGAGATATTGCTCGGCAGCCGCCAGAGCACCCGCAAATGTCGGAGAAGCTCCGCTCGTGCCTCCAAACTGATAAGGCATGCCGCTATCGAAAATCACGTAACCCGTATCAGGATCGGCATCAAGGGCTAGGTCGGGAATCAAGCGGTAAGGAACTTTTGTCGCGGACGGAACGCCTTTGCCTACTTGGTAGGCGGGGTGCTTATTGAAAGCTTCATTCGTCGGGCTCCAGCCACCGCCTCCGGCTCCGCCGTTTGAGTTCCAACCAACCTCTGTGACTCGGTTGTTGTTGGCGTCAACGACAACCGACGTGCCGCCAACAGACAAGACTTCTGGATCGTTGCCTGGATAAACGTAGCCTTGGAAGGAGGTTCCAGTGTCGCCCGAAGCCGACATGTAGGTTATTCCCTGAGCCGTCATCGCGAGGTGCAGATTGTGGGCCGCAGTTGAAGTCTGCGAGTCTAACCTCCAGCCATAGCTCTCAGAAATGATATCAGCGATATTGTCGTTTGCTTCTAGCGTTAAAACGCCAATCATGTCGTCATTGCCGCCATCGTATACGATGAGATTGCATAGAGGTGCAATTGAAAGGGCAGTTTGGATGTCGAGGTCACCTTCGCCACTTTGGGTGCCCGCTCCTGAGCCTCCACTTACCGGCTTTACTGTCACATTTGTTCCCGCTCCAGCGGCGGGGGTTGGAAGGCCATATTGAGTACAAAGAGTAGCGACGTTTTCGACTCGGAATCCATCAAAATTCGAGATCGCAATCGTTCGATTTTGTCCCTTATTGCCACTGGCATAAATTGAAGCGACCTTATAGACACCTCGCAATTGAGTAGGTGTAAGCGGCGTTCTTGCGAGTTTGTGGTTGAAGTTCTCTAGTCCGCCGATGTTATCGACTTTCAGAGCGAACTGCGAAGGTAACTCAGGTCGGGACGTGAATGAGTATTTCGTTTCAAGTGTTCCCGGTTTGGAACCGAAGACAGAAAACTGATGGAAGTTCGTATGGAATGCATTCTGAGCCTGAGCAACAGTGGCGTCAAACAGAATCGAAAGGTGATTCTTGGCAACTAACTTGACTTGCATCCCATTTGATGCCAAGTAGTTTGTAACCTGACTGACTTCCGTGTCGGTTAGTCCGAACCTTGCTCCCACTTCTTCGGGGGATATGAACTTGCGATAGTTAGGACTCTTCGGATCAGAAACTGAATCGGCAAAAGACTCGAACGCATTGACATCTCTCGGTTTGAGACTGATTGAGAGGTGAAGAATGTCAGTTGCCGGCTTGAGTCCGCGAGGAGTCGCCAAAAGCATCTCTTTTGGCGGGTCTTTGGCCAATTGAAGAAAGCGCGTTTGCGTCTGTCCAAAGCTAACGCTTGTTAACGCAAGGAGGCCCGTTAGGCCAAGAATGCGACGAATACTCATATTTTAAACCTGGTGATTACGACTCTTTTCAACGTCTAACTGTTCGCATTTGGTGCTGAAAGCCCCATTAACCGAGTGGATTTTTGTGAAACGGATTGCATACCCTGATGTCTGCAATTGTGGCATTCGACATTTGAGAAGAGTGCTTTTTAATTTACCGTCGCGCGGTTCCTACCCATGCTCCAAAGGCAGTGACGCTTAAGTGGCAAGTCTACCGGGATTCGGTGTCATCCACCTAGCAATTTTTCGGGTTTCTGTAGACCATGAGTTACTTGGTTCGCTATGCTGAGATATGCGTTCTGTAGTGACAGGTGGGGCTGGATTCCTAGGCTCACATCTAGTGGATCGGTTGTTGGCAGAAGGTCATGATGTTGTTGTCATCGACAACCTAATTACGGGTTCGCTGGACAACCTTGCTCACCTGAAGCATGAGTCGCGACTGGAGTTCATGGAGTGGGATATCTCCGAGCCCATCCAAGTCGCAGGACGAGTTGATTACGTTTTTAATTTTGCAAGCCCCGCTAGTCCAGAAGATTTCCGAAATTATCCCATAAAGGTAATGAAAGCGGGCGGAGTAGGGACGTTACATGCGCTCGGACTAGCAAAGGCCAAGGAATCAAAATTCATGATGGCTTCGACGAGCGAAGTCTATGGTGATCCTTTGGTGAGCCCCCAACCAGAAACGTATTGGGGAAATGTCAATCCTATTGGACCGCGTGCTGTATACGATGAGGCCAAACGATATGGTGAAGCCCTTACGATGGCCTACCGCAATGCGCACGGCCTCAACACATGCATTGCGCGCTTCTTTAACACTTTCGGCCCCCGCATGAGATTGAATGACGGGCGAGTGGTTCCAAATTTTGTGAAGCAAGCACTCATGGGCGAACCACTCACGATTTATGGCGACGGGTCTCAAACGCGATCGTTTGGGTATTACAGTGACCTCATCGATGGAGTGTATCGTCTCGCGTTGTCAGACTATTCGGAGCCCGTGAACTTAGGCACTCAGGAGGAAAGAACCATCCTCGAGTTTGCGAATGCGGTCGTTAAGGCTACGAATTCGAGAAGTGAAATTATTCACCTACCTGCGGTAGTCGATGATCCTAAACAACGCCGTCCGGACACGACTCGAGCCAGAACAATTTTAGGGTGGGAACCCAAAATCTCATTGGAAGAAGGACTTCAAGAAACAATCGCATACTTCCGGGTCAAACTTTCCAAGCAATCAGAAACTGATGCGTGAGAAAGCCGCTTTGGTCGGGAGTGTAAGGCAGCTGAAAAAGCGGACGGCTCTCGCGGTCAGTGTTGTTGAAGCGTTAGAAGTCCGGTACGGGTTTTCACGAATCATCGCAAGATTTGAGCCGATGGATGAGTTGATAAGCTGCATTCTAAGTCAGCATACAAGCGACTCAAGTTCTTTTCCTGCGTTCACTCACCTTCGAGCAACGTATCCTGATTGGCAGCAAGTGGTTGACGCAGGACCAACTCAACTGGCTGATGTTATTCGCAAAGCTGGCCTTGCTAACCAGAAGGCAAAAAGCATTATCGCGTGCCTCAACGCGATTTACGAGCGGGTTGGAGAATATTCGCTCGAGTTCCTTCGATCGATGCCAACGCTGGAGGCACGAAAATGGCTCATGGAACTGCCAGGAGTTGGGCCCAAGACTGCTTCAATCGTTCTTTGCTTCTCAATGGGACGCGAAACGATTCCAGTGGATACTCATATTTATCGGGTCTCTTGGAGAATTGGAATCATTCCTGACGATATCGGGGAAGTTAAAGCCCATGATTACCTTATGGCGGTTGTGCCTCCGGAACTTGCCTTTCGATATCACATCGACCTTATTCAACACGGTCGCGTCGTTTGCAAGGCTCCCCTTCCGGACTGTTCAAACTGCCCGATTGTTGATCGTTGCCAGTGGTACAAGAAAGATGGTCCCGCAAAACGAAAAGCAGAGCTCTCTAAAGCACGTACTCAGAATCGTAAATCAGTCAAACGAGTAACGAAGGATCGTTCGGCTGGAATAAACCCATGAATCATTTTCAGCATCCCGATCATGCTCTTTCAGCAAAGAACAGGCTGGAAGAATTGTCAGGACTTGCGCTCGACCAATTTTTCGAACTCGCTTTCGTGGGAAATGTGGCACCTGATGTTGCCCTAACAAATCTGGAACGATGGTTGCGGACCACATCGAATCCAAGTCTGTATCTCGAGCAAATTGTAAATCTGCCTCCCGTCGGACGGATCTTGCTTTCCATGTTCGGAGCGAGTCAGCCCATTGCGGATACTTTGATTCAGAACCCTGAGTTAGCAAGTCTGATCTTTGAGGCTTCTGAACTTCGGAGAATCCCGCGGCCTGAATCGATGCGAGATGAAGGGCTTCGCCTCTTGTCAGCTTCAACGTCTCATCTACATGCACTCGACCGATTGCGATTCTTGCGGCAACGCTGGAACCTACCGATTGCGATTAACGATTTCTCGGGCGCTTGGGAGCAAGAAGTTGTATGGAAGGCACTCTCGGACCTGGCGGATGTGCTCATTCAGTTAGCCGCCGATGTCGAGTGGGAGGAATATGCCAAACAGAAGAACCTCGATCACCGTCCCGAGATGATGATCGTTGGGTTCGGGAAGCTTGGCGGACAAGAACTCAATTACTCCTCTGATGTCGATTTAGTTTATGTGGTCGAAGACGGTCTCGAGGAGAAAGTTGATCGAGACTGCACCCGGTACTTCGAAAACTTTGGCCGAGCCCTTTCGGATCGAATGGGCAGGGGCTCACTATATCGCGTTGACCTTCGACTCAGACCCTATGGTGGCGCAGGTCCCATTCTCAGGAGCATGCGAGCGTACGAAGCTTATTACCGACTCTATGCCGAGCCATGGGAAGTTCAGGCTTTACTTCGGTCAAAACCAATCGAAGGGAGTCCTGCGCTCATCGCGCGTTGGAACGAGATGCGTCGATTGCACTGCTTCCGCCCAACCCTGAGTGAGATCAGTCTCGAACAAATGCTCTCCATGAAGGCGCGAATCGAGTCAGGCGCGGCCGAATTGGACTTAAAGCGAGGGGAAGGTGGCATCCGAGACGTTGAATTCTTGACTCAGATCTTACAGATGATTCACGGACATGATCGACCTGAACTCCAAGTTCTCTCAACATGTGACGCGATTCGAGCATTGGAGTCGGCTGGGGTTTTGGAGCACTCAATCGCGACAGCCCTGGTCGAAGGATATACGTTCCTCAGGAAGTTGGAACATCGCACGCAGTTGGTTGGCGACCAACAAACTCACTCCATTCCCTCAAGTCCTGAGGCAAGGGAAGGGCTCGCAAAGATGATGGGGTGCGATACGTGGGCAAACCTGAGTCAAATTCTCGCAAACCAACGCAAAACCATCCAAGCCATCTATCGGTCGACTCTCAAACTTGAACCTAAAACGAGTGAAGATCGGAGCCAGGTCCTTCAAAGTCTTGGAGCCTTGGGGGCATCGGCTCTGAATTGGTTTGATGGGTTGCCTGAAAGTGCTGCCTTTTACAAGGGGTTGATCACCAACGAAGGGAGCTTAGAACGAGTAAGAAGCATTCTCTCAAATGCGCCTCGCCTCATCAACCAGTTCAAATCATCTGTTTCGCTAACGGAATTGCTGATGAGTGGCGAAATCGAAGAGATTGATGATCCTTGGGTCCGTATTCAAAAGCTGCTTGTCACAACGGAATTGCCGCATCTTGCAGATCTTTATGTTCACGCCCAAACTGCGCTACTCGCACGATGGGTGTTGAACGCCGATTTTTCGATTGGACCTTGTCTCGCGAAGTTAGCCGACACGCTGCTTGAACATTGCGCGAAGAGACTCGCGATTCAATTCGACATCATTGCGCTTGGCAGCTACGGGACCGAAGATTTAGGGCCTGGTTCTGACGCGGATATGTTGCTTCTAGTCGAAGACCGTTCGATGCAATCGGCGGCAGAAGGGCAGGCTCAAAAACTTCTGGCTCTCTTGAGCCAACTGAAAAGATTAGGGGTTCCCATCGAATTCGATCTGAGGCTACGTCCTGAAGGCTCGAAGGGGTTACTTGTACGTACGTTTGATGGACTCCGAGCGTACGATTTGGATGGCATGGAGATGTGGGAGAGATTTGCACTTGGGCATGCGCGCCAAGTTTATGGCAATCCAGCATCGCTTGCAGTCGTTCTCCATTGCGCTCACGGACTTCCGCTCACTCCCGAACGATTGACGGAGCTTACAAAGATGAAACGCCGAATCGAGACTGAAAGAGTCTCGCCGCAGCACGTTCGACGTCAAATTAAGCTGGGGATTGGAGGTTTGAGCGATATTGAATGGCTGGTCCACCTTCACGAAATGAGGTACCCGACTGCGACTAAAGCGGGTGAAACGACCTTGATGGAAGCTCGTATCCAAAACTTGGTGATTGCTCGGTTAATCAATGCAGTTGAAGGCAATGTTTTAAGCGATGCTCATGCATTCCTTGTTTCACTTCGTATTCGAATATTCTTGATAGGAATAGAAGAAGACTTGTTGCCGGAAAACCCCGACAAATTAGACCGTCTCGCAGCGTCTCGTGGGTTTACGGAAGGTAACTTGCTGCTTGCGAGGTATCAAACAATTACTGAAGCGGTCCGACAGTTGTATCTCGAAGCGCTTGAACGCCTGAAATCATGATTTTTAAGCTCATCTTGCTGTATTTGGCGTCTTACCTCTGCGGTGGGATCCCGTTTGGTGTTCTGTTTGCGAAGCGAAAGGGCATTGACCTGATGAAGGTTGGGAGTGGAAACATTGGAGCAACCAATGTTAAGCGTGCCTTGGGTAGCAAAATAGCCTTTGTGGTCTTCGTGCTAGATGTGGCGAAGTCAACGGTGCCTTGTCTGATTGCACGATTGTTAGTGGACCATCCATTACATGGAATACCGGCTCAAGTTTTTTGGTTTTCGGCCGGCCTGATCGCGATTTTCGGACACTGCGTGTCACCGTTTTTGGGATTCAAGGGGGGTAAGGGAGTTTCGACTGCTCTTGGGATGGTTATCGGAGCCGCTCCACTCGTGGCTTCCGGTTGTTTTGGACTTTTCCTCGTTTTGTTGTTCACCACTCGATATATGAGCCTAGCGAGCATAATCGGTGTTGGATCGGCAACGATTTTCGGTTGGTTTTTTCCTGGCCAAGCGCGGGAACTTGTTCCCGTGTATGCGTTGTTGACCGTATTTGTAATCTATCGGCATAAAAAGAATATCGCGCGCCTTCGAGATGGAACCGAGCCGAAATTTAGCTTCGGAAAAGAGCCGAAGCAAGTTGCGTCAGAAGAACCGCCTGAATCCGACGCTGAATAGCCGGACCAAAAGTCAGCTAAGAGTTTGTCATTCGGTGCCTCACCGCATTGAAATACGTCCTATTTTCTATAAGGCTCCATCATGAACTTTGACCGCATTGCCCAGCATTCAACGGCTCTTGTCGGTTGTATTGCGTGGATTCCTCTTGCGGTTTGGATCATGGCTTGCGTCCACTGGACGATCGGTGGGGATGTTGATCCCCTGACCGGACTGGGTGGGATCGCAGTAGCGATCGGTTTAGGCTACGAGGCCATCAATCCTCCCGTTCCCCAGCTTGCTCCGCTTACCGTTATTGCCGTGTTTATCACCGTGTTCATGTTTCCTTTTGTTCGGTCGGCAATGGATAAGAGGGCTCTTAGGAGCATCGACATTGAGGCGTTAGAGAAAGCCTACGCATCTCTTGGTATGCGAAACGATAACGTGATGGCGAAGATCCGAATCGCGAAGATTCTTTGGGATTTGGGGGTATGCGGACATGCGATTCGCATCGTAGAGGCGTTACTGCCCAGCATGCCTCAGCGATTCTTTATGGAAGACATCCGGATGCTCAAGCGCTGGCACATGATGAGGGTGGAAGCTCACTTTTTTGCGCCAATCGTTTGTGCCGAGTGCCACACCTCAAATGAAGGCGGAATCCTTTTTTGCCGTCAATGCGGCGCACCCTTTCTCTTGGACTTCGTCAAAGGGAAAGGGGTGGGCAATCGATTAGGAAAGAAACTAATTTCAACTTGGGTATCTCTGATTGCTGTTCTCATCGGAATTCCAGCTGCGAAGGCGATGCCGCCTGGTCCAAGTATTGCCCTGATTGTTTTGATGATGCTCTTCGCCACCGCTATGGTTTATATGGCTTTTAAGGATCCGACTGGCGGTGTAGCTGCTTGAAGAAATTAGATTTCTACATTATCCGAGAACTCATCGTCCCGTTCCTCATTGGCACCCTTTCCGTCGTGTTAATGTTTCAGGCGAACACGTACATCTACTTAGCTAAAACGTACAACCTGGATAATCTGCCTCATAAGGCGGTTTTCCAATTCATTCTTGATCAGACTCCGACTTACCTGAACATGACATTGCCGGTAGGAATGTCGCTTGCGTCTTCGCTCGCTATTTCACGGCTTGCTCGAGAATCAGAACTAACGGCAATTCGAGCGGCGGGAGCCCGGATTTTGCGGGTGATTACTCCGATCATCGTCTTCGGGATCTTCGTGTCAATCGCTAATTTTCTATTAGTAGAACTCGTGATTCCTCCCGCGACAAAGGCGGCCAATCGCATTGGAGTCGAAATCGGAATCATGGGTCTTGCGCCAAACATGAAGACGAATACGATCATCAATCTGAGGCAATACACGGCCTCGTTTGGATTGGTCGAGCGAAACGGGGAAGACCTCCAAATAAAGAAAATCCTCCTCGTGGAACAGCCTCAGCAAGATGTGACCGCGCTTACAACCGCAAAAACGGCAACCTACCACAACGGCGTTTGGTCGTTCCATGATTCCTATTTTCGGATCATAAAGGGCATGGACCTACAGGTTTTTCACCCCCTGAAAGATTTCACGATCAACGAAAAAATTGTCCCTGGTGATATGTTCGCCCCTCCCGTCAACGAGGAAATGACGACCAGGGAACTTATCGCTTCGATTGAGGCCGGTCGAAAAACGGGTGCGAGCACCAAACAACAGGAAGTCATGCTCAACGTAAAGTTCAGTGTGCCAGCCGCTTGCATTATCTTCGCAATGATTGGACCCGTATTTGCAATTATTTTTGCTCGCAGCGGCGGGTTCGTAGGAGTCTTCCTGAGCATTGTCTTGGTTTTGCTCTATTACAACGCGTTTGTCATTTCTACTGAGATCCTTTCCAAAGTGAATGCGATTCCAGGGTGGCTCGCGGCTTGGCTACCAAACATCATCTTTGCCGTTATCGGAGTGTTTGCGATTCGGAGGCTCGAATGAAGCGAAGGGCTTTCGGCGCAGCGATTCTGCTTGGTGGAGCAACTGTCGCGAATGCTCAAATGGCGGCATTTGGAGCGACGGGCAACATGGTTCGAGCCCTCCAGGAGCATGCCCTCGTGCCAACCTTGGACCCAGGTAATCCGCTCCAGAAGACGACCACCGAAGCGGATCAGAAGGTGCCTGAACCTGAGTCAAAAGATAAGGCATTTCAGATCATTCTTGCAAAGTCTTATCGTCAGGAAGGCGATATCGTGACGATTCGGAATGGTGCCGAATTTATGTATCGTGGCTACCACGTCTTTGCGAACGAGGTCGAAGGAAATCTGACTTCAAGCATTTTCTCCCTTAGAGGGGATGTGAAGATCATTGGTGAGGACGCGCTTATTTCGGGTGAATCGGTCACGATTGATTTTGACAAGAAGATCTATCACGCAACCAAATCCTATGCCGATGTGAAGCCTGGCCTTTTGAAAGGCAACTTCGTGAAAGACCTCTATGCCCATGGGATGGAGGCATATGGAAGCGCTAACGAGCAACAGATCTTATTCGGTGACATCACCAGCTGTGACCAAGTTCGACCTCACTACGACATCACCGGCGATAACATCATTATCCGTCCTGGTAAGCGTGCGATTTTCCGTAAGGCGAGGGTCAAGCTATTTGGCCGAACGATTATAAAGATTCCGTACTTAGTGATTCCGCTTGACGATAGGAGTTACAACAACCTTCCGATCATTGGCCAGAGCCCGGTAGAAGGTTATTACGTAAAGTGGCGCTACGGCATACCGTTGAAAGGTGAGAATATCCTTTACACCCACCTGGACTACATGTCTAAGTTGGGGTTGGGAGTGGGTGGAGACTACCTTTACCGCAGCCGCTTGGTCGACGGAACTTTGCAGGTCTACACCATTGCTGGTGCGGGCCAGATGCTCAAGATCACAGACGATCACAATCAAAAGTTTAAATGGGGAACTTTGTCGTTCCGCACCGACTATGAAAAGAACAACTATCTAGTTGCTCCCGACACGACAACTGAGAGCACTCAGGCTTTGCTAACATTTCCTCAACGAGGAAATGGTATGACGCGCCTCACGGTGAACCAGTCAGGCAGCAGTTCCAATGGCTTCTCGTCTTCCAATGAGTCCTTTGCGATCGCAGATACTCGGCACATTGGAGACAAGATCGTCACCAACTTTGCCCTCGATTACCAGCAAAACGGAACAACGTACCAGTCCTTGGGTGGCCCAACTAGTCAGACCACTCAGAACATGAACCTTAAGGCCAATGTCACGGACGATCTGGGCAAGGCGACTGCTGATTTAACTTATCAGCGCAATATTCCAATCGGAACGACTCAGGCAACTTTTGGCGGCAACAACCAGACTCCGGTCGTAACCTTGGCTACCGACGCTAGAAGGTTGATCGGTGGAGAAGCGGCACAGAATTGGCCCTTCCACACGTCACTTTCCATCGGAGAGTTTTCGGATCAATTGAAGGGAAGTCAGATTACGCGCGATTACTTCGATTTTGGATTCAATAAGTCTGATCGAAGTACGGGCCCCTTTCACAGCGACGTTCAAGCGGAGTTCAAGCAAGGATTGTATTCGGATGGAACAGCAGAATACGTTCTGAACTTCTCCGACACGGAGAGTTATCGTATTGCCAAACAGACATCTGTGAATTTTCGATACAGTTACTTGCGGCCGTACGGTTTCTCGCCTCTTCCAATCGACTTCACGGGGCAGACAAATGTGGCGACGACGGATTTGAGTTTTCATCCCGTGAAGACTTTGAGTATCGGCGCTCAATCAGGTTACGACTTGCTTCGCGCGCAGCTTCATGAGGGCGCATGGCAACCGGTTGGAGTCCGAATGGAGTTTCAACCCAAGGATTATTTCCTTTTACGTGCTCAATCGACCTATGACACGTTCCAACAAGCATGGAGCAACATTCGGGTCGATATGAGCTACAAGCCAGGAGCAACTTTTGTATCCCTTGGTGCCTACTACGATGGGATTCGTCACACCTGGAGTAACGTCAACATCTTCTTGGATTCGTTGAAGATGGGAAGAACTCAGCTGAGCGCAATTTTAAACTTCAATGGCTTCACCGGAAGGTTCGATAACCAGCAATACTCCATGATTTACGATCTGCACTGTGCAGAAGCGGTCTTCACGGTCATGAGCCAAAACACCGGATTTAACGCGGGAACAACCTATCAGTTCTTCTTCAGATTGAAGGCATTCCCATTCAACTCGAGTTTTGGCGCTGGAAGTCGTGGCCAGCCTCTTGGAACGGGAACTGGAACGAGCTACTAAGGTTCAACTGCTCGCACTGGTGTAGTGGCGCATGGCATAGCGCCAGAATGTTCGGGAAACTAAGAGGGCAACTGCAGCCCAAGCTAGGCTCTCCAAGACTGCGACGGCGTCGACCCCATAGACCAACTGCCGAGCGGGCATCGTTGCGAGAAAAGCGAGAGGAACGACATTCGTTAAGAATCGACGGACGGGCGACGAGTAAATGTCGATGGGATACCGAGCGACTCCAATGACGGATTCTCCGAGCACCCAAAGATTGTCGACCCGAACCAGCCATATTGCCGTTGTCATGAGCGTGAGGCAAAACGAATAGAACAGGGCAATTGCCATGAATACCATCACGCTGTAGCTCAGCCACTGAGCTATCGACGCGTGAATGTTAGCGGTATGAACTCCGATCCATAAGAGAATCAGCCCGGCGCATGTCTCACCGATCTGATCGAAATTAAACCGCCGACAACTCACCCAGAATTGGGTATCCATAGGCTTTGTCACGACGAAGTCCATCGTTCCCAATCGAATTTGAGATGGAATATCTTGTAACGAAAAGAAAAACGCGTTAAAGATCGCGTTCATGAGGAAGATGGAAGAGGCCAAGACAAAAGCTTCGCCTCGGCTCCATCCCGCTACGCTGTTGGTCTTTCCATAAATGACCAGCAACACCATCACGAAGAAGAAAATCCAAGAAAGGTTGCGAAAAATCTTCGCGATGAAGTTTGCTTTGAACTCAAGCTCTCGTGCGAACGAACTAGTAAAGAATGAGCGGTAAACTTTCCAATAGCGTCGCACGGTAAGTTTTACCACCTTAAGCACCGGTTCTTGGCGGTGCGGCATTGCAACCTGACAAGTTATGCGGGTATAGTTTCCCTTCGCTGCTCTAGCAGTCGAGGAAGAATATGGCGAAAATCTGTCAGGTTAGCGGTAAGCGTGGTAACAACGCAAAGCACATTCGGAACCAACACTCACAGGGTTGGAAATATAAGGCACCGCACAAGAATCGTGTGCAATCGCCGAATCTTCAAATCGTTCGATTGAAGACTCCAAACGGCGTGGTTCGACTCAAGGTTGCGACCTCAGTCATCAAGTCAGAAGCTTTCAACATGGTTGCCTGTGGCCTCCGACCAGTGCCAAAGGCTTGGTTGGTCAAACCCACCTACAACCTGTAAGCCAAGATTTCAAAAACGGCGCCCTCGTAATAGGGTGCCGTTTTTTCGTATGTGAGTTTTGGATTCTGCCGGCGGTTGGATTGCACGTCTCACAATCGTCCTCCCGAATGACGCGTAGCCGCCGGAAGGTTCGTACCGGCGCATGCCAAGTGTATGTGGAACGCACGACCTACGGAGGAAATGCCCCCCGAATATCCGTAGACCGGGGATGGGTGGTGCTCTGGTTTCTACGAAGGAAATGACCCCCGGAAATTCGTAGACCGGGGATGGGTCATGCCCCGGTTTTGCTACTGCGCGTGTGAATCTTCGTAGACAGGCTACGGGCTCTACAAACTAAACCGGAGCACAACCCATCTCCGATCTTCAAAGAATCTACGGATTGTGAACTCACACTCCAACACGTCGTTTCTCCACTACCACGGTACTCGTCGCAGCATAATATCTTCATGTCACCAGCCATGCGGAAACAGATGATGGAGACACTCGTTTCCACTATGGGAGAGGCGGACGCTATCAAAGCATTAAACTAAATAGAAGAACAAGCCAAGCCTTTCAAACGGAAAGTGTTGGTGGCCTGCATACCGTGGTTCGGGCTCTTTCTTCTAACACAAGTGATCTTCTTCTCTTTAAGGCTTACCAAGACAATTTCTTCTGAAGCTTTCGCGGTTGTTTCAGCGATCTGCGACATTGTCTTTCTATTCGGCTTACAGTTTAAGAACAAGACAATGCTTGCCAAATTCACCGCCGAGACCCTTCGCGACCATCCCATTATTTCGAGCGACGGTAAATACATCGGCCCTCCGTAGGCAATTGCGAATATTCCCGTAACATCACACTTTGCCAGTCGGAAACGGCCAATCTTAAGGTGTAGGGTTAAGCTGGGATGCCATACTTAACGAGTGGTAGACCTCGAACGCGACGATAGACTCAAAGAAGAGTGCGGTGTACTCGGTGTCTATTCGCCAAACCAGGAAGCTGCGCGAATTGGCTTTTTTGGGCTTTTCGCACTTCAGCACCGGGGGCAAGAATCTGCTGGCCTTGCGGTTAGCGATGGAACGAAAGTGCGTCTTCGGCGTGGTATGGGTCTCGTCAATCAAGTCTTCAATGAGGCCGATCTTGGTGATCTACCAGGCCATATTGCATGCGGGCATACTCGCTACAGCACCACTGGTGCCAGCGAAATTAGAAACGCCCAACCCATTTTCTGTCAGAGCCAAGTAGGCGAGATTGCGATCGCTCACAACGGCAACCTGATCAATACCCGCGAGCTACGCGAGGAAATGGAAGCAGATGGTGAGCACTTTGATTCATCAAGTGACTCTGAAATCCTTGCTCGAATTTTTGTCTTGAACATGCATCTCGGCCCCGAAGCGGCGGTTGCGGAAGTGATGCGTCGAGCCAAAGGTGCGTACAGCGTGACCGTTCTCACGCCGAGAATGCTCATTGGTTTCCGAGATCCAACCGGTATTCGCCCCCTTGTGGTGGGCAAGTTGGGAGAAGACGGCTACATGATCGCCAGCGAAACATGTGCCTTTCACCCCGTGGGTGGTACACCCATCCAAGAGCTGGAGCCAGGGGAAATGGTCATCATCGATCACAACGGCATGAGGCTAGCGTGCGGCGCTAAATCGGAGCGCAAGGCAATGTGCCTCTTCGAATTTATCTACTTTGCTCGTCCGGACTCGGCCATGTATGGCACTTCACTTTACTCGGCTCGGGAGCGTATGGGGGCTGAGCTAGCATCGGAGCACAAAGTCGAAGCTGATATCGTTGTGCCGGTCCCTGATAGTGGAATTCCCGCTGCTTTAGGTTATAGTGCTGCGTCCGGCATTCCATTCCGCGAGGGAATGGTCAAGAGTCGTTATATCCATAGAACCTTCATCGCGCCCGATCAGCGCATGCGAGAATTGGGAGTGCGAATGAAACTTACGGCTCTGGAAGATCATCTGCGAGGAAAACGAGTCATTCTCGTGGACGACTCTATCGTTCGTGGGACAACGACGAAACAAATTGTAAAGATGATGTTTGAATCGGGTGCGACTGAGGTTCACGTTCGAATTACCGCCCCTCCAATCAAATTTCCATGCTTTTACGGTATCGACATGGCAAGCAAGGGCGAGCTTGCCGCGGCCAAGATGTCAATTGAAGAGTTAGGTAAGGAAATCGGCGCAACAACCCTTGGATATCTTAGTATTGAAGGTGCGGTAAAAGCAGTAGGGAAAACTAAAGACCAATTTTGCCTTGCCTGTTTCTCGGGGGATTATCCCATTCCTGTGCCGAATAATCTGAGCAAGAGTGCTTTTGACGAGCCTCCTGAATTTGGCGAAATCGCCACGATTTCTCACGGTCAGTTCAAACTGATCGAGATGTAAAAGCAGAGCATGCGTCGAACCGTTCTGATCGTGCCTGGCTTGCTTTCGTCGACCGAGGGCGAGAGTTACCTACGACAAGGTGCGGTAGGGATGTGTCGCCTTACCGAGCAAGGGGATCTGAGCAAAGTAACTCGGTTGCCTCGAATTGAAACGCCAGAGGCCATGTTGCTGGGCATGAACCCAAGAACCGTTTCACTCCATCAGGGTCCATTGACCGTATCTGCTCTCGGCTGGGACCCGCCCGAGCGATCCACTCATTTTCATCTTTCACTGATGTCTCTTCAAGAGGGAAGGCTTATCGTCCCAGACGTCCTTCCTCTGCCGTCTGAAGTCGATCACATCCTAGAGCAAGCGAAACGCCTCAATACGAAGACTCTCACCGTTCTTCAGGGAGAGATGTTCGATCATGCTTTGGTTTGGGAGTCGGTTGGCGATATTGGAATGACAAGCGCGTCTGATGTTGACGGGCATCTAATGAAAGACCATCTGCCCGAAGGGGACGGCGAATCTTCATTCCGGCGGTTTGTGGATGACTCAATCAATATGATTGCGGAACTTGAACTCAATGAGCGTAGAGTTGATCAAGGATTGCCACCATTTAACGTCCTGTGGCCTTGGGGTGGTGGCGTACGCACGTCGGTTCCAAACCTTGCCTTGCGACGTGGCGAGCCCGCGAAAGTTGAAAGCGCAAGTATGCGACTTGCTGGCTTGACTCGATTGGCAGGTTACAAGCATGGATCTCGAGAGGCTCTTGGCAAGGGGCTCGCAACAAAATTACGGAACCTGGCCGATCGATTGTTAGAAGCTCCGGTTGCGATTGCTTACCTAGACGTTGCTCAAAACTTACGTCGAGACAATAGGGAAGAAGAATTGGCGTGGTTCATTCGAGAGCTTGATGGGCAACTCATACAACCCTTGCTTGACGATCACAATCGAACTCCGTCACGCTTGACGATCATCGCCCCCGGGTGTCTGACGCAATCGGAAACTATGAATTTGAAACCGAGTGAGATCGGACTTGCGGTGATTTCCGAAACGGGGCAGCTAGAGAACACCCGCTACCCCTTTGACGAGCGATCACTAGACGAAAAGGCCATTTCGACGCGAGATCTTTGGACCCTTGTCGAATCTGGACTTTAATCGTTCGAACTCTTGGCACCTTGAGGTGAACCGAGGGTATCATTTACCCTTAGATTGAAGCGATACCTCCTCCTCAGCGACGGCACAGTCTTTACAGGTAAGCCTTTAGGGGCTTCGGGTGAAACCGTTGGAGAAGTGGTCTTCAACACCGGAATGACTGGCTACCAAGAGATCCTCACCGATCCAAGCTATTCGGGCCAGATAGTTCTCCTAACCTATCCGTTGATTGGCAACTATGGGATCAACGATGACGACTTTGAGTCGGATCGAATTCAACCGACTGGTCTCATCGTCAAAGAGGCTTGTGAAGTCCCCAGTAACTGGAGAGCAACGAAGAGCATTGACCAGTTGCTTAAAGAGAGGAACAAGGTTGCCATCCAAGGGCTTGATACTCGCGCGATTACGAAGCGGATTCGTACTGCCGGTGTCACGATGGGATGTATTTGCGACGACTTAGAAGTCGGTAAAGCCAGGCTTGAGAGCGTTCAGAACTACGACGAGACGGACTTTGTGTATGACGTGACTACCTCCGACCCTTATGAGTGGGGCAGAGAAGGAAGGCGTGAAATTGGAGAAGGAAACGAATCGGGTCGAGTGAGGTTAGTTGTACTGGACTGTGGGCTGAAATATAACATCCTGCGAAGATTTTGGAAGGCAGGCTGCCAACCGATCGTTGTTCCCGCCACTGCTACCGTCGACCAAATTATGGATCTCAAACCCGATGGCATTTTGCTATCTCCTGGGCCTGGAGATCCTCGCCGACTCGGACCGGTTGTTGAAACCGTAAAGGGCCTCATTGGAAAGCGTCCGATTTTTGGAATTTGTCTCGGAAACCAGCTACTGTGCCACGCAGTCGGTGGGGAGACATACAAGCTTAAGTTTGGTCATAGAGGATCGAATCACCCCGTTAAAGATTTAATCACGGGCACCGTTACGATCACGAGCCAAAATCACGGGTACGCCGTTGACGCCAATAGCTTAACGGGGACCGGTGCAGAAGTAACCCAGCTGAACCTCAATGACGAGACGGTGGAAGGAATCCGAATTAAGGGTGCGGACGCATCAAGTATTCAGTACCATCCCGAAGCAGCCCCTGGTCCATGGGATTCTCGACCCTACTTTGCTGAGTTTGTCGAGAAAATGCGCGCAACCTTATAAGGGTGATTTTTAAGTTTCGAACTTAAAAATCTCTCCGTAAGAAAAGCTAACGAACATTTCCGTTGGAATCTCGATTAGCCCTATCACAACCATGAATAAGATTCTAACGACAATTCTAACTCTCGCCATTGCAGTCGGTATCACCGCTTCTGCATCGGCCCAGGTCGCTGGCACTACCGATCAGTCAAGTAAGCAAACTGAGCAAGCAAAGGCTTCAGGCAAGCACAGAACAAACTTGATGGATATTCTTGCGAAGCTCAATCTTTCGGAAGATCAAAAGTCAAAACTTAAGGATCAGGTCGCAAAGACAACAAGCGAGTCGGCCGACCTCAGATCCCAGGTTAAGGCTGGAAAGCTTACTAAGGAAGACGCCAAGAAGCAGATGCAGGAATTACGGAAGTCCAACCAAACCGCGATTCGAGCCATCCTGACGAAAGATCAAAACAAGCAACTCGCCGCACTCATGAAGGAAGCGCGCGAGAAGAACAAAGCCAAGAAAGATGGCGGCAACTAAGTAGCAGTTCCTCTTAGCCGAAAGGCTAAGAGGACGCTCCGCTCCTACCGTAAAACACAAAAGCTCGACTCGTAATTCATTCGTGATCCGTCTACTATGTCGTCATGAGATGCCATTCTTTGGCCTGCTTCGCTTTATTTCTGACTTCTGGCGTCCTGATGTTGACCGGGTGTTCGTCCAACGCGCCCGCCACGCCGACCTCGGTCACACTTACTGGAAGCTCCGATACCGAATCTCCAGCTAAAAGTGTATTCAAACCCAGTGAGACCGTAACCTACGTTCGCGATCTCACAATGGATGTGTTCAAACCTGCTCCGGCAGACGCGTTACACCTAGCGGTTGTGCTGATTCACGGCGGCGGATGGGCGGGTGGGGATAAAACCCAGATGAATGAGATCGGCTATTACTTGGCCCAAAAGGGCTTTGTCGCGGCTTCAATCGATTATCGTCTCGCTCCAATCAGTGTTTGGCCAGCAGAACTTTTGGATGCGCAAAGTGCTGTGCAATACATTCGAGCACACGCTAAGGACCTAGACATTGATCCAGACAAAATAGGAGCGGCGGGAATAAGTGCAGGAGGGCATCTTGCGATGTTCCTTGGAACGGTCGATAGTTGGATTCCAGAATCAAAACCTGCTTCCTCAAGTCGAGTACAAGCAGTCGGCAGCATCTCGGGCATTCACGATCTGAATATGCCTTTGACGACCGCCGGTGACAAATTCCAAATAGTCGAACTACTTCTTAGTGAAACTGGTAAGCCAGACAAGAAAAAGAGAGGCGCGGCGAGCCCGATTAACTACACTGACGCCAAGACTGCGCCCACGTTTTTTATTCAAGGTATGGCAGATCCCGTGGTTCCTGCTTCTCAGACGGTGGTGGCTACTAAGCGGCTGGAATCTCTTAAGGTCCCCACGGAAGCGATGTATGTTGATGGAATGGGACATGGTCTTGATCCCACTCGGCCCGCCCAGAAGCAAGCGCTCGATAAACTTGCCAATTGGTTTAAAAAATATCTTAAATAAGCACTAATTCTAACTTGGCATCATTCGAAGCTAGGAATCGATTACCCTATAAAGAATCATGAAGAAGTTTCTCTCGATCGTCCTATGCGTAGCCGCGGTGTCTATTGTGGCAACCGCTTCGGCACAAACTGCCGGCGCATCTGACAAGTCAACCAGTCAAAAAGGTGAAGCAAGAGCGGCAGCTCAGCACCAAGAGACGATGGTTGATATGCTCATGAAGCTTAACTTGTCTGCTGATCAGAAGACAAAGCTTAAAGCGCTTGTAGCCAAGAGCACTCAGGATGCAAAAGCTCTGCGAGAAGATCTGAAGAGCGGCAAGCTGAAAAAGCAGGATGCGAGAAATAAGGCTCAAGAGTTGAGGAAAGCCAATCAAGAAGCGGTGCGAGCAATCCTTACCAAAGAGCAGAACAAAGAGTTTAACGATCTGATTAAGGAAGCTCGAAAGAAGCGAGAAGAGAAGGGCGGCTAGGAGAGCCCCCTCCATATTTCCGTATGAGCTTATAGCTTTAGGGCCAGGCCCCATTCGGGGCTTAGGTCTGGGTCGTCTAAGATACGATCTCCAACCACGACTGCTCCAAATTGGCCATAGAGTCTGTGAGCATCGACAAACCTTTTGTCGCTCCAAATCTCCATCTGAGTTCTACCGGCGGCTTTGGCTACATCCACCACGTGTTGCATAAGAGCCCTGCCCACGCCAAGCCGGCGGCCCGATGGGTGAACGTAAAGTCGTTCTAACGAGCAATCCGAGCCGGATACCCATCGTAACCCTTCAGACTCGGTAAGGCCGCAGGGATCATCCGGGTGAGGAGGGAAGAATTCGATCCCAACCGTCCCAACTACCTTGCCATCATTTTCCGCAATGAAGAATTTGGCAGACTTTCCATCGTAGTGACCTTCAAGGTCATAGAGGTCGGCGTGATAACCTTCGGCTTCCCAAGTGAACGAATACTCCTCAAAAACGGAGCGAATGACGTCCACAACTGCTTCACAATCCTGATTTGAAGCCATTCGGATACGAATAGACATGCAGAAGAGTTTACAACCCTTGCATCCCGCGCCACTGTCGGGTACATTATTGGGGTCTGGATCGGTAGCTCAGTTGGTAGAGCAGATGACTCTTAATCATCTGGTCCAGGGTTCGAGTCCCTGCCGGTCCACCAAGCTTCAGCCCCCGCAAGGGGGCACTTTTATTTGCCAATTTCTTATTAAACGGGAGATCATCGCTGCAAGGGGAGATTTCCTTTCGGAGTCGACTTTTTGGGGCTCTACGCCATTCGTGGGGGCACCCCTCAATTCTTCTGACCTTACGAGCACATTACCCTCACTCTTGTTCGGTAGTTCTCAAAGTTTCTAAATCCATACGCCTGTCGCGAGAGTGTTTC
>CAIUHP010000117.1 GCA_903899015.1 uncultured Armatimonadota bacterium | reverse complement strand
CAAAGGAATTCGACGGTTACTGCTCAAGAGCAAATAAAAAGTCCAAGTTGAACTCGGACTGCTCCTCCTTGCCCACAATCTCTCAAAAATTGCAGCCTGAAGCAACTCGGAAGCTAACGGGAATCGATATTGGTTCGCAATGGGCTCCATTTATTGCTGATTAAGGCAATAACTACGCAATTGCGACGCAGCACGTCCAAAACAACAGGCTCAAACAGGAAAAAAGGGGCCGCCTTTATGAGACGGCCCCTTTTTTTGTTTATGTTACTGCTATTGCTGTCCCATGATTTGTTGTTCGCAAATGATTTATTGATCGCATTGGCAATACATCGATAATCGATGTATACTTTCTACCAAGATATATGGCGAGAAACACAATAAATATCAGCGGCAACCTATTCGGTCTGATCCTCGCGGTATTGGAGTCGGCACCGTTGCATGGCTATGGAATCGCCCGTGAGATCGAATCGCGGAGTGCGGATGCCCTCTCCTTCGGTGAAGGAACCCTCTATCCGGCGTTACGTGCGCTTGAGCAGGACCGGTTCATTGAGTCCGGTTGGGACACCTCAGGTCCCGGAGCCGCGCGTAAGGTCTATTCCTTGACTCCGAGCGGCACCCAAGAGCTTGCCCGGGTTCGCCAAGCATGGCTCGACTACTCACGTTCGGTCGACAAAGTAATGGGAGCCCAGGCAAGACCGACAACGGCTTAAACACCATGAAGCAAGTTCAAATTCCTTTACCTGCCGAATCGCGGGAGATTTATCTCTCAGAAGTCTCGCGAAATCTGCAACACCGACTCGGCCCTCTTGAACTTTACGAGTCCATTCAAGAGATGCGAATCCACATTGACGCGATTGCCGCTGCACATATGGAACTAGGCATGCCACCCAATGAGGCCATGAACAAAGCCCTCAAGAAGTTTGGGGAATCAGGCCATCTGTCCAAAGGCCATTCAGTAGTTGGAAGGGGTGATGCTGCCAAGCGCTTTAGCCTTACTGTTGTTTCTTGCATGGCTTTCGTGACAGTTGTATGCGTTGCGGAGAGTAAGGTCTCGGGCAACCCAGGCCACGCGCATTTATCACAAGTGGTAAGTCTCGGTTTAGGATATGGCGCGTCAATAGGGATGCTTGCCTGGTTCACTAGACTTAAACCTTCACTATTTGGACTGTTTTGTTTGCTGGTCCAATTACTCCGCTTTGGCCCCGAGTCTATTTTGGGATTGGCTCACGACTCAACATTCTTCCTAATCAAAGGGCTCGCTGTAAGTGGAACATATGCTTTCCTATTCGGCTTTGTGAGTGCCCTGTTCGTCAGGCATTTTCAAACGAAGCAATCCTTTCGGAGGATGGCCTAACCCTCCATGAAGAAACTTGAACCAAACCATCCGATAGCACTCCGTGAGATTTATTTAGCCGAAGTTTCGCGTCAGCTCCAGAATCGACTCAGTTCGGTGGAAGTCTACGATTCGGTTCTTGAGATGAGGGCTCACATCGACGCGATGTCGGACGCCTATGAAGAGCTAGGAATGGAACCGACGGAAGCCATGCGATTAGCAGTTGCTCGCTTTGGTTCGGCCAAAAGCGTCACATCTGACTTGCCTAGCAAAGAGCGGATCACCGGTAGTCGAGATACCTTTCATCAACTCATACCGACCGCCATCATTCTCAGCTTAACCGGATTCATGTTCGCGGCGATAATTCGGCAGGTCGTAACACGATGGTTTGCGAGCTATATAGGAGAGTTTCCGGGCACGACCATTTATCGAGCCGGTGACCCGATGATGTTTATGCTCAAAGTATATTTTGAACTTGGCATCGCATTCCAAATACCCCTTATCGCTTACCTTCTCAATCGGTTTGACATGCTAAACACGTCAAGTGCAGTCAAACACGGGCGGCTTTGGATTGCGTCCCTGGTCGCCTTGACCCTCGTCGTTTCTCCCAGCAAAGATTTAGCCTCGATGGTCCTCGTAGCCGCAGCACTTGTGGTCTTGTTTGCCTTCAGCGCACTCTTGATAAAGATAAGTGCTTCCATCCATCAAGTCCTCAAGCCAAAAAGGTCATGAGGGCATCTGGCGATAGACGAGAGGAAGCGATCCGAATACTCCGACTCATCTTTACGGTGCACGACCGGAAATCCGAATTTCGTTGCCGCTCCTAGCTTTGCACTCTTGATCTGCAACCGTCTGGCCACTTTGCCCGATTCTGCCTTCCATAAATTCGTTGTGACAAAGTTCGCAACGAACTTCTTCGAAGAATTACTGTTGGCTCCATCTTAACGTTTAGCGTTGACCTTGGCGGAGAGATTTCCAGCGAGGACGGCAACTACGAGGAGTGTTCCAATGACGGCGAGTTGGTACTCGGCTTTGACATCGGCTACACCCATGCCAATTCGAAGGACGGCGACGAGGAACAGCGCTAGGACCGTGCCGAGCATGGTGCCTTTACCGCCGAAAATGCTTGCTCCTCCGAGAACTACCGCCGTGATGGCGTCCAGTTCCAAGCCACGGGCGTCATCAAATCGGGCCACGCCGAGACGTGAATTCATCATGAGTGCCGCAACCGCAGCCAAGAAACCAGATAAAGCGAAAACAGAGATCTTGACGGCGGCAGTGGGCAGTCCCGCGAAGTAAGAGGCACTCTCGTTGGTCCCGATCGCGACGACCCAACGGCCGAAGAGCGAGCGGTGCAGCACAACGCCAAGAATCACGGCGATGACCAAGAAGATCACTAGCGGCAACGGAACATGCCCCGGCAGGTGCATCATGTCGAGTCCGACAAAACTCGCCGGAAGCTTGGCCGATTTTGCTCCTAAGAGGACTTGCGCAATGCCGCGATAGACTGCCATCGTTGCAAGGGTGACGACGAATGAAGGCAGCTTGACCTTGGCAACTAGAATGCCGTTGAATCCACCCAGTACTAAACCTAAGACTAACCCAGCGGCGCACCCGGCTGGAATGGACCATCCAGACGCCATCAACTTGGCAGTGACGCACGCTACGAGGGCCGTCATCGAGGCAACCGACAGGTCAATGTTGCCGCTGACGATGATGAACGTCATTCCAATCGCTAAGAGACCGGTTTCGACGTAGAGCGTCGAGGAATCCAGCAAGTAGCGAACATCCAAGAAATACTTGGATTGCATGGCGCCCGCGATGAAAGCGCAAACCAGAAGGATCGCCGGGATTGTCTCGGTGCGAGCAAAGAACTTCTTCAACTGCTCACCGCCAGTTTGCCAAGCAGGCGTTGAAGATAGGAGTCAATTGTCAGCGCGATGAGGATCACCAGACCGTAAACCAACATCTGCCATGCGGCATCAATTCCTAAGACAGCCAATGCGACATTGATCGTGCCGAGGAGCAAGGAACCTAGCAGGACTCCGACGACGGTTCCCGATCCACCCAGAACGTTGGTGCCTCCGATAACCACAGCGGCAATCACGGTAAGTTCAAAACCCGAGCCGGCCGTGCCGGGGTTCACAAATCCATATCGCGAGGCGTAAAGCACACCTGCTAGTCCGGCCAGTCCACCGCACACGGAGTACACCAAGAAGGTCACTTTATTGACCGGGAGTCCGCGCAAACGAGCCGCTTCGGGATGGCTGCCGATGGAATAGATCGCTCGACCAGTACGCGAAGTTTTGAGAAAATAGGCGGTTAAAAGTGCGGTTGCAAGTGCCCAGATAATCAGCCAATTGAACGTCACACCCTTGATTGTGAGGGGACCATAAAGCGCCCAATTGGTGAGACTCTCGGGGATATTGTTCGAGTCAATCTGCTCGCCTTTACAGATAATAAATGCCAGGCCCCGATAGGCGCTAAGAGTTCCCAGGGTCGCTATGATGGGTGGAATTTTCGCCCAAGAGATCAGGCCACCGTTGATGGCGCCCAAAACCGTTCCAATGGCAAACCCAATCGCGGCTCCCACATAAATATTTAGGTTGGGATGATCTCGGAAGAGCATTCCGACCACAATTCCGGAAACGCCCATCGTGGAGCCTACAGAGACGTCGATGCCTCGAGTGAGAATCACCATCATCTGGCCCATTCCGACAACCACAAGAAGTGGAATCCAAAGCAGGATACTGTTCAGGTTCTTCACGTCAAGAAAATGGGGGTTCTTGACCATCGCGGCTGCGACAACACCGACTAACAACGCGGCGGTACCCACTTCTCGGAGAGTCACCAAACGGCGTACCGCACTAGCTTGCATGAGCCACCTGCCCAGTTGCTGCGAGCATAACCGATTCCTCTGTTGCCTCGCCTGGCTTCAAGCTTTTAACAAGTTGACCTTCTCTCATGACAAGAACTCGATCTGAAATCGTGAGGACTTCTTGCAGGTCGGACGAAATCATAAGAATCGCTAGACCGCTGTCGGCCAACTCCCGCATCAGACGATGCACTTCCGCCTTAGCGCCGATATCAATACCTCTCGTGGGTTCGTCCAAGATCAAAACCTTGGGTTGGGTCAGGAGCCATTTCGAAAGAACAACTTTCTGTTGGTTGCCACCGGAGAGATCTTTAACGGGCTGATTGACATCGCGAAGAGCAATTTTGAGCTTCGCGCGATAGGTCTCTGCGTTGTCGCCAATCTTTTTGGATTGGATGATTCCACCCCTCGTGAGACTTCGCAGAATCGCGAGGCTGGCGTTCTCGGCAATGCTTATGGGAAGCAAAAGCCCGTGATGCTGACGATCTTCGGGGACCAGCGCTAGCCCTTCCGTCATCGCCTGCTTTGGACTCCTGATTTGGACAACTTTGCCGTCGACCTTAACCTCGCCACTTGTTGGCGGGTTGATTCCAAAAATCGAGCAAGCTACGTCGGTTCGGCCCGCACCTACCAACCCTGCCATTCCAACGATTTCACCTTTCCTGACTTCAAAGCTAACATCGTGGAAGACCGAGCCTTGGCTGAGCTTCGTTACTTCGAGCATCACAGGCTGGTCGGGCCCCACAGGTCGTGCCGCTGCCGCCGCTACATCGCGACCAACCATCAACCTGACAATGTCTGGAATGGACGATTGGGCCGGTATCCGTTCGCCTACTTTCTCACCGTCTCTCAAAACCGTGATTCGGTCGCAAATCTCAAAGACTTCGTCTAAGCGATGGCTGACAAAGGCAATTGCACATCCTTCCGATTTCAGCCGCTTGATGATCGTAAATAATTCTCCGACCTCTTTCGGCGTGAGAGATGCCGTTGTCTCGTCGAGAATGAGAACCTTTGCATGCTGAGACAACGCCGCCGCAAGTTCGATCATTTGCTGATCGGCGACTCCAAGCCCGCGAACCTTCGCTTTTGAGTTGAGCGAAACTCCAAGCGACGCCAACAGCTCGTCTGCGGAACGGTACATACCCTTCCAATCGATTTGCTTGGCACTGTTTTGAGGCTGACGACCAACAAAGATGTTTTCAGCTACATCTAGGTCAGGAAAAGTCAGCGGCTCTTGGTGAATAAGAGCCACTCCCAAATCCATTGCTTGCCGGGGACTGGTGAGAACCCGAGGGGTTCCGTTGATCGCCAAGGTTCCGCCGGTTGCTCGGTGCACACCCGCGATCAATTTACCAAGGGTGGATTTACCCGCCCCATTTTCACCAATAAGGCCATGTACTTCGCCCGGAAAGAGGTCGATATCGACCCCTTTCAGAACTTCCACCCCACCGAATGCCATACGCATTCCTTGGGCACTGACAATTGGTTGTGCGCTCAGTTGTTATTGCCTTATAGAGTGGTCTTGAAGTGATACGTGCCACTTCCAACTTCGAGAACTGCTTCCACCTTGCTTGCGGAGAAGCCATTTATTCCCTTTGATTTCATCACTGGAACACCGCTTTCAGTGATCTTCGACGGATTTCGACTTGGAATAAAGACCGTTGCGTAGGTGTTCGCTGGAACGGTGATATCCAGTGTAAAGGTTCCGTTTGGCTTGCGATGCCATTCCGAAGCAATGTGTCCACGAATAGATTGAAGCGACGCCTTTGCATAGGTCATGCCGCCGCCAGGTGTGGGGCGCATCATGATATGTCGATATCCGGGGTCGTTTACATCCCAATCGATTCCCGCTACGCGCGACATCATCCACTCACCAATGGAACCCATTGAGTAGTGGTTGAACGAGTTCATGCCTGGATCTTGGAATCCTTTATCGTGTCTCCAACCATCCCATCGCTCCCAAATCGTTGTCGCACCTTGTCGAATGGAATAGCCCCAAGATGGGAACG
This sequence comes from uncultured Armatimonadota bacterium, assembly GCA_903899015.1. Taxonomy (GTDB): domain Bacteria; phylum Armatimonadota; class Fimbriimonadia; order Fimbriimonadales; family Fimbriimonadaceae; genus Fimbriimonas. Next base: position 6,305 of record CAIUHP010000117.1, on the reverse strand, counting down.
TATCGTTCTGAAGAAGCTTGTAAGCAATGTCGTTTCGTCCGATGGAAGTGAGCGTGGGGCAGATATAACCGACGCCAAGGAAGCCAGTCGAAAGGTGATTCTTCTTGTCAACCACGATCAGTCGTGCCAACTTCTGAGCCGCAATCTGACGCATGTTCGAAGGAAGCAGGTCGAACCAAAGGGAGATGACATAAGCGCATTGGCTATTGCCCTCAATCGTGCCATCTGGGTGCACAAACTTTTGGTTGAATGCCGCTTTGATTTCGCTTAGCAGCCTTTCGTATTTGGCTGCGTCCGACTTCAAGCCAAGGATCTTGGCCGTCTTCGCCATGAGTTCGGTGCTGTGAGCAAAAAACATGGTAGCCAAAACAGGACGAGGAGTATCGTCGCCGATATTGAGCCAGTCACCAAAGTTAGCATTTGAATTCTTCACCCAAATGTGGTCTGGGTTGGGCTTGTCGATATAGTCGATCCAACGAGCCATCGATTGGTAGTGTCGAGCCAAAATACGTTTGTCGCCGTACGCCTCGTAGATCGTCCAAGGAACGATCACGCCCGCATCTCCCCAAGCTGGAGCCCCATCGCCATTATCAACGACTCGAGGGCTCACGTCAGAGTAACCGCCGGCTGGAGATTGTGCATCCTCCATGTCTCGGGTCCACTTTGTCATAAAGGCGGCAATATCATTGTTGAAGGTAGCCGTTCGCACGAAGATCTGAGCATCTCCCATCCAGCCCAATCGCTCGTCGCGCTGAGGGCAGTCTGTTGGAGCTTCCAGATAGTTGCCACGGGCACCCCAGAAGATGTTGTGAGCAAGTTGATTCACCAGCGGACTGCTGCAGCTGAAATCACCGACTCGAGCGTTGTTTGAACCAACAACCACACCTGTAATCGCATCTTTACCTGGCTTGCCAGGATATCCTTCCACATCCACGTAGCGGAAACCGTGGAAAGTAAAAGTTGGCTCGTACACTTCGGTGCTTCCGCCCCTGAGCGTGTAGATATCCGTTGCCTTTGCGCTTCTCAGGTTTGTTGTGTAGATTGTTCCATTAGGATTCAGCATCTCTGCGAATCGCAATTTGACCGAATCGCCCGCGTGTCCTTTGACCTTGAGGCGAGCCCAACCAACCATGTTTTGACCAAGATCAAAGATGAAGTGACCCTTTGGAGCTTCTTTAATCGTTAGCGGTTTGATTTCATCGAGATACTGAACGCTGGGGTTCTGCTGGGCATTGATGGCGATCTTGGTGAGAGGCTTAACGAGAGGATCGGACCAGTTCTTAGCCTTGTAGGAGGGTGTGCTCCAACCATACTCGTCGCTACGAGCGTCGAACGTTTCTCCATCTAGCAGGTCGTCTGCCTTAATCGCTCCGGTACCGGCTCGCCATGACGTATCGGTGGCCACGAGGTCTCGTCTGCCGTTCTTTCCGGTTACCTCAAGCTGAGCAAGCCCCATCGACTGTGGTCCGTAATTCTGACCGAGCGTCCAGCCAACACGCCCACAATACCAGCCGTTTCCGAGCACCATTCCCAGGACATGTCTACCCGGCTTGAGGTACGAGGTCACATCATATGTTTGATAAAGAACTCGCTTTTTGTAATCGGTCCAACCTGGTCGGAATATGTCGGAGGACAACGGTTTGCCATCAATGTAGACCTTGTACAGTCCGAGAGCTGAGGCATAGAGTCGGGCCTTTTGCACTGAGCCCCCAACCGTAAATTCACGTCTTAGGTAAGGAGCAGGGCCATTCTCTCGAGGGCCACCCGGGCGCCCCCAGGGTCTCATTCCAAATTCGCCTAAAACTTTGGCGTCGACGAATTGGGTACCCGTCCCTTTCAGATCCTCAAGCTTGGCCGCTCCCCAGGAACCATCAGTTTGGAAGGTCTCGGTGCTGCCGTTGTTGTAGGTCACTTTGCCTGTCAGCAGGAGTCCAGCTGGACCAGTATCGTTTGTTGCCTTTATGATGATGTCGTTGGAATCTGCCTTGAGGAACGCCTTGATGTCAACCGGATGGAGCATCGTGAAACCATCCCCTTTCCCGACGACCTTCCCGTTGATGGCGAGTTCGAAGTGATCGTCTGCAGCGATACCAACTTGAGCCGACTTAATATCGCCAGACTTTAAATTCAACGTCTTGTGCAGATAAACCGATCCGGATGGCATTCCGGCATCCATATCTCCTTCCGGGTACCAAATCCAGGACGCGCCATCACCCTTAAGTGAGCCGGCGTCTGATTTTTTAAGACCAATCCACTTACCCTTCCAGTCGGACTTGTTGAGAAGCCCCATTTCCCACTGCGCAGGCTGACTGAAGCTGGATTGCATGGAGTAGACGTTCCAAACCGCAACTTTCCAATAGGCATGCTGTCGGCTCTGTAGTGGCTTTCCGGCATATTCGATTTGTGCCGTTGAGTCGGACATCACCTTGCCGCTGTCCCAAAGGTCGCCTTTGCCTCGCTTCAGGAGGCTTGGCGAACTGGCTACGATGATTCGGTAGGCAATTTGATGCGCGTCTCGGTCGGGAGAAGTATCGATCCACGACATTCGAGGATGAGTCTCCTCAATCCCCATCGGGTCAGTGAGGTATTCGCAACGTAAATTCGTCACGTTGAGAGTGGGAGTTCCAGTAATGAGTGAAGTCGCTAGGAATAACAATGACATCGATATCTCCAGTCCGGAAGACAGTTTGTCATTATTGAATCGAAACTCCTACAATTTGGGCCTCGAAAGTTGGAAATTACCGTCGATTTCTAGGATGTTTTGCATGAAGATGCAACGTCAAAACGTTGTGAGGGCACGTTTTCTAGGGTTGATTGGGTTTGTCTTGCTTTCTGGCTTGAGCCACTCCCAGATTGCCTATATTCACGGCAACAACCTGTATGTCGGCGAATTAGAAGAGAACCGGCTCACTCATGTTCAGCGTGTCTGCCGCGTTTGGCGTACAGACCGAGATGGGAGGAACGATATCTCGTGGGCTCCCGATGGTCGTATTGCCATTGTGCACCGGGTAAGCACCCTCGATCGAATCCATTACGGGATTCCTAAAGGGTTGGACGTCGATGGGTTGTGGCTGGTGGGTGCGAGGAAGAATCAGACCCCGAATTGGGTTGTCCAGGGGAATAACATATCTCGATGTCCCGACGGTCGAACGGTGGCTTTTTCGACGGACGAGCTGATCGGTGACACTTATCTGTATGACGTGAAGACGCATTCCAAACGGTTGGGTCTTCGCTCGGCTACGAACTGGATTTGGTCCAATAACGGAGAATGCGTTGCTTGCGTTCGGGTTGAAGATCGGAAAAGCTTTGCCCAGCCAATTGAGATCTACGCTTATCCCTCGATGAAGTTGATTCGAAGGATAAATAGTGCCGTCAATCCTGTCGACCTCATGTTTTCTTCAGATGGAAAGGACTTCGCTGTTCATTTTCATCTGTCTCACCCGTTGACGGGGCATCAGATCCTTTCGATTGAAAAGGGCACAGAGAGACCACTGTTACAGCCTGAGCGTTTTGCTCCCGCAACCCTTTCGGCCTGGACTCCCAATTGCCAATGGATCGCGTCTGACTGGCGAACGATGAATCCAGATAACGATGGCAGTTGGACTGATTGCCGAATCGGATTGTCAAAGGCAGATGGATCCGCGTGCCGATCACTGGGAATCGGACATTCAGCACAATTCACGCACGACGGCGAACAGGTGTTGTTGCTGACAGATCACAAGACGGGATGCTTTTGGCACAAAGGTGATTTGGTTTTACAGGCGATTTCCGGTGGAAAGATCAAGACTTTGGTCAAAGGAGTCACAACCTTTGCGGTGAAATAGCGCCGGTCAATTCCCCTTTAAGTCGACGGTCCAATGACTGCCAAGCATCGGAGCGTAGAAGACGATCTTCTTACCCACCAGGGTGCAAAAGTCTAGATCGGCGATTCCAAATCCGACCGCGCTTCTAGCTTCCTCTGGACCAATATCGGAAACGTGCTTTCCGGTGTTAAGCTCCCACATGGTTCCTCCTTGAACAGGATCATTCGAACCTGCTGAGCCCCAAGTAATCACACAATATCGCCCCATGTTGGAAAGGAATGCCTTTCTCACTCCATCGTGAGCGTGGATCGGAGTTAACAACTTATCTTGAGTCAGATCCCAACGTCCAATCGTTCCATTTGCCAAGACCGCGATGATTGTTTGATTGTCACCAAAGCCTGCTGCGACGAGGGCGGATTCGGGCCACGAATGCCACTTGACGAGAGCTCCGGTCGAAGAGTTCCAAACACGAACCGTTCGATCGGAACATGTAGCGACAATCGCATTTCCGTCAGGACTAAAATGGGCAGAGGTGATTTGAGCAGAGGGTTTGTTGATGACGAAAGTCTGAACCTGAATCAGGTCCGGAATGCTCCAAAGGGTAATCCGATTAGACTGAACTTGCATAAGGTGGGAGGTTGTTCGATCAAACGAAGCATCAACCCCTTCGAACATAAAGTTGAGCATGCCCCAGCTCACCTCTCGCAGCCACAGCTGATCCGATCCCGGATATTTGCTCAAGTAGTACTTGCCGTTCGGGCTGAACGTGAAGGAAGTCTCATCCAGGGAAGGATGATTGGCCGAATAGGACCACCTAAGAGATGCGACTCCCCAAAGTGCCCGATCATCTTCATCATAGTGAGGCGCCCGAGCCTTTAGTTCTCCGACACTAGCTAAGTTGGACAAGGAAATTCGATCAAGTCGATTCCCCCACGTAGGCGACAGATGAGACTTAACTTGCACTTTGAGCTTGCCCGTTCGAGCCTCCCAAACGAAGATTTCGTCGCCTTCTTCTGCGGCGATTTCGGTCCCGTTATAGACCGGCCTCAAAGGTTTTGGGGCATCGCTCCACAAAGGAATCAAGTTCAAATAGGCAAATATCGAAAGACAAATCACTTCCTAAGCTCCAGCCGTTTGATCAACTTTCCCGTACTCCAGCTATAGATCTTGAGAGGGTCGCGCTGAAGCACAAACTGATCCAACTTCGGATCGAGGCAAATGTCGTTTACGGGTTGAAACACTTCCAGTGTCGCCGTTACTTTGCCGTGTACGATGTCGACTAGCATGGTGCCTTGGCGGGTTTCCACCAAGCATGCATTTCCCGTTGAACTGAATTGCTGATCCATAATTTGGTCATGGCAATCGATGGTGCTCACTATGCGCGCGGAGGCTGTTTCCCAAACTCGAACCTTACCGTCCAAACATGGAGATGCCACCAGCCGATCATGGTCCGCAAATGAAGCTCCCAGGTGGAAAGTAGGATGGCCAACATACTCATTAGTCAGCTTTCCAGTCTCCAGATCCCATGTTCGTAGAATGAAATCGCAACAACCCGCTAGTAGAAGCTTGCCGTTTTGACTCAGGTGCATCGACTCAAAAAAATAGCGCGAGAATGGACACTCAATTACTCGGAGTTGCCGTTTGGTCTTCAGATCCCAAAGAATAATCTGCCGAATATCACCAGTCAGTAATTGTTTGCCGTCGTGACTGAATGCTCCGTACCGAGAGGGATAGGTGAAATCGAACCGATGCAGTTTAAGGTTCCAAATCCACACTGAACTCGATGAAGCTCCGCTGATCATCAGGCGACTGCTGTCCTCGCTAAATCGCATCTCGCTGGCATGGAGGTCGATCCGATCAACCACTTTATGAGCTTTTAGATCCCAGATCCTCACTGCGTTATCGTGATGGCTTGGAATTTCACCACCCGAGCCGGGGCCTGTGGCAACATAAAACCCATTGGGACTCATTGCAACAGAAGCGACATCCTCATCCGTCTGCTTGAGCTCGGCGAGCTTGGCGCCACTAGAGAGATCCCAAACCGTTGCAGTGCGATAATCCGATAAAACGACGGACTTTCCATCGGTAGCACCTCGCAACACGTAAGCATGCATCCACGGCAATTGCCTGGAAGCCGTTCCAACAATGAACGCAGCTGCGAGACATGAGATCACGTCCGTTTTGACGCTGATTCCAAGCCTGAGGTCTCAATGGTCGAATCCAACCTCATTTTATTTGGATGACCAAGACCGTATCCACGGCTCAATCGGGCCGTTTTAGATAATCACGGACATTATCGAGACGGGTCAGAAAAGGTTTCTAACAAGGCAGAAACTGTCGCGTTTTTAGGTGTTTTAAAACAAAAAAGCCCGACTTTTCAGTCGAGCGAGATTTGCTTTGTAAGTGCATAGAGGAGTTCAGAAAAGCTTCGACCTGGATTTGTCGTTCCGACAATGTCGGGACGAGTGCAGATCCTTTAAGGAGGTGATCCACCCACACCTT
>CAIUHP010000116.1 GCA_903899015.1 uncultured Armatimonadota bacterium | reverse complement strand
CTGTCCGTTCCATAAAGGATGTTGAAAGTGAGTTGATCAAGAGTCCGATACCGGAGGACATTGTCAAGGAGATTCCAGAAATGGAGACCTCTCAGGATGACATCAGCGAAGGAAAGTTGCTGAGCCTCATGGATGATTTGCGGAAGCAAAAGCGGGAAGCTGAATTCACTAACGAGCGCTTGGAGGACCGAGAGCAGGAACTGAAGAGATCGGAACAGAAACTTAGGGAGATCCAAAGCGAGACTGAAGGTCGCGAGACGAATCTCCGATTTCGAGAAACAAGACTCGCCGAAGAAGAGGCCGATCTCGAAACTAAGCGAGTGGCCGCTAGGGAAGGATTCCTTGATGAGAGGCGCGCTTCCACCAAAGAGATCGTCGGCAGGATTGATGCATTGCTCACCGATGCTGAAACGTGGGGCGCCGAAGCTCGCGTGCGGGCGCTCAAGGAGAACGCTGCTCGAGAAGAAATATTTGCGGCTCAGCTTATTGCCCTCAACGAGGAACGTGAGTTACTTCGGAAGCATGAAGTGGGCGTGCGTGCCTCAGAGGAGAGAGCGCGCTCCGAAGCTGATTTTCTGAAGGAAAAAGAGATGATTGCTGAAAGCATCGCGCAACGTCGAATTGATGATCATAAGAAAGCCGCTGAAGTAGAAATCGAGGAACTCGAGAGCCGTCTTGCTATTGAAAGAGAAAAGGGTGAGGCGAAGGATCAAATTCTTCGTGAACTGAGGAACAAGATAGCGAGTTTTGGAGGAGACCCAGAGAGTCAGCAACGCCGTATTGACGACCTCGCTGAGAGGCTACGAGTGAAGGAAGATGAACTCGCAAGAAGGCCGCCAGAAGAAGAAATCGTGAATCTACGTCAATTGGCGCGGCGCGTGGATGAAGCCGAGAATGCAGCAAAGAATTGGCAAACCCTCTACGACCAAACGAATTCACAACTCCGGCGCAACCTCGTTAGCGTCGGAGAACAAGAGGTTCTACGCGACGAACGCGACGCTCTTGAAGCCCAGAAGAAAACTCTTCAAGAAGCATTGGCACAGCACAAGAGCGACTGGGAGGAACTCCAAAGTCAGGCGAACTCATCGCGACCGTTTCCAACATGCTCTGAATATGATGATGATCCGAAATTGACCATCAATCAACGCTGGCGCGATATCGACTCACTTGCAGAGCTGGCTGAGGAAATTCGAGACCGAATGGCAAGCAATGCCGCAAGTAGTTTCTACTACTCAGCGTCTGACGTTCGTATATTCCTTGCCGGACTCTCTGCCAGTCGGCTTCATCTTCTTCAAGGAATCTCTGGAACTGGAAAAACGAGCCTGCCGCGCGAATTTTTCAAGGCTCTAGCCGGAAATGAGGCAGTTGAGATCGTCGAAGTCCAGGCTGGTTGGCGCGACAAGGACGACTTGTTCGGCTTCTACAACGCATTCCAGAAACAGTTCGCTGAGAGTGAATTCACAAAAGCGTTGTATCGAGCCCTTCTTCCGGCCAACGCGGATCGCCCAATGGTGATCGTGCTCGATGAAATGAATCTCGCTCATCCAGAGCAGTACTTCAGTGTGATGCTTTCACTACTTGAGAATTCGACCGCAGGGAATGTGGCAATTCCCCTGCTAGCCAGTGAAGTACCGAACCTGCCAAAGCAGTTCGAAGGCTCAAAATTGCCTCTCGCCCGAAACGTATGGTTTGTAGGAACCGCTAACCATGATGAAACAACTGTCGCATTTGCCGATAAAACGTACGATCGTGCTCATGTCCAGACGCTTCCCTCTCAATATGCCTCCTTTCAACCAACCAATCGTGGCAATCTTGAGCCCGTCTCGTATGACGCCTTGGAAAGAGCCTTCGTAATGGCTTCAAAGACCCATGCACGCGAGGCGAAGAAAACGAAGGAATTCCTGCAGTCCACTGTGCGCGGTGAATTTGAGGAGTTTGGCGTGGGTTGGGGAAATCGTCTGGAACGACAGATCGATCGATTCATCCCAGTTGTGCTCGCCAGCGGTGGTGGCATTACTGAGGCCGTGGATCACTTGATTGCGACAAAACTAGTGCGGAAATTGGAAAATCGATTTGGGATTCGTCCTGAACAACTTGAAGATCTCGCCGAGGCCATTCAAATCCACTGGGCCAAATTTGAGGATTCGTCAACTCCCGCCAAGACCTTGAGCGCTCTCCAAAACGAGGCCAAGAAGTTGCGTGGCACCTTCGGACCGTAATTATGGAGCACGATCGCCTTACTGGGTTGAGTGGATCAGTACGAGTAGGTTGGAGTGGCCGATTCGCACTTGGCGAAACCCATCTTCTTGATCGCGAATCAAGCAACAATTCTCGCGATTCAAAATCTTCAGAAGATTTAGAGTCACTCGTTTCCCTCGCCCACAGCCTTCGCTCGGCTGAGAATTCTCACTCTTGGCACAAAATGTTACAAGCGACCCTTTTGTCTGGACACAATGATGATGCCGTAGCACTCGAGCAGCGAGAGAAGTTGCTCAACGAAAAAATCCCCTCCATCGCCCGGATTACCGAACGTTTTATCACTCGCCTGGGAGAAAAATCGGAAATTCTTCCAGTTGCGAGAGTCAAACGGCCAGCGCGAAGAGCCTTTGATCGACTTGCAGCCCACACTGAGGACTGGGAGGGTCGGACCCTCACTGGACCCGTTCCCCGCCGTGCCCTCGCAGTTACACGATACGAAGAGGCCAATCTGTACGAGAACCGTATGGTGGTGGAACTTGTTCACCCGATTCTTTCCTCTGCTCTGCTTGCACGAATTCGGAAACTGCGCAGGCTCGTGGCAGATCTAGCTGACCTCAATCCCACTCAACATGTTGGGACCTACTTACGTACACAACGTCTCTACTCCTTCTGGGGTGCAGACGTGCTTAAGGCATCAGAAACTCAGGTTCACGGCGAACGGACTCTGGCCGTCCTTGAGAACCTGGCAGCTTGGACTCAAGCATTGCGAGGAAGCACACTTTCTGCGCTCCTGAGCGGGCGAGTCACGGGTCAACGTAGTCTGCGTCAAACCAACGTCATCAACAATGATCTTCACTATCGCTCGGCAGGCGAGGTTTGGAGTGCCTTTCAACGTCCCGAAATTGCAGCGGAGAGTTCAGAAGACAGAAGAAATCGCTTGGTTGAACGTCATCAGATATTTGATCTCTACGTCCTTGGACTCTTCGTCCGGGCTCTCAAAAGTCTCGGATATCAACCAGAATTCGATGTCCTTCCTAGACTTGGAGGCACGGTTGAACTTTCAGGAGTCTGGGGGAAACTCTCTCTGAGCCGCGCCTTGGACGGTGTTCTGACACTGGAATCCCAAGGCGTGTCAACCCGATTTGTCCCGCTGGTCGACATGGTCGCTGCCGACGATGACAACTCCTTCATTGCTCAACGGTGGAGAGAATTATCAAAAGAAATCAACGGCGCTACTGTCATTGTCTACTTAGGTTCGGCGTCGGCCATAAAGGCCTTAGCAGACTGCGAAGTTGCAGCGATGATGAGCTCAGCCATGGATGATTCGCTTTCAGTTGGGCTCCACCTAACTGGGATCCCAGTTTCACCACTTGAGATCACAAGTCTTGAACGTATTGCCCGCGCAGTTGGTTTAGCCGTGCATATTCCGGTCCTCGCTAAGTACCCACCGATTCTCAACCTTGAGGACTCACGTATGCCAACCCGGCTCATTGAGGCCTTGGATTCTTCGAGAATCGCAGAGGGTGCGTTGTCGCCGTTGTTCCACAGTGAAGGCAATTCCCTTGCGCTACGAAGGCCACTCACTGCAAGTGAGCGACAAAATCTAGCAACAAGCGTCAGGTCACTCAGCGAGGCAGCTCGTGGGAGCGGGTGGCAGCGCGATTATGGCGTCGAGATTCCACAGATTCAAGGCTCATTCGATCGTGCAACCATCTTCCTTAACGCCGTTCTGATCTGCCCAACGTGCAGCTACCAAGCGAGAGCGAATGATGTCAAACGCGAACATGACATCTTCACGGTGAAATGTTTGAGATGTAAAACGCGCTGGGGACATGAGCGCTGTGGAAATTGCCAAAATCGCATACCCTTTATCGAGCCGGCAGAAGAATTGCTCAACCCAGAGATCAAAGGTCCGGGTTGGGTCGAGCGCATCTTCGGTCAGGATGCACTCGCCTCGCCTTGCTGGTCGAGGACGGAGGCGAATCGCTATATCTGCCCCGCTTGCAAGGAATGCCCGCTTCAGGGAAACATTCCAGCATCAACATGTGGGAGATGTTGGGATCAAGATCAATTGACCTGATCCCCAAAAAGTGGACCAGTTCTTCATATCAAGATGGTCTGGGTTGTTTGTTGTTTCGCATCGAACTCGTCTGGCGTGAGATAGCCAAGCGAACTGTGGCGACGTTGTGCATTGTAGAAGTTCTCGATGTAGTCGGCCATGGCCTCTGAAAGCTCCAAGACGCTTCTCCACTTCTTCTGGTTAAGCAGTTCAATCTGCATGGATCCCCAGAATGACTCCATCGGGGCATTGATGCCCCTATATGTCAAGAATTGATCATGCAGCCGCTGAAAGAGCAGTTCTGGCACGGAAATCTGCCATCACTCGACCATAGATTTCTCGAGCGATGAAGCGCTTGAGGCAGCGGATGATGTCTCGCTTGGAGAGTCCTTCCGCGGTCCGCTTGGCGACGTAGTCTGAATCGCGACGGGAATCTTGGACACTAAATCCTCTGCGAGACGTAGTTCCATCGAATTTATT
>CAIUHP010000115.1 GCA_903899015.1 uncultured Armatimonadota bacterium | reverse complement strand
GACTTCCTAGAGTTCTACAACAAACGTCGTCCTCACTCGGCACTTGGAGGAATCTCTCCCGCGACTTACAAAGCAAATCTAGTTAAAATGGAGGCAGAGGCACTAACACTCTAGGTGGGTCAACATCCGGGGACCGGTCATAAGGAATCCTTAAGCTTTGACTGAGATTGAACTAGGATATAAGCCCTATCGCCTAAGCAACGTAAGGTAACGTGTCAGAATCGAGAAACCTAATGGCCGTAACCCTGCGCGATATTGCCAAGAAACTAGACATTTCTCACGTCACCGTATCCCTCGTTCTCAATGATCGGCGTGACGTAACGATCTCCGAAGAGACGAGAGCAAGAGTCATTGAAATGGCTCGCATAATGGGATATCGCCCCAATCATGCTGCTCGGGCCCTTGCAAAAGGTCGCACCCAGATGATTGCGCTGTGGATGGCAAGTCCCTCAAAACTCTATTACGGAAAGGTTTTTGAAACCCTGTATTCGCTTATTCGTGCCGCGGGCTATGAGACCGTTTTCTGCTTGGCCGACTATGCTAATAACACGCGCAAACCTTACGATTGGCCGGTTGATGGCATCATCGCAGTTGACACTTATGAGTTGGTAGGTAAGTTTGAGTTGCCAAAGGGAATACCTGTCGTGACCTTAGGTGCCCATGCCGAGAATCGGTCGGATTCAGTAACGGTCGACATCTTTGGCGGTGCCACGCAAGCAACTCAACACTTAATTGATGCCGGTTGTAAAAGAATCGCTCACGTATCTACCGAGCGACCACTGGCAGAAAAAATGGGACGAAGTGCGGCCTATCAAGCAGCCCTTAAGAAGGCCAACCTTAAGCCGGAATTTATCTTAACCGAACCAGGACCCATGCGAGCGCGCGAGTCTGTGAAGGCTTATATCGAACGTAATGGAACCCCGGAAGGAATCTTTTGCTACAGCGATGAAATGGCCTTCGCTGCGATGCGTGCTCTTGCCGATCTTGGCCTGAAAGCGGGTAAGGATTGCGCGGTAGTCGGATTCGACAACGTTAGCGAGGCGGAACTATATTCTCCCTCCCTGACCAGCGTGGCTCAGCCTCTAGAAGATCTTTGCCGAGTTGGAATGCACTTTCTTCTCAACCGGATTCGTGAACCTCAACTTGAGCGGCAGATCTCGTCGATCCAAATGAATCTTGTGGTTCGTGAAAGTTCATCAAGGGCTTAGAGCTTCCCGTGTCACAATACTCGTAGAAAGGATTGGCGATCGCGTAGCAGGTGCTGCCTGGAGGGTGATCGGCCGAAACCGTTATGAGTGAAAACACAATAGATCAATCAACTGCGCTGCTCGAGCAGTTCGCAAACCGCGAGTACGAGCATGGTTGGAGTAGTGATGTCGAATCTGAAGCATTCGATCCAGGCCTAGACGAGAGTGTCGTCCGCCGTATTTCGGAGAAGAAGGAAGAGCCTGAGTGGCTACTCGAATGGCGCCTGAAAGCCTATCGTCATCTGTTGACGATGAAGGTTCCAAAGTGGCCCAACGTTTCCTATCCACCCATCGATCTTCAGTCGGTCATTTACTATTCCGCTCCGCGAATGAAGCCGAAGCTCAACTCGCTTGAAGATGCAGACCCTGAAATCCTGAAGACCTTCCAAAAACTGGGTATTCCAGTGGAGGAGCAGAAGGTTCTGCTGAACGTCGTGGGAGCTGCAGCATCCGCAGCGGACGCATTGGCGACTCCAAAGCCTCTTTCTGGGGTGGCGGTCGATGCCGTATTCGACTCAGTTTCGGTTGTCACGACCTTCCGTGCCGAACTAGCCAAACTCGGAATCATCTTTTGCTCCATTCAAGAAGCAGTTAAAGAGCACTCGGACCTCGTCAAGGAATATCTAGGAAGTGTTGTCCCCTACAGCGACAATTACTTCGCGACTTTGAATTCTGCCGTGTTCTCCGACGGCTCATTCGTTTATATCCCAAAGGGAGTCCGTTGCCCAATGGAACTCTCAACCTATTTCCGAATCAACGCAGCAAATACTGGTCAGTTTGAGCGAACCCTGATTGTTGCGGATGAAGGTGCCTACGTGAGCTACCTGGAAGGTTGCACGGCTCCGATGCGAGATGAAAACCAGCTCCATGCGGCAGTTGTAGAATTGGTCGCCATGGCGGACTCAACCATCAAGTACAGCACCGTTCAAAACTGGTATCCCGGCGACAAGGAAGGCAAAGGCGGAATTTATAACTTCGTCACGAAGCGTGCTCGATGTAAAGGCAAGCGCAGCAAAGTCACTTGGACTCAGGTGGAAACGGGATCGGCGATCACTTGGAAATACCCGAGCGTTATCTTGCAAGGCGATGACTCGATCGGCGAGTTTTATAGCGTGGCGCTAACGGCGAATAAGCAGCAAGCTGATACCGGGACCAAGATGATCCATATCGGCAAAAACACCCGATCTACAATCGTCTCCAAGGGTATCTCGGCGGGCAATGGTCAGAACACCTACCGCGGATTGGTGAAAATCAACGCGGGCGCTGAGAACGCCAGAAACTATTCTCAGTGTGACTCCATGCTGATGGGCGATCGTTGCGGAGCGCATACTTTCCCATACATTGAAGTCAAGAACCCAACTGCTACCGTAGAGCATGAGGCGTCGACATCGAAGATTGGGGAAGATCAGATCTTCTACTGCAATCAACGTGGCATCCCGACGGAAGATGCAGTGAACATGATCGTGAGCGGCTTCTGTAAGGAAGTGTTCCGAGAGCTTCCGATGGAATTCGCCGTCGAAGCTCAAAAGCTGCTCGGCGTATCGCTTGAAGGCTCGGTAGGCTGATTCACTTCCTGGGCTCGCTTGAGCGAGCCCTTCGCCACCTACCTTCCCATTTGCATGGAATGTTGAATCGTGCCCTGCCATTGATCTTTCAAGGACCGGGCACACCAGGCAAACGTCTCGATTTGCTTTTTAACTATTCCCAGTTGAATTCCTTGAGCCATCTCGATTTCTTTCCGCATGATGACGCGGTGAAGGTCGTATTTTGTGATGGAACCGATCCTCGGATCAGGTTGCAACTTTGCAAGGAGCGTATCGAGGTTTTGGTCGTTCGGAACATCGATCGTAGTAGAGATCCAAATAGAATGATCTGGTTGAGGATCGGGCATCCGATCTAAGCCCGTTAGAAAGATCAACGCACCTTGAAGCATTGCAGGATGGGCCCAGCCAATTCCTGTTCCACCCCAACCTCCATGGTAATCCCAATTCCATGCGTGAACGAGGAAGGTGGCGTCGTACTCATCAATGGAATGAACGATTCGATCTTCTAGTAGCGGCTGAATCAGCGGCCGAGATGACTGATGTTTTGGGTTTCGTAGCCAAGAAGCGAGCCGGCTCAATTCATTCCAGCGCAAGTCCAATGCATCATGCGTGGTGTCACGATCCTTGGCCACATCCACGGAAAAGTGCGCTCCAATTGTTCGATCTAAGTGCACGCGATAATCAATCGAACTTCCAGGATCGACGCCGGCTCGCCACGATTCGAATGCTTCTTCACTTATTCGATCAGGCAAAGGAAAGTCAGTCTGGACGACCACTTTGGGCTCTGGACCGCCCCGGGGATTGTATGGAAAGATGAGATAGCAAATCCCGCTGATGTGGTCTTTGGCGAGATGGGGATCACGTTCGGGACCGTACTGATATCCCCATCCTTTCAGCTCACTCTTAAACCGCGCGAGTTCAGGATGGACAGACTGCTCCGTTTGGCCGATGTCTGAAACGATCCAAGGTAACAACCAGAACATGTATGGTTAGACGGGTTTCGAGATCAAACGTTATGGTTGGTTATTCGATGTCGAAAGGTTTCTCGTCAGCACCTCTTCGTGGCCCCGGGCTAATCGGTATGCGAGAGACAATTCCCGAGGAACCGCCTTCGTCATCTCGTTTGAAATTCAACCTCATGCCACTTCGTCTCTGCCATCTCTTGACACCCGAGATTACAAGGATCGTGAGTGCCAAGATGAGATCAAAACCACCCGGGATAACAAGCGACCGAAGTGCCCAATACAACAAGACATTGAGAGCCGCCAAGCTCAGGAACAACAAAGCTGAGCCGAGGGGCGTAATGGCGACCGTCCGGTAGGGACTTCGCCATATCAGATGCCTGTTTTGAAAGGGTCCCATCGATCTTGTTGAATATTATCGTTCAACGGATCGAAAGGTTTCAAACAAACTGAATCAAGCGACGGCGATGGGAGGGGCGTCGGGGTTTGGAAGTTGTTTGAGCGCTTCCCGAGCATCCACTTGGTTTTTGACTCTTTCGTCGACGAGCACACGCCCGTCCTTGAAGCGGATGATACGCTTGCAGTGGAGCGCGATATCTTCTTCGTGAGTGACTATCACGACCGTCTTACCTTGACGATTGAGGTCTTGGAACACAGCCATGATCTCTTCACTCGTTCGAGAATCTAAGTTACCAGTTGGTTCGTCCGCGAGAATGAGGACTGGGTCGTTGACAATGGCTCGAGCAATCGCTACGCGCTGCTGCTGGCCACCCGAAAGTTCGCTTGGCTTATGGTCCATTCGTTGAGCAAGACCAACCGTCTCAAGTGCTGCCTTCGCTCGCTCAGTGCGATTTTTTACACCCGCGTACATCAGAGGCAGTTCGACGTTTTTGATCGCGCTGGTGCGTGGTAAAAGGTTGAAGTTTTGAAAAATGAACCCAAGATAGCGGTTTCGGACATCTGCCAAAGCGTTATCTCCCATCGTCGCAACAGGCTCACCGTTCAGCAAATATGCTCCACCACTGGGTCGATCGAGACAGCCAATGAGGTTCATGAATGTCGATTTGCCCGATCCGGAAGGGCCCATGATCGCTACAAACTCTCCTGGCTCGACCGTTAGATCCACCGATCGCAAAGCATGGACAACTTGGTCACCCATTACATAGTCTTTACAGAGGCCTTTAACTTCGATGATGTTCATTTTGTGGGTGGTTGCTCGGGGCTGAGAGAAATTGCTTGATACTAGGGTGTGGCTAAGGTCTTCCTTGAGTATCCACAGTCCGTTTGAAAATTGTTCGATTCGCAAGAATTGAATTCGCCTTTCAATAACTGGCAAACGTCCGTTTGTGTTTCATGCTTCATGAAACTTATCGCTTGCATTTGCTCACCGAGCAGTCTAGGCACCTATTCGTACCTCAACGCTTCGATGGGTTCTAGTCGGCTCGCTCTCATCGCAGGGTAAAGACCGAAAAAGAGTCCTACACCGGCGCTAAATCCGAAGGCGACGACGATGGCTTGCGTGTTGACGAGGGGTGGAACTTTAAGAAGTCCTGAAATGGCGAATACGCCAAGGGATCCAAGAATAATTCCGAGCATTCCTCCGACCGAGCACATAACAATGCTTTCGAGCAGGAATTGACCCAGGATGCCTTCTCGCTTCGCTCCAAGAGCTTTGCGGAGACCGATCTCGCGAGTTCGCTCAGTGACAGACACCAACATGATATTCATGATGCCGATGCCTCCAACAAGAAGAGAAATCGACGCGATTCCTGCGAGGAGGATGCTCAACAACTGAGTTTGCTTCTGCATCGTCTCGATCCAGTCGCCTTGATTCATCACCCGGAAAAGAGGTTCACCGGTGGCGTTCTTTCGTTTCTTGCCTAAGGTGTATTCGACCTGCTGTTGGGTGATCGGCAAGAGTTCTGAGTTCTTACCTTGGATCATGATCATGTCTAAGTCGCGGCGGCCCAGCAATCGATGTTTGGCGGTCGCAAGAGGTACATAGATCTGATCGTCGGGGTTCCAATTACCCGCTCCACCCTTATAGGCGCAGACACCAACAACGTTGAAGCTCTCGTTCTTGATGCGGATCGTGGTTCCGATCGCGTTTTCATCACCGAACAATTCTTGATAGGCCACCCAGCCAAGGACACATACATTGTTGGCCTTCGCTTCATCGTCCATCGTGTACCACTTGCCAGCGTGCATTTTGGTGGCATTTCTGATGATGGCAATCTGAGGTTCCCCGCCCGTGATCTGAGTCATGTAGCTGGTGGACTTGTGCTTGGTAACGGCCCTAGATCCGACGGTGCCACTAATAAACTCGATGAGGGGAACTTCCTTCTTTAATCGAGGAACGTCTTCTTCCTTCAAAGTTGGAATGTCGTTTGACATTCCCATGCCGCCTCGTCGCCAGTTTGGCATGACCATGAGCATATTCGTGCCCATGACCTGAATTTGCTCCATCGACTTCTTCTTGGTCCCTTCGCCAATGCCGATCATTGCAATGACGCTACCCACGCCGATGACGACTCCAAGCATGGTCAGGAACGATCTCAGCTTGTTCGCTGAGATCGCTCTGAGGGCGGTCTGGATACTGTCGATTAAGTTCATGCGAGGGTTACTTGTCGGTCTTGGCGTGAGTCTTCTTGGCTTTTTGCGGACCTCCGCCTACGAGTCCTCCACCTTGCTCCGCTTCCTGCATCTTCTTTTGAGTGGCGCGTAGTTCATCCATATTGATCTCTGCCACGACGACTTCCTCGCCGACTTTAAGACCCGATTTGATTTCAACGACGTCGTTACCCATTTCGCCGACTTCAACTTTACGAACTTCTGGCTTGAGGGGATTAGCAGACTTGACGCGGACCGTACCGTCGTCTTGAATCGCTTGGTTGGGAACCACCATGATGTCTTTCTTCTGCATGGTGATGAATTCACAAGTCGTATTCATTCCAGGAAGAAGTTGAATCTTGGCACCGGGAAGAATCTTCACTCGAACTTTAACGGCTGTGACATTGTTTGCAGTGATCGCAGCTGGGCTAACCCGTGTCACGATTGCATCCACCGGGCGTCCTCGGAAAGCGTCGGCAGTTACCCGAACGGACTGGCCAACTTTGACATTGGATACGTCCGATTCATCCACCGCGCAGTCAACAAATAACTGAGTGACATCGCTGATTTGAACCAAGCTCGTGCCCTGTGCGAAGGTGCTAGTTCCAGGAGGAATGATTGTTCCTTCTTCCAGATACTTCATCGTTACGACCCCATCGCGAGGAGCGAGAACGGTCGTGCTGTCTAGCTGAACTTTTGCGTTCGCGAGCGAGACCTTGTTTCGAACCGTTGCCGCGCGAGCTTGAAGGATGTCGTTTCGTCGCACTTCGATTTGGGCTCGATTATCAATTGCCTTTTGCAGGGCGATTTCTGCGGTGCGAACGTTCTTCTCGGCCTCTTGCAAGTTGGTTCGAGTGACGTCGCTATCCGTGAGATTTGCTTTTGCTTGTTCGAGAGCGGCTTGCATTCGAGCAACAGTAAGTTTCTCGGTTTGAATCTGATTTGCAATGTCGGTTTCAAGTGTGCTCGCCTTTTGCTGAGCGGTATCGTAAACAGACTTAGCTGCCTCGGCTGCGGCGTCTGCTTTTTCTACCGCCGATCCCGCCACATATCCTTTCGCGAACAAATTCTTCTGTCGAGCTAAGTCGGCGAGTGCTTCTGTCCGCTGAGCCTTTGCCTGGTTAACGGCTCCTCGAGAGTCCCGTCGCATCTGAGGAATGGTGACTTTCTGAAGTCGGTCAAGCGCCGCTAATTCCGCATTGTAGTTAGCTTGGGCGGTATCGACGGTGGATTTACTCAGGGTTGGCTGACGTAAGTTCTGAATCCGAGCTCGGTCAAGTCGCACTTTGGCCGTTTCAAGAGTTGCCTTGGCATCTGCGACTTCGTCTTTGCTCTGAGCAATTTGAAGGCGGTAGGTTGCTTCGGCTTGAGACGCGCGTGCATCGCCTCCTACAACATCGGCTGTGGCTTGGTCGTAAACCGCTTGGGTGTCAGCAGGGTCAATGCGTGCGATGAGGTCGCCCTTCTTCACGACGGAACCCTCGTCGACTGCTAGTTTGACGACGATACCGCCCGCCTTTGACTTGACGTCAACGGCGGTGGTTGCAACGACTTGACCGGTCGCTGAAATAGAGCGAACCAACTCGCCCTTCGCGACGGGCGAGTATTTAAACTCAATTTCACTGGTTTTTTCGGTGCCTCGTGACTCGTAAGCCCAGCCTCCGAGAATTAGCGCGACGATAACAACGAAAAAGGCGATCTTGGTCTTCATGAATGTCTAAGTGATTTTGAATTTTGGGCTCGGCTCATTCCCCTGGGATGGCGCGACCCGTAACTAGCTTGAGGTTAACGTCAGAAATTCGATAGTCGTATAAAGCTTGAATCTGATTGGATTCGGCCGTTACTAAACTGATTTGGGCAGTGATAACTTGAAGCAGATCATAGGCTCCTGCTTTTTGAGAATCAACCGCCGCCTCGTAATTCTTCCTAGCTGCTTCGAGAGCAACTTGAGAAGCTTGAAGTCGCTCGGCGTTCGTCTGTAATTCTACGTAAGCCGCCTCAATTTCAGCACGAACGACTCGCTCTGCTTGTTCGAGGGTCGACTGATCGGCCTTGATGGCGTAATTAATCTGACGGGCCGCCGCTTTTAAGGAACCACCGTCAAAAATTGGAATGCCAACGAGGAAAGTAAGCGATCGGTTCTGGAGAGAAACCGGAGACGTCTGCTGAATATAGGAGCCATTGAGGGACATGGTGATTCCCGCTTGTCGATCAGCTAGCATTTTCGAGTATTTCTCGGACTCAATGTTTTTTCGCTGAGCAATGATGTCGGGTCGCTTAGACACGCCTTCCAAGATGAGGCTCTGCAGGCTTTCGGGCACCGAAGGAGTGATTGAGGTGTCCTCGGTTTTCAGCGCAGGCAGCGGGTCAGCGGCACTGAGACCGATCGTTCCCTTCAGTGTTGCGGCCGCGTTTGTCTCTTGATTCTTTGCGGTCAGTGCGCTCACGCGTGCGTTCTGGAAATCGGCGTTGGCCTGCAGTTCTTCAATTTGGGCCGCGTCTCGCGCTTTAATTCGAGTCTGCGTTTGATCGAGGATCGTCTGAGCACGAGTGACTTCCGCTTGGGCAACGCGCTCGAGTTCTTGCGCACGGAGAGTGTTGTAATACTGTTGAACCACGCTGAATAAAGTTGAACGCAGCACTTGCTTGGCGTTGTATTCGCGCGAGTCTCTGGACCTTTGAGCGGACTTAAGCGAATAGTCTCTTTGTCCAGAGTCTAATAAGGTCCAAGTGGTGTTCAGGAAAGACTGGTTTCCCTCCGTTTGTAAAAACGCAGTGCTTGACCCAGTCGTTACGAATTGCTGTCGGTTGCTGTTGTACTGAAGCTGACCCGTTACGGTGGGAAGGAAGGCGGCTGCAGCCTGAGTAACACTCGCATCGGCAGATTTGACCTGCAGGAAGGCAGACTTAACGGTGCCGTTTCGATCCTTCGCAAGCTTTAGGGCTTGATCTAGGGTCAAGACAGTCTGGTCTTGATGCGCGAAAATGGTGGTGGAACCGGCGACGAAAACCATACCAATGGTCAGCGTGCGGTGAAGGCGTTGGAGTCTTTTAGGCATGGCGATTAAGACGTTACCGTTGAGAGGCTCGAAAGGTTGCCTCATTTAATGAAAGCGGTCACATCCGCTATTTGTACGAGGCGAACTTTTCCGCAAGTTCCCAATGTTTGCAACCTGTCCGTTAAGTCGATTGAATGAACTCCGACCATGACCGAGGTCGTCGTCGAAGTTCATTCAAATGTTGGCGAATTTAGCCCCAAATAAGATCGGGACGAACAACAATGGTTTCTTTTCGATCCGGGCCGATACTGACAATCGCTACCGGAGTCTTCGTCTGTTCTTCGATGTAATCGAGATACCGGCGAGCACTTTCGGGAAGATCGCTCAGTGAACGGCACTTCTGAAGATCTCCATCCCATCCTTCCATCTCTTCGTAGTGGGGTTTGACCTTTGCGAAGTCCCAAACGTTGGCTGGAATATGGTCGATCTGACCGCCCTCGTAGTCGTAACTCGTAGCGATCTTCACTTTTTCAATACCGCTCAACACGTCGAGTCGGGTAACGACTAAGCCGCTGAGTGAATTTAATCGAGAAGCCTGCTTCAAAACAACAAGATCGAGCCAGCCACATCTTCGACCGCGACCCGTGACCGTGCCATATTCTTGACCTTTGTCACGAATGAACTGTCCGATCTCGTCGTCAAGTTCGGTCGGGAATGGACCCGATCCAACTCGAGTGGTGTATGCCTTACAAACTCCCAAGACCGATTGAAGAGCTCGTGGGCCTACGCCGGTGCCGAGACATGCGCCCCCCGAAACTGGGTGAGAACTGGTGACGTAGGGATAGGTTCCCGAGTCGAGGTCAAGGAATGTGCCTTGAGCGCCTTCGAAGAGAACCTTCTTGTTTGCTTCGACCGCTTCCTGAACCATGACTTCGGTGTCCACCACATAGGGGCGGAGTTGATCGGCATATCCGGAATACTCATCGAACAGAGCATCGAATTCCAGAGTGGGTGAACCGAACATTTGCAGTAAGCGATTCTTGTAAGCAAGAACTTCTTTCAGCCGCATCTTGAACAATTCAGGCTGAACAAATTCGCCCATTCGAATGCCGAAACGTGCAACTTTGTCTTGGTAAGCTGGTCCAATTCCGCGGGACGTGGTGCCGATCTTGTTTTCGCCTCGTGCTTCTTCTTCGAGGGCGTCTAACATGCGGTGATAAGGGAAGACCACGTGAGCCGCCGAGGAGATCTGAAGTGTTCCAAGATCTTTCTTCTGTTCGAGCGTGCGAGCAAGCTCTTCCAGTAGCCCTTTTGGACAAACGACCATACCGCTGCCGATGATGGCAACCGTACCTGGATGCAGGATTCCAGCAGGTATTAACTGGAACTTATAGGTCTTGCCACCCGTGATGACAGTGTGTCCGGCGTTATTTCCGCCTGCAAACCTAACGACCATGTCGGCTTGACTGCCGAGAACGTCAACTAATTTTCCTTTTGCTTCATCGCCCCATTGGGCCCCGACTACGACAAGTGTTGGCATATCTGCTCCTTGGAGGTTGTCATCCCGAATCCGCGTCCAAACGCACAAAAACCGGCGCCATCCTCGCGTCGAGGATCCGCCGGCCTAGAGAAATCAGCCTCTCAAAGCCGTTGAGCCTTATCTCAACCACTGCAGAGTATACAGTGATTGAGAGACCCGTGGACGTAATGTTTAAGGACTCTTGCCCTTGAACCCTCCGTTTTAGCCTTCAAGCGCTAGCGCCGTCTCAGGCTCCAGGGAAGCTGAAGTAGGGGCAATATCCAGCTTTCGGAAAGTTCGATCCAATAGCCCGGCGCATGCTGCGAGTGCCATGCCTCCACCCATTCCAATAAACGCCCATTCTATTCCGGCTTGCGCGACGATGAGTCCTCCCAAGCACAGACCGACTGGCTGGGTGCCTGCTTGTAGCATGGTGTAAACGGAATTCACGCGGCCCCGATAGATGTCGGGAACCGTTGACTGCATCCATGTACGAACAGGAATGTCCGCAAACGGGACTGCCAATCCGGCAACTAAATTCCAGAAGACGAACACCGCAAAGATTCGACTAAATGCCATCAACAAAACAGAAATGCCAACGATCGCAGTTCCGAAGATGAAGCACAAGCCCGGTTTCCGCAGGTTGAGTCGACCCACATAAAGACTGGCCGCAACCATACCGGCGAAGAAGACCAGCTCGCAAATCGCCAGCGTCTGCGGCTTTCCACCGAACCATGCATTGTTCGTCGCGACATACACCACGAAGAAGGGTGATATGGCGAGACTGAGCCCAGTTTGGACGCACAGCAGAATCACCAAGACGCGCTTGCTCTTGATGTACTTCAGGCCGTCTTTCAGGTCGGTCCATGGGTGAGCATCGTGAATGGCTTCTCGAACGGCTTTGAGTTGGGGAAGTTTCGCGATGTAGAAAGCTGACCCAAAGAAGGAAAGCGAATTCAACATCACCGCCGTAACCAGAAACATCTGAGCAGACTTCTCATAAAAGAAGCTCAGAACTCCGGCTGAGAGGCTCAATGAAATCATTGGGACCACGCTCTGAGTAATCGAACTAAGGGCGTTGGCCGACAACAAAGCATCTTCAGGCACCAGGGCAGGGATGGCCGCGTTCTTCGCTGGCATGAAGAAGCTTCGTACCGTCGAAAGGATGAACGGTGTCAACATCAGCGACCACACCGGCGGTTTGCCTAAGACCATCACCAAAGCGGCAAGCGCACAAAGAGTTAGTCCGCTCAACATGTCCGATGCGAGCATGATCGTCTTACGATTGAGACGATCCGCCACCACGCCACCATACAAGCTAAAAAGCAAGAAAGGGGCCGTTTCGCATACACCGACGAAGCCCACCATCGTGATGGACCCGGTGACCTTCTGGACCATGAACATGAAGGACACGTAGTAGAACGCGTCACCAAGCTGAGAAATAGCTTGGCCTAGCCAGAGGTGACGAAACGCGGGAATACGAAGCAAATGGGAATACGACATGGATTTTCTTTCAATTGAGTTGTAGGCGGTCGGTGCCACCCGGAACAACACAGGGAACAGCGGTGGCGGCTGTTACTGAAAGATCGGCGTATTCATATGAGGATAAATTATGGCACATTAGTGGTGGCAATAAATACAGGTGGCGGCCAGCTTGAATCTCTCACCGTTGACATCAACTCACAAACGGTAAGGATCAAAGACTCGTTGAGCTCATTTCTTTACGATTGGTTGGGAGTGGTAAATTCCCAAGCATGATCGCAGCGGTATTTCCCGGACAAGGAAGTCAGACCCCAGGCATGGGGCGTGACTTGATTGAGAATTTTGAGGAGGCTAAGTCTATTTTCGACCGAGTCTCCGAGGCGACTTCGGTTGACCTGAGGGCACTCTGCTTTGAAGCAGATGAAGATACGCTTCGACTGACTCAGAACGCTCAACTTGCTCTCTATACATGTAGCGTCGCGGCTTGGACAGTTCTCCGATCCGGGCTTTCAGTAACGGGAATTTCAGCAGTCGCAGGCCACAGCGTCGGAGAATATGCAGCGCTTGCCGCTGCCGAGGTCGTCAGCATCGAAGACGGCGCTCGACTTGTGCAGATTCGAGGGAATCTCATGAATGCCAGCGGTAAAGTCCATCCCGGAACGATGGCTGCGGTCTTAGGCTTGGGTCGAGAGGAGACGGAAGCGGTTTGCGCCGAGGCCGAAGGAGTCGTCGTTCTTGCCAACGACAACTGCCCTGGACAACTTGTTATCAGTGGAGAAGTGGACGCGGTGAAGCGAGCAGGAGAGCTTGCCAGCCAGAAAGGGGCCAAGCGAGTTTTGCCTCTGAATGTTGCGGGAGCGTTCCATAGCCCGCTCATGGAACAACCATCAAAAGAAATGGGCTTGGCTCTTGCAAAAGTTACTTTTCAGGCTGGAAATCTGCCGGTCTACTCCAACGTCACTTCTGAGCCCGTTCTCGATGCTGGTCTGTGGCCAAGCTTATTGGAGGCTCAGCTCCGGAGTCCCGTTCGCTGGACCGAGAGTGTCCAAAATATGCGCAGAGATGGCATTGAAACGTTTGTTGAGTGCGGGGTTGGAGAAGTCCTCAGTGGGTTACTTCGCCGCATCGATAAAGAAGCAACTGGGCTTAAAGTCAACGATCAGGCATCGTATTTCAACACCATCACCGTGTTGGAAGGTAAAACCGGCGCATGAGTTTTGAAGGAAAGGTTGTCGTTGTAACTGGTGCGAGCCGAGGAATCGGTCGTGGAATTGCGACTGCATTTGCCAAGCAAGGAGCCACTGTAGCCTGTGTGGCTACCACCGAAGCTGGGGCAGCTGGAACGGTTGCTGTCATCGAAGCAGAAGGCGGAAAGGCGAAAGCGTATGCCTGTGACGTGAGTCAATCGGAAGCGGTGGATGCCCTGTTCACTGCAATTGTTAATGAGCTTGGAACTCCCGCCGTCCTTGTCAACAATGCGGGGATCAACCGTGACACATTGCTCATTCGCATGAAAGACGAAGATTGGGACAAGGTGGTTGACGTCAACTTGAAAGGAACTTTCCTGTGCATTCGAGCGGTCGCTCGCGTGATGATGAAGGCCCGTTACGGTCGAATCGTGAACATTAGCAGCGTCGTTGGTCAAACCGGTGCCGCTGGGCAAGCAAACTACGCCGCCTCTAAGGCTGGTCTGTTTGGATTAACGATGTCGATCGCCAAAGAACTGGGTAGTCGAGGCATTACTTGCAACGCAGTCGCTCCGGGATTTATTGAAACAGACATGACCGAGGACCTACCAGCCGAAATGCGCGAGTCCGTTATCAAGACGGCACCGGCCGGTCGCCTTGGAACCCCGGCGGATATTGCTCCTGCGGTTTTATTTCTAGCAAGTGAAGAAGCAGCCTATGTCACTGGGCAGACAATCACGGTGGATGGCGGCTTAACACTTTAGAAAGAACCTCGCGGATTCGGTTTTCTCAATCGAACATAAAGTCAAAAGTTGGGACAAGTTGGCCCAACTTTTGACTTTTCCAGCTAACTTGATCTTTCGAGTGTTTGCTGAATAACCGGCATGCGCTTTCCTTTATTTGGTAGGTTCAATTTGAACCTGCAACCCAGTAGTCAAATCGAGCTGTCCATCTGCCAAGAATTACCGGAACTTTTCAAAAAGTTGACCTAAACTGTCGTAAGATGGGCTATCAAGTCTCCATTGAGGAGACGAAAGGGGGTATCTTCCGAGGCATGTCGCAGGACATTTTGAACCGTGTTAAAAAAGTTACCGTTGAAGAACTGGGTGTGAAGGAAGAGGAAGTCCAAGAGACATCTTCATTCACTGAGGATCTGGGTGCGGACTCGTTGGATGTCGTCGAATTGGTTATGGCTTTTGAGGATGAGTTCGGCATTGATATCCCCGATGAAGAGGTCGGAGAAATCAAGACCGTCGGTGACGCCGTCACTTACATCAGTAAAAAACTCGGATGAGTAGTCGACCCGTGCCATCGGGCCGGGTTGTTGTTACGGGTATCGGGGCGGTAACGCCCCTAGCCACCGGCGTTGACAACTTTTGGCCTAAGCTCCTTGCGGGCGAAAATGGCGTAAGTCGCGTTACCTTGTTGGACCCTTCTGAATATGCAACTCAAATTGCAGCAGAAGTAAAAGACTTCAATGCTGAAGATTGGTTAGACAAGAAAGAAGCGCGCCGTCTCGACCGCTTTATCAGTTTCGCCGTCGCGAGCGCTACGATGGCTATGAAGGATTCCGGAATCGTCTTGACAGACGAACTTCGTGAAGACTTCGGCGTGCTTATTGGAAGCGGAATCGGAGGCCTCACCTTCATGGGTGAGCAGCACCGCCGCCAAGTGGAGCATGGCCCAGGAAAGGTTTCACCGTTCCTCGTTCCATTCATGATTCCCGATATGGCAAGCGGCTATACGTCGATTGTTCATGGTTTGAAGGGGCCCAACACCTGTACCGTTACGGCTTGCGCTACCGGAGCCAATGCGATCGGCGATGCCTATCACATTGTCAAACGCGGCGATGCAACGGCAATGTTGGCGGGTGGTACCGAAGCTCCGATATGCGAAATTGGTCTCGCTGCGTTTAGCGCTGCCCGAGCAATGAGCACTCGAAACGACGACCCCGCTCATGCATCACGTCCGTTTGATAAAGAGCGTGATGGATTTGTTATGGCGGAAGGTTCGGCAGTGCTGGTGCTAGAGGACTACAACCACGCGATCGCTCGAGGCGCAAAGATCTACGGCGAAATCGTTGGTTACGGTATGAGCGGCGACGCTTACCACTTTACACAACCTCATCCTGAAGGGGATGGCGCGATCCGAGCGATGAAGATGGCCTTCCGAACAGCCGGAATTACTCCCGCTGAAATCGGATACATCAATGCTCATGGAACTTCGACTTATTACAACGATAAGGGCGAAACTCAAGCGATTAAGCAGGTCTTTGGCGACCTTGCCTATAAAGTGCCGATCAGTTCCACAAAGTCGATGATTGGTCATACGTTGGGTGCCAGTGGTGCGATCGAAGCCCTGATTTGCCTCTTGGCAATGAAGGAAGGAAAATTGCCTCCCACCATCAACTACGAAGTGCCCGATCCCGAGTGCGATCTGGATTACATTCCAAATGTGATGCGTGAAGCTCAGGTTGAGTACTCACTTTCCAACTCGTTTGGCTTTGGTGGCCATAACGTAACCCTTATTCTCAAGCGACTCTAAGAGTCGCTTGAGTTAGGCGCTGTCTAGCTGCTTTTGCATCCATTTGATTTTGCTCATCTTGATTTCGATTTTCGGCGTTAAACTCTCTGGATGAGATGGCGAAGAAATCGGGTGGGATGGGTTGGTGCGACGCTCCTTCTCGTTTCCATTTTCGGTGTGTGGCAGATCGTCCGACTCAAATTGTCGGTGACCACGCGTGATCGAGTGCTTGCCGTCATCCCAAGTGATCTGCTGGTTACGGCTCCAACCAGTGAGGAGAGTCGAAAGCGATTTGATGATGCTTTCGACACCTTGAGCCAACTCAAGGATCAAATTTCATCGAGAAGTTGGAAGGCAGGAATCACCAAGAAAGCTGCCCTGAAATTAAGCAACTCACTTTTGGCGAATCCGGTTCGCCTTCGCCTCCAAGAAATCCTTCGGTCAGGCACGATTTCTTACGACGCTCAAAAGCTGCCGCCAACGGATCAAGAGGCGTTAATGAAATTCCAAATGAACAGGAACATGTGCTCTTGGGTCTGCATGTATGCGGTTCAGATGTTGGCTGAGTCCGGAGACTATGCTGGAGCATTGAAGCTGATTGACTTCTGTTTGTTGATAAGTTATCGCCTCGACGTAGGGCCATGCTTTCGAGGATCTTGGACATCCCAGGAAAGCCGTACTTCGATCTATTTGGCCATTCATAATTTGACCCAGCAGGCAGATACGCCTATTTGGGTGTGCAAAGCGATACTCGACCGACTCTCTCCCGCTCCAACTGTCGACCAGCACCTCGTCGATGCCATTCGGTTAAATTTTCAATCCACGACTCTGGAGATACTCCCCAACCCAGCAAAATGGTTAGCCAACCATCCTGAGGCAACGATGAAGCACAACGGGATGATGGGTTTGCTCCCAGATTATTTGGTGGGCAAGTACGATCCCGTTCAAGCAGCCAAGCGATTGGCCCGACTGGAAATGATTTGTCTGGATAATGCTCGTAAACCTCTTAAGCAAACGAACTACGAACCAGAGTCTAGTTCTTTCTCGGCATTTATGAGCCTGCCCCATGAGCCGGAAGACACCATTCCAAAGTCGTTACGTGCAATTGTTGGGGCAGAGCGATGGGTCGTGTCATTAGCCAAGAATCAAAATATGATCGAGTCTTGGATGGTGGGGTCGATGGGGATACCTCAACTGAACACCCAAGCTTCATGCCGGTGGAGAGCGATGCTTGACGTGCTACGCGTGCAAATCGCTTGCCGTATATTTTGCTTTGAACACCTCAATGAGTGGCCTGCGTCCGAGAAAGAGATCATTCCATACTTGCACTCCAAATGGCCCATTGACCCCTTCGACGGAAAGCCCTTGCGATTCAATCGCAATAAATTAGTGGTCTATTCGGTAGGCTCCGATTGTCAGGATAACGGTGGCAAACTCAGTTTGACCGGAAGTTTTCACTCGGACCTTGGAGTTTCTCTTGTTCTCAAGCCAAAACCAACTTCCATTTCACCTTTTTGGACGCCGCGACGTTAAACTCTTGAAGTCAGTTATTGGGCTTTGCCATGAACACCCCTCATCCCAATCATTCCACGCCAAGTCGGCTGAAGAAATGGGTTCGAAAGAATGGAACGGGGCTCCTTTTTATCAGTCCGTGGCTGATCGGGTTTCTATGCTTTACGATCGGACCTTTCTTTTCAAGCATTTACTTATCCTTCAATGCGTATGACCTCATTCACCCCCCAAAATGGGTGGGCGGCGCCAATTATTCCACGCTGCTCCATGACGATCCGCTCTTCTGGTCATCGCTCGGAATCACGGTCAAATACGCCATCGTCTCCGTTCCTCTAGGGATCGTCGCGGGGGTGGGACTTGCGCTTCTGCTTAACACCAAGGTGAAAGGGCAGACGATCTTTCGAACGATCTTCTATCTGCCGTCGATTGTGCCCGCAGTGGCAAACGCGGTCGTGTTTAGCTGGATTCTTAACCCTGAAATTGGACTGGTAAATGGCATCTTAAGGTTGTTTGGTGTAGAGGGTCCGGCTTGGTTGAGTGATACAAAGTGGGCACTTTGGAGCCTCATCTTTATGTCCGTGTGGTCCGTTGGGGGAAGCATGGTCATCTACCTCGCGGGACTTCAAGACATTCCGGTGCATCTTTATGAAGCAGCCACTTTGGATGGTGCTTCGGCATATCAACGCCTTCGTAAAGTCACCCTGCCTTTGCTCACTCCCGTAATCTTTTTTAACTTGGTTATGGGCATTATCGGCTCGTTCCAATATTTTACGGAAGCGTTTGTCATGACCAAGGGCGGGCCGGAAGGAAGCACCTCTTTTTACGCTCTCTATCTCTTCCAGCGTGCTTGGCAATATCTCGACATGGGTTATGCCTGCGCGATGGCGTGGCTGGTGTTTGTAATCGTGATGGCGATTACGGGAATCGTTTTCCAATCTCAAAAACGCTGGGTGCATTTTGGA
Organism: uncultured Armatimonadota bacterium; assembly: GCA_903899015.1. GTDB lineage: Bacteria > Armatimonadota > Fimbriimonadia > Fimbriimonadales > Fimbriimonadaceae > Fimbriimonas. Next base: position 6,460 of record CAIUHP010000115.1, on the reverse strand, counting down.
CACTGAGGAAGTAGTCGGCGGACACAGAAGTTTGGAAGAGCCTCCAAGGTGGAGAATCTTCGTGAAAGCCGGTATGGCACTAGCCTTCATTGCGCTTGCGGCTTGGATCCTGGTGCCTTCATCAAAAGTAGAAGCCAGATATCCGGGCCGGATACGAGTCACGTTTTGGCACGCCTTCGGTGGGGAATGGCAACCGATTTACGAGGGAATGGTTGACCGGTTCAACAAGAGCCAAACCAAATACGAAGTCGTCCCAGTTTCAATTCCGGATGACGCTTTATCCATGAAATTCCTGCTCTCTGCCGCGGGTGGAGAGACCCCCGACTTGCTGCTCAACTGGGAGCCGGTCCTTGGCATGTGGAGCGCCAAAGGATTAATTCGTCCTTACGACGAGATTATGACCCCGGAGGAAAAGAAGAAGTTTCTTGCTCAAACCTATCCAATTGTAAAGGCAAATGCCATGGTCAATGGAAAGATCATGGCGATGATCGATGGGCTCGATTTCTGGGCTGTCTACTATCGACTCGATCACTTGAAAGAGATAGGTCTCGATAAAGACCATTTGCCCAAGACGATGGAGGAGTTGATTGAGGTGGGGCATAAGTTGGACAAATTCGATGACCAACACCACCTACGGAGAATTGGTTTTCTGCCTCAGGGAATTTTGAAGTTCTCAGCCGCATTCGGGGGCAAGTTCAATCGCGATGGGCATGTCGTCATCGATACCCCTGAGAATCGTCGGGCAATGGAATTCCTGAGTCAAGCCTCAAAGCGGTACGGATACGACACCATCACCCGATTTACATCCTCATTGCAGGCCGACGCGGGTCCGAACATGCCACTCATCGCGGGCAACTATTCGATCATGTTTGATGGAGAGTGGCGAGTCAAACAGGTCGCTCAATATAAGCCCGATCTTCCGTACATCGTCGCCCCGCTGCCTGCACCTATGAACGGTAAGCCGAATACTAGCAACACTGCTCCGAATTATTTGATGATTCCGACTGCGGCCAGGCAGCCTCAGGGCGCATGGGAGTTTGCGAAGTTTTGCACCGGCTTTATGTATCCCGAGGAAGGTGGAAGGAACATGGGAGACATGGGTTGGATTCCGAACGATCCGCTCATCGCTCATTCGAAATCCTATCAAGCCTATCTGAAGAAATACCCCCAGTTCAAAGTGTTTGTGGACCTCATGACGAGCCCGAATCTTGGAATGTTTCCTCAGGGCCCACTTGAGAAATACATCAACGATGAGCTTGAGAAAGCCGACGAAATGGTTACTAGGGGTACGGCCAAACCCGACGAAGCACTCGCCGTGGTCGCTAAGCATGTTTCAGCCGAAAAGCTCCGCCTCCGAAAACTCGGTCAGCCTATTGGTGAGGAAGGCAATTGACCAAAGTTCAGCGGCTGTTGATCTATTTAGTGCTGGTGGTGTTATCCATCCCAGCTCTACTGCCATTGACGTGGATGGTCTCCACGTCGCTGAAATCTGACAAGCAAGTTTTTGCAACTGAGGGAAAGGCGGCTCCCACTGTTTCCATCAAGAGCCTGGTGCCGAGCCCGGTTCAGTGGAAAAATTACCCGAGTGCCATGCGGACGGTTCCGTTCCAAACCTACTTGCGCAATACGGTCTTGCTTTGCCTCATCACCGTGTTTGGCGTCGTCCTTTCTAGCGCGATCGTCGCGTATGGATTTGCGCGCTGTCAGTTTGTGGGCAAATCGATCTTCTTTGTGGCGATGATTTCCACCATGGCGGTCCCTCCCCAGGTCACGATGGTTCCGATCTTCGCTCTGTTCAAAGCCTTGGGTTGGTATGGAACCTATCTGCCCCTCACCGTGCCTTCATTTTTCGGCGCACCCTTCTATATATTCTTGCTGACTCAGTTCTTCCGTAAGCTGCCGGACGATATGTCGGAAGCGGCCAGGCTAGATGGATCGAACGAGTGGGGCATCTTCACGAAGGTTATCCTGCCGCTTTCTCGACCTGCGCTTGCCACCTGCGCGATTTTTCAATTCATGGGTACCTGGAACGATTTTCTAGGGCCGCTTTTGTATCTCAACAACCCATCTTCCTACACCGTCGCTTACGGCTTGCAGCAATTCTTGTCTAAGAACGGAGGGCAGTGGACCCTTTTGATGGCGGGAGCGACCGTGTTCACCTTGCCGATGATTGTTCTCTTCTTCTTTGCTCAGAAGACGTTTATTCAGGGAATTGCGACGACGGGCGCCAAGAGCTAAGCGCTTTGCGTTCGTTTCAAGACTCACGAGCGTCTTAAGGAAGATAGTTCATGCTCGATACGTTGATTCAACAGTTCCTCGACCACCTTGCGGTTCGGCGCTCGCCGAATACCGTTCGGTCGTACGGATCGGACTTGGCCCAGCTGAGCGCCTATCTAGATGGAAAGGTCGAGCTGACACCCGATCGGTTGAGAGGTTTTCTTCGGAAGGCCGCTCCAACTCCAATTACTCGCGCACGCAAACTTTCTACCCTCCGATCTTTCGTGAAGTATCTGAGGGCAGCCGGCGTCATTGATAAAGACCCGACCGAGATTTTGGAAGCTCCTTTTCGTCGGAAGAAGCTTCCGAAGGCTCTCACCCAGCCGCAAACCTTTGAAATGCTCGACCAAGATTCGGCGGGTCAAACACCGCTGCGAGACCGCGCGCTTCTTGAATTTATGTATGCGGCTGGACTACGCGTTTCGGAGTTGGTGAACGTCAACACGCAGGACATCGAGTTCAACGATCAATCCGTTCGCGTGATGGGGAAGGGTAACAAGGAGCGTCTATGCCTTTTCGGAAAAACTGCGGCCGCATCCGTCCGAGATTATATGTCTTCGGAACGGGTTCCACCGATTGATGGGAAGGCATTGTTTACGAATCAGAAGGGAGGCCGTATCACTACCCGAACCGTCCAAAACGTTGTCAAACGGTGGTGCATCCGCGTGGGCCTGCCACCGGAGACCTCGCCGCACACCTTACGGCACTCGTTCGCGACTCACCTTCTGGATAATGGGGCCGACCTAAAGTCGGTTCAACAGCTTTTGGGACACGAGAGCCTAGCAACGACTCAGATCTATACTCATGTGAGCGTCGAGCGCTTAAAGGTAGCGGTGGATAAAGCTCACCCGAAATCGAAACCTTCTAAAGTGGCTTAGACCCAGGTGGACGCGCGTCGAAAAATCTTGTAATTGACTGGTCGGCGAACGTGGGCAAAGACAAAATCTGGCCAGCCAGCCATGAAATCGAGTTCGTAGTCGTCTGGCGGTGAGATTAAAACCAGAGGGACTTCTTTGGCTACCGGATGAGCCATCTTCGCCATTGCGAATGCTTCGTATCCCTCAATTCGGTGGGGATCTTGCAAGGTACCGAGCAAGTCTACGAAGAGGAGGTCAGCGCCCTTTGATGCCTCCAAAGCATCATTCCATTCCGTGAATACAAGGCATTCGTCCGATGGGTGGAACCCTTCACGGGCAGCATCGGCAACATCCGTATCTTTTGAAATAACAACGAACTTCATGAGGTGTGACAGCTGAAGGTAAGCAGGTGAAGATTACATCAACCGGAACTTTCATTCGTGATGACTCTTAACATATGGGCCGAACGTCCGTTAAAAGTCCCAAAAAACCGCGCAATATATCAATGGCGACTGATATAATCGAAGAGCCTTATTGATAGATCGGATCGAAAAGCATCGCGCCGAAAGACGCGTCCAACCCGAAGGAGAATGCGATGTTCGTAGTCGAGAGTACCGTTCAAAACTTAGATAGAGAAGAAAGAGACCTCCAAAAATTCCATGACATGATGGCGGACACCCGTCGTCGAGCCTACACCATGGCCCTGCAACTCACCCGCAACCCATCGGATGCGGAAGACCTGATGCAGGACACCTATGTGAAGGCATGGAGAGGATTCGATAGCTATATTCCTGGCCGCCCGTTCTTGAACTGGCTGTTGAGAATCATGCAACGCGCGTATCTGGATTCTCGACGCAGAGACAACCCAATTCGAAAGGCTGAATCCTTAAACTCAATGATCTCGCCGTCAGATGGAGAAGTTCAAGAACTTCCTATCTCGGATGGTGGGCCAACGCCAGACGAAGAAATTCTTCACCAAGAATTTCGAAATAACCTTCATGCGGCTCTTAACGAGCTCCCAGAAGTTTATCGAGATGCGATCATGATGTGCGACCTGGAAGAAATGTCTTATTCCGAAATCGCCGACATGCAGAATACGACGATCGGTACGGTTCGTTCGCGAATTCACCGAGGTCGAAGACTTCTGCGCGACATCATTCAGAAGAAAGGCACCCTCGCCTAAATCAATTGAAGACGGCCAAGCGAAAAGTTGCTTGGCCGTCTTTTTTTGTGGGTCCACCTTGAGTAGAGGTAAAATGCAATCGTGACCGAGAAAAAAACGCCGACCAAACCCGTTTGGTATAAGAACACTTATTTCTGGATCGCAGGCATTCTCTTTATTCTTGGAGTCGTAGGTCTTATCGGCGGTGACCAAACGATTCGAGATCCTGGACAAAAACGTGAGGGCGGGCTCTTTCTGCTGTACTTCGTCGCCTCCGTTATCATGTTTGTCAATGGCGCAATAAGCCACCGGCAGACGGTCCAGCAGTTTGAAGAAGAAACACAAGGAGCCCAATAATGGTTTTATGTTCGTGCGGGAAACCGATTGAAAAGCTGCCCAACTGGCTGCAAGGTACAAAAGTCGAATTCGTTTGCAATAACTGCCCCAACAGGCAGACTAAGAATATTGCCCTCGTCAGCTTAGAATTGGATGTCAAGTCCAGTGCGAAAGCCACCGATGACGACGATTTGGATATGGAAGATATGGGCGAAGAGGACCTCGACGTTTAGTCGAGCCTAGTCACTCACAATCAACAAACTCTCTCCCCGTGAGAGAGTCCGGCAGACCCAAACTCTGGAGTCTTGGTTGGAATCAATTTTAGAAGCCGCCTTTTTGGCGGCTTCTTCGTTTTGAAACCGTCCAAACACTGCCGATCCCGATCCGCTTAGGACTGCGTCGGTCGCGCCGAGTTCTAAGAGCTGGGTTTTCAGTTGGATGCACTCTTGCGGAACCACTGATTCAAAGTCGTTAAAGAGAACATCAGCTTCTGAGAAGGGGTGCCATTCCCGCTCATTTTCGTCCAGCTTGCAATACATGATGGGGGTGCTGCATCCGATTGTGGGTCGGGCGACCACCAGCCAGCTGGTAGGAGCATCTTCAAGTGCAGTTACTTGCTCTCCATAACCTTCTCCTCGAGCCCTGCCTCCCACGAGGAAGAAGGGAACATCCATACCAACCGCCTCGGCAACGCCCTTGAGCTCTCCGTAAGGGATAGTAGCCCCGACAATGGCCTGAGCCGCCCGAATGATGCCCGCCGCGTTCGAGCTTCCGCCGCCTAATCCGCTCTCGGCGGGAATTTGCTTTTGAATGGTGACGTGAAGGGGAGGGAGCGGAAGAACTTCGTTGAGAAGACGTAGCGCCTTGGTGACCGTGTTGTTGGCCGGAACGGAGGGATCGTCACATTCGACCACGTGTTTACCCGCGCCACTTCGAATCACCAATGTATCGCAAAGGTCGATCGCCTGAAAGATCGTTCGAATCGGATGGTAGTTTCGAGCATCTTTCGGTCCCACCGAAAGAAAGAGGTTCACTTTTGCAGGACATCGAACGCGCAAATGCATCGTGTTGATTGTGACCGTTTTCGCTCGAAAGGAGGGCTCGTGGGTAATTGGAACCTCTTTCGACCTCTCGGCGTTCTATACTATAGAAGCAAAGGGGGCGAACGGGTTCGACAGAGCTGGTTCGACTTTCGGTTGCGAGCCGAGGCGCCGTTGGCCTCGTAAAAAGCGGCAAAAAATGTAATTGCGAATAACAACTACGCCTACGCAGCTTAATTAACTGCGTGGTCCTGCACTCTCGAGCCGGTAGGGAGTGTTTCGGGCCTAATAAAATCCGGATCGTCTAAGAAGCTTCTATTCGTAGCAACCACGACTAAATAAATCGAATTGGACGTCCGTCTAGGTGGCCCCGACAGAGGGCGGCGTCGAGAAAAAGTACTGGGGAGACGCTCGTGGTTAATTGAAGGGCCGACAGTTTTGGAAGGGAGTTCAACTCTCCCCGCCTCCACCAAAACGCGGAAACAATAATGGCAATGCTTACAGCTTGTCCGCGAATAAAAACAGGCATCAAGCCCACCTGTAAAGCTAGGCGTGTTTACATGTTCTGTTTCCAAAGTCACGGAATCGAGTAGTTTTCCAAGGGCTTCGCGCTTGGGTTCGTTCTTCTGACTTACGTATGGGACCGTAGTGTCAAGTTCGGCTCTACGCCATTCGTGGGGGCACCCCTCAATTCTTCTGACCTTACGAGCACATTACCCTCACTCTTGTTCGGTAGTTCTCAAAGTTTCTAAATCCATACGCCTGTCGCGAGAGTGTTTCCATCTTGT
>CAIUHP010000114.1 GCA_903899015.1 uncultured Armatimonadota bacterium | reverse complement strand
GAGCTGGGGTCGAAATCGGCTATCGCCTCTTACCCCGGGTGTACCACGGAGGTGACCCGGGGCTAAAGATATTCGACCCACTACGGGGTCGGGATGCCGCGTTCAGTGGGCTGCAGGGACCAGATCGATTTGGAGGAGTCGAATATTTAGGTTAGCGGCGCAGATTGTTGGTAACCATGCGTATGCGACCCGCGCTGGGGTCGAAATCGTCGGGTGCCTCTTACCCCGGGTACACCACGGAGGTGACCCGGGGCTAAAGATATTCGACCCACTACGGGGTCGGATTCGTGGCTATCGCCTCTTACCCCACGGCGCTGCGCGACGCGAGGCTAAATGCCGCGACCCGCTCCGGGATCGGGATGCTGCGTTCGGTGGGTTGCAGGGACCAGATCGATTTTGGTGCAGACGAAGAATTTGGTTTGGCTGCGCAGATTGTTGGTAACCATACGTATGCGACCACCTCCGGGGTCGGATTCGTGGCTATCGCCTTTTACCCCATGGCGCTGCGCGACGCGGGGCTAAATGCCGCGACCCGCTCCGGGGTCGAAATCGGATATTGCCGCGTGCGGTGGCTTGCTGGGAACAGAATGATTTTGGTGCAGACGAAGAATTTGGGTTTGGCTGCGCTGATTGTTGGTAACCATGCGTATGCGACCCGCGCTGGGGTCGGATTCGTGGCACCGCTGAACCCCACGGCGCTGCGCGACGCGGGGCTAAATGCCGCGACCCGCTCCGGGGTCGGGATGCCGTGTGCACCACGGAAGTGACCCGGGGCTAAAGATATTCGACTGCCTCCGGGGGCCGGATGCCGCGTGCGGTGGGTTGTATTTAATGAACACTTTTCCGTGAGTGTAAGATCCATTCACGGAGTGGTAATCGGATCTGCGCTGGCGGATCTCCTGGAACGATCTAACGAACTTCCCTAATTCTTCTTCTTAACGACCGGAGGAATCACGCGATCTCCAACGAGGCGAAGAGTCGTACGTGCTTTGATGTTCTCTTCCTCAACCGGATCGTCGGGATAATCCGTCACGTAAAGTGCAAATCCAGACTCCGTTTTGGCTTGAGCAAGAATGGTATGCCGAGTCTTCATGTCGAGATCAAACAGAATGGTCGACTTCATGGATAGCGGTACCTTCTTTAGACCCGTATCCTCTGCTTTCATGCCGACTAACTGGTTGATAAACTCTGCGAGGTCGGATTTGAAATCCAGGGTTCCCTCAACTCGGTACACCTTCTTCCCTTCGCTGTCTACGACACCTTTGTAAGTGAAGGTGTAATCCAACCTTTGGACGGCTTGCTTATTCCCTTTTCCTTGGAGTTTCTGAGGCTGATATCCTACGGTTCGCTTCCAAGTTTCTCCTACCTTAACCGTATCGAATGGAGTTTTTGGTGCGAAATCCAAAGCTGAATCAAAGGATCCGGTGAAAAGGGATAGTCGGAACATTTCTCCAACAAACTGAGAAAGAATCCCACCAAGCGAACCCTGCTTTCCTTTGGCGTAAGGAAGCACGACATTTGATCCCGTTTTCTTGGGAGCTTTGGCAGGCTTCTCGTTGAGATCTTTTGCTTCGAGAATTTCGTTGATTGGAGAGATGGTCAGACGAAAGTTCATATTGACTTTCTCGTCTGTCTCCTTCGGCGCGGAATTGAACGTTTCGCCCTCAATTTGGTGGACCACCGGGCGCTGATAGTGAAGGACAGCTATTCCGTCGGCTTTCATTTCCTCTACGAATTCCGTGAAATCGTAGTTCATGTCGTAATCCGAAGGGATCCAAGTCTGAAGGCCCCGTTGCCGGCTTTGGGCATTGAGGCTGGAAGTCACCGAATAAGCGAGTTTTTCATTCTTCGTAAACACACGACCCAACGAAACTGGTTCTGCAGAACCTTGAAAACCTAACACGCCAGACAATGCGATTATCGAAGTTAAAACCGACAAATACTCACCTCAGTAAATACGAACGCCTGACAAGTGCCAGGCGTTCGCTTAATTATCGTAACACTTGTTTGGCGATTACCAAACGTTGAATTTCTGAGCAACCTTCTCCAATCTCCGTGAGCTTGGCATCTCGCCAAAGTTTTTCGACTAGGAATTCCTGCGTCATTCCACGTCCTCCATGGATTTGGATCGCACGATTCGTCACTCGATTAGCCGTTTCGCTTGCGTAGAGCTTAGCGTAAGACGATTCCTTGATCACGGGAAGTCCCATATCAAACTTTCTTGCCCCGTTGGCAAGCAGAAGGTTAGCTGCTTCGATTTCCATCGCGCTGTCGGCGATCATGTTTTGTACAGACTGCATATCCGCCAGACGGCGATTGAATTGTTCTCGTTGCTTTGCGTATTCGCAGGTTAGTTCAAATGCCTTTTCAGCGATTCCCACTGCCATGCCCGCGATTCCAAGTCGTCCGCGATACAGTAGGCCGATCGCGTCATCGAATGAACATGGTGTGTGCCATGCAACTGCGTCCGTTAGGGAGAACTGGACCGTATTGGATGCACTTACTCCGACCGTATGGATGCGTTTTTCAATCTTGAAGCCCGGTTGATTGGTCTCCATAAAGAAAGCAGTCAATTCGGTAGCTGAAACTCGTGCTAAAACGACGATTAGGTCGGCTTTGCCTCCGTTCGTTATGAACATCTTCCGACCATTGAGATGGTAAAAACCTTCTCGACCATCAATCGGCGTCGCCATTGTCTTAACTCGACGTGCGTCTGAGCCTGCATCCGGTTCAGTGAGCCCCCACGCCATTTTAATCTCGCCACTTACCACGCCTTTCACATACTTCTCACGTTGAGCTTCGCTCGCGAAGTACTCGAAGTGGGCCGCACATAAGGCATTGATCGCTGCAAGATTCATGGCAAGCGCAGGGTCTCCCTTAGCGACTTCTCGAATCATTTGCACATACAAATTACAAGATGCCCCCATACCACCCTTCTCTTTCGAGAGAGTGAGGGAAAGCAGGCCTAACTCACCAAGTCGGGGCCAGATAGCATCAGGAAACGCGGCGTTGCGTTCCCATTCACGTGTGTTCGGCAGTACTTCGTCTGCGACGAATTTGCGTACACGATCTAGGAAAACGGCTTCATCGGGATGAACATCAATAAACATTTAACTTTGCCTCTCGAACATTGAGAATTGTCAGCATCTTTGCTAGGTCCAGTTTACTTGCCCGAGGGCACTTTCTGAATCTTGGAATAGCGCACGATGAACTCAAATCAGGCTAATACTAGGCAATATGCCATCAACTTCAGACGAATTAATGAGCTCCTTCGTATTAGATAAATGGGTCGACAATGATAAGAGTCTACGAAGAGTTTGCCGAATCGTCACGAAGACAAATCTTAGCGGAGCTTGTGGATGGTTCCAAGAACGTTCGAGACTTGGTGGCTGCTACCCAGCTCAAGCAACCGAACCTTTCGAGTCACCTTGCTCGAATGCGAGAGAAAGGAATCCTGACCGCAACGAAGACCGGTCGCGAAGTCTATTACTCATTTGCGACCCCAGAAATTAAAGAGGTTGTGTCTAAAGCTTTAGCAAAGCAGATGACATCGCCTTGCCACACGTGCCTTGATGAAGCTTCGCAACAATATGCCAAGGCGGCCGTGAACGGTGACGAGTCCCAGTGTTCTGAAATTTTGGACTCATTGTTTGCCGCAAACGCGACAATGATTGGAATTTACAAGGGACTCATCGTTCCTGCAATGCGATACGTTGGATATTGGTATTCCGAGCATGAAATTGATGCCGCTCAAGAGCATATGGCAAGTGCCATTACCGAGCGGATGATGATGCGAATTGTCCAGCACTTCGCCACGACCAAGAAGGTCGATCGAACTGCGATCCTCGGCTGCGGCCCCGGATCCTTCCATGTAATTGGCTTGAGAATGGCGTCGGATTACCTCCGCGTCTGTGGCTGGAAAACCCTCTTCCTCGGAGGCAATGTTCCTCACCGGTGTTTCATCAGTCAGGTTGCTCAACATAAACCCGACGTCGTGCTGTTAAGTTGTAAGGCGGAAGACGGGCTAGCAAGCGATCTGGAACTGATCAGACTCCTTAACGGCGTTCGTACTAAGGAAGAGCGCTTTTGCATCGGTGTCGGCGGCTGCTGCGCTGGCAAACACCAAGACGAGTTCCTAGCCGCCGGCGCCGACTTTATCAGCACCGACCTAGAGACATTCGCCAACGAGGTCGTGCCTTGCATTGAGAAGAAGGGCAAAGCTCCGAAGCTTGCTAAAGCTCCCTAGCCCCAGAAATCTGATTTTCGGCTGATGAAGCTAGCTCACGATATTGCTTCATGTACCTCGGAATGGCGTGGTGTTTACCAGAATTGAGAACAATTCTTTAGCCGCCAATAAAGCCAGGATCACCACCCGACGTATTCTCAACCTTAGCGAAGGTTGACAGGTCGACTTTCAAACCGTTTTACGTTCCAGTAATCCTCAGAACCAGTGAAGTTGCCCGATGGAAATTCTGCCACCTTGTCGGGTGGCGAGGGGAAAGCCGAGATATTCCCTGTGCTGACGGAATCGAAATAGCGAGTTGCAACTTGTTGCGCTTCGCAGACCTCGTCATTTTGCGAAAAGCATAGGCTCTGCCAATAACTGCATTTAAACGTGGGTGGCGTGGGTAACTTTGAGCAACGGTTGCTGATTTGGTATGATAGAGGTGTCCTCGGTGGCGATATGGGCAGCAACTCCGATTTCATCGCCGTTAGAGAGGAACAACGGGAGTTCATGCAAAAAGCAAATATCAACGGGAAGTGGGCGCTGGTCACTGGAGCCAGTCGTGGAATTGGCAGACAGGTGAGTTTGGGCCTTGCCGATTACGGATGTAATCTGGTTTTGCATAGTCGAGACCTGACCCACACGGATCAGTTGGCAGAAGAGTTGCGAGGTAAGGGCATCGAGGTTCGGCAGGTTTCGGCAGAACTTAGCAAGCCCGAACAGGTTGAGGCGATGCTCGATAGTCTGCTGAGTGATGGACCTGCCATTGATATTGTCTACAACAATGCTGCCATCCAGATCGGATATCACGAAAACTGGCTTAATGTTCCCAGCGAAGAGATCCGAATTAGCTTTGAAGTGAACTGCACATCGCTGATCCGCATCTGCAATAAGCTTATGCCAGGGATGATTGAACGGGGCTGGGGACGAGTTGTTAACGTCACTTCAGGGGTTAAGGACCAGCCTCAATTGACAGCTTATGCGGTTTCGAAAGCAGCCGTGGATAAGTATGTTCAAGACACGGCGCAACACCTAATGCCGAAAGGGATCTTGATGAACTTGATGGATCCAGGCTGGTTACGAACGGACTTAGGTGGACCCAATGCTCCCGGATCAGTGGAATCGGTGATTCCCGGTGCATTGGTGCCGGTGTTGATTGACGATGGATCGGCAGGCGTCCTTTTCCATGCGCAGGATTGGGCTGGCAAACAACTCTAGGTTTTGTCTCTAAGGGGCCAACCAAAGCTCCTTAGAGACCAGAAGTCTGCTTTTCGGCTGCCGAAACTAGCTCACGATAGTGCTTCATGTACCTCGGTATGGAGTGGCGTTTTCCCGATTTCAGAACAATTCTTGAGCCGTCAAGAAAGCCAGGATCACCACCCGACGCATCCTCAACCTTAGCGAAGGTTGACAGGTCAACATCAAGGCATTTCCCGTTCCAGGACACGATTTCCCAAATCCCTTCGTGACACACAATCCTTTGGTTCTTCCATGCTAAGACTAGAAGCCCGTCACAAATAAAAAGAACGCTCGGAGCAATGAGCGCCAATCCCTTCCCCATCCCGACTGGTAAGTCAAGCAACAAATAGACTTGGCTCACGAGCAATACGGAGCATATCAGAATGGTAAATGCGAGCCGAGGTGTTCGGCAACTACAAACTTCGCCATCCAAAATCAAATGTGCCTCTCAATTGTCCGCTCTTTAATTTCATGGAGAGCCCTAGCAATGTAACGACGCTACTCTAATGGTAACAAATATCCGACGACCCGCAAACAGTCTGTATGAAGTGATCTTCGGCCTGGATGATTTTGCGTGTCCGTCAGAGAACAGGATAACCGTTCCACCAGGTTGGAACAAGGTAACCGACGTTAGCCCAAATCACGACACTAATCGTAACGATCAACATTTTTCGAAGTGCACAATCACAACCGGGATGTGGACAAAGTCGGAGCGACAGATGGGCTAAGGGCTCAATGCATCAGTCTGTCCAGTTTGCTTTTTATCGCTGTAACTTCATCCGGGAACACAAATGCATCGCAAGCGGATAAGGTGTCCCTTGTCCATCCATCGGCATATTTCATCGACTCTGGCAGTGACCGGTCCCCGGATGTTGACCCACCTAGAGTGTTAGTGCCTCTGCCTCCATTTTAACTAGATTTGCTTTGTAAGTCGCGGGAGAGATTCCTCCAAGTGCCGAGTGAGGACGACGTTTGTTGTAGAACTCTAGGAAGTC
>CAIUHP010000113.1 GCA_903899015.1 uncultured Armatimonadota bacterium | reverse complement strand
AGGCTCACCATTTTCCCTCAGAGATCTCCTTGTACGCGTCGATCTCCAGAGCTTGACGAGCTACGATTCGCTTCAAACGCTGGTTCTCGGCTTGTAGCGCACGAAGCTCTTTGAGCTCACTGCTCTCCATACCGCCGTATTTCTCTCGCCATCGGTAGATCGTCTGATCTGTGATTCCATGCGCCCTCGCCACCGACGCAATGGCGCCGCCAGCCTCAATCTCCTTAAGAACTTTGAGGATCTCGTCCTCTGTGTAACGCTTGCCTTTTCTCATCGATGTAATTCCAGACGGAATTCACACTTCATGTGGGTCATCCTAAGGGGAACAGGTCAGAGCGAATAAGGGCTGACTTCGTAGCGGCCTTGGTTCCAACTAAGCTCTCAGTCGAGCCGGAATCCAGCCGGTGAGCGCGTTGATTCGGTAAATTTCGGATTCGGGACCCAATTCTGAAAGGTGAATGATTTCTTCCTGGATGGTTCCGCTCCTGACGAGTGACTCACGCAAAGTGCCGGGTAGAAGCCCGCAATGGATGGGAGGCGTCACAAAAGCATCTCCCTTACGCATCACCAAGTTTCCTTTCGAGAATTCCGTCATTTCCTGCCGTTCGTTAAAGAGTAGGACTTCGCTCGCATGAAAACTTCGCAGGTGACGGTCGTAAAGTTTGCGTCGAGTGGTTTTGTGAATCAGCAAAGGATCTTGTGATTTAACAGGAGTAGCCCCGAGCACGAAATCTAAACTTGCGGGGACTTCGCCGAGTGGTTGATGAGTGACACTCAATTGACCGTTATACGAAAGGGTGAGTTTTACGCGGGATATCACTGTGACGTGATCCAACTCAACTTCAAGCAGCGTTCTCGCCTTTGCTGAATCAAAATCAATTCCGAACTGATGGGCAGTCTTTTTCAGCCGATTGATGTGAAGCTCAATTAAGTGGCCGCCGTCTTCAATCGGCCAGCGAATCGTTTCAAAGAACCCGAACTCTTGGCTTGATCGACTTAGTACTTGGGCTTTAAGTCGATTCTCTTCCCACTCTTCTTCACAGTCCGAGTCCCAGACCACTCCGCTACCGACGCCGTAACTCACTCGTTCGTCCTTAACTTGGGAAAGGGTGCGAATGGCAACTGCAAACCTCGCTCTTCGGCCAGGCCCTGTAAATCCAATCGCTCCGGTGTAAACCCCGCGAGGCGAATTCTCGAGTTTGCGGATGATTTTCATCGTGGACACTTTAGGAGCGCCAACGATGGAGGCACAAGGGAAGAGGGCGTCAAATGCCTCGCGAATCGAACCCGTGAACCGGGCCTGAACCGAGGATGTCATCTGCAAGACCGTCGCAAGTGGTTCGATGTCGAATAGGGAAGGAGTCATGACGCTTCCCATCTCGGCGACTTTCCCAAGGTCGTTTCGGATCATGTCCACTACCATCAGGTTCTCAGCTCGATTCTTCTCGGACGTTCTGAGTTGCTCGGCGAGAGAACGTGTTTCGTTTTCGGATGCGCCCAATCGGGCCGTTCCTTTCATCGGCCTGCATCGAATCACTCCATCCTCTAGGTCGAAGAAGAGTTCGGGGGATAAAGATGCGATGCGGATTTCTTCCGAGAGGAAGATGCTCGCGTAGGAGGGAGGGTCATCCGCTACAAGACGTGCGAACGTGCACGCCAGGTCTTGGTCATTCTGCGAAGAAAGGCGATAGGTCAGGTTGACCTGATAAGTCGTGCCATTTCCGATGAGTGCCTTCACGCGGTCGAAACGCTCGGAGTAGGATTCGAAATCCCATTCCGACGTCCAAGGTGCGACGATTCCGGCAGGTTGCTCGCCAATGAGTAATTCCTTGTAAAAGACGGGTGGGGAATCGTAAAGGTGGAAAACTGCGAGCGGCTCTCCTTCGGAGAAATGCACCTCAAATGCCGGATCAAATGCAGGTGCTGATTCGTAAGCTGTAAACCCCGCCGCAAATTTTCCTGATTCCGTCCAAGAAGCTACTCGGTCGATCAATCGCCCAACGTCGGTCAGGTTCCAAGCGGTCAAGGTCTCGACAGGATTGCTAAAGGCGATCCATCCGTCGCCAAACTCGTTATGCTCGAAAACGGTCACGAACCAACCCACCTGGATGTTGCTAGGGTCTAAAAGGCATTCGTGGAGTTCAGGATTGAACGTGAAGCTCCCACCGCTGTCTGTCGTCGCCATCATACAATCCAAGAAGTCCCCGCGAGCATTACCCAACCTCCTTTGTTACTCAATAGGTGAAGGAGGAGATCCGCGTTTTACATTATGGTTTACGAGTCCCGTCCACCGTAGTCGATTCCTCCCTGGGGCCGCATGCCGTTGATCGATTCAATTGTCTCAATTCGGTCCCGATTTGTTGATCCTCGAGTTTGCCTAACGGTCTTGCTCTTACAAACATCAGCCGAACTTCTCAAGCTCAACCCTCCGAGTGTAAAACCGGGGCACATCCCATCCCCGAATACCCGCCCGGCTCCGGATGGCGCGAGAAATGATGTCCAAAACGTGCCTTATCGCTTCAGCAACCACTGATCGACGACCCCGTCGGAGGCGGTGTCGCGCTGACCGATGTGTTGGAATCCGACTTTCTCTACCACTCGACGGGAGGCGATGTTGGTGACGCTGGTTTCGGCGAAGACCTCGCAGTTCTGTTCAACCTTGAAGGCGAATTCGACCACTTGGGCGATTGCGCGGGTGGCAACTCCCTGTCCTTGGAAGGACTCAGCAACGCCGTATCCAACCTCAACGCGACCGTTCTCGGGTTGACCTCGGAAGCCGCCGGAACCGACGGCTTGGTTCTCGTCAGTGACGAACAGGAAAAAGCTGTACCAGGCGGGCTCTTTCGATGCTTCCAACTCTTCAATCGCGGACTGAATGATGAAGTCAGGCGGTAACGCCCCTTCAACCAAGTCGATCCCGTCAACTGATTTCTCGCCCGACCGAATGGCGATCAACTGGGGCAAGGAGAGAAGGCATAGAGAAATCGACTGGGACATACCATGAGATTAATGCATGCTGTTGCCTGATCCAACAGATGCACAGTGAGTTTGGACGCTTTGTAGGCCCAATATCCCACTTGTTAGCAATTTCTTGAAGGTAGCATCGAACCATTGTGATGAAGAATTTTGCGATCCTGGCAAGTTTGCTCTTGGGCCTAGCTACGGCACAGGCTCAAACGTCTTTCGTCCGACAAATGGCTAAGGACCGGTCCAGCCTCTATATTGTCGTGAGCGGCCCCGACACCAAAGCCCTAGGTGAGCAAATTCTGAAGTCAGTTCAATCCCACCGAGATTGGCAAAGTCCGCGTGGCAAAAAGGCTTCGGTTCTCGATGTTGCGCAGGCGACCGAACTGCTAAATTCACACCCAGAATCTAAGAATGAGACTTTTGTGGTGCTACTTGCGGGTAGCGAAAAGCCCAATTTATCCGACAATGCCGCCAAGCTACTAAGGGTAGATCCGGCTACCTTGACCGACACGGTTAGTAGAATCCATGCTCAAATCGTGCGACCGATTAAGGACGGTCTCTCATTTAGCATCGTGGCGACCGCACCAGATATCGAACGTGAGACGCGACTGGTCGACGAGATTTATAAAGTCGATTCGGCCCGAGCTGATCGGCTCGTGCTGGATAAAGCGTATGCCACGAACAAATTAACGATTCACGTTTCGGGAGGAGTGCAGCTACCGAAGTGGGGAACCATTCCCGGAGCATGGAACATGCTTACGACGTGCTCGTTAGGAGACCGAACCCCTGAATCAGAAACAGATCCTGAGATCCAATCGGTCTACCTCATCGATCGGTCTGCTCCTCCATCTGGTTTGCCACAAGTCGTGAGCAGCTTAGCGAAATCGGTTGGATCAGACGACAATCTACTGATTGCGGTTCGAAACATCTTGCCCAATTCTCGCCCTGTCATTATTCTATCGGCTCCAAATTCGACACTCCTCGAATCGCTCGCCAATCAGTTTCCATCTCCCGATAAGCTCCCATCGACTGCATACTCCCAGGCGGCTTTGGACCTGAGAGACATGGGTAAAGTGCCACTTCTCGTTCAACGTGGCTTGATCAGTCGAGACCTAAGCAACGTCATCCGGGGCGAAATTGCTTCGGATATGAGGAACGGAAGACTCGATGTACTTGAATGGCTTCCGGCCGTCACCAATGCGGACGCAGACGTGTCTCTCGATCAGCTTCTTGGCACTCCGGAAGCGGTCCGGTCGCTCAAATCTAAAGCTGGGGTCCGTTATCTTTGGTATATGTCCATCCTTGACGCGCGCGGTGGAACGACTTACAAGAGCGCACAGACCCGAATGTCTGATGTTCCAACGACCTTCCCAGGTGGAGATCGTCCTACCAAGCCGGATCGCCATGCAAACGAATCCGATGCTCAGCGACTCATTGCGATTCATAAGTGGGAAGACGATTGCGACAAGTGGGACCATGCCCATGACGATTGGCAATACCGGGCGAAAGTGGACTTCGAGCAGAAGATCATCGCGAATACCGAAGCTCGAATCAGGCTGAGCCTTAAGTTAATCGACTTACGAGACGACAGCGGCAAAGTCGTTTGGGAACTTGAATCGAACGGCATTCAAACGGACTCCAAAGATGTTCGAACCGAATTGATCACGGTTCGGGGTGCCCTCACCGTTCCTCGAGCGCCTAGGGTACCAAACTCGAATAATGACTGCCCCGACTTCTTCTTCTCCGATGCGGCGCGAGATGCCGGGCGAAAGGCTCTCGATCAGTTCTTCCAATCGGTCTGGCTGGATGGCGATCCCTATGGAAAACAAGTTGAATCCGTGCCCGCACAGAAGGATCCCGTAGCTACCGCCAAAGAAGTTTCGTTCACCGTAACTGCAACGAGTAGCGTACAAGCTCAAATCAGTATTGGGCGGAACGAAGGAGTCGCGGTTGGCGATCAAGTCATTATTGACACTGACTTAGGCAGTGTCATGATGCGGGTGACTGAAGTGGGGAAGCTTAGTGTTTGCCGCCCCATTTCAGATGATGACAAAGCCCGATTTGCCCATGTCAAAACGGGCTCAACCGGGCGATGGACTCATTCATGAAATCGTGACATTTCCAGTCACGTTTTGAGATCCGTTGGTTGCTTTAATCGTTACCGTCGATTTGTGACTTACAGTTGACGTCTGAATCGTAAACGTAGCAGATGTAAGTCCAAAGGGAATCGTAACGGTTTGCGGTACTTTTGCAGCCGAATTATTGCTCGAAAGATTAAACGTCAAACCATCGGATGGCGCTCCCGCACTGATCGTGACGGTTCCCGTCACCGACGTTCCCCCTTGGACGGAGCCGGAACGGATCGTTAACGAAACCAATTGAGGCGCTTGAATCGTGAACGACATGGACTTGGAAACGTTGCCAAGCTTGGCTGAGACTTGCACCACTGTAGTGGTTGCCACCGGAATGGTCGGTGCACTGAAATTCAGCGAGCTCAACCCGGAAGGAATCGTAACAGAATCGGGAATATTGGTTCCTTGTGCTCCAGACAGGTCCACAGTGAGTCCTCCCGCTGGTGCGGGCCCCGTAAGCTTGATACTGTAGAAAGCCGGATCACCACTTGCGACCACCGGACTCGTAACGGTGAAGCTTGAAAGTGAGGCCGTAACTGCTAGCGGAGCGTTGGCGACGGACAGGATTCCTGCATCGGAACCCGTACCCACAAGGCCGGCGGCAATTGAAGTTGTCAATAACCCGGTGCCCGATCCATAGGTTGCTAAGAGGACGCCGCTTGTCATCGCATAGGCACGAAGAAACTTCCCTGAACCTACATAAACGGCATTTCCAAACGGAGAAAATGCAATCGAACTCATGACTGGCTCGGATCCCACAACTAGTTTTCGCACGTAATGGAGTGTATTCGTGTCCCAAATCTCAGCCACGCCGGGAGCGGAAGAGGCATTCGAAGCACCGGCTATCGCGAGGAATTTGCCATTTGGCGAGACTTCGATCTTAGAAACAGATAGGTTGGCAGTACTGTGGATGGTTCCAACAACCGCACCGGTGGTCGTTGACCGAACTTCAACTAGACCTTGATGAGTGGATGAGGTTCCACTGCAATACACCAGCATTCCGTCCGGTGATAAGACCAGGGAGGTGATGCCTCCATCAAACTGAGTGACGGGCGACATGACCAAGGAATGAGTGGACAAGTTCCAGAACTCAAGAACTCCTCCCTCGGTGGAAGCGCCACCAAGAATTAATGTATTCCCGTCGGTCGAAAACGCCAGCGCCATGATCGCCTTGTTCGCCTGGGTTGCCAACATGGCACTTGGCTCGGTCGATTTAGTGTTCCAGATTTCAAGGACACCTTGGTCGACCGACTGGTTGTTCTGAACCGTTCGAGCAATCCCGCCGACCGCGAATTGACTCCCACTGGGCGCGTAAGCCACTGACGTCACTCCTAAGTTGGCGCGCGTTGTAAGAGTCTGGAGTCGTCGGCCGGTAGCTGGGTTCCAGGTTTCAAGGAGTCCCGTGGGAGACCCGTAAATTGAAATCCCCATTCGGCCCCCTTCGAGGAGGGTTTTTCCGTCCGGCGAAAAAACAATGGCAGAGACCTTGGCTGAGTCGGCAATATTGAACGTTGAAGTTACCGAGGAAGTCGCAATGTTGCGAACGCTCAGGTTTATCCCCGCGATTCCAAGTTCAGTGTCGGCAATCGATTTACTATTGGGCGAGAATGCCAAACTAGTGATTCCTCGGATGCCATTGGTGTCAAACGAGTTGACAAGTTGACTCGTCTTGGGATCCCAAGTCTCAAGAGTGCCCACCGCGTGGACTGTTTGACCGGCAACACCGACCGACTTGCCATCTGGCGAAAAGCTCACCCAACGCACCGCGTTGGTCGCTCCGGTTGGGAACGTGGATGCAAGCTTTAGAGTCGATACTGACCAAAGCTCGACCATTCCACCTTGGCTACTCATGCCGCCTGCCACCAGCATGGTGCTATCCGGTGAGAACGTTACCGATGTAATGCCCGTGTTTTCCGAACTCGCAAGGGAAGAACTGAGTTGCCCCGATTTCAAATCCCAGAGTTCAAGGATCGGAAGTTTTGTGGAGTTTTGCCCAATCGTCAGTCCGCCATCAGCGAGGAATTTGCCATTCTTAGAGAAGGAAACCGAAGAAATGGTTGAACCGGGAACCATGCTGGCCGCGCTCGTAAAACTCTTTGTTTTCTTCTTGGCCGCATAACTCCACACTTCAATCAAGCCCGTTCGCTGATTTGAGGCATTGATGCCAACTCCTCCTACCGCGAATTGGCTACCGTCTGGTGACAGGGCTACCGAGGAGACCCCCACCACGGAAGTCTGTACTGATGACATGAAAGCGCCTGTTGAAGCCTTGTAAAACTGAATTTGAGAAGCGTTTGTTCCGACGATGAGCGTTTGATTATCTTTGGAGAAAGCAACGGAATTGGAGACAAAACTTGACGGAGCGGTCGGGGTCGCTAAGCATTGAATGGCTCCTGAGTTCACGTTCAGAATTTGAACCCCGCCGGGACCGCTAACCGCGATCAACGAGCCGTCCGGAGAGTAAACAACGCAACTGGGCTGAACGATTGGGCAGTATTGCCAGTTGCTCGGTAGGTTCGTTGCCTGCGCCAAAATTCCAAGCGATGCAAGAAGAAATCCGGCCGTGAGTGGCTTGATCATGTGAGATGGCTTCAATCGTAAATACAAACAGAACGCTCCTTAAGCGACAAGTAAGGAACCGCCAACCGAGTCGTCAACGATTCCACCTAGAATGCCACTATTGTAAGTGACGCTCAAGAAGTGTCGGTTGAAATCGCTCGACGATTAATGGGGAAGTGACCTTTTACTTTCATTGAATTTTATCACTCGGAACCCGGCAATTTGTACAGCATCAGTTGAAGAGCCCTCCAAATGAGTGAGCTTCATTCGAATCAAGGAACTCCATGGTCAGTTCAAATGAGCCGTCCGAAGTTTGTATATGTGAGGAATCTCGTGAGAGCTGTGAAACCTCAAAGCTGATTGGAACTTCAATGCTCATTCAAGTCAAGCATTCAAGAGTTTAGAAATTGCAAAGAAACGTTTGCATCGTCTTTCGAGTCATGCGAAACTAGATGCCATGCTCATCGGAATCGCTTGCGCCCTTTTGTTGACCGGACACCTTCAGAGACAAGTCCAACCACAGGGAACACCAAGTCAGTATCTCGCAACCAACAAATGGGATGTCGCAAGCAAGGGCCCCCTCCTCTTCATGCCGCAGCGCCGACTGGCGGTCCCCGATAGCCATGCTCTTGAGGGTGGATTCCGAATCTTTAACTGCGGGTCGATTCACACCATATGCCCTGTTCAAATGACAGTGATTGATCCCGATTACAAGCAGGCACCCAATCTGTACGAGGGTCTTCCCAGGAAGATGAAGGTCCTTTACCTTGTCTCAACGTTAAACAAATCGCAGTTTGAGATGGCATGCGCCTCTGGAATTGGGATGAACTCGCTCAATCAAGAACAACAAGCTGTTTATCGCTCAATTCTGCCTTCGGTTTTCAAATATCAGACCACGCTCGTTAGTAATCCCTTCGACCGTAATGCTGAACGTGATCCAGGTACCGAAACCACTTTAACCACCGAGCAGGAATCGCAAGTTCTTCTAAAGATTCACAAGGAACTGAGTCTAGGAGTTCGGCTAGGAACCGACGGTGGGTTCTCCGCTATCTCGGGCCAGAGATGGGATCGTTACAAGATCGGTTCGAGGGTTTCTTCACGAATTGACGTTGCCACTGAAGACAAGAATTCATCTTTTGGGCTTGAAATTAGAAAGACAAGCCTGAATGAGCTTAAGCCATCAGACTTGGACTATAAGAACTCAATACTTGATGCTCAACTTCCGTTGGCGGCATCGACCAATGTCAAAGACTTGTGTCTAGCTGTCTCGAATTTGACTCACCTCGTCATCATCGCCGATGCTCGGTTTCAAGATGAAAAGGTTGAGACCTTAGGAGGTTCTGCTCGAGCTGGAGATGTGCTTAAAGGTTTGGCACTGGGCTTGACAGGAACCTATCGAAAAGTTGGCAACACTTATATCCTGACCTCCGACAAAGAAGGGATCGGAACGAAAATGACCAAGCTGGCATTTTGGCATTGGAACCTCAGCCAAATTTCTCGGCACGAATCCGAGAAATGGTCGAGCCAAATTGGTGCCAATCCTGCCCTGCATTCCATCAGTTATTCTGCCGATGACTCACTCACTCCTAATGACGCGATGCGGAAGTTCATGGAAACTGACTTCGAGCAAGGAAGTAAAACCATGCCTGCATCGCTTCTTTCACCCGCATGGTTGAAACTGTTGAACTCGAAGGATAACCACTTTGGAGCGCCGCTTAGGACAGATGTAGCGGAGCCGTGGGAAAGCGTATTTTGGAGTTTTGTGGTTCCCGGGCCAGAGACTTTGACTTGGGAAGATGAGTTGGATGACATGAATGCTTTCAGTCGCTATGCCGAGCGACACCCAGTTCAACGTTCCGGTCCAGAGCCTAAACGCGCCGCACTGAAAGATGTTCCTAATGCCGCTTTCATTTACGTTTCTGACAGTCCCGACGATGCGTCTCACCTTCCCGAGTTGGTTCAAGACTATGGATTTTCTCAGTTGTGGCTTCAAACAACGAATCGAGATGCCTTATCCGCCGCCATCGAAGCTGGAAAAGCTATTGGCGTGAAAGTTAGATTGGTTGTCGCGCCCTTTACAGCTACGGGAAATGTCTCGGTAAATCAAATCGACCTCTCTATTTTAGGGATGGGCTACACGGAATCACGCAGCCTCATTGACGGTTCCGAGTGGGTTCAAGAATCCAATAACATGTTTTCGACCAATCTTAGAAAGGCGCAGTTTCTTGATGAAGAGCATGGTCAACTCGCGAAAACTTGGCAGAAGTTAGTTGCACTGGCCAAAGTTCCTGGGTCGGCTGGGGTGGTAGTCCTATCGGGAACTCCGGCAGGCTACGAGAAGCAGTCCGATTGGGCCGAATATTCACCGCCTCAGTTGGCTGCCCCCATTGCAATGGGCTACACGACCGGTTTACGTGAAAAGTTTGCGCGTGCGAACGCGGTCGATCCCGTGGATCTTTTGGAAGTCCGTTACGAATCGGACCTCAACCCACTGGACCAATCGATCTCTTCATTCGGGTATCTCAACAATTACCGATACGGAAAAGTATCTGAGAACCCGCCCTCGCTACGTGACAAGTGGGATCGTTTCCGATTCGACACCAACGACGCTCAATTACGAAAATTCCTTTCAGGCTTCAGCAGCCCAACTCTCTTGGAGTGGCGACTGAAATTGCACGATACGTCCCTGAATTGGGAAAAACTGGTGTCTTTGCATGCAGTTGGAACGGACATTGAAACGTTGACCGACGATCCGTATTCGAAACCGATCCCAGAAGACACTTACTTCCTGCAAGGTATTGGGTTCCCAATTTCAGATGGAGCCACTTCCTATTTGCGGCGCCACATAACGTCTCGAATAAAGCGAAAAGCACCCGATTTAGCCATCGACATGCGCGCCGTCCCCGCAACCAAACTGAAGCAGTCCATTGCCTCAATATTTATCGCCAAGGAGTAAGTTCGACTTGAACCTTAGGTGACCTTCTGCAATCGAACTCACCAACATTCATGATGCGGTCCTTTGGCCCGCATCATAAATGGTTTATGGGCGGCGCAAAATCTTGTGGCTAGTTCTTGCTCGGAAGCTTCCATACAGCAGATAGCCGAATATCCTTGATTCGGTTTGCGGGTGTTACTTCGAGATTGACGAGTTGGCCGTTTACGACGGACCCTTCTAGAGTCGTGTTACGAGGGGCATTTAGCTTGAAATGGATGTCCCAATCTTTGGGCCAGGCAGGGAACAGGAGAATTTCTCCGTTCTCACCAGGCTGTAGGATCATCTCTTGCAACGTCGTCATCATATTGCAAGGGCCGTCATAGTCGGGAGTGGCGTCGTGGGGGGAACCCATGTAACCTGGAAATCGGAACGGAGGGCGGATTGAGTCCTTGTCCATCCTCACCATGCGAGCTTGAGACCGAACAACGACATCTTCTTTGGCGCCTTCGGTTTGGCCAAGTCGGGCAGAGAAAATTCCGAACTGGTTCCAGCAAACATGTTCGATATTGGGCATGATCTTGTAGGCTCCGAGCGCCTCTCGAATATCGGTGTTCTTAATTTCTAAGCCATAAACTCGGAAAGGAAACACCGTGTAAAGGTCAGGGGCTTCGTAATTTGCCCTCTGGTCCGCATGATAGGATTCCGCATTGTCAGGAATGGCTTGGCCCTTAACCGTTCGTTTTGCGATGGGAGGAATAATCCCTTGGAGTCGCTTCCAATTTGACCTTTGTTCGGCAGTGGTTACGGAATGGGGCAACATGAGTAGCCGTTTAAGCACGTAATGAAGCCCTGCGACGGTTGGAGTGTCGTTTACAACGTCATCCCAATAAGTCTCCAGTCCGTGAGTAGGGAAAATGCGGATCTTTCCTGCGGCATCTTTCTTAAATCGGGTCTCAAAAAAGAGGAGCGAGCGGTTGCAGTAGGGAATCGCAACTTCCTGAAGGAAGGACTTATCTTCAGTGTAAGTGAAGTCATCTAGCATCATCACCGACGCTTCGAGGCAATGTTGCCAGGTCCAACGTGCGTAGGGTTCGGAATATTCCTTTGCCCCCCAGCCAAAATCACCCATGACTGGCAATCCAAAGGGCGAGAAGCACTCCTCGAAGTAGATCCCTTGAGCCCCGTAATATTTTTCCGCGCGGGCTTCCATTACGGGAGCAAGCCGGTTCATGAAGGTCAAGAATGACCGGTACTCTTGATGGCTTCCTTGAGCCAGAAGCGGCGTGTACAAAAATCGAGTGTTTTGCCACCAATAGCTATTCCCGTAAAATTGATCATCAGGAGTGGACGGTTCGTCGCGGTAGTCCAAGGCATAGAAAGCAAGTTTAGGATCTACGCGAAACATGCCCCCTTGAAAATTGGCAGGCAGCTTCGATCGCATTTGACATGACATTTGAAATTTGTTGAGTACGTATGCTCTTGTGAGAACGGAAGGAGTGGACTCTTCCGGACTGGCGTCAGGCTTTGGCTTGGAATCTCCCGACACGAACATCCATGAGCGATTCCAGAACTCGTGCCAGAACTCAGACGTCCTAGCCAACGCGTCTTGAACGGGTATGAATCTATTCGATGTCATACGCAATTCCGCCAGCCATGTTTGGGTGTCCGGGGTTTGTCGAGAATAGGTGGATGCAATGACATCGAAATTCTCAACCGGTTTCTTGGTCCTAATTTCGTGATTGGATTCGCGTTGAACTGCTTCGGAACAATGAATGGAAATCCTCGTTCCGAACGTGTTTTTGGTTATTGGATCGACTTTGGCAACTTCCGAAGCATAGGCGCCCATGTCTTGCCAATTCACATGCGTCGAGACGACCGAATATTCATTTCGATGGTAAGCAACGATGGCATCAGGTTCGGATTCATCCCAGTGATCGGCTGAAATATAGTTGTCAACATCAGCAGGAGCGTCGCGCATTGGATAAACGGCGTTGCCGATCCTGTTATGGAAATCTCGGCGATCTGCGCGCCAGTCGTACAAGGAAACCTTCACGCGGGTAGGAACTTGGCAGGATCCGGCAACTCGAATTTCCTGAGATCCGCTGTCCACAAAAACGGAGAGGTGAACTGCTTTCCCCTTCTCGCCAGCGTCGATATCACACCGTCCGTCGATTAGTTTCAACTCTTGGTGGTAGGGCAATCCTTTCCGGAATGGATTAGGGGTTAACGCAATTCGTACTCGACCCAACTTACAAAGAGAAATCGTCTCCGCTAGAGAATCATTTCGGTTGACATAAAAGAAGAGGTCGCCGTTTTCCTCAACCCATAGGTTGGCACCCACATTGCCATTTCCAAGCGGAATCGAACCGGTTTCATCCTGCGATGGTGTCGTGAAAACGGTGTTATAGCGTGCAAGCTCGGTTTCCAGTTGAAACGACTTTACTGGTCCTTGTTTGCCACTTGCGATGTTCGCGAGGCAAAGTAGGGAAGAGACTAAGAAAAACGATCTGTTCAAGTGATATTCCAGGTCTCATCGTCTTCGAAAGACGTGAGTGACATGATCCAGGCAAAAAGAAAGTCCACTTTACGGTGCTCGTAAAGTGGACTGAAGGGGGCGAAATTAAGCCTTTGCTTTGATAGGCACGATCCAAATATTTCGGTATCGCACGGGCGCACCATGATCTTGAAGCAGGATCGGACCAGTTGCAGGTTGTTCGCCACCAAGGCCGCTCGCCGTATTCGAAACTTTGATTTCGACGTTGTCATGAATCTTGATGCTGTTGTGGAAAACCGTAATGCGAGGGAACTCTTTCACTTTGCCATCGGGACCAAAACGGGGGGCGCGGAAGGTGATGTCGTAGGTGTTCCACTGCTCGGGTGGCTTAATCGCATCTTTATCGGGATCCTTTTGCCCGTAGATCGCTCCGCATCCGCCGAACTTATAGGTTGGGTTGTTATAGCTATCGAGCACCTGAATCTCGTAGCGGCCGTGCTGATAGACCCCGCTGTTACAGCGCCCCTGACTCTTCTCGTTTGCCAACAGAGGTAGCCAAAATTCGATATGAAGTTTGTAGTCTCCAAACTCCTCTTTCGTCACCAGATCTGGCTGACCCGGTTTGACAATGAGGCAACCATCGGCAATATCCCACTTGCACTCGTCATTTGAATCGCGATGGTGCCACTTTGACGCATCCTTTCCATCAAACAAAACAATTGCGCCTTTGGGAGGCTTGGCCATCAAAGTTGACTTCTGGTGGGCCGTGGCGACGACCGGTGCCAACGCGAACAGAGCAACAGCGAGCATATCGCGAATCTTCATAGGCCGAGTCTACCGATCTTCTGAAATCTTGGCTAGAAGGAATTTTGCTTATCCGATACACTGGTCCGCAATGATCGTTTTAAATGCCTACGCCTGCATCAAACCTGAAGCTCTTGAAACCGCTCTTGAAGCGTGCAGAGTCGTGAAGAGTCACAGCGTGAAAGAGCCTGGTTGTGAAAAATACGACTACTATCAGAGCCCTGAAGAGCCGACAAAGGTCGTATTTGTGGAAGAGTGGACCACGAAAGCCCACCTTGATGTTCACTTCCAGCAAGATGCTTTCAAGCAGTTCTTTGCGGTGATGAGCACCTGTTTTCAAGCGCATCCTGAGCTTCGGATCTTCGAAGCGAACCTAGTTGAGTAACTTGAAAATTCAATAGCCGTTTTTTGCCATCCGCAGAGCGCTGCTTCAGACTGGTGAACGCATTATTAGTGGCAACGCGGATGGTTTTTTGATGAAGAAACTTAGAATTGGAATTGTAGGTAAGCGCGGAAGTGCTCACGTTGCCGGATTCCGTGCACATCCGTATGCAGAAGTTTCCGCGGTTTGTGAAGCCAATCCCGAAACTCTGGTCCGTGAGGCGGATGCTCTAGGTGTCGACAAGCGATATTCTCAACTTAAAGAGATGCTCGACAACGTTGATGCAGTCTTTGTAGCAACACCCATGCATGTTCACGCCGAGCAAACATTGCTCGCTTTGGCCGCCGGAAAGCATGTTCTTTGCGAAGTCACCGCTTGCGTTTCACTCGCCGAGTGTGATGCCCTTGTCGATGCGGTCACCCGGTCTGGGTTGACCTACATGATGGCAGAGAATTACATCTTCTCAAAAGAGAACCTGACCGTCGCCGAAATGGCCCGTCAGGGTCTCTTTGGAAAAGTCTATTTTGGCGAAGGTGAGTACGTTCACGATGTTAAGTCGTATCACCACTTTCCCGATGGATCTTCGAGTTGGCGAATGAAATGGCAAGTGGGCGAGCCTGGCAACACCTATCCAACTCATAGCCTGGGCCCAGTAGCTACTTGGTTCGATCTATCAGGAGCCAACGCTCAACCGATTTCCGTTGCCTGCTGGGGCTCCGGCATTCATACCGATCCTGAGCACCCTCATGACGACACAACCGAAACACTCGTTAGGCTCAAGGAAGGCGGACTCGTTCGATTGCGGCTAGATATGATGAGCAATCGCCCTTCAGAAACCTCGTTCTATGGACTTCAAGGTACGCACGGTGTCTTCGAATCCGGAAGAGCGGGCCGAGGAACGGGTCAAGTCTGGGTAGGAGACAATCCCCCACCCGGACCGGTTCCAGACATCCACCGAAACTGGGAACCGATCGAAAAATATACCGATCTTCTGCCCGAGTCAACTCGCCAACGGCTCGATGATGCCGCTAGCTCAGGACACGGTGGAGGCGACTATTCGGTGGCTTATGCATTTGTCGACGCCGTTCTCGGAATTGCACCGAACCCAGTCGACATATTTAGGGCGGTGGAATGGACCGCAGTCGGACTTTGCTCAACTCAGTCCATTCTCAATGGTGGTATTCCGATTGAGCTTCCCGAATTCAGAAAATGAATCAACTCCCGCAGCTACAAATGAAACGTCGGCTGGAATGTGTACCACCTGGTCGACCTGTACCTGATGGATTCTTGGTGAGGGTTGCCATTCGAGAGGATGCGCCCGTGATCGCTACCGTTCTGACTGATTCCTTTGAAGTGGAGTGGGATACCTCCAAGGTCAATGCGGAACTCTTCGACGATCCAAATGTGCCGGTAACGTTCGTGGTTGAGAGAGCCGAGGAAATTGTGGCTACCGCTTCTTATCAAACGAAGCCCGAAACCGACCCCGAGTCATTTTGGCTGCACTGGGTTGGGGTTCATACTTCTTCCAGAGGCATGGCCCTTGGAGAAATACTCAGCCTGGAGGTTCTAAACGAAGGTAGTAGGCGAGGAAGGAAAACGATCTACTTAACAACCGATGACTTTAGGCTCGCAGCAATCCGAACTTATTTGAAACTCGGGTTCGAGCCAGATTCGATTCACGATTCGCACCGACTACGGTGGAAAGTTATCCTGGCTGAACTTGGCTATTCAAGCGCTACAACTTGAAAAGTGACAGTGCGAAATAAGCAATGGCACTGACTGCAGCTGCAGCGGGAATCGTGAGGAACCAAGCGATCACCATCTGTCTGGCAACAGTCCATCGAACGGCGTGTTTGCCCTTGGAAGCCCCGACTCCAAAGATGCTTCCCGCGAGCACGTGTGTTGTGGAAACGGGAGCACCGAGGTAGCTCGCTAACATGATCACCGTCGCTCCGCTGGTTTCGGCGGCGAAACCGTTGACTGGCTCCATGCGCATGATGCGGTGTCCCATCGTTCGGATGATTCTCCAACCTCCTGCCGCAGTGCCAAGTGCCATGGTAGCCGCACAGGCCAAGATAACCCACAACGGAACGTCTGGCTTCTTTAGCAGGCCGTGAGTAAAGAGGGCAAGAGTGATCACACCCATACTCTTTTGAGCATCGTTCTGGCCGTGCGAAAAGGCCATAGCCGCCGCAGAGAGTTTCTGAAGTGTTCGGAAAGCACCGCCGGCACGTCTTGGATGAGCAGAGTGAAAGAGCACCGTAATCAGGCTCATGATCGCAAGACCCACGACGAAACCTGCAATGGGAGACGCAATCAATGGAACGAGTACCTTGTTGAAGATGCCTTTCCACTGAATCGCATTTATTCCCGCGTGAGCGGCGCCTGCTCCACAAAGGCCACCGATGAGAGCGTGAGAAGAACTGCTGGGAATTCCCCCCGCCCACGTGATTAAGTTCCAAGCAATACCGCCAACAATAGCGGCCAGAACGACCGTTTCCGTGGCGGAAGTTGGCTGAATGATTCCCGAGGCAATCGTGTGAGCTACTCGTGTCGCAACCAGGGCACCCACAAAATTCAAAAATGCCGCCATGCAGATCGCCTGCAACGGCGTTAATACCCGGGTCGATACAACCGTCGCAATCGCATTGGCGGTATCGTGAAATCCATTGATGTAGTCAAAGGCGAGAGCCGCGACAACGATCAAGATGAGCAGAATGCCGATCTCAGGCATATTTCACAATCATATTTTCGACGACGTTGGCGATCGATTAACAGCAGTCGATGGCGTATTCGACTCGGTCGTAGACTTCCTTCCATTTGATGATCGCAACGGGATCGGTGACCTCGTCAAAAAGGCTTATCAAAGCTTCACGGTACAGACGGTCGCTTTCGTTTTCCAGCGAGTGCACCTTGACAAGAATTTGAGGCATTGTTGTCGATTTCTTGAGCTGCTTCTGCAGTTCATTGACAACCTGCGCGGTGACCTTGGTGACATCGAGGAGATTAGCTGCGAGAGGAACCAAGTCATTTCGGCACTCGCGTAGCTTGTACATCTCCATCCGTGCGCCAACTGCTTCAATGCAATCGGTTACGTCATCCAGTAAGTGAGAAAGCTCGCTGAGATCTTCTTGATCGATGGGAGTGATGAATGTCCCGGAAAGCTTGGTTTGAAGTCGATGGGTTACTTCATCCCCTTCATGTTCGATCGACATCAGGGACTTGGTATGGTCTTGGACGTTCCCAAGGTCTTTCACCATCAACGCGAATGTCTCAGAGGCGCGGACAGCGATCGCCGCCTGTTTCTCGAGGAGTTCGAAGAATGTCTCTTCCTTTTGGGATCTCAGCACGGCTGACTCCCTATTCGATAAGAGTCAACTCGCAAGTTGATAACGACCGAAAGCAACGATTTCTCGAGGATTTCCAACATGTATTAAGCGGACTGAACTTCCCAGTCTCGCCAAGAATTTTGATGTCTTGGCCCTCCAATTAGCTACGCATCCGACCTGTTTGAGAGGAGATCGTTTGTAATTGTAGGAAATAATGACAAAAGCGAGGTCCAGATTCTTGAGGATTTCGACGTGCCGTTCCGTGGGCGGCTCAGTTCACATTGACCTGTTCAGAACATGAACGCTGTTCAACTTTTGTAGCAATTTATCCGCGGGAAACTAGGAACGAGAAGCTTGTCCAAGTATGCGCACTAACGCTTCCTGAACGCCGGAAATTCGTAAGGAAACCGCAAGGGTTTTGTCCAGCACGTAAAGGGCTTGGCTAAGGGGCTCAATCAGGAACCAGAACCTTTCATAATAGACCCTGCCTTCCTCCTCACCCGTTATGCTTCAAGATCCCAAGATTCTGCCTAAGGTTGCCCGACTCGAGTCGACCTATTCACCGCTCAGATATTTCACCGTTGCCACGCTCGACATGGAATTTGCTGAGACCATGGAGCACTTTCGAAATGTTCCAACTGATTCGCAACTTCCTTGGAAGCCCGTTCAATCAGGGCATCGATGGGGTGGCGATTGGCTCACGGGATGGTTTCGTGGATCCGTACGAGTGCCGGCCGAATTTGACGGTGAAGCGGTTTATATCCGAGCAACAACGGGCGGTCCGGAAACGATGTTCCTCGTTGACAAGAAGGCTTACGGCGTTTTTGACGTGAACCATCCGGTCCGATTGCTTGCGTTAGAAGCTGAAGTCGGTCGAGACTATTTGATTCACCTCGAATCCTACGCTGGGCATACGATTCCGGGAACTCAACCCTTTTCTGACACACGATCTGCCGACGGTCCGGTTGCCCTTTCCAAAGACTGTCTCACTTATCAATCCGTCGATTTAGTGGTTGAGCGGCAGGAGGTTAGCGAATTTGTATTTTCGCTTCGAACCCTCATGCAAGTTGCAAACGGTCAAGATCCCAGCAGCCTTCGCCGGGCGAAGATCTACTCCGCAATGGGAGAAGTCTTCAACCTTGTGCCTCAAAAGCCTGCCGAATACGATGAGGTTGAGTGGCGACAGGCGCTCGTCGACGCGATCGAAGTGATGCGACCACTCTTGGAGCAGAAGAATAGCCCTACCACACCGACTTTAGGGGTCATGGGCCACTCGCATATCGATACCGCGTGGTTATGGCCGACAGCGGAAACTTGGAGGAAGCTTGCCCGAACATTCTCATCGGTTCTGAGCTTGATGGATCAATACCCCGAGTTCCGATTTAGCCAAAGCGCGGCCCTTCACTTTGATGTTCTGCGCCGCGAATATCCCGAGATCTTTGCCAGAGTTCAAGAGCGGGTTAAGGAAGGTCGCTGGGAAATAAATGGTTGCATGTGGATTGAGCCAGACTGCAACATTCCCGATGGCGAATCCTTTGTCCGGCAATGTCTTGTAGGTCAGCGAGCCTTGAGAGAGATGTTTGGCGTAACGGCCAACACGCTTTGGCAGCCTGACGTTTTCGGTTACTCGGCCGCTCTTCCTCAAATCCTTCGAAAGAGCGAAGTCGAATATTTCTGCACGACGAAGTTGAGTTGGAATGACACTAACCATTTCCCTTACGACACTTTCCAATGGCAGGGAATCGATGGTTCTACCGTCCTTGCTCACTTCAACGAGATGCAAGGCTGGGCCGACCCGGAAAGATTGATTTGGCTCTGGAAGCAAGTTCAACATCCCGACGTCCAGGATCGACGCTTGGTTGGTTTTGGGCATGGCGACGGCGGGGGCGGTCCGATGGCGGAAATGATCGAAATCATGCGCTATACCGCTGATCTGGAAGGATGTCCCAAGACCGACTACACGAGCATCGGGGAATTTATGGACTCCTGCCGAGATGAACTCAGTGAGCTTCCAAAATGGGTTGGAGAACTCTATTTAGAGCTTCACCGAGGAACCCTGACCTCCATCGCTGCGATTAAGCGAAACAATCGAAAGTGTGAATTCGCCTTACGCGACGCTGAATTTGCATCCATTCTTGCTCTTATTCAGAAGGGAACAAATTATCCGGTCGCCGACCTCGATGATGCCTGGAAGATTCTGCTCCTTAACCATTTCCACGACATCCTGCCCGGTTCTTCAATTGCCGAGGTCAACGACCAAGCCATCGAGGCGTATGCCACCTGTCTCTCAAGCGCAAACGCTATTCGCGATGCAGGTCTCAACGCAATCACCTCCGCGGGTGATGGGCTTTTAATTGCGAACAATCTCAGCTGGAATCGAACCGGCGAGATTAGTCTAGTTGGGGTCCCCGAGGGCAAGAAGCCGGCCGGAACAGTAGCTCAAACGGTGACCGACGTTGCCGGTGAAACCCAACTCGTGGTTTCTGGTCTCGAGCTTCAAGGTTTAGGAACAACGATCGTAGGAGTCGAGCCCCATATCGGTAGCGGTGCATCTCCATTCAAGGTTACGGAGAACTCCGTTGAGACTCCGTTTGCTCTAGTTTGGTTTGATGAAATGGGACGGATTGCATCGTTCTATGACTTACCCTCGCGTCGCGAACTGGTTCGACCCGGCTGTACGTTTAACGCACTTTTGATTGGTGAAGACGTTCCGGCTGCTTGGGACAACTGGGATATCGATCGAGATCAGCGACACAAGCTCGGCCCGGTTGGCGCACCTGTCAAGCGTGAAGTGGTCGCAAATGGCCCCCTTCAGCTACGAATTCGACAGGAGTTCGAGATTGGTCGAAGTTCAAAATTGATCCAAGACATCGTTTTTCATGCGGCGACCGCCCAGGTTGACTTCGACACAACGGTCGATTGGCATGAGAAGTATCAGTTCCTAAAGGTTGGATTTACGCCAGATGTTCTAGCCGAGACGGCGCTTCATGAAATTCAATTCGGCCACGTTCAGCGGAATTCTCACGACAATACAAGTCAAGACCGAGCTCAGTTCGACGTGTGTGCTCACAAATGGACCGACATTTCTGAGAGTAACTTCGGCATCGCGTTCTTAAACGACTGCAAGTACGCTTGCACGATTAAAGAGGGCGAGTATCGCTTGAGTCTAATCAAATCCGGTCGGCACCCTGATCCTCGAGGTGACGAAGGTCAACATCGATTCTCCTATGCGATGCTCCCTCATTTGGGTGGATTCTCCGTCGAGTCGGTGGTCCGACCTGCGTTCGAATTCAACGTCTTACCAGCGGTGAAGCCATCGGGTGAGCTAGAGGGCACTTGGAACCTACTTTCGGTCGATCAACCCAACGTAATCGTTGCTTCGGTCAAGAAAGCGGAAGACGATCAGGATTTGATCGTCCGGTTCTATGAGGCGGGTAAGTCGACGAGCCACGCTCGAATAAAGTTTGGAATTCCT
The DNA here is from genome assembly GCA_903899015.1 of uncultured Armatimonadota bacterium. Classification (GTDB taxonomy): domain Bacteria; phylum Armatimonadota; class Fimbriimonadia; order Fimbriimonadales; family Fimbriimonadaceae; genus Fimbriimonas. The sequence continues at coordinate 121,991 of CAIUHP010000113.1, read as the reverse complement.
GTGACAGAGGTCATGGAAGTGAATCTGTTAGAAGAAAAAGCGGAACCGGTCACCCTTGAAGGGAATGAGGTGGAGCTTACATTACGTCCGTTCGAGATCAAGACACTGAAGGTAAAGCTTTAGTTTGAAAACTCTGCGGTCAAGTGTGATTGCTTGACCGCTTTATATTTCGTAGATATAGAAAGTGAACGCAGAATCCTTTGCTACGATACAGCGGGTTTTGAGTGAGGGGAAGCGATTGGAGATTCTTGAGGCGATTCGATCTCAAGATTCCAGCGCGGGCATAACGTGTTCAAATGTCCTGGGTTTGATGGATATTTCCCAGTCGACATTCTCGCATCATGTCGCGGAATTATGCCGAGCGAATCTAATTCATTGCCGAAAGCAGGGAAAATTCAACCTGCTTTCGGTTAATGAACCCGTCATTTCTGATTATTTAGAGGAATTGAGGAAAAGACTTCTCGGTTAAGCTGATTGTTCAATATATCGATGCGTATCGATATATACAATGAGCCAATTCACCAACAAAATCGCCATCGTTACCGGATCTACTTCAGGAATAGGTAAGGCAACCGCCATCCTACTCGCACAGCGCGGAGCAACCGTGGTTGTTTCGGGCCGTAGAGAAGCGGAAGGTAACCAGGTCGTTCAAGAAATCGAAGCCCAGGGTGGAAAAGCCAAGTTTATTAAGGCTGACGTCACCGTCGAATCGGAAGTCAAATCGCTCGTCGAGCAAACGGTTGCTGCCTTTGGAAAAGTTGACGTGGCTTTCCTTAATTCGGGAGTTTTCCGATTCAGTCCCATCTCCGATCAAGATGCCGATGACCTCACAAATCAACTCGATGTAAACGTGAAGGGCGTGTACTACGGTCTGAAGCATGTAGCCAATGCACTCGCTACAAATGGTGGGTCGATCGTTATTAATTCCAGCGTTGTGAGTGACAAGGGTATTCCCGGAGCAAGTGCTTACTCACTCACAAAAGGTGCCATCAACACCCTCGTTCGCACCGCAGCCATCGAACTCGCGGGTTCGAAGATCCGCGTAAATGCAGTGGCTCCTGGTCCCATCTGGACCGAAGGTGCAGAAGCGATGACAGGAGCACGTGAGAATTTTGAGGGAGCATTCGTCGCAATGATTCCGATGAGCCGAATTGGAGAACCGATCGAAATAGCTGAAGCGGTTGCATTTCTTGCTAGCGATGCCGCCTCATTCGTGACAGGACAGATTCTCAACGTTGATGGAGGGTTCACCGCGAAATAAATCCTCGAGATTTGAACCTCTCAAGTAGGGTCCGAGAATTCTCGGGCCCTATTTCTCATTAACGATGAGCTCAAGAACGTCTCCAATCGTTCGGTGAGACTCAAGGGGATGACGAAGGGGAAGGTCCTTCGTGATTTCATATTGGTTCTGACGTCCATTCTTGAGGCGCGTCAATGCTCCTACCCCAACGAGATCAGCAACGATTCTTTGAACGGCTCGCTCCGTGATTCCGACTTTTAGCGCAACGTCTTTCATCGTTATGGTCGGATCGCCAGCAAGGCAGAACAAGACATGCGAATGGTTGCTAAAAAAAGTCCAACCAGCATTATTTGGTTCAGATACAATATGCGACATAAAATTCGTGTTATACTTATCGCGTTATGGAAACCGCGACTTCAAATGATTATATCTTGAATTCGACCTTGGAGATCAAACCGACTCCCATTACTGTAGCGTACGGAGATGGAATTGGACCGGATTTGATGCGCGCAACGCTGCGAATTTTAGATGCTGCTGGCGCTCGAATCGCGGTAAACGAGATTGAGATTGGTGAGAAGGTGTACCTCAAAGGCTTCTCATCAGGAATCGCTCCCGAAGCATGGGAGTCGCTTAGGAAAACAAAAGTCTTTCTCAAGTCTCCCATTACGACTCCGCAGGGCGGTGGTTTCAAGAGTTTGAACGTCACGATTCGAAAGACCTTGGGCCTTTTCGCAAACGTTCGGCCCTGTATTACTTACTACCCTTACGTGCATTCGAACCACCCTGAAATGGATGTCGTGATTATCCGAGAAAACGAAGAAGATCTCTATGCCGGGATCGAACATCGACAGACGGATGAAGTCTATCAATGTCTCAAGCTCGTGAGTCGCCCGGGGTGCGAGCGAATTGTGCGGTACGCCTTTGAATATGCTCGCGCCTATAAGCGCAAGAAAGTAACGTGCATGACGAAAGACAACATCATGAAGTTCACGGACGGGCTCTTTCACAAGGTATTCGATGAAATTGGCGCGGAATATCCGGAAATCGAAAAAGAGCATTGGATTATCGATATCGGAATGGCAAAGGCCGCGACTCGGCCAGAAGTTTTCGATGTAATCGTAACACCTAACCTTTACGGCGACATCTTGAGTGACGTGACGGCCGAAATTGCGGGCTCAGTGGGACTCGCGCCCAGTGCGAACATTGGAGAGCACTGCGCCATGTTTGAAGCAATTCACGGTAGTGCTCCGGATATCGCAGGGAAGGACATTGCTAATCCAAGTAGCCTGATATTGGCCGCTGTCATGATGCTGGTTCATATTGGTCAATCTGAGATCGCAATGAAGATCCATAACGCTTGGCTAAAGACGATCGAAGACGGTGTTCACACGGCAGACATTTTCACCCTCGATCAAAGCACGTCTAAAGTTGGCACGCAATTTTTCGCTGACGCGGTGATCCAACGTCTCGGACTCATTCCAACTCGACTGAAACCCATTCACTACGGCACTCCCCCTGACTTAACGGCGGCTTTGGCTCGTCCGGTTCGCCGCTCGTTCGAGAAAAAGGAACTTGTGGGCATGGATGTGTTTGTTCACTGGAACGGGAATACCGAGCAACTTGCCGATAAGCTGCAAGCCTCGTCGGTTCCAGGATTGAAGCTTGTCATGATTACGAATAGAGGGGTAAAGGTTTGGCCCCAAGGTTTGTCCGAAACCTTCTGCACTGATCACTGGCGATGCCGATTCATGGGTGATTCGGCACCAGTACCGCACAGCACGCTCATCAGCCTTCTTCAAAACTTGAGCACCGCCGAGATCGACTTCATTAAGACGGAAAATCTCTGCACATTCAATGGTGTCCCAGGATATTCGCTTGGGCAAGGGCAGTAAAGAGTTCATTGCCTGCTGGGAGTCATGAACCCTCCCAGCAGGCCCGGATCATGATGCTTGTTTGACAATCCCAACCTAGTCATAATCAAGCGGTTCAGAGTTGACCCATGATCCTTATTCCTGCAATTTTAGCGACCCTCATTCGACCCGCAATCCAAGCGAATCTCCCCAAACCAACCCCACAGCAAGTGGAATGGCAGGATGCCGAGATGGGGATGTTCCTGCATTTTGCGCCAAACACGTGGCAGGATCTTGAGGGGGATAATCTTTCGACTCCTTTGAGCCAAATTAATCCGACCAAGTTGGATTCCGATCAGTGGGTAAAGACGGCTAAGGATATGGGGTGCAAATACTTCGTTTTTGTCGCCAAACACGTGGGTGGATTCTGTTGGTGGCAAACGGAGACAACCGATTACAGTGTGAAGAGCATTCCTTGGCGGGGCGGAAAGGGCGATGTCATGGCAGACGTGGCTAAGTCATGCAAAAAGTACGGACTCAAACTTGGAGTCTATCTCTCGCCAGCCGACGGTAAGCACGGAATAGAAGTTGGCGGTCAGGCTAAGAATGCAGAGGAACAAGCAAAGTACATCAAGATCTTCCGAACTCAATTGACTGAGTTGCTCAGTAAATATGGATCCATCTTTGAGGTCTGGTTTGATGGAAGCTTGAAGTTCGATGTCGGAGATATCCTCCAAAAATACGCTCCCAAAGCAATCGTTTTTCAGGGACCTCAGGCAAGCATTCGATGGGTTGGAAACGAGGAGGGAATGGCTCCTTATCCATGTTGGAACGGCGCGAAGTTTGATCCAAAAACGTGGGGTGTTTTAACCGCTGCAGACGGAAATCCGGATGGTGATCGATGGTTGCCGACAGAAACCGATTGTCGAATGCGTGATACTTGGTTCTGGAATACAAAGAACGAGCCAACCGTTAAGCCACTCGAAAAGTTGATGGAAATGTACGACAACAGCGTCGGACATGGCACTGTTCTCATCCTGAACAATACTCCTGACACCACAGGGCTCATCCCGGCGGCTGATGTCAAGCGAGCAAAGGAGTTCGGAGACGAGATCAAGCGTCGATATAGCTTGCCAATCGTGTATAGCCAAGGAAAAGGAGAAACGGTAGAAGCTATGCCGTCCTCACCCAGCACGATTGACACCGCGATCACGATGGAAGACACCACCGGGGGAGAGCGGATTCGAGCCTATGTTATTGAGGGAATGGTAGATGGCGCCTGGAAGGAATTGGCGACCGGTACCGCCATCGGGCATAAAAAGATTGATCATTTTGATCCCGTAAAAGTGAGCAAGGTCCGAATCCGAATTACGAAGTCGGTAGGTGAGCCCCTCATTCGGCGAATCGCTGTTTTTCACGCGATGCTAAACGGTTAATCCCACGTTAATGCGCGGTATTGCTAGACTGTGGTTCCGAACATGCAGAAGAGCCGTTGGATTTTCGTAACCGCAGTCGTTGTAGCAGGAATCACCCTCGAAGCGAGCCATTATCAGGATCTTGCGAGGCACCTTGGTAAGCAGAGTGATGGCACCTATCTTCTGAGTTCCCGGCAGACGATTCAGCCGGGAACAGTGGCCTTCAAGGGGCGACCGGCCGATATGGCTCTCCGACCCCAGAAGGATGTCGCAGCTGTAACGGTCAAAGACCAGACCAATCAGCGGGATCAGATCTTTTTGGTCAATCGATCAGGAGTGGTGCCGAATACCTACTTGCTGATGCGGCACGAGCCTGGCTTTCATGGAATGGTATGGAGCCCAGATGGTTCAAGGCTGTACGTCACAACTGCGGGAGGAGGCGACAGCACGCCTAAGGGAGAGACCTCCGAAGGAGTTATCGAAACCTACCGTTACGTTGATGGAAAGTTCTCCTTCGAATCTCAGATGATCCTAACTGAGAAAGGGGAGCCCAATAACATCGTTCCGGGAAGCTTGTGCCTCAACAAGGATGGATCGCGACTTTATGTACCGGCCGGTGATCTCAACGCAGTTCTTGAATTGGATGCTTTGACTGGCAAGCGGTTGCGCAAGTTTCCGTGCGGCATGATTCCATTTGCGGCTCGGCTCACAGATGATGAACGATCGCTTGTGATTTCTAACTGGGGTGGTCGAGTCCCACTGAAATCTGATTATGCGAGCAAGACCGGAATATCTAAGATTGCGGTTGACGGTCGCGGCGTGGCTAACAACGGCTCGGTTACTCTTCTTAACTTGGCTTCAGGAGCGAGAAAGGATGTTGAAGTTGGCATTCATCCCACCGACGTTTTGATTTCAGGATCGACCGCTTTCGTTGCCAACTCTATGAGTGACACGGTTTCGGAGATTGACCTTGAAGCTCAGAAAGTCAAAAAGACGATCAAGCTCTCTTGGAATGGTTTCAGTGTCCTTGGAGCGATGCCAGTCGCGCTAGCTCGAAGCGGGCAAACTTTATTCGTTTGTAACGGTGGAGATAACGCAGTCGCAGAAGTAGATCTTGCGACAAGCGCGGTGAAGGGGTATCGGCCGGCTGGTTTTTATCCGATTTCCATCGCCTTGAACGGTGACGAAGCCTGGGTGTTGAACTCTAAAGGAAACGGCTCGGTATCTCGCCTTGGGCACGGCGGCAGTTTTGGGAACGTACACGACTTTGAAGGTACGGTTTCGGTGGTCAACTTGCTGTCTGATCTCACAAAAGAGACGGAATTGGTCGCCAAGAACAATGGCTGGAATGAGCCCGTGACATCAAAGCCTGACCTTGCTGTCTATAAAGGCGCGATCAAGCATGTCCTTTATATCATCAAAGAGAATCGGACTTACGATGAGATATTCGGTGACATGCCGGAGGGGAACGGCGATCCGAAAATTGCCGCTGAAATTGGCAACAAGATCATGCCTAACCACCAGGCAATCGCTCGCGAGTTCACACTTTTTGATAATGGCTATGTGAGCGGGACGAATAGCTGTGATGGGCACGCATGGAGCACTCAAGCAGTCGCAAACGACTATATTGAGCACTTCTACGTAGGCTACTCGCGAACATACAATGACGATGGCAACTGTGCCATGTCACTGGCATCCAGCGGTTGTCTATGGGATTCCGCAATGGCAAAGGGCCTGAGCGTTCGGGATTACGGTGAATTTTGTTATGCCGACGTCGCCAAATATTCACCCTACCGGCCGAAGGATTGGTTTGAAGCTTGGGAAGATCGTGAGAAGGGAACTCATAAATTCACCTACGAACCCGTCACGTTGGTCAGAAGCTTAATTCCGATCGTCAACAAGAAAATTCACTACTGGCCTTTGATTCAGAGCGACCAATCACGGGCAGATGAGTTTATTTCGGAATACGACGAGCGGTCTCGAACGAACACCGTTCCCAACTTAATGATCCTTTCGTTGCCGTGTGATCACAGCGAAGGAATGGACCCGAATTATCCTCAGCCCAAATCCATGATGGCGGACAATGACCTCGCCTTAGGCCGAGTGATCGAAGCAATTAGTCGGAGCCCGCAATGGAAAAACACCTGCGTCTTCGTCATTGAGGACGATGCTCAATCGGGGCCGGACCATGTGGATGGGCACCGAACTTCCTATATGGTTGTAAGCCCGTACAACAAACGCCATACTGTCGATCACACTTTTTACACGACGGTGAATATGTTGAAGTCGATCGAAATGATGTTGGGATTTTCGCCCATGAACCGATTTGACACATTGGCTAAGCCAATCGACACTTGCTTCCAAGATAAGGCCGATTTGACTCCTTACTTCGTGCACCCGAACCAGATCCCACTGAACCTGCCCAATCCCGGTCGCAATGCGAGCGCTATGTCAGCCCAAGATCGGTATTGGACCTCGGTATCGTTGGGTCTTGACTGGAGCCATCCAGACGCCCCGAATCCGGACAAGCTTAATCGAGTGATCTGGTATTCGCTACATGGCAACCAACCCTACCCAGGTAGAGCGATTACCGCGAAGCCACAAGTTGTGGACACCGATTGATTACTTCTTTGGCCGCGCATCGAAAACCAAAACCTCGAATGGTTGCAGCTCGAATGTGATCGGGTTCTTACTCGAGACTTCACTGATCGTTTGAATTCTTTGGTCCGGGAATGGAGATTGCATGGAATACCGGGTCGGTGCATCACTTGGCAAGTCGAATAGAACGGCCGGGTCAAGAGTCATTATCTGAGGCTTGTCGTCCGGATTGCGAAGCATAAGCGTCCCTTTCTGACTATTCCATGACGCGTAGCCGTAGATCTGTAGCTGTAACGGATCTCCACCGACCCAATGTGAGTCCACCAAAACGTCAGAGTTGGCCTGTGCCCACTTAGCCGCCTGAGCGACATCATCCCAAGCGGATTGATCCATCATCGAAGGGGTTAGATACAACTCCTGAAGGGACGTCCCGTTTGCAAAATAGGATCGCGCTTCATTTTTCAAGTGTGGACCGGTTTTGCCGATAGGTTCACCTTGAAAGTTACGACCGTGAACGATGCCGTGGTGCATGACGGAGTTCAGCGGATACAGAGGTGATCGGTCAACGAACATGCGCTTGCAATTTCCATCTCGAAAGGTGATCCATTTCTCACGCATGTCACCTTTTCCTGTCCAACCTACATCAGCGCTTCCGTTACGCCAAGTTGAGTCGACATGATTCAGCCAGAACGGAGAGGGCCAAGTTCCAACTGTCACATTGATAAAAACATTACGGTTCACTTTACGCAAGTTACTCGCGATGTCCAGCAAAGCCATAAAGTGAGGGCTCACTCCATCTCCCGCCCGATCCCACTTGAACGCGTTAACTCCATCTTCGCGCATGAGTTTGAGGCACCGATCTTGGAACCATTGCTTATAGCCAGGATAGGCAAGGTCTAGGGCCGCTCCTTTAGGAATGATCCCCAATTTCCGCGCATCAGTGGTTCGCTCTTCCGAACCTCCGTAACCTCCAAGAGGTGAAATCCAAATTGCGAGATTAGCGCCGAGGGCATCCATTTTGGGCTTAAGCGACTTAAAACCTCCAGGAAACTTTTCTTCATTCTCGATCCAGAGCCCTTTGCTCGAATCGTCCCAACCGTCATCGATCAAGTAAGACTGAACCTTGACGCCTCGTTTTTGAACCAACTCCAGATTGAACTGATTAGCTGCATCAAGCATTTTCTCGGCATCCACGCCAAAACCAAGGTCATACCAGCAGTTGTAGTGCAGGAATGGTGATGAAGGTCGCGCACGTTCTCGTTCTATGTAGTAAAGGAACGATCTTCGGAGTTGGCCCTGCGGTGCGACACCCACGACCGAGCCAAATTTGAACGTTTGAGTTGGCGACAAGACAAGCTGGCATCCGAATGAAATCCGGCTACCGATTCCGTCGGTCTGACTTATCGCGCCCGGCATCTCCACGCCCATGAACACTCCACTTCCGGCAACGGGGCACCCTGGAACGGTACCGATAGTTTTAGCTTGGGGCAGCTTATAATCGGCAAATTCAACACCAGAAATCGGAATTCGCATTTTTGTCGTCGAGAATTCGATCGATTGATGGATGTAATTGGAGCCATCCCTTAGCTCGGCGCGCCACTTGGCATGAATTCCCGAAGGAGACACGAAGTTTGCCTCAAGACCGACACCAGAAGATTGATCGGCAACGCGAATTCCTTGAGGGTCGGCATGAAGGGAAATGATTCTTGGTGGATTTGGGCAGGTAAACAACGTGGCCGGTAAGTCGAAAGTTGGGGTGTTGTTGACGGCCTGACTAAGGATGCGCTCGCCCTTGTCGGTAATCACATTGAAGACGGAGTTCTTTTCACGCAGGCCAACTAGGATGAATTTGTTTTTTCGAGGGAAAACGACCTCCATCGCCGGTCCCCATGTCATGCCTTGGTCAGATTGCTTGTCAATAAGGCAAGAGACAAGCGTTTTTCCAGTTGGAAACGCATAAGTCCTCGAGAATCCTTCATGAGCATGGGCTCTGATTTCGATTGGTCGAGCATCCGCGAAGCTCAAATGGGAAACGGTCGACGTTCCAATTGGACCAAGGTCGCCCGGATTGTTTGCTGGCTCCCCCTTCAAATTCATTTTCCCAATTCGAATTGTTTTAGGCTCTCCAGGAAAATCGGACTGAGGGTAAGAGGTAAGTTCGGACCAAGTTTTATTGTCTGCCGAAGCGACAACAACGATCCGGCTGGTTTCTATGCGCACTCCAACGTAAGCTCCCGAAATAGGCTTGACTGGCTGAGTCGCAAGTCGAAACAATTGAGTCCCTTTCTGGTTATAAGTTCCTGACTCGAGTCGATTGACTAATTTGCATGTCTGAAGGTGCCCTTGATCCCAGATCCACGTGGATTGCAACACATTGTTTCCAAGCGAGAAAGCATTTTTGACTTTGTTGGCTTGGGCCTTGCCAGGTTGGGGCCCGGGAAATTCTACGCTCGCAAATGTGATACACGTGACCAGTGTCAGGCCCAAAGAAAAAGTCAATCGTCGCGGCAATCGCATAGGTTTCAAGTCAGCTCCCACAGCAAACAGTAAACCGAATTACCGGGTATTCAGTGTAACACGAACCTTTTATCCTTACCGATTCGCCTTGACGTTGAGGTGTTACCACCTACTTCGTTTTCTCTCCATGAAAAACCGAACCCTATCTGGATGTCTTCGAAGTTTTGCGATCCTGATCGTGATCTGCCTGATTGGGAAGTTGGTGTATGACCGCATTGAAGCTCGCCTGCAACAATCTGCGATCGATAGAGAACTCGAGTTAGCACGAAACTCGAATATTCCTACCACGTGGCAAGAGTTTGCAACGTCCATTCCAACTGCGGCTGAGTCTGAAAATTCAGCTCGCTACTATCGAGATCTTCGGCACCACTGGGATTTGCCAGCATCGGCATTTGAATCAGAGATTTCCATAATATTTGATTCTAAGAGTGAGCAATTGGGAGCCCTCAAAGACATTTTGGCTAAGGAATCCCATTCTCTAAGCTTGCTTGAAAAGGCGACTGTGCTCCCTAGATGCTGGTTTAAGCGAGACTGGGCTAAAGGCGCTGCGGTTCTATTGCCCGAGTATGCCGATATGAAGGCTGGAGCAAAGCTTCTCGCGCTATGCGGCTCTGTCGAAGTGGCTTCGAACAATCCAGGAGGTGCGCTTCGAGACATTCATAAAGTCTTTGTTATTGCGAAGCATAGTAATGAAGAAGAGACGACCATCGCGACTCTGGTGAGTGAATCGATCTACCTTATTGGCGTGCGAAGGATAGCGCTTTGGAGCTATACCCACCCTTCAATTCCCGCCTATCAAACCGCTCTTGAACAAGCCATCAAGAACTGGCCAAAGGTCAACCTTTCGCGTATGCATCGCGATGAATTGCTGATGGTCCGTTCCGTGCTGGAGTTATCAACGACCGCCAAAGGTCTTGCCGACTTAGGAATTAAGTCTGAGAACATTGCACCAGCTGAGAGATTTGCCCCCCTTATCTTTAGCCGGCGCAAGGCGGACGTGGAGATAGCACGTTCGACTAGGAAAATAATCGAAGCTTGTTCGTTGCCCGTTCAAAATCGTCTGCCAATTATTCAAAACGAATGGGAGAACCTGCAACGATCCCTGCTCGCCTATCCGACAGGTGGAGACATCTATCAGAAATTGGCGTCAGGCTCATTAACAAACTCGGACAACTTGTACCACGATCAAATTTGGGAAGCACGCCGCCTGTCTTATGTTGCGCTTGCGCGCGCCCTGAAGCGGCACCCAATTGCCGAACAAGAAACCTTTTCGGACATCATCAATCCACTTGACCATAAGCCACTCGTGATGAAGAAAGCTGGCAAGCAGATCGTGATTGAGTTGAATAGTTCGCTCCAGACGGAAGAAAAGAAACTTGGCATTTACCTACCGTCCGATTCCGAAATGAAAGCCCTAGTTCGATCGGCTCCAAAAGGTGGGGCAAAGTCTGGCACGAGATAATCCATGCCTCACGAGTAACTCAAGTTGATCCCGTGGGCTCGCTACTGAACAAATCACAGGATCGTAGCGACTATCCATGAATGGTACGTCGGCTCTTTTCCATCCTACTGTTGCTGATTATTTCGATTCCGATCTTGCTAGCGGCTTCGATGATGATGCGCAGAGTGAGATATTTCTCAATGCAGCAGGCGAGGGCGGATGCGCCAGAACGAGAAACTGGACTCCAGAAACTTCGAATAACTAGCGACGGACGGGTACGGACTTATTGTCTTTATGTACCTAAGAGCCTCGATTTGAGTGAAATGACTCCTCTCGTAATGGTCCTCCACGGAGCAGGCGGTGAGGGGGAGATGTACCTGACAAGAAACGGTTGGGAGAAACAGGCGGAATTGGGACGATTCATCGTGGTCGCTCCAGATGGTCTTCCAGCTAGGGTTCGAGCAGTTCCCAATTTCCTAACCAATCCTCGCATATGGCGCACTGGGCAAGTTTCAACAGCTGCTGTCCGATCAAATATTGATGACCTAAAATTTCTAGATGATCTATTTGATCGCATGCAATCTCGATTCAAAATAGATTCAAAACGTATATTCCTTTGCGGTCATTCAAATGGCTCTTCAATGGCGTTCCGGTATGCAGCCAGCCCAAATTGTCGAGTAGCCGCGGTGGCAATGGTAGCGGGCCAGATGACGGAAAGAGATCCCATTCTTAAGCAACCGATACCAACGCTTTATCTTATCGGAGATAAGGATCCGTTGAATCCCCTCGCGGGAGGGATTCAAAAGACACCTTGGAACTCGCGCGAAGTACCACCTGTTCAAAATCAGCTAGCTGAGTGGGCGAAAGGCATGGGGATCCGCACTCAATCCGTTATTCGTTCTGACGACCGAACGAAAACGGTTGTTGAATTTGGCCCCAGCTTTCAAGAGTGGATTATCAAGGGGCAAGGCCACATGTGGCCAGGCGGAGAAGAGGCTGGGCTGCCCTCAAGATTTGTAGGACCCAGCTTAAATTCCGTCGATGCAACCCACGAGATTTGGAAATTCTTCCAGTCTCATCCTCGAGCTTGAATCCTTTTGTTTGCTGGTTGTCTCTACCAAGGCATGAGACAACCAGAGATTCATTCCCAACTGATTGATCTGAAGAAAGACACGTTTAGACAGATCGTCATTCAGGATTCGACCCCCATATTGATTGACTTTTGGGCACCATGGTGCGGTCCATGTCGAACGATGGGGCCGATTCTAGAAGCAGTGGAAAACGAACTTCGCGGAGAAGTTCGAGTCGCAAAGGTGAATGTGGACAAGGAGCGCGAGATCGCCTCCGCTTTCAACATCCGAAGCATCCCGACGTGTGTTCTTATGCAAGGACCGGACGTTTTGAAAGTGCTTGTAGGCGTTCAGCCGTTAGCAACCTTAGTAAATGAGATTCGGATGCATGTGCCACCAAAAGGAGAAATAAAGTGATTCAAGTTGAATGGAAAGGCAAGAGAGCCTTCGAAGCTACGCCTCCAACAGGGAATAAATTCATGATGGATGCCTATCCTGAAGTGGGTGGTCAGGACCTGGGACCGACACCGATGGAAGCCTTTCTTGCAGCGGGAGCAGCTTGTTCTGGTATCGATGTCATGCAGATTTTGGAAAAGAAACGTCAAAAGGTCACGTCTTACCGAATTGAGGTTGAGGGCCAGCAACGAAAGAGCGAAACCTATCCAAAGCCCTACGTCGATATCGTGTTTCATCATATCATCGAAGGAGAGAACTTAGACCCGGTCGCGGTCGAGCAGGCGGTAAAGCTGAGCGATGAAAAATACTGCACTGCGATTGCGACACTAAGGGCAGGGCCAACTGTAAGTTCGGTTTTCGAAATTGTTGGTCAGGGCTCAATCGATGGAGTCAGCCAGGCTCTTGCATCCTAGGCCTGAATCCAGAGATTCTCTCATCAGCTGTCGAGCTCGATGGAGCCGAGACTTGAGGGCAGCGATGGTTAATCCAAGATCGCTCGCTACTTCCTCGGCCCTGTCGCCGACTATTTCGCGACGTAAATAGACTTCGCGATAAACGTCTGGCAGAGATTCAACTGCTCCTGTTACGCACGATTTGAGATTTGCGAGTTCGGCTTGCATGTCGGGGCTGGGACTAGAAGAGGGCATTTCGATTCCCTTAGCCTCTAAGTCCGCGATGGATGTGAATTTCAGGAGCCGTTCGCGAATCCGCATACGGGCACATGAGCGGGTCCCGATTCGAGCGAGCCATGCTTGGAAATTTGCGGGATCCCGAAGCTTGTCGGAAGCTCTGAAGGCCGCCATCAGCGCATCTGCAAGTGCATCTTCCGCATCGTCCCGATTGCCACATGTTCGAATCATCTGGCGATAAACCGCATCTTTGTGCCGGTTAATCAGGCGCTCAATATCCACAGAACTATTATTCCTTGCTTCCAGTGAGGATCACGCCTTTAACAAAAACTCGTTGGGCGAAGAAGAAAATAATCACGATGGGCAAAGCCATGAGAGTCGATGCCGCCATTAACTTGCCCCATTCGGCGCCGTGTTGACTGACGAATTTTTGAAGTCCGATGGAAAGGGTGTAGCTTCGCTCGTCGTTTAGATAGAGCAGTGGACCCATAAAATCGTTCCATGATCCAATAAACGCAAAGAGTCCGACCGTTACGAGGCCAGTTTTTGCGAGCGGCATGATGATCCGCCAATAAATACCAAATTCATTGCAGCCGTCAATGCGCGCAGCGTCTGACAACTCGTTAGGAATCGTCATGAAGAACTGCCGCAGCAAGAAAATGCTGAATGCGCCACCCAGGAAAGGAGGCACTGTCAGCGGTAACACGGTGCCAATCCAACCCAGCCACTTAAAGATCATGAAAGTCGGGATCATCGTGACTTGGCCCGGGAGAATCATGGTCGCGATGAGCGAATAGAAAACCCAATCCCTTCCGATCCACTTGATCTTAGCGAGGCTGTAAGCAACCAGTGAACACGCCAATACGGTGCCACAAACATTGCACGCACAGATCTTCAGCGTGTTAAACGTGTATTGAAAGAACGGAATTTCGGTGAGCGCTTTCGGGAAGTTTTCCCACATGAGGGGATGAGGGACCCATGCAGGCGGCATCTGGAAAATCTGTTCGTCGGGCTTGAGTGCGGTGCTTACGAGCCAGTAGAACGGAAAGAGAAAAACCAACCCGATCGTAATCAGGATTACATGGGTGAACACGGTGCGTCCAAGCTTAGGAGATTTCATTTGATCTCACCGTCGTAATAGACCCATTTCAGCGAACTCTTAAAGACCACGAGTGCGCAGCCGAGCGTGATCACGAAGAGAACCCATGCCATCGCGGATGCAACTCCCATGTGAAAGTCTTGAAACGCCGCGTTGAAAAGGTGCAGAGCATAGAAGGTCGTGGAATCTTGCGGGCCCCCACTTGTCATCACATAGGCTTCCGTGAAGTATTGAAAACTACCGATGAGCGACGTTATGAGATTGAACAAGATAACCGGTGTGATCATGGGCAAAGTCACATGCCGGAACTTCGCAATGATGGCGGCCCCATCTAGTGAAGCAGCTTCGTACAGTGTTTCGGAGACATTCTGAAGGGCTGCCAGATATATCACCATGCCTCCGCCGACTCCCCAAAGGCTCATGATGATAAGTGCCGGTTTGGACCAAAACGGATCGCCTAACCAGGCAGGCGGGTTTTTGATCCCAAGGTGCGAAAGGCCAATATTGATCAGTCCAATGTCTGGGTTAAGGAGCCACAACCACAAAATCGTGCTCGCGATCACCGGCACCACGCTCGGTAGATAGTAAATGGTGCGATATATCGCTATTCCTTTCACTTTCTGATTGAGGAGAAGAGCAATGCTCAGTCCAGAAATGAGGCTCAGCGGTACGCCCACCGCGACCATATAAAAAGTGTTTAAGAGCGATTTGAAAAAGAGTTCGTCTTCAAAAAACAGCTTGTGATAGTTGTGTAATCCTACGAATCTCGGGCTTCGGATTCCATCGTAACTGCACAAGCTGTAGTAAAGCGAGGAAAGGATGGGATAAATCCCAAAGACGGTTATGCCGATCAGCCACGGCGTAGCGAACAGTATGCCGTTTCGGAAGTTTCGTTTTTCACCTACGGACTTAGGCAACGATAATTTCATCGCTTCAGGTCC
This sequence comes from uncultured Armatimonadota bacterium, assembly GCA_903899015.1. Lineage (GTDB taxonomy): Bacteria > Armatimonadota > Fimbriimonadia > Fimbriimonadales > Fimbriimonadaceae > Fimbriimonas. Next base: position 106,735 of record CAIUHP010000113.1, on the reverse strand, counting down.
TCTAGGGTCTCCGCGAGTTCCTTTTCCATGCGGCGCTGAAGGTCGTCGAGAACCGTTTTCGCATCTTCGCCCCCCATAATGACTTTTTCTTCCGCCCGACCAATCTCAGCAGAATAGGTTGGCCAAATCGGAATATCGGGAGGACCAAAGCCATTAGGACCCCGAGACAGCGAGACGGCAAATCGAAAGAGAGGATCGTTCTTAAACCTTGGGGCCTCACCCGCTGATTGAATGGGAGGGACATTACCAATTGTTCCGCTGAACTCGCGAACGGGTCCCTCTTGAGTAAGCCAATTTAAGAACTCCCATGCCTCTTGCTTGTGCTTGCACGCTTTCGGAATGACAAAGACGCTCCCGTTTTGATAGGTGGTGTTTGGGCGTCCACCTACCGGGGCTGGAAAAGGGAAGTAGCCGTACTCAACGTTTGGTCCGTATCGTCGCAAGTATTCACTCGCCCATTCGCCGGTTTGCCACATTGCGATCTTCCCAACGAAGAAGGGGCCGTTTGGCGTTTTCTCGCTTCCAAAGGTTGACTGAAAGGCCTGAGCGCGGTTTGGGTCGATGAAGGCATTGAAGGAGGCCATCCATCGTAAGGCTTCTAAGTTCTTTGGGTTATTGGCAGTAATTCTATGTGTCCGAGAGTCGTACCAATCTCCGCCAAAAACATGGGCCCAGACTCGAAGATCGGCTGGCCGATATCCCAACCGTTCGAACCCGCCATCAGCCCGCCGAATGGTACAGGCTTTCGATGCAAGCATTAACTCGTTCGGAGTCGATGGCGGATGGTTTGGATCCAGCCCAACTTCTCGGAAGATCTTCTTATTGAAAACGATGAATCCGGTGTCGGTCGTCACCGCCATTCCGAATACCTTGCCATCAACGCGAAGTGAGTTGCGTAAAGCAGGAACGTATTCGCGGTCGAAATCGCGATGAGAGTTTTTCAAGTAGTCGTCAAGGGGAGTGAGGACACCTCGTTTGGCGTAGTCAGCCAGTTCGTCGGACCAGACGGTCGACATAAGATCAGGAGTTGCGTCACCCGCGAAGGCAATGCGCACCTTTTGGTAGCCCGAGTTTCCAAACTGACTTACCAGACGCACGTGAATATTCGGGTGGGCTGAGTTGAACTGGTCGACAAGTCGTTGCTGGATCCCAAACTCATGTCCCGACCATCCGGTCCAATAAGTAATTTCTACTGGGCCGGAGCCGCTTTGTTGGCAGCCACTTGTCAAGCCAACTCCTAATGCACATAGCCCAACCAGCAAATGTCGTCGGCGTAAAAAAGTCGGCATGGGAGAAGATCGGATGGCTGAGTGACCCGGTGATATTCAGACGTATTAGCTTAGGAATGTGATTTGGCGATGTTCGCCAGAAATGGAGATCTGGAAGTGAGTCACCATGCATCGGGTGAACGAGGCTTCAAACTCCGGAACATCCTTCGACGCAATCCGACTATATGTTTGGACCTATGAGAATAGCGGACAACATCCCGACGTCTTGGTGTGAGCCTTGGAAGATCAAGACGATTGAGCATATTCATCTTGCTTCTGCCGAAGAGCGAAGGTCGGCTCTCGAGATTGCGGGTTGGAATACGTTTCTTCTGCCTTCACGCCGAGTGTATATCGACCTATTAACCGACTCGGGGACGAATGCGATGTCCGACGTACAGTGGGCTGCGATCATGACCGGCGATGAGGCTTATGCGGGAAGTAAGGATTTCGAACGACTCGAAGAAGTCGTGCAGAAAGTCTACGGTTACGAACACCTCATTCCCACCCATCAGGGGCGAGGGGCCGAACATATCCAGTCTCAAATCATGATTAAGAAGGGACAGATCGTTCCTGGCAACATGTATTTCACCACGACGAAATTTCATCAGGAGCATGCGGGAGGCGAATTTGAAGACGTGATTGTGGATGAAGCATTTGATCCACATAGCGAATTTGAATTCAAAGGCAATGTTGACCTCGCAAAACTTGATCGGATCGTTCAGAGGGTTGGGCCCCAGGGAATCGCCTATGTAAGTCTTGAAACCAACGTCAATATGTGTGGCGGGCAGCCGATATCGATGGCAAACGCTCGGGAACTCAAAGCATATTGTTCGAAGCTTGGTATCAAGGTGATGCTCGACGCAACGCGTGCGGTGGAGAATTGTTACTTCATCAACACAAAGGAGGCGGGATACGAAGCAACTTCCATTTCTGCGATTCTCGCTGAACTTTGTAGCTATACCGATGGCTGTACGATTTCGGGGAAGAAGGACTGCCTGGTCAACATTGGCGGGTTCTTAGCTCTGCGGGACGATCATCTCGCTCAAATGGCCCGTGAACTCGTGGTTGCCTTTGAAGGCCTGCATACGTACGGCGGCATGGCAGGACGAGATATGGGTGCGATGGCGGTTGGAATCGTGGAATCTCAGGACTTCGAATATATTCGAGCCCGAGTAGAGCAAGTTGGATATTTAGGCAAGCGGCTTGAACGCTTTGGTGTGCCCGTCGTTAAACCTTTTGGCGGCCACGCGATCTACCTCAATGTTCGAGACATTCTGCCACATATGCCTCAAGAGCAGTATCCCGCACAGCGGATTGCGGCCGAACTTTATCTTGAGTCTGGCGTACGCTCGATGGAACGTGGGATCGTTTCTGCGGGGCGAGATCACGATGGAAACGAATACAAACCGGACCTAGAGTTAGTTCGGTTGACCATTCCACGTCGGGTTTACACGCAATCGCACCTCGATTATGTTTCCGAGGCGTGCGCAAGAGTTTGCCAACGAGCCGAGTCCATTCGCGGATTGAAGATGGTTTATGAGCCAGGTTCGCTTCGGTTCTTCCAGGCACGATTTGAATCACTTAATTAAACATGCCAAACGTATTGATTGTAAACGGCTCCCTGGGGGGCTCTCAAGGTAACACCGCTGAACTGCTTGCGATCGCTGAGGAGCGGTTGCGGCAAGAAGTGGACGTTACTTATCTCGAACTTGTCCGCGAACCTTCGATGGACCGTATTCTCGAAGCCGTTTCGGAGGCGGATGGATTTCTTTTTGGGACTGGAACGTATTGGGATTCGTGGGGCTCACCACTTCAGCGGTTCTTAGAGATGACTGCACATACCGAAGGGCAGTCCATTTGGGTAGGTAAGCCAGCAGGAGCGATCGTGACCGCTCATGCGGTTGGTGCGAAAGGCGTTCTTTCTCGCTTGCTTGGCGTGATGAACGTTTACGGCGCTCTTATTCCGCCCTTCGCAGGGTTCAACTATACGTACGTCGCCGATACCGCGCTACCGGTAGCGTCCGATCACCTTCGAAACGAGCTTTGGACTTCGGAGGACACTGAAGTGGTGTGCTGTAACTTGCTAGAAGCCATTCGAGGTGGAAAAAATTGGAAGCAGTGGCCGACGAATGAAGGGAAGTACGGTGCTAAGTGGCTAAGCGTGTACACGGATAAGTGTGAAGCAGAGCTCACTGTGCCAATGCAGTAAGTGGAGAGTTCATATCCTCCACTTACTCAGGCGTCAACGGCATGCCGCCGCCACCGATTCTCTCCAGACGATAGGGCAGTCGATTCTAACTGTTTCAATCCTGCCCCCACGGTGTTGAGTGATAAGGGCGTCCGCCGCTCGGCGACCTATTTCGTCGAGTGCTAACTTGACGGTTGTGAGGGCTGGGTTGGTGTAACCGGATAACCTAAAGTCTCCAAAGCCAAAAACACTCACATCTTGGGGCACGAGAATTTTCTCTTCACGCAATGCTTTCATGAAGCCGATGGCAGGAAGGTCGCTCGCCGAGACGACGGCAGTGGGAAGTTTTCCAGTTCGAATCAGCTCCCTACCTTGCTCATAACCCGTCTCTTCCTTGAATCCGGTTTCAACGACGATGCTACTGCGCACAGACTTGCCCGCTTCTTTAAGGGCCGCTTCGTATCCCTTTCTTCGCTCGATGGCATCGACATTGTGCTTAGGACCGGCCAAAAAGGCAAACTCGCGATGACCAAGATCTAAAAGAACTTTTGTCGCGTCATAAGCCCCTCTCCTGTTGTTGGGGCTAACGGAAGTGACTCGGCGGAGTCCACCATAATTGTTGATGGCCACGACGGCAACTCCTCTGTCTAGCAAGTCATCTGCATCCGTTAAGTCGTCGTGTTCAAGAATGATGCAAGCTACCGCTCGAATGTGTAATTCATTGAATTTCAACAACTCAAGGAGAGGTTCACTTCGATCGGCAAGGTGGACCTGAAAGCCCTCCGTCTGAGCAAACTCAACAAATCCACTCACCAACGGAGGGAAATAGAACGGGTCAATGCTGTGCCAATTCCTGAGCAAAAGGAGACCAATAGAAGGCAAATGGCTCTGTGGCGAAGGTTCCGCTACATAGGTTCCTCGTCCCCGAACACGATAGAGGACCCCTTGCTCCACCAAAGTGGTGATCGCTCTTCGAACCGTCATGTAAGCTACACCATATTCTTGCGCTAGAAGTGGTTCGCTAGGCAGTTGTTGCCCAACTCGGTAGAAACCTTTGCGAAGTCGTTCTTGAAGATCGGCGACTACTTCAGCATGTTTCGTTTTCATTCTTGGAACTTGCTGCTTGTAGGTCAAAGATTCTCTCAGTCTTTGTTGCGTGCGCAAAGCTGGCTCGAAAATAACAAAGGACTTAATCGAAGCATCGGTTTTACCGATAAATCAAGCGGAATTGAGCCGCTAAAATGAATTTTAAGGCAAGAAAACTCAGAGTTCACAGTATTTGTGCTTGGTTTATTTAAGTGTCTATGATTAACGATGGTCCTATTACATGTTAACCAAGAATTTATCCTTGTTTCGGTAATCATCGGTTCCAGGATCAGCGCCTAATTTGCCTTCGAAAGATGAGTCGTTACTGAGAGATTCAGTCGGTTCAAGTTCTAGACTCGAATCTGGCTGACTTCGTGCGCCGTTTCATCTCAAATAGCATCAAGAGCCAATTAGTGGGATTGGCTCTGTATTCTTTCGGATTTGGTACCACGGAGGTTGCAGGCATTTAGTTGGATTCAAATGCTCTGTGACCGGATCGTCATCTCGGGAGGATCACCGCGCAGAAAGTTAAAACGATTTTGCGTCTACGATGGTTCGATTTGACCGTCGTGAAAGACGTCTTTCGCGGATGTTAGATCCGACAGTACGATCGCGTGATTCTCTTTCAACGCATTCATGTAAAAATGCGTGGCCCTTCCGCCGACAATGAGTTGGACATCTGAGCGCAGGTTTTGTCGAAGTCGCTTCAGCTCGGCAGGCAGGAGTGGGTCGTCGGTTGGGAAGACGAGGCTCAGGGCAACCGCTCGAGCAGATAATTGATTGGCGGCATGGGCGATTTCGTCGGACGGTAAATTGGGTCCTAAGTAGGTCACCCGCCAGCCCTGAGTTGCGGCAACGATTGCGACCATGAGCGCTCCAATTTCGTGAATCTGGTTTTGCGGAGTAGTGACAATGAGTCGCGGTGCGGTCTGCGACCCAGGCATGGATTTTCGGACTTGATCGAGAAAGGAACGTAAAACTGCTGATGCCATGTGCTCGTGACTAATGCTCAGAGTGCCATTTACCCATCGAGTCTCAATGTCGGAAATGAGAGGAACGACCACGCCTTCAAGAAGTCCAAAAATTCCCAGTGAGGCATGTCCACGAATCAGGGAATCCTCCAATCCTTCCGGGTCAAGTCTTAAGACGGCATTCTGTGCAGCTTCAAGAAATGGATTGCGTTCTCCAACGATTACTTCGTCCTGTCTCACTGGGGTTGCGACTGGGCTTCGTTGAGCATCTAGGGACCTCAGACGCTCGGTAGAAAGGTTTGCAACTTGACCGATGCTGTGCCCAGCTTCCACAACCCTTTGCAACGCGGTAAGCCTTTCGAGATCTTCCGTCTGATAGAGACGACGGTTCGTGATAGACCTATCGGGGCTGAGTGCGTTGTATCGCCGCTCCCATGCTCGGATCGTATGGGGGGACAAGCCGGTTAGCTTTGCGAGCGTGCCAATCGTATAGGTCAGGTTCAAAACTTGAACGAGTATGAATTCTTGTCTAAGATTTGTCAACATTTGGGTCAACTGGTGCTCATTCCTGTTTCTAATCTGAGAACAATCTTAGACAAATAATTGACAAACATTAGACAAGTGATGCAATATCTAGGTGTATAGGAGATTCGGCTCAGGATTGAGTTGAGACGTGAGAGGGATGTAAGTCTTTCAGCCGCGGATGGTTTCCGTTCGTGGGTGCGAGCATTCTTAATCGACGAGAAAGGAAAAGAGATATGAAAACAACAAAATGGATTTCACTTGCGATCATCGGTATGGCCGCTATTTCGAGCGCATTCGCTGCTCCGACAACCCGAGTTGAAGAGAAGGACATTGTAGACACCGCGGTGGCTGCAGGCAGTTTCAAGACTCTCGTTGCTGCAGTGAAGGCTGCTGGTCTTGTCGATACTTTGAAGGGTGCTGGTCCTTTCACAGTATTTGCTCCAACCGATGATGCTTTCAAGGCCCTTGAGAAGAAGAAGCCAGGCACCATTGCATTCTTGCTCAAGCCAGAGAACAAGTCGAAGTTGGTTGCGATCTTGACTTACCACGCAGTTGCTGGAAAGGTTATGGCTGCAGACGTTCTCAAGCTGAAGAACGGCACGAAAGTTAAGACTGTTAACGGCGCTTCGATTACCATTCACAACAAGCATGGAGTCAAAGTTGATAACGCCAAGGTTGTCAAGACTGATATCGTATGCTCGAACGGAGTCATTCACGTGATTGACTCGGTTATCTTGCCCAAGTAAGTCTTTTATCCACGCTAGCCACCTGCCCGGTCCCGTATTAGTGAGGCCGGGTCTTTTTGTTGATGGCACCCCACTGGTGGCAAGCTAGCCGTCCATATTGAGTTCAAAACGAGGACAAAGTTCAGGAAAAAATTGAGGTTATAACTATGTCCTGAAAATGAAGGACATGGATTATGGCGCGGAAATGCGAGGCTTGAGAATCGTAGGCTTGGTGCCAGGACGGTTAGCAGAAAGCCAATTATGCAATTTCCAAATGTAGACCCCATCCCAATTCCAGCCCCAATTTGGCTCATGAAAGTTCTGAGCCTCTTGACGTTGGCCCTTCACTTTTTTGCTGTTCAGATTCTAATCGGCAGTCTCGTTGCCGTGATTTATTTCAGTCTGAAAGCCAGATCAAATGGCCCTGCCGCTCAGGGTGCCGCGCTTACCGTGGCAAGACGTCTCCCAATTGTCATGACGTACGTCATCAATCTTGGGGTGCCGCCTCTCCTTTTTGCACAAGTTCTATACGGACGTGCGCTCTACACCAGCAGCATTCTCATCGCGGTTCAGTGGATCGGAGTTGTTTTCATCCTCATGGGTTGCTATTGGTTGCTTTACCGAATTTCAGATCGAACTACTTACGGGAAGCCAGTGCATTGGCACGCCATAGGAGCTCTTTTGCTTGCCGCAATGGTCGGGCACATCTATGCCGCCAATATGACCTTGATGCTTCGACCGGAAGTCTGGCAGCAGATGTATGCCAAGACCGCGTCAGGGCTTCAATCCGCTCCGCATGACCCTACGGCAGAACCTCGATTGATGTTTGTACTCATCGGTGGATTCTTGGTCGGCGGTTTCTGGCTGACTCTTCACAGCAAACTCAAGACCATCGAAAGCGGCGCAGCCGAATTGCTTCGATCTACGGGCGCAACATTTGCAGTCATCGGTGCGCTGGGAGAACTGGCAACTGGCTTCTGGGTTTATACCGTTCAACCTGGCGAAGTGCAAAACGGAATGCACACCCCCCTCTACCAAATCGGGATTGTCGTGTGGGGCGTGGGATTTGCTTTGGCTCTGTTGATGGCGGGAGTCGTTCTGGCTCGGAAGGCGAGTGGCTTACTCGTAACCATTCTTGGTTCCTTGGGTGCTTTTCTAGGGATTGCCGGGGCAGTGATTGTGAGAGACGGAATTCGTGATGTCACGCTCCTTCAAAAGGGTTTTGATGTTTGGAAGCGTCAAGAAGCCTCGAACTGGTTTGTGATTTGCATCTTTCTCGTCCTTTTCGTTGCCGGGCTGGGAGCCATCGGATGGCTTCTGTCGGTGATGAAAGCTGCCAAACCTATTCCGGAGCAAGTGAACGCATGAGCGAAGAAATCATGGCTGTTTCGCCAGAAGATCCCGGCGAAAATGAGATTAGCCGTCTCAATTTTATCAAGGTAGCGGTGGGTGGAATGTGCCTCGCCTACGCAGCGGCAGTCGGTTACCCCATCTACCGATACTTAAACTCACCGGTGCAGCGTGAGGCAGCCCTCTCGGCCGTGAAAGACGTGACGTTGGCGGGGGCAGATAAGCTCGAGAAAGGAGCCGTTCTCCTTTTTAAATTTGGCCCATATCCTTCGATGCTCATCCATCACAAGGATGATTCTTGGGTTGCCTTTGATGCCGTGTGCACCCACTTAGGATGCACGGTTCAGTATCACCCCGAGCAGGACAAGATTGTTTGCGCTTGCCATGGTGGTGTCTACGATTCTCATACCGGAGCAAATGTGAGCGGTCCCCCACCCAAGCCGCTTACTCGATTCCAAATTAAAGTTGCCAATGGGGCGGTAACGGTGACGAGAGCATAGTATGTCAAAAGTTTACGATTATCTTGATGAACGACTTTCTATCTCTGAACTGAAGAAGTTCGCGGGCAAGAAAACCGTTCCCCTTCATAAATATTCGTTCTGGTATTACTGGGGCGGCATTTCCTTGCTCTGCTTCTTGATCCAGCTTGTAACGGGAATTCTCCTTATCATCTATTACAAGCCGGGACCGGATGCTTATAACTCGGTTCGCTCATTGACATACGATGTCGATTTTGGTTGGCTGATTCGATCGGCCCATAGCTGGTCGGCGACCATCTTCTTGGTCTCGGTGTTCGTACACATGTTTTCGGTGTACTTCATGAAGGCCTACCGAAAGCCTCGAGAATTTGGATGGTGGTCGGGAATGGCTTTGCTCATTCTTGGACTGCTTTTTGGCTTCAGTGGATATCTGCTTCCGATGGATCAGTTATCGTTTGTAGCGACCAAGGTCGGACTCGCGATTCCTGAAAACATTCCTCTCGTGGGTCATACGATCGCTAATCTGATGCGGGGCGGTCTTGAAGTCTCCGAGATCACCGTACAACGATTCTTTGCATGGCACGCGGTTGTCTTGCCATTGCTGTACTTGCCTTTGTTGATGTTCCATCTGTTTCTCGTGCAGAAACACGGCAACGCGATTCCTCCGAGTGAAGAAGACGTTCCGATGGAAAAGAGAAAGTCGATTCCATTCTTCCCAAACTTCATTCTCAAAGATTTGGCGATGTGGCTCGTAACCCTCAATGCAATTGCACTCGTGGCATCTCTCTTCCCACCGGATCTTGGAAAGGTTACGGATCCTCTTGGACCCGCGCCAGCCGGTGTTCATCCCGAATGGTACTTCATGAGTTCGTTTGAAACGCTCAAGCTGATTGGCAAGGTAATTCCAGGAATGCTGGGTGAGGCTGCCGGCATTACGATCTTTACGCTTGGCTTGGTGCTTTGGTGCCTTGTGCCGTTCTTCGACACGAGTTCGCCAAAGGGACGCAATGGACGGTATGCAACTTACTTCGGCATCTTTTGCCTAGGAGTCCTCCTGGTCACCACTCTACTTGGCTACGTAGCCGGTTAGGAAACTATCAAATGAATTATCCAATTTGGGAAGTAAAAGGGATCGGATTACCCTGGGTTATCGGGATCATCGCGATCTTCCATATCATGATCTCTCACTTTGCAGTGGGAGGAGGGCTCTATCTGGCTCTCGCGGAAGCGAAAGCAATCAAAGAGGGGCGTGCGAACTGGTTTCCGTTGCTCCAAGCTCACTCGAAGTTCTTCCTCGTCCTAACCGGCGTATTTGGGGCGGTTTCCGGAGTCGGAATCTGGTTTTCTATCGGCTTGATTCAGCCAGAAGCAACCAGCACCTTGATCCATAACTTTGTGTTTGGTTGGGCGATTGAATGGGTCTTCTTCATTGTTGAATTGACTTCAGCAGCGGTGTATTACTACACGTGGAATCGTATTCCAGCCGCCCTGCACCTAAAAGTTGGTTGGCTCTACGCGATTTCGTCGATCTGTACCCTCGTCATCATCAACGGCATTTTGACTTTCATGTTGACTCCGGGAACCACCTGGCTAGGCGTCGTTGGCTCGGGACATGAATCGAGCTATTTCTGGAACGCTTTCTTTAACCCAACTTATTGGCCGAGTCTTGTTCTGCGAACGTTGGTGTGCATTTCTCTTGCTGGAGTTTGGGCGCTCGTCACTTACTCTCGTCTCGACGACGATTCTTATGGCAACGCTAAAACTCAGCTGATTCGATGGAGTACCAAGTGGCTCGCTCCCGCGTTTCTCCTCATGCCGGTGACCTTCCTGTGGTACATCATGATGGTCCCCGATGCAAACAAGCATCTATTGGAACTTGGCATGGCCTCGATCGGACAAGGTTCGTTCACGCAGGTAACTCGAATCGCTCTGCTTTCTGTCATGAGCACTTCGACAATCGCGGCGGTCGCCTATCTGTTCGCCTATAAGTTTCCGAAAGACTTTAGTCCAAGCCATTCGATCGCGATTCTGTTGCTTGCCCTAGCTGCGACTGGATCCACCGAATATGCTCGTGAGGCGATCCGTAAACCGTTTGTCATTGGCAGCCACATGTACTCCAATAGCGTTCGAGTAAGGGACGTCGCGAAATTCAATCAAGATGGGTATCTCACTCACTCCATGTGGACGCCGAGTGGACCATCAGTAAGTCAGCATGAACTTGGCAAAGCGATGTTTCGTGGTCAATGCATGAGCTGTCATACCGAGAACGGATACCGGTCGATGAAGCGGTTCTTAGAAGGGCGTGACGCAAAAGCAGTAGGCAATATTCTCTCGATGCTCCGGCAGAATAAGAGCGATTCTCCCTATCACGCTTACATGCCTCCGCTTGTTGGAAAGGACGAAGAAGTTGCGGCACTTCAAGCGTTCTTACTATCTCTCAACCAGACGACAAGTGCAAATGCCGTAGCGAAACGGTAAACATTCGCTAGGTAAGAGCCGGATGCAATTGTTTGCATCCGGCTCATTTTACTTACCACCAGCGAGCGAAGTAGCCCCCGATGATGTACGGGAACTTGCCGGGAGTGACATGGTAGTGCCAGCCGCGAACTTTGTCGAAGTGGGCATTAAAGGCATTAAGAGGGTTCGACTTTGAATCTCTTGCCATGATGTCGGCGGCTTCGTAGGGGCCGTAAACGGGCATTCCGTCTAACGCGAATCCAATCACCGGTGAGTGAGTAGTGCCCTTATCAACAAAAGGTGTATTCACGCAAATTGGATACTTGTGATAGTGGTATCGATTGTCAGGACTCGGATGGCCGCAGCATCGATCCATGATGCTCGACGCATCTTGCATGCCTGCATCGAACGGATTGTAGAATGCCACCCCGTTGACGGCAATTCCTACTGTTCCCATATTCAGCGCTCCATTCGCATCTCGATCCGTCATCGCAATCGCCTTTTTTGAAGGCTTAGGATCTACTGGCCATCGATACTGATAGTCGTGCTCTTGAATGTAGCTGGGGTTATATCCTTGAGTTCCGTAGGTGTCTGGGAACTTTGCCGTTTGGTGATTTGGGATATTGCGAGCTCTAATATTGATGAAACCGGACCCGTCGAACGTCACCGTTACATTGTCTTTGATGAATCGGTCTTCCTTAACCAGTTCACCTTTGAGGTCTAGATAACCTTTGCGAAGCCATGCGGACATATTGCCGGCGAAAGGATTGACCATCCGATCATCCTTGTAGAAGAATCGGTCCGCGTTGTCAGCATTGATGACCAGACTCTTTAGGAGCTTGCCGTCGCTTGATAGAGCGATGTGTTCCTCAGTGGTTGGTTGGTAGAACCACCGCCCGCCGAGTTGGATCAGTGGCTGATCGCTGGATGTTGAACTTGACTGCTTTAGGGTCGCTTCCGGTTCTTTACGACCGTCTGACGCGCTTTGCTCTTGGATAAGTGAAAAATCGGTCGCGCAGAATTGGCTGTAATCTTTGGATTGACCGTTTCCGCCATGAAAACTCAACGTTAACTTGAGTGAATCAACCTCCTTAAATGGAAGTAATTCCTCAAAGAGGTACGTCCTCCATACGGCGGCTCCCGCTTTCCCGTTGTTTCCGTTCACCGAGAAATCTTTGCGGTCTTTTTGGACTTCTCTATAGATCAATCTTTCGGCGGAGTCAATGTAGGCAGTTCCTTGCTTGGAATAGAAATCGATCTTCAAGGCGAGCTTGTCGTTTGAGACACTGAATCCATCGTCAGCTCTTGCTCGAACGGTGAACTTAACCCAGTGACCCTTTGTGTAGTCCAGCCCTTCCACCATCTGAGACACCGAGCCGTAGGCTTGTGCGCCAAACGAATTGAAGCGAATGCCTCGAATGGCTGTTTCATCGGAAAACCCAACCCAAGACCATGTTGTCGTGCCTTCCAGTTGAAAATGATCGGGCCCAACCTTGGTTGAGTTGGCAAGCGAAAAGTCTGGATTCAAGACCAAGTTGTTTTGGTCTTGAGACAGGTAAAGCGAAAGCAATAGCGCTGTAATCATCGAGAACACCTCACGAATAAAGCCATTTTGGCGATAAGAAATGAAGGGAACATGAATGTGCGATCAATTGCGGGATGATCGAGGCTCGTTAGTCCTGAACTCTGATGACATGGATTTATATGACGCCGAATTCGCGACTTTCAAATAAATCCAATCACGGATACATTCAATGTAAGCGCGAATACTTCTGAGGCGAATTTGCTTCAGGACTCGTCTAACGTGGCACCACGAAGTTCGAGTTGTTGCGCCTGGAAAGGTAACCCATGCAAGCTGTTCAGAATCTCCGCATTCAAGAGTCGAAAAGGGAAGGTGTATCGCAGTCTTGTGGGGGATTTTCGTCCTTTGGCCAGATGTACGCAGGCTTTGGACCACTTGGTGTCTACCCATTGGATGGATTTGGTCCCGGAATGCTTGAGGTTTTGGACCAGGTTCAAGTTGACTCAGGCAATGTTGTCCCGTCTACTGAATCGAAATCAAACTCGTTTAGCCACCGTTGGTGGAGAGCCTCGTAATGAATATGGGTATCCGAGTTCGCGGAAAAGTTGCCCTCGTTACCGGTAGTGCTCTCGGCATTGGTCGCGCATGCGCTAAGGTGCTAGCGTCTGAAGGTGCAGCGGTGGCAGTCACTGACATTAACGACGAAGCCGGTCAAACATTAGTGGACGAGATTTGTGCTGCCGGAGGCACCGCGGGGTTTTGGCACTTAGATGTCTCAAGTGAGCAAGAAGTGAAAGACGTTGTTCGCATGGTGAAATCCAAGTTCGGACAAATCACGATATTAGTTAACAACGCCGGGATTTCGGGCGTCAACAAACCCACTCACGAAGTGAACACCGAAGATTGGGATCGCTTGATGGCCATCAACGTCAAAGGAGTTTTCCTGTGCACGAAGCATGTTCTGCCATGCATGATGGGCGCCCGTAAGGGAAGCATTATCAACATATCGTCGATTTATGGAATGGTGGGTGCACCGGATGTTCCTCCGTATCACGCTTCTAAGGGGGCCGTGCGGCTCATGACGAAGACGGATGCAATCACTTACGCCCAATATGGCATTCGAGTGAATTCGGTAAATCCTGGCTTCATTTACACCCCAATGGTGGAGGCTTATCTCACGTCGAAAGGCGGTGATGCGGAAACCTGGAAGAAAGCGGTTGGTGGACTTCATCCGTTAGGGCATATGGGGGAACCAGAAGATATCGCTTACGGAGTGCTCTACCTGGCTTCCGAGGAGTCGAAGTTCGTAACGGGAAGTGAATTAGTCATTGACGGAGGGTACACGGCACAATAATGCTGGGAAATCTAACTCAAGAAGACGTTGAATCCATCCTGAAAACCGAAGTGCTTGGGCGAATTGGTTGCCATGCAAATGGTCGAACTTACGTCGTGCCCGTCACCTACGTTTACGATGGCGAACGAGTCATTTGCCATAGCGGTCGTGGGGACCTCATACGCATGATGCGTGCAAATCCCGATGTTTGCTTCGAAGTGGAGCAGATCGAGAACCTGGCCAACTGGCGCTCGGTAGTTGCCGAAGGTCAATTTGAGGAACTAGAGGGCTCCGATGCAACTTCTGCGGCCGAGCTTCTTGTCGACCGGCTGATGCCGCTCATGGCCAGTGCGACCGCAACACCTCAATCAATGACTCCTCATGGGATGACGACCGATTCCGTCATCTATTCCATTCTGCTTGGCAAAAAGTCTGGGCGGTACGAGTCGCCGTAGAGCTTTCAACTGGTTTCGTTTTCCTGTAGCTTTTGGAGTGCAGGATCGTCGAACTGGTGCCTTGCTTTCGTCCCTTGTTGGGGGTTGCTCGTATATTTTGAACCCATCCTCGTAGACCAAGTAAAAGTCCCGCTCGTACGAAACGGGCGGGACTCAGATGGTCACCAATCGAGGAAGGTCAATCGTTAACCGAAACGATCAAAGGCTTCCTTCTCAAGCGCTTCTCGATGGTCAGGATGGGCGATGCCTATCATTGCTTTTGCGCGCTGCTTCAGAGATAGACCATGAAGGTTTACTGCTCCATATTCAGTAACAACCCAATGAACGTGAGCTCGGGTAGTAACAACACCGGCACCTGGCTTCAGGAGGCCCACGATGCGAGAGATTCCCTTGTGTGTGGTGGATGGTAACGCAATAATCGGTTTTCCACCTTCTGAGTAAGAGGCGCCTCTGATGAAATCCATTTGACCGCCGACTCCCGAGTAGAGTTGCGAGCCGATTGAGTCTGCACAGACCTGCCCAGTAAGATCGACTTCGATTGCGCTGTTAATGGCGGTGACTTTAGGGTTCCGTCTAATCGTCGCTGTATCGTTGACGTATGCGATATCCAGCATCGCGATCAGGGGATTGTCGTCAACAAAATCATAGAGACGACGTGAGCCAATCACAAAGCCGGAGACGACTTTTCCAGGGTGCAGCTTCTTAAACCGACCATTGACGACTCCCCGTTCGATGAGATCGATCATGCCGTCAGAAAACATTTCTGAGTGGACGCCAAGGTCTCGATGGCCATGGAGAGAATCTAGAACGGCATTTGGAATCGCTCCAATCCCGACCTGAAGAGTTGCCCCGTCTTCGACCAAGCTAGCGACGTTCTTACCGATTGCTTTCTCGACATCGGTGGGAGCCTTTGCCGTAATTTCAGGAATAGGAGCGTCTTCTTCCACGATCGCATTGAGACTGTTGATATGAATCAATCCGTCTCCGTGTGTTCGGGGCATGTTTCGATTTACCTGTGCCACAACGTGCTTCGAATTAAGCACGGCTGCCCTAGTTGCGTCGACGGAAACACCTAACGAAACAAATCCGTGTTTATCGGGTGGGGAAACCTGGATGAGGGAAACATCAATTGGCAAAGTTCCGTTCTTGAAAAGGGAAGGAACTTCGCTCAGAAAGACGGGAGTGTAGTCCGCTCGTCCTTCTTTCACTGCTTGTCTCATGTTGGAGCCGATGAATAAGCAGTTCACTCGGAAACTCCCTTGCATGTCTGGAGCGGCGTAAGGAACTTCTCCTTCGGTATGCATATGAACGATTTCGACTCCGCGCAATTCGTTTGATCGGGCCGTCATGGCTTTGATCAGTGCTTGCGGGGCGGCAGCCATTCCGTGAATAAAGACTCGATGACCGCTTGCAATAATGGCGACTGCTTCTGCTGGTGTACAGGTTGGACTCATTTTATAAATCTCTGAAAAGCCTGCTTAGTTCTATTGCGGTGGGAGCGGCATGGTTAGCCTCGAACCCCCACAAACCGTTCAAAACTAAAGTTGGCTTTGGGACAGCAACTGATCCGGAATTCAGTTGAATTTCGAAGGAGGATTGCGGTTGCTCACTCTGACAACGACATTCCGTTGCCGCGTCAGAGGATGTGGTGGAATCTATCTGGTGAGTGGTCTCGTGACTCTGTGATTCGTTTAGAGTCGCTTTCAGGTCCTCTCTATACATTGTCGATCTCGAGTTCGGAACTCTTTAGGGGTTCCTGACCTTTGCCGTCAACGTTGACTTGAATTTAGGTGGGTCCCGAAACCACCATTGGAAATTGGGACCCGCCCAAAGCATTTACTTACTTATTGAACGATCTTCCGACCGGATTTAGGCGCTCATTACACCTATCACACCTAGATGATGCGGTACCAATTTAGGTTCAAGCAAGTCAAATCTTCCGCGTCATAGAAACAGATGACAAAGGAAAGGATGACACGGAAAGGTCGGCTTGCAAGTGCCCTGAAATCTATCCAATATGAACTCATAAGAGGATTTTTTCGGGGGAAAAATGACTATTTACTCAAACGATTCAGATGATTGTCTCCTACTCAGCCGGGCACTTGATGGAGACGCTAACGCATTCGACCGACTGGTCGAAAAGCACCGAGTGAGACTGCATGCGGCAGCCTTTCGAGTAACCGGTGATCATGAACAAGCGGCTGACGCAGTATCAGATGCCTTGATTCGACTTTATAAGACCGGGAACAGCTTCCGATTTGAAAGCAAGCTATCTACATGGCTACATCGAGTGGTTGTGAATTGCGCGACCGACATCGCTCGAAGAAGTGCTTCTCGGCCCACACGAAGTTTGGATCAGCTTCTCGAAGGCTATCCCGATCACGAACTTACTTCAGTCTTGCCAAATAACCACGACTATGAGTGGGACGAACTCGTTACATACGCTTCGGACAAGATTTCTAGTGGGTTGACTCAATTGCCAGAATCGGAGCGCGAGTTGCTATTAGCGGTGCACCGAGATCAGACAACCTACGAGAGTCTTGCTTCTAACCTACATGTCCCGATCGGAACAGTCAAGAGCAGAATCTTCAGGGCCCGACGCAAGTTGCGCGACCAGCTACCAAGCCTGGAAGAGATGGAAGAACAATCTTTTAACGAAGCATTCGCTGGCATCGCAGCGTAGCAAGGAAAATAAATTTGCCCACCAAACGAACTTGGGAACGAGTGAGGTGGGCAGATTTAGACTGCTCGGATTACACAGATCACGACCAATCCGGTTGCTGATTCAATTGCGGAAAGCGATGCTCGAATCAAGATTTCAGTGCCATCTTTTTTGATCGCCGGTGTATCGAGGTGCTCACCCATCTGTCTGCGTTGAGGATTCTGAATATAGTCTTCTCGATGCTCAAGGTGCTTTGATTGAACTCGTTCGGGCACTAATTTCAGCAGATCAGCCCCGTTTAACTCGGCAGGTTCGTACCCAAATATTTCGTGAGCAACCGCATTTGCGAATTGGATGGTTCCGTCCGGTAACACAAGGATCATGGCGTCCGGTGCGTTTTCCATGAGTTCGCGGTAGAACGCAGCTTCTCCGGATTCGGCTCGCGTATTTAACTGCTGAATGAGTTGAGCATTCTCTTGTCTCAGGGCGTCAAGAGCTGTTTCGCGCTCGGCGCGCAGGACAATGGAAACCAATTCGGTTCGACTAAACGGTCCAAGCTTGATGCGGACGCGCCCCCAGTAAGTGCCAACCGTGGCGACGCTGATTCCCAGCTTGTTGGCAATTGCAGTATCGGTCAAGCCAGCGGCAGCATAGTCGAGTAGCTGTCGTTCGCGGGGGGATAGTTCAGGTATGGGTCTTTCGTCGGTCACACAGCACCTGCAAGTTGCTCTGTGATTATTGCCTATTTACGAACGTCTGGGTACGGTCTGAAGTTTAACTTGTCTCTGGATGAGCAATCAATAATTCAAGAATTGTGGTTACGGTGCCGTTTCTTGCCGAGGGAGGCGGCGGCAGGAGATGACAGAGGATGTTGAATATCTCTCAGTTGGGCCTTTTCGGGATAGGACTTAGCTACTTCAAATATGTCGGAAGTCAGCGACATAAAGCCTTCCTCAGGGTGCAGCCCGGCGTGAAAACTCTCGGTTCGAAGTTTGTGAACGAAGTCTTCGAGGGTCGGCTCACCGACAATGTAGTCGCGTAGAAGGTGGATGAGAGATTCGGTAAAAAACGCCCGGTGATAGGTGAAGTCGACAATGACATCGGCGTTCTGCTTCGTGGGTTCAACAAAGATCTGATAGCTGGCGCGAACAAACCTAAGGTATCGATCGATAACATCTTCGATACTGGCACCACGCTCTTTGATGTCCCGTAAAATGCGTCCGAGGAGTCTTTCGTCGGTAGCTACATCTAAGAAGCATGTGATGTCGCAAAGGCTCACCATTGGCTCATTCAAGATGAATAGACCTTCAACAACGAGGATCGGTCGCGGATGAATCCGAACGGCATTCGGTTGTTGCACCATCGTCTGGAAATCGTATAGAGGCACCAAAACAGACTTGCCATTTCTGAGCTTTTTGACGTCTGAAATAAGCTTCCGAAAGTCTAAGTGTGAAGGGTGATCGAAATTGATCGTGCCTGCACAAATCTCGACCTCAGTTTGGGATTTGAAGTACTGATCCATGCTTAGAATCGCGGCGTTTTTCTCTCCTAAACGCTCTACGATAAGTCGGGATAAATAGGTTTTTCCCGATCCTGACCCACCGGCAATTCCCACAACTAGGGGCCTCATAGTGCGAGTATACATACCGACACTGTAGCGAGGATCGACGTTTTCAATGATCATTGTTTAAAGCTGGCGCTTGAGTTCTGAATTGCATGTTTCGGACCTTTTATTCTTGGAGCTTGCATTCCATTAACCAAGGTCTGCCGCTCATCTGGCTACGTTTATCGAAGCCCTAAGCTAATATGGTTCAGCCATGTCGCCAGAAGAATTCTCGTCAGCAGTCCAAGGTTGCACACATTTTTTGCGGGATCACTACCCGCGTTCGGCACGCCAACGCTTACTAGATATCGCTGAAAGCCCATATTGCGAATTGAAGCCAGATCAGTACGGAAACGGTGGGTTTATTGCCGAATTTGAAAGTGAGATCGCAGCCTTGCTTGGTAAAAAGGCTGCGCTCTTTATGCCAAGTGGCACGATGGCACAACAAATTGCTTTGCGAATTTGGGCGGACCGATCGGGCAATTCAACGGTCGCGTTTCACCCGATGTGCCACCTTCACACCCACGAGCACATGGCATATAGAGAGCTGCATCGGTTGGAGGCTGTTTTACTTGGTGAAGCTGACCGTCTCTTTACGTACACGGATTTGAATGAGGTCGAGAAATCAGTTGGGACGGTATTGATAGAACTCCCCCAACGCGATCTGGGTGGCGAGTTGCCGACTTGGGACGAGCTAAAGGCGATTACCTCTTTAGCAAAGGCGAAGGATTCAAAACTTCACCTTGACGGGGCAAGGCTTTGGGAAACTGGTCCCTTTTATCAAAAGAGTTATTCGGAAATCGCGTCTGATTTCGATTCAGTTTACGTGTCGTTTTATAAGGTGCTTTTCGGGTTGCCGGGCGCTGCACTAGCCGGGCCAAGTGATTTTATAGAGGAGGCTAGGGTCTGGATGAGAAGACATGGTGGCAACTTGCACACCATGTATCCCAATGCCATTTCTGCAAAACTGGGACTCGAGAAACGGTTGTCTTGCATTCCAGCCTATGTTGAAAAGGCGATTGAGATCGCGAATATTCTCAACCGACTTGAAGGAGTTTCGGTTCGCCCAAAGGTGCCACAAACAAACATGATGCATATCACATTCGAGGCACCAAAGGAGAAAATCATGGATGCAGTCGGTGAAATCGCTCGAAGTGAGAAATGCCTCCTTTTTGGTGGAGTTTCGGAGAATGGGACAGGCTGCAAACTAGAGTTATGGGTCGGAGACGCCGGACTCGACGTTCCAAAGGACCAGATCAGTCGCATGTTTTCGAGGTTGCTTGAACTAGCGAATGGCTAGTCGCATAATGGACATTGACAACGATGTTCACTGTCTTAATTGCTCTTTCTTTATTTGCTTCCCAGTCGCCAGCTGCCTCACCTAAGCAACTCACTTACTGCAACCCTATCAATATGGATTACGGCTATTGCCCGATTCCGAATTTTTCTGAGCAGGGGAAACATCGTGCGACCGCTGATCCTGCGATTACGATGTTTAAAGGGGACTACTACTTGTTCTCGACCAACCAATGGGGTTATTGGTGGAGCCACGACATGCTTCATTGGAACTTCGTGGCGCGCAAGTTTCTGTTGCCGGGCGCTAACGTTTATGACGAACTATGCGCACCTGCCATTTGGGTGATGGGCGATTCGTTGTACGTCATTGGTTCCACCTATACCAACCAATTTGCGATCTGGAAGAGTAGCAATCCTCGCGTGGACGACTGGAACGAGGCTATTCACCACTTTCCGGTACCAGCTTGGGATCCGGCGTTCTTCTTGGATGACGACGGTCGACTTTTTCTTTACCACGGTTCAAGTAACACCTTTCCAACCTACGGGCAGGAAATTGACCCCAAAACTTTCCAACCGATCGGGGAGAAAATAGAGCTCCTTAGGCTCCACGACGACCTTCATGGATGGGAAAGGTTTGGCGAGAACAACGACAACACTTTCTTGAAACCGTTCATTGAAGGATCGTGGATGACAAAGCACGCGGGCAAGTATTACCTTCAGTACGGAGCGCCTGGAACGGAGTTCAGTGGCTATGCAGATGGCGTGTATGTTGGCGATCACCCTCTTGGCCCATTCACTTACCAACCCCACAACCCACTAAGCTACAAATCGGGTGGTTTTGCTCGTGGAGCCGGACACGGAGCGACCTATCAGGATGCGTTTGATAATTGGTGGCACGTTTCCACGATAACGATCGCGGTCAAGAATAACTTTGAGCGTCGAATTGGGATTTGGCCCGCCGGCTTTGATAAAGATGGTGTGATGTATACCAATTGTGCCTACGGAGACTATCCCACTCTATTGCCGGATAAGGCTGGTGAGGATCATGTGGCGGGAAGGTTTGCAGGATGGATGCTTTTAAACTACGGCAAGCCAGTTCAGGCTTCTTCGACCTTGGGTGGTTTCTCACCAAATCTTGCGGTTGATGAGAGCATGAAAACGTATTGGTCGGCGGTTTCTGCCAAGAAGGGTGAGTGGTTTCAGTCGGATTTAGGAGCCGTCAGTACGATACGGGCAATTCAAGTGAACTTCGCAGATCAGGATGCCGAGGTCATGGGCAAGGTTCCTGGTTTATATCATCAGTACAAACTGTATGCTTCGGATAACGGTAAGAGTTGGCGCGTCATTTCCGATAAAAGTCGAAACCTTACCGACGTGCCTCACGACTACGTTGAGTTTGCGAAGCCCGTGCAAGCTCGCTATGTAAAGATCGAGAACATCCACATGCCGACGGGCAAGTTTGCTCTGAGCGGTCTGCGTGTGTTCGGTATCGGGCCGGTTGCAAAGCCTAAACCAGTGAAGAACTTTGTTGTCTTGCGGGCAGATACGGTCAGTGGGGCTGACAGACGAAATGCTTGGCTCAAATGGCAGGTTTCAGGCGATGCCACCGGCTATGTGATCTACACCGGCATTGCACCCGACAAGCTTTACACCAGCGTCATGGTCTACGGAGCGAATGAGTATTACTTCAATGCAATGACGAAGGATCAACCCTACTATTTTCAGATCGAAGCCTTTAACGAAGGTGGAGTTTCAGCACGAACACCCGTTTCACTTGCGAAATAGCGGATAAGAGGCCCACTTTGCAGAGTTCCTGACTTACTAGGGAACATTCTGTTACTGGGAGTAGGTGAATCGAGTTGAGCCGAACTCAACGGTGTCGCCGAGCTTTAACGCAACGAGGCCGGAGATTCTCGTGCCATTGATCTTTGTGCCGGTAGGGGCGCCGAGATCGACGACTTCGATTCCGACATCAGAGACCATGATGACGGCGTGGTTGGGCGCGACTTGAAAGTCATTGTAAAGGCAGATAGGGTTTGTGTTTTCTCTGCCCACCCCGTATCTGCCAAGGGCCAAGGGAAGCCTTTGCCCATGCCCATCCACCAGGATTTTCGAGGGGCTGGGATGCGATATGGGGGCAACCACCGGTTGGTAAGGCGCTGCTTGTGGCTGAGGAATAAAAACCGGGTTGGGATTTTGAAGAGCGATTGGAATCGACGGATTCTTCGTTGATACGGGACGATAGAATCCACCTTGAGCGGTGAAGACAAGGACCACATTTGCGATCGTAATTTGATCGCCAGACTGGAGAGATGCGGTGGTTACCGGATGTCCGTTGAGCAGGGTGTGGCCCCGCGCTTCCAGTTGAAACTGAGTGGCCTGGCGTACGATGATGGCGTGAACGGGTTCAACTCCATTCAAGCCAAAGAGAGGTATCTCGCATCCTTCCGCCGATCCAATATGAGTGACGGCATGATCGATGCTCCAGTCTCGAAACTCATTTCGACCATGCAATTGTCGAATGGAGGCCACTCGAATCCATTCGTCGGCTATGAGAATGGTTACGCCGAGGGCAATCCCAACCGCAATTTCCACCAGTCGCCAAACAGGGATTTGAGATTGCAAAAGGTTCTCCGACGAGGGATCGGGCGCACCTAAGAAGCCACCTACGATCTGGACGCAAAATGAAGCGATCGAGGCCCATTTGGCGGAATATATTGCCCGTCGCAAACGCTCCGGTGTAACGCCAAGAGCTACCGTAATGCTTAACGCGATGCCCAAAGGGACCAGCGCACACCAGGCGAACATGGCCATTAGGCTGCCAAATTCTGCGGACTTTCCGGACAGGAATAGACCGAACATGTCTGAACCTGAATCGGTCACGAAATTAACCAGACCTCCGAGGGCCGCACCCAGAATGCCTGCAAAAATGACTCGCAGAGGTGACCGACGGCCAAGGGTCAGGACGACTGCAAACGGACCGCAAACGAGTGCCCCGAACGCAATTCGGTTCACGTCGCCCCACCGGGTGCCATAGGTGAATAGCGCCCTTGGGTCGTCTGGTCCGAGATCGGGCCGTGACAAAGTAGCTTCAAATGGGCCTGCAAGTTTGAACGCGATAATCGCGGCTAACACCCCAAGAATGGGCAGCAGGATGAACTTAATACTTCTCATGCGCCTCGATGTATCGGACGGTACGAGTCGACGAGATGGTTGCCCGTGTTTATGCTAGAAGCTCTTTCACCACGTGGCCACTCACATCCGTGAGTCGAAAATCTCGACCCTGGTAATGATAAGTCAACTTCGTATGGTCTATCCCAAGCTGATTGAGAATCGTCGCATGAAGGTCGTGAACGTGGACTGCGCCAGGAGTGAACTTTTCGGCACTCGGATCAATCGCGACTCCATCTCTATCGACAATGTTGTAGCCAAAATCATCCGTTTGTCCATACACGAAACCGGGCTTAACGCCACCACCAGCCATCCAAATTGTAAACGCTCGGGGATGGTGGTCGCGCCCATAGTTTTCCTTCGAGAGGGGGCCTTGGCAGTAGACTGTTCTTCCGAACTCGCCTGCCCACACGACGAGGGTCTCATCGAGCAGTCCGGTGCGCTTGAGATCTTTAATGAGAGCGGCGCAGCCTTGATCCACATCCTTAGTCTGACTAGGAAGGTCACCGGTTAGGTTGGAATGTAAATCCCATCCGCGATGGAAAATCTGAATGAATCGGACTCCTCGCTCGACCATGCGGCGTGCGAGCAAGCAGTTTGCGGCAAACGTGCCCGGCTCATGAGCGTCCTTTCCGTACAACTCAAACGTTTCTTTGCTTTCTTTGCTCAGATCCATCAAATCTGGAACACTTGATTGGAGGCGAAAGGCAAGCTCGTATTGCTTGATACGAGCCGCAATTTCGGGGTCCCCGAAAGCATTGAGCTCTTGATTATTTAGAGCATCCACGCCGTTAAGCATGGTCCGGCGAGTTTTGCGGTCCATGCCATTAGGATCGTTGAGATATAGCACGGGATCGCCTTGCGACCGCAAGGCAACGCCTTGATATTCGCTCGGCAAGAAGCCTGAGCCCCAAAGACGAGGATAGACCGCCTGATTGGGTTTGTTACTCGAGACTTTGCTGTGCAACACCACATAGGTGGGCAGATTCTCATTCATGCTGCCTAACCCATAACTGAGCCAAGAACCCATGCAGGGTCGACCCGGATTTTGGCTTCCTGTCTGGATGAACGTAGTTGCCGGATCATGGTTGATTGCCTCCGTCCACATCGACTTAACCACGCAAAGTTCTTTGACGACTTCCGCAGTGTAGGGAAGGAGCTCACTGACATGGAGGCCCGTATCGTTGTTGTCGTAATGGTTGAACTTGTACCGAGACGGAGCGATAGGAAACCGGGTTTGACCGCTCGTCATCGTCGTGATGCGTTGGCCACGACGAATCTGATCCGGAAGATCAGTGTTAAACAAGTCGTTTAATTTGGGCTTGTAATCCCAAAGATCTAGCTGGCTTGGGCCGCCACTCATAAACAGATAAATCACTCGCTTTGCCTTGGGGGCAAAGTTAGGGATACCTTGTAGTCCGCCGTGCGACTGGTCACCAAAAGCATTCGCCAAGCTGGCAATACTGCCCAATCCTCCAACGGCAAGCAGCCGACTTAGGGCAGCTGTTCCGAGACCCAAAGTGGCGCGACCAAAGAGTTGGCGGCGCGTCATCATCCATTCAGCTTCATGTATCGGATCCATAGTTAATGTAGGGTCAGGAAGTCGTTTGTATTCATCAGGGTCGAGCAGATGAGCATCCATGATGCTTGCTCTGGGGGCGAAATGTTCTTTGCGGTTGGTGCGTCACCTACGGCAAGGAGTTTCTTTGCATCCGAAGGTTGCGATTGATAGCGCTTGCGGAAGCTTGCGAGCATTCGATTAATTATTGGTAGTTCGTTTGGTCTTGGCTTTCTACCAAGCGTGAGGTCATAAGCCAGATGGATTCGTTGAATATCCGTACCGGGATGCGCTAGCAGCCTTTGAGCCATCGTTCTCGAAGCTTCTAGAAAGGACGGTTCGTTCATCGAAGTCAGTGCTTGTAATGGCGTGTTCGTTACGCTTCGGCGCACCGTGCATGTGTCCCGTAACGGAGCATCAAAGGTGATCATTGCGGGCGGCGGAGCAGTACGTTTCCAGAACAGATACAGGCTGCGTCGATAGATGTTCTTGTCGTGGTCCCGAACATAAAAGTGAGTGCTACTCGCCGGGTCAGAGGTTCCTTCCCATAAGCCATCTGGTTGATAAGGTTTGAACCCGTGGCCGCCTAACTCTTTCACGAGCAATCCTCCCGCCATGAGGGCTTTGTCGCGAATAACTTCCGCATCCAACCGGAAACGAGGACCACGTGAGATCAATCGATTTTCCGGGTCCTTGGTCAGCTTTTCAGGTGTGATGCGCGAACTCTGTCGGAATGCCGCAGACGTGACGATCATGCGGTTGAGTTTCTTGACACTCCAGCCATTCTTTTCGAACGACACGGCAAGGTAATCCAAAAGTGGCTGATTAAGGGGCCATTCGCCTTGGCTTCCAAAGTCATCTGCGGTCTTCACAAGCCCCATTCCGAAGTGTTGTTGCCAGATTCGGTTGACAAAGACTCGGGCTACGAGTGGATTCGACGGGGATACAAACCACTGAGCTAGTCCAAGACGGTCGAGGTGAGCCCCTTTCGGCAATTCGCCTAGAGCTTTCGGGATGTGTCGCTCCACTCGATCTCCCTTCTGATCGTACTGTCCGCGCTGCAAGACATAGGTTGGGCGAGGAGTGTCCATTTCCTGAGCAATTAAGCTCATGGGGATGGCGTCCTCGATCTGTTTCAGCTCCTTCGCAGCTTCTTGGTAGTGAGAAGCGTTCGCGCTCTTTGGGCCGTGCTCTAAGAAGACCGTTTGTAGATTTTGGATTTTGGCCGGATCAGTAGGATTTGATTTGTAGGCGGCACAAGTATCTTGAATGAGTTGATCAGTAGGATCGATCAAGCGAATGTTCAACCCATCCGTGCTAATTCCATTGATGAGTTTGACAACGAGTTGATTGTCACCCGCAAGAAATTCACCCGTTACCTGGTCAATCGCTTGATCGACGCCGCGAGACGCTTTGTTGGCGTGGATGAGTTTTCCATTCAGCCAAACCTTGACTGCATCGTCGCTCGATACCCCGAAAGTGAATTTTTGCGCGGTGGCGAATGTTACGGTCCCCCGAACATAAATAGAAGCATTGTCTTTACCAATCAGGTTCGCCTGATCCTTGCCGACCTCGAATGCGATGGGCTTCCACGCAACGTCTGAAGTTTGACCCGGTTCAGCGGGTTCGACTTTGGCGTAGGCCTCGTCGAATGACTTCTCGGCATATACTGGGCTTTGCTCCCAGTACTTGGAGGACGGGACGGGATGACGATGCTCGGTTAAATATTGTTCGGCTTGGATGAGATTCACCGACGCTCGAATCCTTGCTTGAGCTAGCTTCAGAGCATTGATCCGAGCCGTGTCTTCTTCTGTGGCAGCCTTTACGACGGGAGCGGGCAGAAGGATGTTGTCGTCGAGAGCCTTGTCCTTTGTGCTATCGAAGAAGGCATACATCCCGTAATAGTCTTTCTGCGAAATGGGATCGTATTTGTGATCGTGGCACTTAGCACATTGAACTGTCAGACCCAAGAAGATTGTGCTCGTGGTGTCAACACGATCGAAAGTATTCCGAGCAAGAAACTCTTCTTCAATCGCGCCACCTTCATTCGAGGTGAGATTCGATCGCACGTATCCGGTTGCAACTAATTGCTCGGTTGTGGGATGGGGAAGTAGGTCGCCCGCCAACTGATAAGTTACAAATTTGTCGAACGGAAGGTCCTTGTTGTATGCCCTTACTACCCAGTCTCGGTAGGGGTAAATGCCACGCTCGTTGTCGAGTTGTAACCCGTGGGTGTCGGCATAACGAACGGCATCCATCCAGTAACGAGCCTGGTGTTCGCCATACGCAGGCGAGGCTAGCAGACGATCGACAAACCTTTCGTAGGCTCCCGGCAATTTATCTTTTCGAAATGCTTCGAGCAGTTCAGGCGAAGGTGGTAGCCCAGTGAGAGTTTGAGAGGCCCGCATGGCGAGCGTTTCATTATCTGCTTCAGGCTCTGGCTTGAGGTGGCTTTGGTCAAGCTTACTGAGGACCAAATTATCAATCGGATTTTTGCACCAATTAGGATTACTCACCACCGGAAGGCTAGGCATTTCAGGTGGAATATAAGACCAGTGCTTCTCGTACTTGGCTCCTTGTGCAATCCAAGTTCTCAACGTTTGAATTTGTTCGGCACTGAGTTCTTTGACGCCAGAGTCGGAAGGTGGCATCCGCATCGCAGGACTCTGCGCGGTAATGCGTTGGATCATGAACGACTTCTCTGGATTGCCGGGAACGATCGCTGAACCGCCCCCTAAATCACGGGTAGCTTCTTTCGCTGAATCGAGGCGGAGTCCTGCGGCGGCCTTTGTTACGTCGGGTCCGTGGCACTTAAAGCATTTTTGTCCGATGATCGGCATGACATCCCGATCGAAATTTACTTTTTCGACAGAAGGAAGTTTGGATGTCGTGTCAAATGCTGCAAATCCTAGTGCAGCAAAAGATAGAGCGAGAATGGGTAAGGATGCCTTCATGCGATCTAAACGGACTGAGACACTTCTTTACTAAGCGCTTAGAGAAGTGCTTGCTAACTTTACTGCTTTCCATCCAAAAGCATTGAGAAATCTCCCGGACCTTTTGCAATGGATTGGAGCACCTTAGATTGTTCATACGCCATGGATTTTCCTAAACGCGCGGCTTCTCGCACTTTGAGAGATCGTCGGTAGCCGGACGTCATGATTCGTGGAGTTGACTGGTTGGGGAACGTTTTCAGAAGGTGAACTTCATTGATTGCATCATCCTGCGTTAAATCGGCGGCGTAGAGCCCGGTTGACACTTCTGCCAGCGAGAGGTACGGCGATCCGGGCATGGAGAATTCAAGATGCTGCTTATCGAACGCCTTTTCTTCATCTTCGGTGCTAGAGATTGCGAGCACGATTACGGTGTTTCGGGCTGGGTGCTTGACTCCTAGAGTTGGTTCCACCATCGCCCAGTTACCATCTTCCGTCCAATATTCGGTTAGCCAGTGCTGATAGAATTTGCCAACGGCCCATGTGGGCATATGAGCAACCGTACGGGCAGGGATTCCGTTTCCTCGCAAGAGCGCTGCACAAAGGTTAGCTCGGTTTGTGCAACTTCCTCCACATTTGAGCCCGCGCTTGGCATCCAATGAAGTGAATTGTTCTCCCTTCTGACCATTGTTTCGGGCTACCCACATTGTCACCCGATGGACGTAATCCTCCTGGTCCTTTGCCCCTTCCTTTAGCTTTTGGGCAAGGCTTTTGATTTCAGGATCAGTAGATTGTACGCACGCGGTACTCGATTGCCATGCTTTGTCTGGCTTGACCATTGTTCGGACTACGGGCTCAGGAGGGCAAAGCACTTGCGCGGTGTACGTGATCCAGGCCCCTTTTCCTTCGGGAGCAACCGTTGCGACGATATAGGAATTGAGTTTGTCGGCCCGGTCTTGCCACTTCCAAGCTTTGAGAGCGCTCGGAGGCTGGCTTTCAACCTTTAGGGATACGATCACTTGCCCCGAATAATCGGAGGGTGCGGGGAACATAACGGTCCCAACTTTTCCTTTCTCTTTCACCATGACAGGAACTCTTAGCGTGAATTCCGATAGGGTTGGTCCATGGGTTGGTGGGTGGTATAGCTGAGGAAATACCGGCGACTCTTTAACGCTTTGAGTTCGTTCTTGAGATGCCAACGCTATCAGCAAGATTGCCAGCGGAACCATGTCGACAGTATAGAGTGAAAACCACCATGACAGAAACCCAATCTGATTCCCCGTATATTAGGTGGAATAATTTGCTGATTTCCCACCCATATGGTACAAGTGGGCCTCAATCGTAGGTCAAAAGCCCTTCAAAAAAGTTCGAATTGTCACTTTCTCATGTCATCCTGGTGGCTTCTCTTAAACCCTTGTGAACGTGTCGGACAACACCAGACTCCTTTATGCGCAAAACTATTTCATTTCTGAAACAGGCTCGATTCAGCCTGTCTGCGGCAATCCTGTTATCTGCTTTTGGTCATGCGATGGCCCAGGTTTCGGTCACGACTTATCACAACGATTGTATGCGCACCGGGTTGAATTCGAATGAGACGATCCTCAACCCCGCCAATGTTCGACCGAAAACATTTGGATTGCTATTTACTCACCCGGTAGACGGTCAGATTTATGCTCAACCGCTGTATCTGGCAGCAGTGAACGTGCCCGGTAAAGGTGTTCACAACTTGGTCTATGTTGCTACCGAGCACAACTCGGTATATGCCTTTGATGCAGATAGTAACACTGGTGCCAACGCTGCTCCGATTTGGTCAGTCAATCTTGGGCCCTCTGTGCCTAGTTTAGATACGCGATCGCTTCTGGTTTCGCCGGAAAAAGGAATTACAGGAACCCCGGTTATCGTGACCGGACCTTCGCCCACGCTCTATGTCGTGAGTTTTACGAAGACGATAGGAAAGGGGGGACAGCCGAACTACGCGCAAACGCTTCATGCTCTCGATGTAGCTACGGGAGCCGAGAAACTGGGTGGCCCGAGGGTGATTCAAGGATCAGTCCCCGGAACGGGGGATGGATCGGTCAACGGAACTTTGGCTTTCAATCCGCTCTGGCAGATGCAACGGTCGGCGCTGTTGTATATGCCCTATAAAACATCGTCGTCTCAACCTGCACTTGTAAAAGGACGGTTGGCTCCTGCGACTTCGATATCGGGAACCATCTATGTTGCTTTTGGATCTCATGGCGACGTGTTTGCCTGCCATGGTTGGGTTTTTGCCTATGATGCCGGGAACCTGAACTTGCTCGGCGTTTTGTGCACAAGTCCAAACGCGAAGACGGACTCGAGTGGGTATCCGATCGCAGGAGGGACGATCTGGCAAGGTGGATCGGGACCCGCAACTGATGGAACGAATATCTTCTTCTCCACCGGAAATGGAATGTTTAATCCAGCCAACGGTTCTTATGGAGACTCGATCGTGTCTTTCCAAGATCGAGTGATGCAAGTCAAAGACTATTTCACGCCCTCAAACCAAGAATCACTCAACGATTACGACACCGATCTCGGCTCGGGTGGCGTGATGTTGCTTCCGAAGGAAGCCGGAGCGCTTGGTGGACCCAACCTCCTAATTCAAACCGGAAAAGAAGGGACGACGTACCTTTTGAATCGCGATAACCTAGGTGGATACGGCAAAACGGACCACATCGTCCAGGAATTACCGCACGCGCTAGGTGCGATACGAGGAGCTCCGGCATATTTCAATGGGAATGTTTACTTTGGATGCTCTCTAAGCAAAATGGTGGCACTTCAAGTAAAGAACGGCGCACTTGCATCTACCGGGATTACCAGTCAAACCTCGACGACCTTCATGAACACGGGTGCGGTTCCAAGTGTGTCTGCTAACGGAAAGACAAACGGAATCGTCTGGGCCCTACAGAGTGTCGGTAAGTTGGGAACGGTTCCTGGAATTCTCCATGCCTATGATGCGAATAATCTCGCAGTTGAACTCTATAACAGTTCGACCACCAATGGCCGAGACACCATTGATACCTCGACGAAATTTAGCACGCCAACGGTCGCAAATGGACGTGTTTTTGTTGGGGGAGCTGGTTCATTTAGCACCTTTGGCCTCGGGACTTGGGCGTCGGCTCCGAGCATCCGGACTGCAAGTGGAATGTATGCGGCGGATACGAAGGTGACAATCGCCAAACCTCAAGATGGGCAGTACGTCACGTACACGTTAGATGGAACGATTCCTTCCGCGAACTCAACAAAATACACCGGTCCGTTCGTTCTGTCCTCAAGTGCTTCGTTACGAGCTAGAACATTCGGTGCTAGAATCGGGGTAAGTGAGGTGTCATCCGCGGAATACCTCATTAAGCCTGAAGTGGGCACTGGAACCGGATTGCTTGCAAAGTATCTGGACGGCAATGGTTCCGTGCCGGTTGCCAGCCGAGTGGATCAGTCGATCAATTTTGAGATGAATGGTGGGGCGCCAGTTCAGGGCGTCAATCCTCAAAGCTGGTCAGTCACATGGACGGGAGCACTCCTTCCAGCAGTCACAGGTGTTTACACCCTTTCCACAAGTGCAAGTAGCGGCGTCACGTTATGGATTGATGGGAAACAGATCTTCGACAATTCAACCTTCTGCGAAGAACCAGAAGACTCAGGCAAGATCTGGCTGACGGCTGGGAAGAAAGTTTCGATTACGATCAAATACGCTCACTACGGAACATCCGAACCCGTTGGAATCTATTGGTCAGCTCCTGGTATTCCCAAGCAAATCATCCCAACAAGTCAGATGTATCCCAGTAATTAGGCGATTGAGATGCCTTCCATTGGTTAAGATGAAGAACACGCGGAAGGTAATGATGGAAAAAAGATTTTTCCCTTTATAAATTCCAAGGATCTGTTTTTTTGATGTATTTGAAGTTGGCGAAATTCGTATTGGGTCTTTGCTTGTCATCGTCCTTGATGGTGGTTCATGCGCAAACACCGGTCATGACCTATCACAACGATATTGGTCGTACGGGTTTGAACGCTTCCGAGACTTTGCTCAAACCGGCAAATGTTCGGCCGCAAACCTTCGGTTTGCTCTTCAATTTGCCGACCGACGGGCAAGTTTATGCTCAACCTCTTTACCTGCCGTTTCTGAATATCCCAGGCAAAGGAATTCATAACGTCGTCTTTATTGCTACTCAACACAACTCGGTTTATGCCTACGATGCTGACTCCAATCTAGGCTCAAACGCTCAACCGTTATGGCATGTCAATTTCGGTTCTTCGATTCCGAATTGGGAAGTTGGATCGGACGATATCAACCCTGAAATTGGTATCACGTCCACGCCCGTGATTGGTCCGGCGACCTATAGCAGTAACAACCAACTGCTTTACGTGGTTTCGAAAACCAAGTCATTCGATACCTCTGGACAGGCGGTCTACACGCAACAAATCCACGCCCTAGACGTTACAACGGGGACTGAAAAACTTGGTGGACCGGTTACGATTCAAGGAAGTGTGCCTGGAACGGGTGAAGCTTCAGTCAACGGCACAGTTAACTTTAACTCTTTGATTCAGCACTGTCGCGCTGCGCTCCTGCTCGTGCCTCAAGCTCGATTCTCGACCGCACCACCCTCCAAGTCTAACCCTCGAATCCCGATCGGCGGAGGAACGCTTTACGTAACCTTTGCATCTCACGGAGATCAAGGACCCTATCATGGATGGGTGTTTGCCTATGACTCAGCCAATCTAAAGCAAATTGGAATTCTGAATACTACGCCCAATGGAAGAACCGATCCAAGTGGATATCCGATCGCCGCGGGAGGTATTTGGCAAGGCGGGGCTGGTCCGGCTAGTGATGGCACGAATATCTATTTCTCAACCGGAAACGGAGTCTTCGATCCCACAACGGGATCTTACGGTGATGCGATTGTTCGAATGGCGAATCGTGTGTTTTCGTTCTCTGACTATTTCGCCCCATCAAATCAGCTTAATCTGGATGACTATGACGCGGATCTAGGCTCAGGTGGCGTTATGCTCTTACCGCGTTCTGCTGGATCAAGTGCAACCCCCAATCTTTTGGTTCATTCGGGGAAAGAGGGAACCATCTACTTGCTCAATCAGGCTAACCTTGGACATTACGGTGCGAATGATCAGACGGTTCAAGAGTTGCCTTATGTAATGGGCGGAGTCTGGGGCGCTCCAGCGTACTTCAACAATCACGTTTATTACGGTCCATCCTATTCGCCACTTGTTTCGTTCCAGATCAAGAACGGTCTCTTTGCTCCGACCACTCCGGTTGGTTCTAGTACGGCCGGATTCCAATTCCCCGGACCAAC
Organism: uncultured Armatimonadota bacterium; assembly: GCA_903899015.1. GTDB lineage: Bacteria > Armatimonadota > Fimbriimonadia > Fimbriimonadales > Fimbriimonadaceae > Fimbriimonas. The sequence continues at coordinate 73,826 of CAIUHP010000113.1, read as the reverse complement.
GCCCAGCCTGTCTTCCAGTGGGCTTCTAAATGGCATCGTCTGGGCCATTCAGACTGACGGTTACAACTCGGGCGGTCCTGCTGTTCTGCACGCCTATGATGCCAGTAATCTTGGAGTGGAGCTCTATAGCAGCGCCAATTCGCAGGGGCGAGACACGCTAGACGGTGCTGTCAAGTTTGCGGTTCCAACGATTACAAACGGAAAGGTATATGTTGGGACCCGAGATGCAGTTGGGGTGTTTGGGCTCGGTCAGTGGACGGCAACGCCGACGGTCACTCCTGCGGCTGGAACTTACACCAGCCCGATCCAGGTGACCCTAAAGTGTGCGACTCCTAAAGCATTGATTTACTACACGTTGGACGGAAGTACGCCGACTCCAGCATCCACTTTATACAAGGGGACATTCACGCTTTCTACGAGTGCGACGCTTCAGGCCCGAGCCTATGCCAAAACGATGGCGCCAAGTGGAATCGTCTCGGTCAATTATTTGGTCAGTCCATTTATCGGAAATGGCACCGGATTATTCGGTAGCTACTTCGATGGTTTAAGAGACCCTTCGGGAACACCTACGATCTCCGAAATTGACCCCTTGATCAATTTCAATTGGAACGGTGGTTCGCCGGCTGCTGGCGTTGGTGGCAACAATTGGTGTGCCGAATGGAAGGGCCAAATCCAAGCAATGACGACCGGTACCTATACAATCTATTCGAAATCGGATGATGGCGTCCAGGTTTCAGTGAATGGCCAGTTGTTGATTGATAACTATACGGACCACGCTCCGACAATCGACCAAGGGAATATTCAGCTTCAATCTGGGCAAAAAGTATCGATCGATATCAAGTTCTATCAAAACCAAGGTGGGTCGCTGATGCAACTCTACTGGTCGGCCCCCGGATTGCCTCAACAACTCGTACCGACGAGTCAGCTTTATCCGTCTGGCAATTAGACTTTTATGAGACGTCACGCATTTACGCTTATCGAATTGTTGGTCGTGATTGCGATCATCGCAATCCTAGCAGCAATTCTATTTCCCGTATTTGCACAAGCGAAGGCGGCTGCCAAAAAGACGGCATGCCTGTCAAACCTTCGCCAACTTGGTGTAGGGTTTTTTCTTTATTGTTCGGACAGTGACGATATCTATCCAGATCGCAGGGATCTAAAGTCTTCGATGCCCGGCGGATATCGTCCTTGGACAACTTGGCCGCCAGTTGATCCACGAGCGGGTTGGGCCCAGGTGTTGTTCGATCCTTACGTGAAAAACGTCACGATTTACAATTGCCCCGCGATCCTGAATACATCCCTCGGGAACCTGCCCGAGGTGCTTCAGACAACCAGTAGCGGAAACGAAATCCGTACATGGTTTTGGAGGTTTGCCAGAATTGATAACCCGGTTCCGCTTGCCTACTTGTGGGGAAAGTCACCTGATCAGGCTTTAAGCGATCTCCAACTTGCCAAAGATCCAACCGTCGGTTTTCCAGATGGAATGGGTGATGTTGAGTTAGCGGTGGATCCGTATTTCCCGAGGAACTCGGCAAACATTGACCCGAAGATTGCGGGATTCACAATTCATGGGAACGGTCGCAACCGAGTCTATTTTGATGGGCATGCCAAGTTCCTAGTGGATGGTCGGCTCGGAACGGCCCACTGATCAAACTAAGGCTCCTGGCTTGCGAAATCTCGCTAGCCAGGAGCGGTGAAATTAGAAATCAATCGTTTGGCTTTGTCCAGCCATGATATCGATTTGGTGAACTTGATCGCGGTACCGGGCACTTGTTTTGCCGCCAAGTTTGGAATGAATAACTGCCCTTTTAAGGGTTCCATCTTTCCAGTGGAGAGTTACGTCGAACCCTCCACGAGCCCTGAGCCCGATTATTTCTCCGTGTTGCCAGCTACTCGGCAGGGCCGGCAACAGATGAAGTTCGTTTGCATGACTCTGAAGTAGCATCTCGGCGACACCAGAAGTGAATCCGAAGTTTCCATCAATCTGGAAAGGAGGATGGGCATCGAATAGGTTGGGGAAGACTCCGCCTCCGCCACTGTAGCTGGTGCCTCTGCCACGGACCGACCGCAAGGCGTCCTTCACTAATCGAAGAGCATGATCGCCATCCAGAAGGCGAGCCCACAGATTAATCTTCCAAGCGAGGCTCCAACCGGTACCTTCATCGCCACGAATCTCTAGCGACCTTTTTGCGGCCGCAAATAGCTCAGGTGTTTGAACGGGATGAATTTGGTGGCTGGGGAAAAGGCCATACATGTGTGAAACATGTCGATGGTGTTGTTCGGGAGCATACTGATCCCAATCGTCAAGCCACTCTTGAAGTTGACCGTGGTTCCCGATTTGCATAGGTGCTAACTTGGAGCGAAGGACTTCGAGGTGATGGCGAAATTCAGGGTCAAGATCAAGAACCTGTGATGATTCGATGCATGCTTCAAATAGGTCACGGACAATCTGCATATCCATGGTTGGACCCGCGCACAGGCCCTCGCCCGGATGATGTGAATTTTCAGGGGATGCCGAAGGGCACGTAACGAGCCAGCCTTTTTCGGGATGAGGAACCAGTGCATCGACAAAAAACTCCGCCGCTCCCTTCATCAACGGGTAGTGCTTAGCGAGGGCAACCTTGTCTTGGCCGAAAAGGTAATTCTGCCACAAGTGGGTGGAGAGCCACGCGCCTCCGGTTTGCCATATCCCCCAAGCTGCGCCATCGATGGGGGCGGTGCCTCGCCATTGATCCGTGTTATGGTGGAGGACCCAGCCTTTCGCGCCGTAGTGGACCTTGGCGGTGTTCTGACCGGTAACCGAGATGTCCTTGATGAGATCAAAAAGGGGTTCGTGGCATTCACTCAGCGCGCAGGTTTCTGCGGGCCAATAGTTCATCTCCGTATTGATGTTCGTGGTGTATTTCGATCCCCAAGGTGGAGTGAGGCTGTCGTTCCAAAGGCCCTGTAAAGTAGCTGGCTTGCCTCCCGGACGGGAGCAGGCAATCATGAGATAGCGACCGTAGTTGAAGTAAAGAACGGGCAGAGTCAGGTCGTGTCCATCTTGGAAAGCATTGATTCGCTCTTCTGTTGAGTCTTTGGTCGCAGGTGCAGCTAGTCTAAATTGCACTCGATCGAAGATCTTTTGGTGATCTGCCACATGGGTCTTCTTGAGTTTATCGACCTTCTGCAGAGCAGCCGCGTCAAGGTGCTTCTTGACTCTGGCGACAGGGTCGCCTGAAAGATCTTTATAGGATCTAAAGTTGGTGGCAATCGCGACAAGCAAAGTGACGGAGTTAGCTCCATCGACTGAAATGTAGTCTTCGTGAGGCGTTACCGTTCCGCCTTGAGCTTGCACGCGCAGACTCGCGAGAAATCGAACTTGTCCTAAGATGCCTTCGGAATCAGAACCCACCCCAGAAAGCTCAAGATCCGAGCCGTTTGTCACGACTTTTGAATGCTGGGGACTCGAAAACCTTGCTTTAAAGTTGATTGCACCCGGGGTACTAGCCGTTAATTGGATCACCAATACACGGTCAGGATAGCTGCAGAATGTTTCACGCTTGAATTGGACTCCGCCTTGCCGATAGCTGACGGTATGTACTGCTTGCTTGATATCAAGCTCACGACGATAAGCATCGATAGTTGGCTCGCTACTCGAGAAGGCTAGCTGCAGTTCACCGACGGTCTGGTATTGAAGCTGACCGAGCGGTTGGCTCATAAATTTCTTGTTTGCGAGGTCCTGGGCTTCTTTTATCTTGCCGGCAAATATGAGTTTCCGGATCTCTGGCAAGGCCCCTAATGCCTCAGGAATATCGTAGACATGAGGGCTACCGGCCCAAAGGGTTCCTTCGTTTAGTTGAATGCGTTCGGTATTGACGCCACCAAAAATCATGGCTCCGAGATGACCATTGCCAACGGGTAACGCTTCCACCCATTCTTCCGCAGGTCCGTGATACCAGAGCCTCGTATTCTGATGGTCGTCCGGGAAACCACTGAATGCAACTGACTCTGACTCGGCCCCACCGAGATGGATTACTTTCGCGATTCGCGATAAGGGGCCGGCGGCCACTGCGTTGAGTCCGGCGGCTATGATTTGTCTGCGACTTGGAAAGCTCATTTTTTCACCATGATGGGGTTGGAATTTAGGAAAATTAGTAGTAGGCCACTAACCGTTTGGTGCGCGTCTGGAAGATTCACGGAGTTACTACAGGATAAAACAATGCGGTTCAATTCGTCGAGGGTTTAGCCGGCAGGATGAAAACCAGCTGATACCGTACTCAGCGCAGGCCCTTTATATTTGGAGGCTTTCACACCCTTTGACTCGATAAATGGGTGTCCATGGGTGTCAAATTTGACAAGCTCAATTTTGTCTTTACCATTGGCCAGCTTCCACTCAAACCATTGGGCATCCATCCAACCGACTTTCGCCTTGGGGCCTTCTACTACTTGTGAATCTGACTTGAGTTCTACCGCTCGCTTCGATCGGTATTCAACAATGTCAGCGTATGGGGGGCGATTGACTTGATATTGAAGGAAGCCCAGTCCTGCGAGCATGGCGAGCCCTCCAGCAATCACGAGTGGGATCTTCGCGAGTTTTGTCGGCATGGTCTGTTCCACCCGAGGAACGATCAATTGGAGAAACACGAAGGCAACCAAGTAAAGGCTTCCTGACACCAAAAAGGGAAGCGTATACGAACTCGTTAGCTGGACCGTCCGCCCCACGAAGAACTGCATTACGGAGACGCCAATCATTGCGAAACCGTTGATGGCTCCGACTGCCATTGCCATCGAACCTTGAGGAACGGTGTCGGAAATGATCGTGAACAAATTCGTGCTCCAACCTTGATGGGCCCCTGCAGCTAGTGCCATTGCTCCCACTGCCCAAAAAACACAGGGAATTCCTAATATGGGTGCATGGTCAACTAGAAGCCCAACCGAAGCGACCGGTACGACTAGGGTTGCGCAAGTAAGCATTGGAAGCTTTCTTGCGCGATTAAGGTCGAATCCTTTCTGTAGGAGGAACGAGGACATCCACCCTCCCGCGATCGATCCGAGGTCGGCGACGATGTAGACCACCGGAATAGCTAGTGCCATAAAGCCAGGGGTTACATGGAATTGATCGACAAGAATCTTGGGCATCCATGTCAGATAGAACCAAAGTGGTGCGTCGGAAAGGGCCTTTGCGATTGCCAATCCATAAACCGGCCTCATCGCGAACAACTGAGCAAAGGAAAGGGAATGTTGCGGAGCGTCCGGCTCACTTTGGATGTAGGCCAATTCAGAAGCGGAAACTTTGGGATGATTTTCAGGCTGACGATAAGTTGGCAGCCAAAAGAAGATCCAAACAAGACCGCAACTACCCGTAATGAGGAAACATGCTCTCCAACCGAGGGCGGGAGTCATTGCAATCCACACTCCAAGCAGTGGAGCAAGAATCGCGCCTACGTTCGAGCCCGCATTAAAGATGCCAATTCCGGTGGCTCGCTCCTTTTTAGGAAACCAATCGGCAATGGTCTTTACTGCACTCGGATACATGCCGGATTCGCCAACTCCTAAGAGGAAACGAATACCTACAAAACCAAAGAGACTTCGAACGAGTGCATGGGCGGCTGAAGCAATGCTCCAAAGGATGTAGGCTGCAGTGAGTCCTTTTCGGGTGCCAACTTTATCGATGAATCGACCGACAAAGAGCATCGAATACCCATATGGCAAGATGAAACTAACGTTGATCAACGCCAGATCGGTCGGACCTAACTTGAGGTCATCTTCGAAGAAGGGAACCAGTACGGAAAATAATTGGCGGTCTAGATAGTTCACCGTCATCGCAAAGAAGACGAGTGCACAGATGGTCCAACGAAACCTTGTTGCTGGCTTTTCTAATGTCATATTGCCCCGCCGTCGTGAGACAAATGCGATTGGGGCACAGACATATTTAGCTTATCGACTCGGCAATTGTTGCCGCAGTTGCGAAACCTCTCCTCGGTGAAAGTCACCCGATCATCTTAGTTCAAAGACGCTTGTTTCGTGTGACGAACTTCCCATTTCGTGAGATTTCTGTCGCCGAACTCGGTTTCAACTCTCCGGCTCGAGACGGTTCGACTATGGTTTGGGGTCTTGGGTGCCTTCTACTGGAGGTTCATGAAGGTAAGCCTCTTCTTCGATTTGTTGAAAATAGGCGTCTCCAATCCTTTTCGCCGACAAAGAATCTGGTAGTTCTTCTTCGGCAACAAATCGCTTGATCTCACTGAGCTCTTCTTGGCGAACCTCCAGGAGATGCTCTAGAGTCTCGTTCGCCTTGGCCAAATCAGAGAGTGCAACGATGAGTTTCGCTTCATTGTCCTGAGCGCGCTTGCGTTCTTTTCGCTGGGATTCGCCGAACACGATAATCACAGCACCCACTAAAAGATAGAGGGTTAGACTAAAGGAACCTACGATGTCTTGGATGACCATCGTAAAGTGCTGGTGGGTAAGGACATAGGCTCCTATTAACCCCGACAAGAGGAGTGCAAAAACTCCCGGCCCCTTGCCTCCACGCCAAGTTCCGTAGCACGTGCCGATCAGCATCAAGGTATAGCGCGCACGCTCCTCCATCATGGAATTAGCGATGAACTGAAGGAAGGAGATGACAATGACGACAAGGAACGTTTCGAGATACTGGGAGAGCCTCTTCCAATCTATGGATTTGGGAATCGACGCAGGAGTTTGTGGTGATTCTGCGTCGTTGCTCATAATTTGGCCCAAGTTGACCCGAGAAATGTATCGGGATTCCTCTGTGTTCAATATAGACGGTTAACCTATGAATTTGGGAGTCCCAACTAATAGCTAATCGGGAGGATTTTTTAACGCACAACAAGCAAGTGATAGATTCTAAATAAGTCTAGTGTTGCAAGGAGAGAAGTCTTTTAGTGATTTAGCTCGATATTACGCGGCTTTCGGAGTTTCTCTTTTTAATTGCCAAGACCGGAACATGCTGTAAAGAATTGGTCCAATAAGCAAGGTAAGAACTGTAGAGAACCCGAGCCCACCTATTACGGAGATTGCCAATGGTTGCTGCATCTCTGCACCAGCTCCTAATCCCAACGCTAGGGGGAATAGACCTAGCATTGCGGTTAAGGTTGTCATAAGAATCGGACGTAACCGCTGATGACCTGCTTCAAGTATTGCTTCCGTCAGGGAGGACCCTTTGCGCTCGGCTTGTTGGACGCGATCCAGCAACAAGATTCCGTTTTTGACGACTACTCCTACGAGCATGATGGACCCCATAAACGAAGACACATTCAATGCCGTTCCCGTGAAATAGAGTGCGAGAACTGCGCCTGCAAGTGCGAGCGGCATCAGGAGCATGATTACAGTTGGGCAGGTAAAGGACCCGAACTGGAAGAGCATGACGATGTAGACAAGGAGGATCGCGATGGCTAACACCTGAATCAGGTTGTTAAACGATTCCGATTGACTCTCGAAAAGTCCGCCGATGACGGTAGTCACTCCTGCTGGCATCGGGGTATCGGCAAGTATTTTCTTGACTTTTGGAACCGCACTCCCAAGATCGATTCCTTCCAGGTTCATCGTAACCCCGATCATTCTTCTCTGATCCTGCCGATAACCTTCGGTAGTTCCGGATTGTGTTTCAATCGTCGCTAGAGATCCAAGAGGTACATCCGCGCCACCGGGAGTGTGGATCGGGATCGATTGAATATGAAGCGGATCTTGCCGATAGGAAGCTGGGTAACGAATTCGGACTGGGATCTGGCGATCGCCGCGGATAACTTTGGTAGAAACTTCACCGAAGATTGCGTCAGTGGCCTGTGCGGCGACATCATCGGCGGTCATGCTCAAGCGTCCGGCTCGGACCGGATCCACTTTGAAGTTTAACGTTGGCCCATTGACGATGACGCCCGATTTAATGTCGACAAGGCCTTTCACCTTGCCGAGTTTGTCCGCGAGGTCACCGGCAATCTTTTCTAGTTGAGCCTTATCTTCGCCGAAAAGCTTAATTTCGATGGGAGCGGGATCACCGGCTAGATCGCCAATAAGATCTTGAAGAACCTGAGCAAAGTCGATGTCGAGCCCAGGGGCGGATGCTTGAACACGTTTCCTGACATCAGCGATGACATCATCAATCTTGCGTTTCCGGTCTCGTTTGAGAACGACCGCGTAGTCACCCTTATTGGGCTCGGTGATCGAAAAGCCAAGTTCGGTGCCGGTACGTCGTGAAAATACGTCGACTTCTGGAGTCTCCTTAAGAACTTGGTCAACCTTTAACAGAAGCCGATTGCTCTCTTCGAGAGTTGTCCCTGGGGGTGAAAGATAGTCGAGAATAAACGCGCCCTCATCCATCGCAGGCATGAATCCGGTTTTGAGTTTAGGGCCTAGTACAACAATACATGCGATCGCCGCTAGGGCCAAGATTCCAGAAACCCATGGCATTCGAATCATCCATCGGAGCAATCGCTCATAACCGTGAAGGAAGCGGTCGAATAACCTTCCATGTTCCTTTTGGCCAGCTCGATTCTTAAGGAAGGCCGCACAAAGACTTGGGCTTGCAAGGAGCGCAAGGAGAAGGGAAACCATCAAGGCAATCGCAAGCGTGACGGCCAGTGCAGTGAAGAAAGCGCCCGCCACGCCTTGCAAAAGGACGAGGGGAAGGAACACCACAACCGTCGTCAAGGTAGAAGAAATCATGGGTGCCGCGATCTCTTTGGCCGCATTTTGGACGGCTGACCGCACCGATTCGCCAACCGTCATGTGGTGGAAAACATTTTCAACAACAACGATCGCATCATCAATGACGAGACCAATACCCACTGCCAAGGCACCGAGGGTCATGAGGTTGAGGGTCAATCCCGCCAGTCTCATGACAAGAAAGGTTATGAGTACGGTTGCTGGGATGATCGCGGCCGTAACCAATGTGGCTCGAATGTCACCCAAGAACAGCATAAGCACGACAACGGCAAGGAGGGCACCGATCAAAACGGCTTCTTCCACACTCTGCACGGCATCTTTAATGAGGGTGGATTGATCGTAAAAGACGCCAACATTCACTCCGTGGGGCAGGGAGGGTTTCATCTTGGCTAGCTCAGCCCTTACCGCCTCGACCATTGAAACTGAATTGGCGCTCGGCTGGCGCACGATATTGAGAAGTACTGATTCAGAGCCGTTGGCAGAGACAATCGTAGATTTGTCTTCAAAGCTCGGATGCACCGTCGCAACTTGATTTACAAGGATGGGTATTCCGTTCTTTTGGCTAATAGATAACTTGCCGATCGTATCGATGTCCGCGGTCTCTCCAGTCACAATCACCTGGAATCGCTGGTACTGGTAGTCCATCTTTCCAACCGACCGAATGATGTTTCCCTTTGTGATAGCCTGGCTCAGGTCTTCGAGCGAGAGGTGATACTGCTGAAGTTTCTGGGGATCTGCCTCAACTTGGTATTCAGGAATCTGGCCGCCCTGAATGACGACTCTGGCAACACCGGCAACTCGGGAAAGCCGAGGCTTTAATTTGTAAGCCGCAAGTTCATAGAGTTCGCTCTGGCTCAGGTTCTTCGCGTTGAGTGTCAGACCCATTACTGGGAAGACAGTCGGATTCATTCGCTCAATCTCAATCGCGGTATCAGACGGTAAATCGGGTCGAATCTGGTTCACGCGAGCATTGACTAATTGCTCGGCCATATAAACGTCTGTGCCCCAAGCGAAGCTAACTGATAATTCAGTAGAACCTCTTTCCGTTCGAGATTGAACTCGCTTAACATCGGGCAAGGTGCTAAGTGCCTCTTCAATTGGGCGAGTTACGGAAACTTCCAAACTCTTGACAGGTCGGTCACCCGACTCCGCAATGACGATGACGCGAGGGAACGTTACATCTGGGAGGATAGAGACCGGAAACACCCGATACGCTGCTACGCCCATTAAGCATAAGGCAACGGTGACGAATAGAATCGCCTTGATATTTTTGGTAGCAAAAGCGCTGATATTCACTTGTCTTTTGCACCGGTTGGCTTCTCGTCTTTGTCGCCTTCGGTCTTGCCGCCTTCCTTCTTTTCGTCTGGCAACTTGATGGGGCTTCCATCACTTAATTCGTAATTTCCGAGGGTTATTACTGTTTGTGACTTATCGAGGCCTTTCTTAACTTCCACAAAACCGTCCTCTTCCGATCCAGTCTGAATTTTGATCATTGAGGCTTTGTCGCCCTTAACGACATAAACAATGGCGTCATTGTCCTTCGCTAAGACCGCTTGTTTGGGAACAACTAGTGCATTGGCATTTTGAGAAACGATAATGCGAGCGGTTCCAAATGTTCCCGGTTTGATGATTTGGGGTGGCTTGGAGCAGTGAATTCGAACCGATAACAGCCCAGTCTGAGGGTCGACTAACCCGACACTCAACACCACTCCGGATACCTCTTTTGCCTCAGAGCCGGCAGTCGTTATCAGGACAATTTGGTTAGGAGCTAGGTTCGTCGCGTCCGTTGGCGGGAGTGAAGCGTTGAAGTCTAAGCCACTGCTTTCGCTGACAATTTCTAGGATTGGGTTGGTATTATCGGGCGTATCACCTGGGTTGAGCAGTCGTCGAGCTACTCTGCCAGCTATAGGAGATCGAATTTCGGTGAGCGCTTGGGTTGCGACGGCAGCGCCTGCATCCGCAGATTTCTGAAGAACGCTCTTTTGATTCGCCTCGACTTCAAGCCGCTTTGCTTGAACTTGCAGGATCGCTTGTTGCGCTTGACGAAGGCCCTCTTCCGCTTGTTCAACCTTTTGGTCGCCAACTTCTTTTGCGCTTTTTAAGGCTTGCTTGGCCGACTGCATTGCGAGTCTGGCCGATTCAATATCTTCAGAGCGGGTGCCCTCTTTAACAAGGTCGAACTGAGCTTGGGCGCTCTTGAGGCTGGCATCGGCGTTCGCCAGTGCGGTCTTACTGTCGTCGTACGTCTTCTGGGAAACAATGCCCTTTTCAAGCAGAAGCTCATTGCGCTTTTCATCCCGTGCTGCGCTATCACGTGTGACTTGAGCCTGTCGAACGGCTTGTTCGGCTTGGGCAACCTCTTGTCGTCGATTTCCGGCGGTTGCGCGAGTCAATGCAACTTGGGCGGAGGCTAAATTAAGTGTTGCCAGTCGGATATTTGCTTCCCGCTCGGCTTTCGCAGATCGTTGGGCTAGTAAGGCAATTTTTAAGTTTGAAGCCTGCTCAAGTTCACTTGACTTCGCATTGAGAACAGACTGTTTTGCGGTGGATTCAGCCATCGATAACGCTGCTGCTGCGCTTTGAGCTTGGGCGCTTGAAATCTTGTTATCGAGCACTGCGACGAGTTGATTAGGCTGCACCTGATCGCCTTCAACGACGAGAATTTTTGCGATTCGGCCCGCGGAAACGGCTCCGACCTTTACCGAGCCACCTTGCGGTGCAACAAAGATTCCCTGCGCCTGAATTGTTGATCGCATCAACCGGACCGAAACCGGGGATGTTTCTACTGCAACGGCTGCTCCTTCTGATTTGTCGTCTCCTTCTCCAGCCGGGGCCGCTTTAGGACCACATCCGATCGCCAGAAGTAGAAGTGCGGGAAGAGCGTATGCACGATAAAGTCGAAATTGCATGCCGTTGCGATTTTGGCTTATCAAATAGGGTCCCCGTCTTAAAAGACCCTAAGAAGGTTTCTTGAATGAGGAAGATATCTTCAACGTTCTTAACAATTGAGCCCAGTTGAATTACTCGATGTCGTCAGGTTCTTCGGTGGGCTCGGCATCACGTTGGTGCTTGACAGTTTTAATCAGGCAACCTCTCATTTTTGACTCTACAAACAGATAGAGGGTAGCCCGGCTAGTTCGAATGATTGCACAGGCAGGATGCCAGTCATCCATGATCACGTCGCGCAAACTCCTTCTTAGCTCGCCATGGAGTAAATGTGCTTCTAGGCGTTCAGTCGAACCGTAAATCACAATGACTTCAGCTTTACCTTGCTCTCCTGGTGCGAGTTGCTCAAGGCGCGTATTCCAGTTTTGATATACGGCATCGTCGGAGAAGAAACGGTTGTTAAACTTTGCTTTTGGCGCGCCAAACGTTTTCAAAAACGCCTTATGCATATGCCGCGGTACGAATTCATCCTGAAATTCTTCAAATGCTAAGTCCGTCGCATCTTGAGTCATTCGCTGGGGAGTGCCCCATAACTTTTTCCAGAACCCAATTCTATCCGCAGGCGTCACGTCTGCTTTTGGTCGACTCATATCCTATTTTAGACGGTAGGTGTTGCCATCGACTCTATTTGCGGTTGTTCGAGTTTATTCGGAGCGGCTATAGTCAATTCATTCTCACGATTTGGTGCGCATTATGCTAACTGCCTTGATCCTTCTCGCTACCGCCTCCTCTCCATCCCAAGATCCACTTGCACTTGGGTTTGCAACTCCGCCTTTATCTGCGCGACCTCATACGTGGTGGCACTGGCTAAATGGCAACGTTACCAAGGCCGGAATTACCGCTGACTTGGAAGCGATGAAGCAAGTGGGGATCGGTGGTGCCCAAATGTTTACCGTCGATCAAGGGGTGCCGGCTGGACCAGCAAAATATGTCGGCCCACTTTGGCGAGAAATGACCGCATATGCAGTCAAAGAGGCCGCCCGGCTCGGTCTCGAACTTTGTATTCACAATGGTGCGGGTTGGTCGAGCAGTGGTGGACCTTGGATCAAGCCGGAATATGCCATGCAAGTCATCGCGTGGTACCGAGTGAATGTCAACGGACCCCAGCATTACTCCGAGACGTTGCCTCCGATTAAGGCGCCTCAGGTTGATTCGGTCGTTAACTATCACAAAGATATTGCCGTCTATGCCTATCGAACACCGTCCGAGGGTGACACGCAGGGAGCCAAAACTGACCGTTTCCTAGACAAGACAGGCGTGAATCGGGGAGATGGCTTGACCATCGATACTTCTCCCACAGCTAGTGGAATGGCGATCCCCTCATCTGAATTAATTACGCTGACGAAGCATCTTGATTCCTCCGGAAGGCTCACTTGGGACGTACCAGAAGGAGCTTGGACGATCTTGCGGGTCGGTCACGTGCCAACGGGTGTTCATAACCACCCTGCTCCGCCAGAAGGAGATGGACTTGAGGTTGACAAGCTGAGTAAGGAAGCTTTGGACACCCACTGGGCGGGCCTGATGGCCAAAGTGGTCGCTGACTCCGGAAAACTCTCGGGCAAAGTTTTAAATAATGTATTGATCGACAGCTACGAAGTGGGTGATCAGAATTGGAGCCCTAAATTCCGTGAAGAGTTCTTGCATCGCAGAGGATATGATCCACTGCCATTTCTGCCGGTCATTACGGGTTGCACGATTGATAGTCGAGAAAAGAGCGAGAGATTTCTGTGGGATCTGAGGAGAACGATCGCGGATCTCTATGCCGATAACTACTTCGGTCATATGGCCGAACTTTGCCATAAGAACGGTTTGCTCTTTTCGACGGAGCCTTATGGCAACGGCGGTTTTGACAACATTCAGGCGGGAGGGACCGCAGATATCCCGATGGGCGAGTTCTGGCTCGGCGGAGGAACTCTCGAGACTGCGAAACTAGCAGCTTCGACCGGTCACGTGTACGGTCGGCCAGTCATTGGAGCGGAATCATTTACGGGCGACGACGTTCGAGGGCGATGGCTTGAAGAACCTTACGACTTGAAAGCACTCGGCGACATGGCGTTCAGCCTGGGCATCAACCGTTACATCTTCCATCGGTATGCAATGCAACCTTGGACGAACCTAAAACCGGGTATGACCATGGGGCCCTGGGGGACTCATCTTGAGCGAACTCAAACCTGGTGGACAGAAGCGGCAACTTGGATGAAGTACATCCAGAGATGTCAGTATCTGCTTCAATCGGGTCGCTTTGTGGCGGATGCGTGCTACTTCTATGGCGAAGATGCACCGAACGACCTGCGTTACGGCCCAGCCCTTTCTCCAAAGCTTCCTGCTGGTTTCGACTACGACGGTTGTGATCTGAAAACCTTTAAATCGATGACGGTCAAGGATGGGAGAATTCAACTCCCAAGCGGCATGTCTTACGCGGTTCTGGTCTTGCCTGAATCGAAGTTTATGACTCCCGCGGTGGCGGCCAAGGTAAGAGAACTCGTGAAAGCTGGCGCGACGGTGGTCGCGCCCAAGCCCTCGAAATCCCCAAGTCTTCAAGGTTATCCGTCTTGCGATAATCAAATCTCTGTTATCGCTGATCAGGTCTGGGGACCGGGTAAGGAGTCGGATCCGCTGGTCCATATTTATGGAAAAGGAAGAGTGGTTTCGGGCAAGCCACTTGGTGATGTTTTAAAGGGTTTGAATGTAAAACCCGATTTTGAATTTGCTCCTCACGATTACGGGACGAAGCTGGTTTACATCCATCGAAAGGTTCAAGGAACGGATGTGTACTTCGTTTCAAACCAAAATCAGAGGAACACACTAGCGACTTGTACCTTCCGTTCGGGAGACCGCGTCCCTGAACTTTGGCATCCTGAGTCGGGGCAGATTGAAGATGCTCCCGCATATTCAACAAGGAATGGCCAGTCTGTTGTTCAACTTCGGTTTGCGCCTTCCGAATCTGTTTTTGTGGTGTTTCGAAAGGCCGTCAAATCTAAGCATCTGACGTTTTTCGGACCTGTGCAAGCTATTCGAAGCGCGCCTCGTGTTCCTATTCTGATTATCGACAAGGCACGATACGAAACCTTGGACGGACGTGGAGTGGACGTAACGGACAAAGTAAAAGAAATGGTACGGGAAGGTCAGCGTGAGATTCCTTCTTCAAATAGTGTGTACGGGGACCCAGTTGTCAACGTGGTGAAGCACCTCGTCGTGGAATATCGGCTCGGTGGAAAGAAGATGGTTGGAACAGCCGCAGAAAATGGTTCGCTGGACCTTATCCATTCGGAGCATCCAAAGCCGGAAGCAACTGCATTTGACCTCGTTAAGAGAACCTTATCGAGCTTCGATTTGACAGCTTGGAAGCCAGCCTCGTTCTTGTTCGATGACACGTCTGGTGTGAGGCATTCCCTTGATATTCGACAAACTCCCACTGCGATCGATTTGAGCCGACAGTGGAAGGTGACTTTCCCTCCGCACTTGGGTGCTCCTGCTTCGACTACGTTCGACAAGCTTGCTTCTTGGACGGCGAATGCCGACTCTGGCATCAAGTACTTCTCAGGATCAGCAACCTATGCCAAGTCGTTTACCGTCCCCGCATCGTTTGTTTCCGAGGGCCATGCCATCCGTTTGGATCTTGGTCACGTTAAGAATTTTGCGACGGTTGTCCTCAACGGAAAAGAAGTCGCGGTGCTTTGGAAGCCACCATTTGCTCTCGATGTCACGAAATTCATTCGTGCAGGTGTCAACCATCTGGAAGTTAAGGTAACCAACCTTTGGGTCAATCGATTGATCGGTGACGAACAGTTGCCTGCCGATGTCGAGTGGCAAGATGGTCACTTAGCGAAATGGCCCTCATGGTTACTGAATGGTCAGCCTAGGCCCAAGACAGGACGAGTTGCGTTTGCAACCTGGCACTTCTGGGGCAAGGATTCTCCATTGCTCGAGTCGGGAATGATGGGGCCAGTCAAGCTCATGTCGGCCAAAAAAGTTATCGTCAAATTCTAAACGTTGATTTTTTGAAAACCGAGTAAGAAAGCTAAGACGTAGGCGAAGTGAGATAGACTCTTGCTTCGCCTAGTTTCTAATGACCTTAGTAGAACATGTAAAGCCAGCGGTCCGTGCCGTATTTGCAAACTGGAAACCGATGCTCCTCATCCAACTTGGGGCAGTCGCGCTGGTAGCAATCTATTACCAATCTCGAGGGTTGCAATCTTGGTGTTCTGAACTCGCCGATTTCAAGGCAAAGGGCGGACTGCCATTTGCCGCACTAGCAGGTGCCTTCGCGGGAGGGATTATTCCTGAATTCGTGAAGTGGGTTACAGGCAATGGATCGAAAAAGCAAACTTGGCAAGAGGTGGCATGCGTATCTCTCTACTTCGCTTTCATGGGTTTTTCGGTTGACATTCTCTATACGTTCTTTGGACGCATTTACGGAATGGGACATGAGCCGCTCACGATTCTGAAGAAGACAGCCTCAGATATGGGAGTGTTTTGTCCCCTTATCGCCGTATCCACCACCGTTGTCGCCTTTACCTGGAAGGACGTTGGATTTTCATGGACAAAAATGTGCGAAGCATTTTCTGGTGGAGGATATTGGGACCGATACATCAAGGTGCTTCTGCCTAACTGGATGATATGGATCCCGGTCGTCTCAGCGATCTACTGTCTGCCAGTTAATCTTCAATTCCTAACCGCTCAGCTTGCAGAAGCGGCGTGGAGCATCGTGATCGTACACATTTCTCAGGGTGCAAATTCGGAGGAATTCGCGTAGTACGTACGAAGTTGGATGATCGATCGGAAAGGCGCTAAAGGAGCAATTGGGTGAAGTTACTAATCTTAGGTGGGACCGTTTTCGTTGGCAAGCATGTTGTGCTAGCCGCTCTGGCACAAGGACATGAAGTTACGCTGTTCAACCGTGGAACGAGCCGACCTGCAACTTTCCCAGATATCGAACAGATTCATGGAAATCGCGACGGCGAACTTGATCGGCTGCAGGGTCGTCGATGGGATGCGGTGATCGACACTTGCGGTTATGTCCCTCGGGTTGTGAAAGCCTCAGTCGAGGCATTATCGGCCTCGGTCGATCATTACACGTTTGTATCTTCCGTATCGGTTTACAAGACTTCGGACAAGCCAAAGGTTGAAGAAGGGGACCCTGTTCTGACGATGGAGGATCCCACCGTTGAGCAAGTGACCGGGGAAACCTATGGCCCCTTAAAAGCGCTCTGCGAGCAGGAAGTAACAAACGGATTTAAAAATCGGGCTTTGATTGTTCGACCTGGTTTGATCGTTGGCCCGGATGATGCTTCTGATAGGTTTACATACTGGCCGGTCCGGTTCGATCGGGGTGGGGAAGTGCTCGTCCCAGATGCGGTTGATCAACCCCTTCAAGTAATTGATGTGCGAGATCTTGCTGCATGGATCGTACGTTCAGTAACCAACAAAGTTGGCGGAACGTTCAACCTAGCTGCGCCAGAAGAAGCTTACATGTTGAACCACGCACTAGAAATGATTCGGGATGCTGTAAACCCAAATGCCGTTTGCGTTCCTGTTTCTCATGAATTTCTCGCGAAAAATGGCGTAGGCGCATGGATGGATTTGCCGCTTTATCTCGGGGGGGACGTCAGCGAAAAATCGATGATGCGAGCTTCAATTGATCGAGCGCTTGCGACTGGGCTGACCATTCGATCTCTCGAAATGACAACGAAGGACACGTTAGCCTATGCAAAGACTCGATCAGCGGATCACTCATGGAGAGCCGGACTAAAAGCTGAGCGCGAAATCGAGCTTCTTCGAACTTGGAATCAATCCGCACAACCTTAAGTTGGTGGGACCACAACCTTACCTTGAATGGGCTTCTTCTCTGAATCTGCTTCCGCGCGAGCGGAATCGACCTGGGCTTGAATTTCATCTGGCAGGCGGCTTATAGGTTGTTTTTTGGGGTCGAAGAACGTTTCAGATAACTTGATTGTCATGGGAATCGATCCCCGTTGGAACAGGAAATGTAGCTCATAAGCGCGATTAACTCCCACTAAAAACCGGTCCCAAGATCGGTAGTATTCTGGAGGGAATTCCCAATACGTGCTGCCTTTTGAAAGAGCATGTCCGAAGTGCGACGCATCAATCGGCATCTTGATGTGGTTTTGTCCCTCTCTCGAAGACCATCCTAATATTACTGGTATCTCATGGGTGGTTAGGGTCAATGTGCCTTCGTGTACGCCGTTTGGCAGTTTGTCGGTTGGATCGATGTCCTCACCGTCGAGACCGCCGAACCAATACACATTTTCTGAGACTTGCTGACGAGCTTCGGGATTAAGGTTTGAAAGCGGAACAGTCCCAAATTGCCTTAACACTGAGCGCGTTCCGGGGCCAAGGCTGCTCCATAACCGAAGTGGCTGCTCGTTGAGAAGAAGTGCAAGCGGGCTATATGGTCCACCGCCTGTCAACATTGCCCGAAGATAGTCCCCCACCCAGTTTAGGAAGGGATACCGACTCGGATTTATGGCAGTCCACTGAGCCGCATCGTCTAGACTCAGACCTCCTTGAATGATCGCGCTATTAATTAAATTGCGCCCTTGGGTTCGAGATACTCGTTCCCAAGCCTGATTGTTTTTGACGACGAGCCATCCACTATGGGCCTGATCAATTGTTTCGCCATGCTTTCGTAAGAATTGGCTTGGAGGTAGCATGTCGTCTTCCCAGTAATCGATGTCCAACAGATCGGTCGCTGTGCCGATAAGGTTCTTGTGGAGAGTTTTGGCTAATGCGAGGAGATTCGCACAAGTGTGGTTTTGAATCGGTTCAAAGAGAACCGGGTCTAAGAGCTTTGACTTCCACTTTTGTAGAAAGTCTTCGTGGTGAGGGTTTTTTGAGATCGGAGTAAGCGCGACTCGAACTTCCAAGTTATCGGTTTCAACTTGAAGTTTTGCCTCGCCCAGATTAGGTTTAGCCTGTTGCCAAGTGCTACTTGCATAACGCTTCTCTGCAATGTCATCTCTCAACGATAATCCGGCTCGGTCGACGATTTTCCCCGATGAGTCCTGATTGATCAGTTCCACATTGAAGCAATTTGTAACTTCCCATTTTGTGACCTGCAATTTGACTCTATGAGAGTCCAGATTTGGATTCAGCAGTCCTAATTCCCTTCGATACCGGGCCAGAATAGAACTACTGCTTTCTGGCATCGCTCGCTGAACGGAAGTTGGATTTTCGCTCCAAACCAAAACTTGATCGTTGACCATTTCGTTGAGCGCGTTAAAACCTAAACTCAGAACCAAGCGAGAAACTGCGCGACTACCAGGTGACATCTTCAATACTTCAGATGTAAGCGATGCCGCTCGATAATCGTGATTTACTTCGGCTGCTTCTTGACGAGATTGTGCAGCATGAAGCTTTTGCCGGTAGTCAAAGATCGCCTTCTGATCCAGTTCCGAAGGCTGTGCTCCGACACTTTTTTGTAACCGGTCGAGTGCGTTGGAAAGTATTTTCCTTTGCTCGGCGTCAGCTTTGGCTTTCTGGTTGCGGCTCGCGACTGTATCTGCAACTAACATCCTGGCTCCGTCTTTCGCGATCGTCCATTTGCCGACCAATACCTTGGCGATATGTGTCAGCGTTTCATCCAAAGGCGCATCCACCAAATGGATAACCAAAACTTCGTCTCGAAATATTTCACTCGCAACAATTCTCGAGCCCGTTACTCGCGAGAGATTCTCAAAAACTCTTGGAACAGATGTAGCGGGCAAAGTGAGCGTGACGCTCGGAGAATTCAAGCTAAACACTAATGCGAGGGCTGGAAGAAGCACCTATGATGGACGGTTGAACTTGCTGTATAAGTGCGTCCACCGGCGTTCTATCGAATGCGCGATCTCATGAGTGTTCCAATCATAAGGTTGCGCCGCAAAGATTCGATAAGGTCGGTTTCCGAAATTGGCTTTGGAAGGAAATCATCCATCCCGCAAGCGATGCAAGCATCACGATCAGCTTCCGAAGCATTTGCTGTCATCGCGACGATTGGAATTCGACGTTTGGATAGAGCTTCCATCCGCCTCATCTTGATAGTTGCTTGGTATCCATCCATTACTGGCATTTGGCAGTCCATAAAGACGAAATCGTATATTTCATCTCTAAATTTTTCGACGGCTTCTACTCCATTATTGGCTACCGTTACTTCGCAGTCCAAACCTTTTAATAAAGCTTCGGCCACTAATTGATTGACGAGATTGTCCTCAGCCACAAGGACCCGGAGTTGATGGAAAGATGGTTTTTCGCTGCGCCGCTCGGGGCCGGAGTGAACGGATTTTAAGTTGAGCAACTCTCCAACCGCCAACCTGAGATTCCGTCGGCGAACGGGTTTGAGCATAAGCGTTACGTGGGGAGCAACGTTGCCCGATAGCTCCGTGTACTTACTGCCAATCATGGTGAGAGCAATAAACGGAAGATCAGATTTATCAAGCCGTGCTCGGGTTTGATGGATAGTTTCAATCCACTCTGACTCTTGGGTGGCAAGATCAAGAATGATCAAATCGGGAACTTTTTTGAGTTCGCCAACTTCATGATATGTCTCGAATTGAATTCCGATGCCATCGAGTCCATTTCTAAGCACTTCGATGGTCCGAGGGCGGGAACTGACAATCGCCACCTGCTTATCGGACGCATCTCGGAACCACACGTGTCGCGATCGTTTTACACCTTTTTCGAGGAGGATCTCAAACCAAAATGTACTTCCAATGTTCTCCTTACTCGTGACACCGATGGTGCCACCCATCATCTCAACAAGCTTCTTGCTAATCGCTAAACCTAAGCCTGATCCTCCAAATCGCCTACTTGTCGAACCATCTGCTTGAGTAAAGCTTTCGAAAATTGATTGAAGTTGGTGCTCAGGGATGCCTATTCCGGTGTCGGTAACTTGGACATTAATCCGAATTTTGTCTTCTGCTTCTTGAGTTGAGGAAAGCTCGACTGAAATTTCCCCGGCTTCCGTAAATTTCGTCGCATTACCGATCAAGTTGATGAGAATTTGTCGAATGCGGTTGCCGTCTCCTTTCACCATCGCAGGGAAGTTGGGAGGCGCTACAACTGAAAGTTCGACATCTTTTTCATGAGCACGAACTGCCAGGGCTGAAATTACATCGTCACAGAGTTCAATAAAATCGAGTTCTTTGCTCTCGAAGCTTAACTTGCCAGCTTCGATTTTTGAAATATCGAGCACATTGCCGATTACGCCAAGTAGGGCATCTCCTGACACCCGAATCAAGTTCGCATATTCCCGTTGGTCCGGCAAGAGGTTGGTGTCTAACAGAAGTGAAGTCATACCAAGAACACCGTTTAGAGGAGTCCTGATTTCATGGCTTATGTTGGCAAGAAACTCTGTCTTTGCTCGGCTGGCACTTTCTGCCTCTTCCTTTGCAACTCGCATCAACTCAGATTGGCGTTTTGCGAAATCGGCATCCTGTCGTAAAAGAGCATTCTTAATCGCGACATCGACATCGTGATTCAACGATTCTTCCGCGATTTCCAAAGCATCATGTAACTCTTTGAGGGCCTTTTGGGGTTCGCCAGACAGCTCATAGGCGCGAGCGAGATGCTTGCTGGAATTGCGTAATTGAGTTCGAAACGAATATTGCTCAGCCAATCGCTTGCCTTGAATCAAGCATTCGATTGCGTCATCTAAGTAGCCCGTACTCAGATAGGAAACTCCCAACTCTTCCATGAGAGCTACGTACACAAATGGTTTTCCTGTGCGCTGAGAGATAGATTCAACTTGACCGATGATGTCCGTTATCTCTTGAATTTTCTTTGCCCGGCTCAAAACGACAGCTTTGTTTCCGAGGAGAAAAGCTTTTGGTAGCAGGTCGTCAATTTGGTCAACTAACTGGAGACCTTTTTCAATGTATGGCAGAGCTTCGTCAAAGCGCTGTAGGTCGTTTAAGCTACCGCCGATATTGTTGAGGATGTTGATTCGCTTTGCAGTCTGGAGGGTGTCAGAAAATTCTTCTTCCACCAGGAGCGAGTATTCGAGGGATTTTTCTGCCGCCTTAACTCTCCCATAGTAGGCGCCCATGGAAACTAAGACTTGGGCGAGTTGGGATCTTGGACCATAGGTTCGAGCAATACTTTCTGCTTCCGCAAGGTGCGCGAATGCCCCCGCTTGGTCTCCAATGTGAATCCGGCACCCGGCAAGACTGAGAAGTACGCGCGTCTTTTCTACAAAGGCTGAATGCTTGTCAAAGATTTCGAGGGCAATTTGACCGTAATCAATGGCTTCGATGAGCTTTCCCGACTCCCGGAGCCATTCGCACAAACCGCGTCGTAATACGGCCTCTGCAATCTCATTTTTTGATTCTTGAGCAGCTATCAGAGCCTGCATTGCTTGATCAAAGGTTATATCGGATGACGTACCAATCGGCGACGTGAGACGGCTAACAAACGTTTCGACCGCATCGGAGTTTGTGAGCCATTCGTAGCCCTCGTTGTATATAAACCGGTGTGAATCTGTCAATTTCGATCCAAGTAGTTACGGGGTCTTTATTCTGAACGGAATCAACTCTATTTGGTGAACCGGCATTTCAGAAACAAACCATCGATCCTTTATCTATTCTCAAACTGCCATCTCTGCGCATTGAGTGTACGGTCCAATTTTCGAACTTACGAGTCACCCACATATGGGCACACGTTAGGAGGACAGTTTTTGTGTCTGCGTCTATAAAATCAGGCGGTGCTTCGACAAGTGTTGATTTGAATGTATCGCCCTCCAAGTTAGTCAAAATGAATATATCTGGAATTTTCGCCAATGAGCACATACGATCACAGCACCGAATTATTCTTCCTGTGGAGTGAAATGATTACGCTCGGGCAGCTAATTAAAGCGCTGGGGCTCGTCGAATCAGGTGCTCATGTAAGGGATGTCTTGAGCACGGGCGTGGTCTTGGTAAACGACGAAGTGGAGATTCGACGGGGTCGCAAACTCTATCCCGGTGACATTATTTCTCCATCTCACGGAAGATTTGTAAAACTTGTCGTCGAAGCTTCTCAATGAAACTAATGCGGCGAACGAATTTTCAGTAATTTGAGTCGTTAATCTGTGATGTTAGGGCCCTTTATGGCACGAGTATGTTGCCAGTAGTTTTGCTGGGCGATCGTCTTGAAGGAATTCTAACACCCGCATAGAGTGAATTATCGTATTATATGGCTCGACCATTTTAGGTTGCTCCCGTCTTTCCCTCGAAATTATAAATTGTGCCAAGTGTTTATGGAGGATCGTAATTGAATCGTAATATAAGTGCCGGACTGATAGTCTCATGTCTCACCTTGATGTCTGCGGCAGCGTTTTCTCAAACGTGGACCCCGCTCAACAATACGCCAAGCATCTCGGCGTACAACCCGACCCTTCTCACTGACGGCACCGTTATGGTTCAAGACGGAGACAACGACGTTTGGTGGAAATTAACCCCCGACAAGAAGGGAAGCTATTCAAACGGAACCTGGAAGCAATTAGCAAAGACTCCTGGCTACGGACCTCTCTACTACGCATCTTCTGTACTCCCCGATGGTCGTGTCTTCACGATGGGCGGCGAGTATAACTTCGGCAACAACAATTGGCAGAACCTCGGTTACATGTACGATCCGGTGCGAGATACTTGGTCCCAGCTAACCGCGCCCGCCGCATGGACTCAGATGGGAGACACCGGCAGCATCATGTTGCCGCAGGGCAAGCTTTTGATTGCGGATCCGCTATCTAATCAGTGCGTCATTTTCGATCCTGCAACCAGCACATTTGGTCAGCCCTTTACGAACGGTAAAGCCGACGGTAATGATGAAGAAGGATTGGTATTGTTGCCAAACGGCAATGTTTTGACTGTCGACGCAGTGAAGACGCCAAACTCAGAAATTTTCAATTCGACCACGCTCCAGTGGGGAGCGGGTGGAAGCACGATCAATAACCTCGTTCAAGACAAGACCGAAGAAATCGGTCCAATGGTTTTGCGACCAGATGGAACGGTTATCTGCTTCGGTGGTTCTCAGCACAACTCGGTTTACAACACCAAGACAGGCACTTGGTCAGCCGCACCTGACTTCCCATCTATAACTGCTGGTCAGTTGGACTGCGCAGACGCTCCTGCCTGTCTTCTGCCGAGCGGTAACGTCATTTGTGCAACCAGCCCTGGCTTCGCGCAGAGCGGAGTTGTCTTCTTCGAGTGGGATGGAACGAAGTTGAATCAGGTTGTCGGACTTCCGACTTCATCAGGTGACACTTCCTTCACCGGTAACTTCTTGACGTTGCCTACAGGTGAATTGCTCTACACGAATCAGAGCCCAAGCATGTACCTGTACACTTCGAAGGGAACCCCAGATCCATCTTGGTACCCATCAATCACGGCATCGCCTTCGACGGTTGTACCTGGTTCCTCTTACGCTATCTCAGGTTTGCAGTTCAATGGTATGTCCGGTGCTTCTGCTTACGGAGACGACCAACAGAACTACACGAACTATGCTCAGGTTAGGATCACCAATGCCAAGTCCGGCACGGTTGTCTATTGCCGAGCGTTCAATCCAAGCACTTACGCCGTTCAAACTGGCTCAAAGGTTGTTTCGACGAACTTCCAAGTTCCAAAGTCAATCGAGACTGGAAAGAGCATCATCGAAGTTGTCTGCAATGGACTTGCTTCTAAGCCAGTAACTATTACAGTCGGACCTCCGTTGGCTGCATCTTCAGTCTCGGTCTATCAAGGCACTTATGTTAGCGGTGCGGTTACCGATATCGCCATCGCAGACAGTAAAGTTTACAAAGCGAAGTCCGTTCTGACTCCCGCTGGCCAAACGGTCTCAATCGAAGCCGACTTCGTTCTTGCGAATAGTGCCATTAGCTCCATCACCGCAACAGCGTCTGGTTCAGCGATGGCAGGCGTGACTGGTCAGCTGTACCTCTATGATTTCGTCGGTAGGACGTGGGTCATGGTAAACGCAGCTAACTTCAGCACAGCCCAAGCAGGTCTGACGGGAAGCCCGACCCTTGCAGCCACTCGATTCGTAGGTCCTGGCAATTCAGTAAAAGCCATCCTACGAGCGATTGTTCCTCCTCGCTTGACTACGGCTCCGTTTGTACTCAGTGCAGACGTCATCCAGATCAACGCCTAGTCAGGAAACATAACAATTAGAGAGGATCACCTTGATGGGTGATCCTCTCTGTTTTTGTGCGCGCGGCAGTGCGGCTTCGACTCTCGTGCCGCGCTTTGTGATTCGTTCAGGAAGTGTTGATGCGGTATTACATACCCGGTAGTTTCGTGGCCAAGCATTGCGTAGCAATATTCATATGCCAACACGGCTAACGAGATCTGAGCCAACTTATTGGAGCCCTTAGCTAGAAGAAGTTGAATTGCTATGACAGTTTTATGCCGACTCGTTACCGATCAGATCAGGTCATAAGGGCATATTTTTCGCTTTTATTCCTCGGACACCGGCTTGAATTTGCCTCCGAGGAACGCATTACTTCCGAATTCGAATAAAAATTCGTCAATATTTGCCTTACGATTTCGCTTGATTGATCGTATAATCATTGATGATTAATCCTTAAACCTAAGGATTAATCGAATAGTGTTTCACTAAGTAGTGGTCACTCGACGCAAGCGAACAGAGAAGTTCAACCGCACATGGCAGTAGATAAGTCAAAACTAGAGCGCCCGAGCCGACCCGTAACATTAAAAGATGTTGCGGAGGCCGCCAATGTATCAACAGCGGCGGTTTCTCGTGTCCTACATGGCGGCGGAAGCAGTGTGCGTGTCAGTGAAGTTCGCGCCGAGCAGATCCGTGCAGTTGCTGAGCGAATGAACTACCGCGTGAATGCGGTTGCCCGCAACCTTCGCATGAGTAAGTCGCATACCATCGGAGTTTTATTTGAGAACCTCAAGGGCCTAAGTGACGGACCGCTTTATATCACCTACTTGCTGGACGGCGTATCCTCCGTACTTTTCAAAAATGGATATCGCCTGAGTGTTCTGGCTGAGGTGGACCACGATAATGTGATTGGGTCGCTAGGCGATGGCCAAATGGACGGGGTGATCTGGTGCAAGTTGGCCCGCGACGAAGAGACCATCAACCTCATTCGCAAAACCCCCATACCGATCGTAGCACTCAATGCAGCCGCACCTGAGCCAGGTTCAGATGTGGTTTACGTGAATTGTGACAATGAAGGTGGAATGGAGTTAGCGGTCGCTCACTTGTGGGACCTCGGACATCGAAACATTGCTTTCGTTCACGAATGGGAAGAGCGAAACACTCCTGACTGCATTGCGCGGCTCGGAGGCTACGAAGCGGCGATTAAGAAGAGAGGTGGCACGCCTTTCGTCACAGAATCTCAGTGGTTTTTAGACAGTGTTCCTGCTTACCTTCAGGCGAATAACTGCACTGCCGCGGTCGGCTGGACGGAGAGCGTTGCCGATCGATTGTTACAAAGGCTTTCGGAGTCAGGCATAGAAGTGCCAGCTCAAATGAGCGTCGTTGGATTTGACTCAACCCTCTACTGCGAAACAACTACGCCGCGCTTGACCGCGGTACGGCAGCCCATTCGAGAGATGGCTGCCTTTGCTACTCAAGCGTTACTCGATTTAATCTCGGGCCGGGATTCTGGCCAATTTTCGAAGATATTCCCTTGCACTTTTGATGTGCGGGGATCGACTGCAATCTATCTCAATGCTGAGGAATCAAATGAACCGTAAAGCTTTCACGCTCATCGAGCTACTTGTTGTTATCGCGATCATCGCTATTTTGGCGGCGATCCTTTTCCCTGTATTTGCCCAAGCTAAAATGGCCGCGAAGAAGACGCAATGTCTGAGCAACATGAAGCAGGCAAATCTTGGCTTGCTAATGTATTCGGGAGATTCAGACGACATGTTCCCAATGTCCGAATACGGGGACGGTTGGTCATCTGCAACGCCCCATATCACTTGGACGACGAACATTTTCCCTTACGTGAAGAATGGCGACCAACTTACCGATCCTGTTTCAGGCAATAAAGTCTCCACCGGAAAAGACGGAATCTTCAAGGATCCGGCTGGTCCCCAGGTCAGCCAGACCGACGTTTCAAAGGAAGGTTACTACTTCGGAGTCAATCGACTGATCTGCTCAGCCAACTATAACGGCGGCGAATCCTGGTTTGATGGTAACGGACAGGTTCTGCCTTCCATGACTTCGTCCGAAGTCGATCAACCTGCCGACAAGATCATCATGGCTGAGAAAGGACTAAACTCGTCAGCGGCTGGGTGGCAATACCCTTGGTTCGTGGATTGGCAGTTCCAGTACATCGATTCGATCGCAACAACGCCAGGCAATGCTGCGACTGTCAATCGAGATGGTGACCGGTCTCAGGACCCATCATGGGCTCTGTATACTCCTTGGTTTGACACGGATTGCAACAGTGCATCTGATGGAAAATGGGAGTGCGCAGCCCACCCTCGATATCGCTACAACGGTAATGCGAATTTTGCCTACAGCGATGGGCACGTGAAGTCGGTCACAAAAGGCGGATTGAAGTGGTTTAAGAACATTTATGTTCAACGGTCAGGCATTACCAGCAACAGCTGGACTTATGGCTGGTACTACCCACAAGAGCCATTCTAAGGGCAAACCAAAGGGCTCGTTGAGTTTCTTGGGGGACGGTGGAGAGTTGCTCTCCTCCGTCCCCACAAGACTGTTAGGCGAACCTAACTTGATAAATTCGTTCAGAGGATTGGAGAAAACGATGAAATTGGTATCTGTTGAGTGGCCACTTAACCTCACGTGTTGCGGTCTCGTCATGATGGCGAGTGTCGCTCTTTTAGTTGTTGGATGCAGTGGGGAAGAGAATCGTAACCCAACGGCGGCAGAGGGCGCTGCGGCTGATGCGAAGCGGCAAGCCGCAATCGATGCGATGCCCAATATCACGCCTGAGACTAAGGCGATGATGAAAGCCAAGATGGGCGGTCCGGCTGTTGCGATGCCGGGCGACGATATAAAAGCTAAAGCTGGAAAGACTGAGGCAAGCAATGTTCCTACACGATAAGTATCGGTAGATTGTATTTAGAAGGGACCTCGAAATGGGGTCCCTTTTCTTTGGTGTATGTCAGCTTCTGGCCCACTCCAGTCTCATTCCATTTAGGTCCAGAACATATGGGGCTTTCGAACATGTAAACGATTGGGCTGAAACAATCTAAGAGCTTTGAAGCGTAAAATCTTGTTGTATCTTGATCGTGGAAGTGGACGGTAAAGAAAGCTATGAAGAAAATTACTTTGACTCTGGCAGCATCGTTTCTAGGATTGGCAAGTTCGATTTGTTTTGCTCAATACTCCAATAAGATCGCGGTTTATCCCTGGGATTTCAAAGATGGAAACGTCACATCGCGAGAGATGGTCTTTGAAACCGTGAGGAAGATTGCGGAGCACAGCGGATATACGGTTCTGCCGCATGAGGCGGTCAAGCGTAAGTTCAATTCACTTGTGCCAGCAGTGGCGCTTAGAAAAGGCTTGCCGATAAAGTCGGACCTAGCTCGCTTTGCAGCTGCGGTACACGCAAACATCATTATTTTTGGAAACACAAACTGGCACACCAGGAGCATCTGGGTCGGTGCTGGTCCCAAAACGATCTCAACGGCATCTGTTGACGTTTATGTTTACGACGACCGGACACGATCGGTGACGTTTCAGAAGCGGGGTGTCGAGGGTAGAAGCGATGAGAAAGAACAGGCGCTCAAGGTTGTTCTTTCCGTGTTGGTAACGCCGTTGGTGACAACCGTGAGTGGTGGTCCGGCAACTCCCCGTGAGCAACGAGCCGTTCAAATTGCACTAGGACGGGCACTTGAACCCTGGACCCGACTTAGACAACGGCAGCGATAAAGAAATTGTCCTCCGTCTCGGTCAGTAGAAGGCGACGGAAGTTTCGTATCGTCGCCTTACAAGCGGCAATTTGAACTTAGAAGCCCATT
Source organism: uncultured Armatimonadota bacterium (assembly GCA_903899015.1). Taxonomy (GTDB): domain Bacteria; phylum Armatimonadota; class Fimbriimonadia; order Fimbriimonadales; family Fimbriimonadaceae; genus Fimbriimonas. The sequence continues at coordinate 45,279 of CAIUHP010000113.1, read as the reverse complement.
TAGATTGGTGTCAATACGCACTAGCAGGCGTAGCAGACGGAGGACAATATCGGATCAAACCTCAGATTCGACTTTGGATTGTAGGGAGAGCGTTGCCTCAATTCCTTCTATGCTAAGCCATTTCTCGGCAAAACGCTGATAGGCCTTTAATTCAAACTCGGACCATTGATCGCGTACCTCTCCAAGTTCGGCGAGCGCGTCCTTGAATTGTCGGAAAGGCTTCGATTTTTCGATTGCGTGCCGAAGTACGGTTTGGGCAACTCCGTGAGGAAGATGATCGACAAAATCTTCCATGACTTGATAGGCAACGGAAGACGATACAGGCTCAATCAGTCGATAGCGATCGGGTTCTTCATCGAGAAGGTCGTCTATATCCATTTCCTGTCCGGCAACGATGCCATCGACGGTGACTAAAATGTCCCCGGTTGTAATGTCGAGGTAGTGACTGTCTAGATAGTCGTGGGTCTGCATTGAAACCATCAACTGCCCTAAGTTCACGCTAATTTTCGTGTTGTCGTTAGCCATCAATTCTCCAATCAAATGATACTGACATTGAGGAGCGATTTGATCGGAGTAAGTCATATGCTGACTGCGCTGCAGAAGCATGGCCGCACCAAGAAATGAGATCCTCGACCGTTATAAATCCGGAGGTTATCATTTTGACTGCTTCAGCAATTTCAACTGGAGTTGTGTCTCGGGGCAGAAAGATGTTCAGTTCCTTTCGAAACGCTTCCTGATAAGGCAAAGTAAATGTTTCAGGATACGATCCCTGGATAACAAGTTTCGACTGTCCGATTCGTCCGTCTCCCCAATCGGGGGTTTTTGCCGCCGCCATCGAAAATGGTAAGACGGCTGAGTTGCCGGTGGCGTCGACCACGACATCAGCAAGTTCTCCAAAATGGGTTCGCACCGTTTCCACTATCGAATCGTGGGCGGCTGAAGCCGTCAAACCAGAATTTTGTGCGAGTTGCACCCGAATGGGTTCGACGTCAACGGCTAAAACTTCGGCCCCCATTGCTTGGTGCAAGCGAGCCGAAAGCATTCCAATCGGTCCAAGTCCGATAACAACTACTTTGTCTTTGGGCTTTGCCTGGCAAACGACCAACCCCCGCAACGCGATTGCGACCAGCTTGGCAAAAGAGGCGGCCTTAGGTGAACATTCGAATGGGACTCGGTACACGGAATTCACATCCGCGATTGCGTTGGAGATGTGTCCTCCCCATTGCAGGTTGATGCTAGCTCGTTTCGTTCCCGAAACGAAGACTCGTTCACCAACTGCAATTGGGCAGCCATCGTGGACTGCTTGAACGATTCCAACAAGAGAATAACCGGGAATAAAAGGGAAGGGTAACGAATCTGGCTGAAGTCCCGCAAAACACCGAAGTTCAGTGCCTGGGCTGACCGTAGAAATCTCTGTTCGAACGAGTAGTTCGCCGGGGCCGACAGCCGGTAATTGAACGTCAACCATATGGGCTTGGTGAATGTCTGTGAAGGCAATTGCTCTTGCTTGGATCATGCTGTCACCGTCTCTATCTGAGCAGCCTTCCGGATCAAGCCATCAGATCTTGAGCTTTAGACGGTAAATGGACGGGAAGTTCACAAAAAAAGGTCGAATGCACTTATGCACTCGACCTTGTCTAATCCTATTGGATCGATTATTAGTGGTGTTCGCCGCTATGAGCCCACTTTTCCTCTCGGGTCGCATAGTCTCTCTCAACGACCGAAGGAACGATCAGCGTTGCCAGGATGGCCACGACAATACTGACGGCAAAGAAAACAACCGCATAAGTTGCACCGTTGTGAATGTCGGCAACTTGAAGGTCAAACTTGTGCTCTCGGTTGCCAAAGATGGTTCCGAGATAAAACCCAAGCAATGTCAACAGGACTGGCCCAAGTACCCAAGCCATAAACATGGCGAATTTCGTCTCGTGTCTCAGGAATTTAGGAGGCATCGAATCTATTTTGGCCCAAGAGTGAGAATTTTTGCTCGAAGTTAGGCCGAGATTTACAAGTAACGGTTGGGTAACTGAAGCGTTTACTTGGTATGCGCGCAAGCCTCACCTTCGGACTCTCGTTTTTACTCATTTCGTCGGCTTTTTGCTTGGCTGGAAGTCGGAAGCAATTGAATGAGCGTGTACCCGTTAAATTTGCTATTCATCACGCCGATCCTTGGTCGGTCAAAGCAATGATAGAAGGCACAGCCATAGACACTCCCGAGTTAAGCTCAGTGCGGCAACTGATTGGAGCGGGGAACTTACTGGCAAGCGGAGCAAACGGTGCTGGCTCGCCATTACTTGAGGATGGATTTTTAGTGGTCAATCCTACCGACAACAGCCTTTGGTGGTATCCAAAGGCTGCTCGGTAATCTCATGGAGCCTAGGAGGCGGCAGCTGTGCCTTCTGGGCTCAGCTCAAAGTTCTTGATCGTATCGGTTTCAAACACCATCGAGAGGTAATTCAGCGACTGCATCTCTTCAAAGGCTTCTTCAGCGATGATGTGGCGAATGTCTTGGTAGATCAACGAAATGCGTCTTGATCCTCCCGTGTCGTACAACCACAATTCACCCGAATCCGACATCATTTTTAGAACAGTCTTGATGTCGTCTACTTCTCGACCAATGTCTTCTTTACCAGCGCTCAGACTTCGACCTGGTCGACGTCGGAACTGGAATGCATCCTGGAGGGGAATACCTGACTGGAGATTCTTGCGCAGCGTCATTTCTGAGACCGTGCATCGTTCATCCTGAGCCCACTCTCGAATTGTTTTTGACTCGCCAAATACTTCGAACAACGGTCCAGACGGTTCCTTTCTTCCTCGATTTGCCGAAAGCGGAGTTGTAAGGGCTGCCTCGGGTGACCAGCCATGTTGGATTCTCCGAATGAACACGTTCATCCCCACGGTGACACGCGGGTCATCTTTCCATTCAGTGACGGGCTTTGATTCGCCAAAAGCATCCACGATGATGGGAGGGCGGCTGTACTTACGCTCTTTTCTTTCAACCGCTTGAGTAAGAGCAGCTTCCGGATCCCATCCGTCGTTAATTCTAGAGACTAAGGTGCCATATTTAACGACACATCGGGGATCACGAGACCAATCCAGCATGGGCTTTCTTTCTCCGAAAGCTTCTAAGAAGGGCATTATTCGACGGAATAGAGGTTTATTACGGATTACAGTTTCTCCTTGGGACGGGGAAAGGATCAGAGGTTTTCTAGGGGAATAAAATCTATAAGGAGACTGAAATGTTATCAGGTCAACTTAAGGGATTCTTAATAGAATACACGAATTGTCTATAATCTACAAGCTAATCCAATAGATGAATATATTTAGCATTTAACGTATCAGAGTAGCTTTAAACCTCAACACCGACTTAGCTTGTTTAGTTTGTCAATTTGCAATAGCAGTTCTTGTCTTTGTGACTTAGACGAATATCATTTGAAACTGTTCCAAGCGGTCTACAAGACGCTGCACGGGATACAATTAGTGTTCGAATGAAGTTCCCTTACTCGATGTTGCTTGGTTTTGTTGATACCTCCCTTTCTGCGGAAGAAGTTGGGGACTTGCTCACCATGGCGGGTTTCGAATTGGAAGGTATCGAAGAAGTTGAAGACCATCCCGTTCTTGACATCAAGGTCATGAGCAATCGAGGAGACGGACTCTCCATTTTTGGGCTCGCACGGGAAGTCCTCGCCAAAGACTCTGCCGCCAAACCCACTGAACTGTACGTTCGCGCTGCCGAGCGATTTAGTGGTCTAAACCCAGGGTTGGAGCTCCCACAAACTTCGGTCTCGATTCAAACCGAGGCGTGCAAGCGTTTTGCTTGCTTGATGCTTACAAATGTTTCGCGGAAGAGTTCTGAAGACTGGATGCAACAGAGCCTGCGACGTGCTGGCATGCGTCCGATTAGTCTGATGGTGGACATCACCAACTACGTCATGTTGGAATTGGGGCAGCCTCTACACGCTTACGATTTTGAGAAATTGGCCGGTGGCCGCATTGTTGTTCGCGAAGCGCAACCAAATGAGACGATTACGACTCTAAACGGCGTCGAGCACAACTTGCAAGCGGGGCAGATGATGATTTGCGACGCCGAGCGACCGGTTGGAGTTGCCGGTGTCATGGGTGGGGCAGATTCGGAGGTTTCCGAAACCACTACTACAGTCCTTCTTGAGTCAGCTAATTTTCTCAATACAAGTGTTCGAAAGACTCGAAAGCAGTTGGGACTAAGCACCGAAGCGTCCTATCGATTTGAAAGAAGCGTCGACCCAGATGGAGTCGTGGCAGCCTTAATCCGATGCGTTGATCTCGTGAAGCAAGCAGATCCTGGTGTGACGTCAACCGCTGTCATCGATCACTATCCAGGCAAAATCGAACGTAGTTCGCTGACATTGAGAACGGATCGCGCATCGAAATTGCTTGGAATGCCAATCACGGCCGAGCAGGCGGAGCATTACCTCAGTCGACTGGGATTCAAGGCTTCAATCGATTCTGCAAATGTTCTCACGGTCATGCCGCCGACTTGGCGTCCCGACATCGTTAGAGAAGAGGATTTAGTTGAAGAACTAGGGCGTGTTCACGGGTACGAACTTATTCCGGAACAACTCCTCGAAGGCACAACTAAGATGGGCGGCCCTCAAGGTTTCGAGTTGTGGACCGATTGGCTCAGAGAAGCTTGTCTTCGATCCGGTCTGAGTCAAACGATTAGCCATTCGCTCCGAGACATTCATCCCCTCGATGAAGTTTCCGAAGAGCGCCTTGGGCCGCGTACTCCGGCTTCGCCCGATACGGCCTATCTTCGAAATTCACTGCTACCTTCGCTTGCCGATGCAGCCCGTCGAAATGGTGCGAAAGATATTCATGTCTTTGAACTTGGTCGAGTTTTTGCTGGCGAGAAAGGCAAGTACGTGGAGACGATTCGGCTTGGCGGCTTGAGCTGCGGACCGATTGAAGCGGGAGGATGGAGCCTAACGCCGAGCGGTACGGCATCCTTTTTTACTCTGAAGGGCACTCTCGAAGAGATCACCCTTTCGGTTGGCGTCTCCATTTCGTTAACTCCTCCCGAGATTCTTGATGCACGATTCCATCCCACTCGCCAAGCAACAATCGTTGCGTCAGGAACCAAGATCGGTGTTATCGGGCAGCTCCACCCGGACATTGCCCATGACTGCGGTCTGCCGGTCGAAACGGTGGCGTTTGAGATCTTAGCAAGGGAAGCGTATGAATCTCGAAACGCGAGTCTTAAATTGAGTTCAGTCAGTCGTCACCCGGCAGTGCGTCGAGACGTTTCTGTACTTGCGGATAAGACCGTTTCTTATGAAACCATCTCTAGGACGATCGCTCAATCGGTCGGATCGATTCTTGAACATCAATGGCTCTTTGATGAATTTACGGGCCAAGGCATTCCAGAAGGCAAGCGAGCCCTTGGAATTGCGCTTCAGCTTCGAAAGCTAGATTCGACCTTTACGGACGAGGAAGCGAACCAGGTGCGGGAGATAGCCGTTGCGGCGCTCGGAAAGATTGGGGCGACCACGCGGTAACAAGAAGTTCGGCTGCAACCCATAAGAGAGTGCCCGTGAAGAGCGATCTCATGGCAAGTGGCCAGTAATGGTAGTGCGCAAACGGCTTTACCCAAGCCATTGGCAGAAACGTGATAATCGAGATTCCGTATCCAGCGAGAGCGAAAACCCACCTTCGTCGGGCTTGGTAAAACGCAGTTAGGTTTGAAGCGGCGGCCAAGAAAAATAGATACGGGCCGGTGGTTACCAACATGAGCATTCCTGAATCTGCGTTGGCAAGGAAGCCGTTGATGCCGTTGAGGAACGGTAAGGAATAGCTAAACAGAGCGAGGCGAACGCCTGGTCCATTCCGAAATTGCTGCAGCTGATAACTGGATGCTCCAGCCGGAATGATTGCCTTTCGAAGCACTAAGTAGCCAACCAACAGACTCCAGAAAGCGACTTGCCAGAGCCAACGAACCTTGAATCGGTTCGAGCGCATCGTGACTGCGACTGCTAACAACGCAGCCGGCAACATTACGGCCTGCTCATACGATCCAAGGGCACAGGCAAGGCAGATGACACTGAAAACAACCCACCCCCAAGTCAATCGAGAGGCACTTTTAGTCTCCTTTCGACTCTTTGTAGCGGGCGGATCGAGTGGAGACGGTTCTAGGAGCGTGCGTTCAGCGCTGAGTCGTTCATAGCGCGCATAGGAGGCCATGGCGGCAAGTGCAAACACTGTCATTACGGTCGCAGTTCGCCCTGGTAACCAGCCAATGGTGCCTGCACCCAGAGAACCATACGCAGTTATTTCCACCACTCCAATTTCAACCGCACAATAGGTGAGCACTAAACAAGCAGGAAGCCAGTTTCGAACCTTGGAACGATGGCGGATCAATCCGATGATAATCGTCAATGCGATCAGCGGATTGATCCAAATAAGGAAGGCATCTTGCAAGCCGACATGCTGGAATGCAAAAAGGACGGAGGCGGTCCCTGAAAGAATCGGGTTGTCGGTGAGTTCTCGGAGAAACCAAAATAGGAGCAACACGCAAGCCACGCACAAGAGCGCGTTGGTAAGCCCGTATCCGGCTGCGTTTGAACCATAGAGTCGATTGTCAAGTTCAAACGATAACGTAGAAATTGGACGATAGAAGTGATTTTGAAGGGGCCAATCTCCGGTGAACCAGCTCAAGGGTGCATTGCGATGGCGGATGGTTTCCAGTAAAACCTTGGTGTCTGAATCGGCAAGGAGGCTCTGATGGCTCGATCGATGAAGCAGGAGTGGAATACAGGCTAAAACCGTTGCCAACAATGCTCCGAACCAGCGCTTCACGGGCGGATTATGCCTGATTCCTACCGTTATGCTGCCACTCATTCATCGCGGAACTTTGCGACCCACTGTGGCCTTACTCAATGGGGCTAACCAACCATGTCAGCCCAAGTTGCCATAATCTAAGGCACGATACGCAGAGAATCGACGTTTAACAAGGCATTCCATGAAATACACAAGCACATTTATCGTTGTCGCCTCCCTCTTAGCGACAACTTCGTTTGCTCAGGACTTGAACCACTTGGTAGGAAAGCCAGCACCTGCTTTCAAGATGACTGATACAAGCGGCCATGTTTGGACAAATAAGAGCCTTAAAGGGAAAGTAGTTGTTCTTGATTTCTGGGCGACATGGTGCGGACCATGCAAGATGGCTTCCCCGACGATGCAGAAACTTCATCAGAAGTACGCTTCTAAGGGCTTGGTAGTCATTGGAGCAGAGACTTTTGAGAATGGCGCTCCCGCTGGTGCAAAAGCCTACGCAAAGGAGCACAAGTACACTTACACGTTCACAACGAACAACGATGAACTCACGAAGAAGCTCGGAATTGAAGCCATTCCTGCATTTGTGATCATCGGCAAGGACGGTAAGGTCGCTCGTACCGAAACCGGTGTTCCGAGCAACATTGACATGCTTTATCCATCGTTCGAGAAGACTATCAAGTCCCTCTTAAAGTAGTCTCGAATCGCTAATGTGAGCCCGCGACAAATTGAATTTGTCGCGGGCTTATCGTTTGTTAGGGCAACGTTAAGATCGAGTGTCGCACAAAGATGGGACTCCGGACCTGGTATCACCACCGGGGTATACTAACAAGTGATCAAAGTAGACCGCTCAGCTCACAGTTGACTCCTGAGTAGCAGACAAAGATTCGTCTGCGCCCACAGCACGGGTTAAGTGCGACAAACGACAGGAGGTCGCCATGATCGTCTCAGTACGAAGATGGACAAGTATCACGCTCCCGCGGATCGCGAGACGTGCAAAATTAAATCGGTCAAATGAACCGAAAGTAAGTCTGGAACAGGAAAAGCCAGCAGGTTTCTTGGAATCCTACAACAGGATGTTCGAGCACCAAGTTGGACTGATGTTCAAAGAAGACTTGAAGAACTAAAGGTCGGCCCGAAAGGGCCGATCTTTTTTTTAATGCGTTTTCGGCTTCGTGATGACAGCGTTAAACTGTTCAAATGCTGTGTCTAGCCCTCGGTTTGAATTTGCTGACGTACGGAAAGCTCGAACACCTGATTCATCCATCTAGCAAACTGCCCGTTCTCAAGCAGAAGCTCGATCAGGCCTGTCTTCCATTTCATGGACGCATTGGTTATTGCGTCACGGATCTTAAGACTCATCAGCAAATTAGCTTGCACGGCAATGATGTGTTTCCAACTGCGAGCACGATCAAAACCGCGGTTGCTCTAGAAGCTATAAGACAAGTGGAGGAAGGCAAATTGTCTTGGTCTGACAAATGGACTGTGCCCCCAATGGATGGGCGACAGTTCAGTATGTGGTCCTATTTTTTTAAAGACGGCACCGTCTTAGACCTCGATGGCTGGGTAAATCTCATGATCACGGTGAGTGACAACACCGCAACGATGGTATTGAGAGAATGGTTGAAACCTGACAACGTTAATGCTCGGCTGGCCAACTTAGGACTCTCACACACCAAGGTTTTGTGGGACAACTTTCCACCCGACGAGCCAGACAAGGTAAAGCTACGATCTCAGTTCGGACTTGGTATGACCACACCCGTCGAAATGAACCGACTTATTGAACTCATTTACACGAAGAAGGCAGCTTCTGAAGCGGGTTCTGAAAAGCTACTTCGGATACTCAGCCACCAATATTGGGATGATTACACCGGCATCACTACTCCTGTTGATGTCAAGGTTGCGAGCAAGTCAGGGGCCATTGATCGAAGTAGGAGCGAGGTCGCCCTTGTTTTTACAAACCAGCCCTACATCCTCACAATCTATACCGATGATCAGAAGGATCAGTCGTGGACAAAGACAAATGAGGGCGATGTCATCATCCGGAAATTATGTGGATTGATTTGGAACGGCATGAACCCGGATCGGCCCTATTCGCCTCCAAAAGGATATGAAAAGTTCCTGCCAACAGGCGGGGGTGTCGAATAGTTTGAATTGGTTCGTTTGCAACCTACTCACTCCACAGTAGCGTATCGCTTACGGTGCTAGAAGTAGTTGGCTTACGTAAATCATTTGGCGACACCGTCGCGGTAAAGAACGCTTCCTTTAGCGTTGAGCCTGGTTCTTGTTTTGGGTTACTTGGACCCAATGGAGCCGGCAAGACAACGGTGATTTCCATTCTTACCGGCACTTTGGATGCCGATGGTGGGACGGTTCTGCTTGATGGAGAGCTTGTCTCAGTGAACAATCCCGCTCCGAAGCGGAAGATCGGATACGTACCGCAAGATCTTGCCCTCTATTCTGAAATCAATGCGATTGATAACTTGAGGTTCTTCGGATCACTTTACGGATTAGTAGGACAACACCTCACCAACAGAATCGAATCTTGCCTTGAATTAACGGGGTTGAAAGATCGATCGAACGAACCAGTCGCGAATTTCTCGGGGGGAATGAAACGGAGGCTTAACATTGCAGCAGCACTTCTACATGAACCTGATTTGGTCATTTTAGATGAGCCGACAGTAGGCGTTGATCCGCAAAGTCGAAACGCTATTTTTGATGCGCTTGAAGTTCTCAATTCCAAGGGAAAGACGATCATCTACACCACCCACTATATGGAAGAAGTCGAAAGACTCTGTCAACGGGTTGCGATTATGGACAACGGAACGGTGATTGCCCAAGAATCCATGTCCAATATCAAACGGCTGATGCCCGCAAAGAATGAAGTGTTTGTCGAGCTCGTGAATCCATTGTCGATCCCACTCGATCCGATCATCGGAACGATTTCCCACCACCTGGATGGAACTCAATTGACTCTCGAAGTCGATGATCTGACGAAGGATTTACCGAGGGCTCTCGCATCCCTCGCCCAATTAGGATTGCAATTTGCCTCGATTCGAACTCAGGAAAGCTCTCTGGAACAGGTTTTCTTGCACCTCACAGGACGGTCCTTGAGAGATTAATAGATGCTGAACTTACTTTGGGAACTCGTTAGAAAAGACCTTAGAATTTACATCGCTGATCGCCGATCAGTGATGATCTCGTTCGTCACACCGGTTATCTTGGCTTGCTTCATTGGCTACCTGTTTCAAAACACGGGCAAGTCGGCTCAGGCCTCGAAGGTGGACTTATTAGTGGTTGATCAGGACCATACGGATCTTTCCACCGATCTCATCGCTCGACTCAAGAAGAGTTCTGCCTTCAATCTCAAGGAGGCAGACGAAGCCACTGCCCAACAGAAAGTTTCAAAAGGGGATGTCGCGCTTGCCGTCGTTGTGCCGAAGGGATTCTCGGATAAAGCCGTTCAAGCAATGACCGAGCACACAACTCCGCCTGACTTTAGACTGTTGGAAGATCCGTCTCGAAGCATTGTGGTCGGAATGGCCAAAGGTTCGTTGATTCGCTTGACCATGCAGTCCGTTACGAAGCAGGTCTTTGGATCATCCGCTCGCGTAGAAGATTCGCAATTACCCTTTAACCTTAAGGACGAAACCCAAGCCGCTGACCATAAGGGCGATTCTAGTCCGGCCGCTCATGCCTTTGCAGGCATGGCGATGCAAGGGCTTTTGTTCTGGGCAATTGAAAGTGCTATGACCTTGCTTCGAGAGCGCAGAATGGGAATTTGGAGGCGTCTAAGATCGTCGCCTGTCAGTCCATTTATGTTCTTGCTTGCCAAGGGAATGAGTGCCGCGATTCGAGCCATGGCAATTTTATGTGTCGTGTTTGGGGTCGGAATGGCGGTCTTCAAATTCCACATCGAACCGACGGCAGGTAACTATGTAGGATTTTTCCTCGTGGCGATTGCGGCTTCTCTCATGTCGGCAACATTTGGTCTATTCGTGGCAGCCCTTGGCAAAAATGAACAGCAAAGTAGGGGCCTCTCTATTCTTGCGGTTCTTGGAATGTGCATGTTAGGAGGAGCTTGGTTCCCAATCTCACTCATGCCGACTGCGTTCCAAATGGTCAGCAAATTGATACCCATCGCTTGGGCGGTTGATGGGTTCGACGGCATGATTTGGCGAGGGCTTCCTTTGCAAGACGCTCTCGTTTCTACCGTGGTACTTATTGGGTTCTCAGCCGCCTTCGGAACCATTGCTTACAAGCGCATTCAATGGGATCCTGAGCCCGCTTAGTCTTAGAATGTAAATCTCCTCGACGGCGTCAAGACATCGTATTGACGTCGCCCGGGCAGAAAAATCGTGCCTTGTTGACGCGTTCTGCTTTTATTGCTTACAATGCAATTTGAGGGGAATTGCAGTGAGTGCTAATCGGCGAGTTAATCAGATTACTAGACGATCGTTTATCAAGTCGGTCGGCCAAGTCTCGATCGCGAGCAGAGTTGTTGGATCACTTTCATTAATTGGAAACGGGTGCGACTCAAACAGCCAAGACCATGTAGACCGCGAGTTACTAAGGGAGGTTGCGAAAACTACGGATACCGCCGGCAAAGCTATAAGCACTTTGGGCGCGCTTTTGGTTCCGGTGATACCAGCCGAAGGGGTAGCGGATGTTGCCTTAATTTGTGGCGCAGTTTTGCAATTAGCTGCCGATGGCATCCAACGATATTCAGAAACGTTTAAGCCGGGAGAAGTCGTTGAGCCACGAAAGCAACATGAGAAATCTGAGAAAGTACCGGTTGCGAAGATCGCCAACATCGAAACGATTCAAACGAGTTTTGCGGCAAAGGGCGAAGGGAAGAAGTTCGCAAGCCCTATTGTTAACGCTACTTCCAGAAATAAACTCATCTTTCAAGCCTCAGGAGGAAGAGACCATTACTCAATCATTTGGGACAACCACGATGGCGCTTTCTTCATTCATAACGATTGGTTCGAATGGCTGCTAAATGTTGATAGTTGCAGCTTTACAGTCGTGGAAGACACTTGGTCTGGTCCTTGTGCCTTTTGTGAACAACATGATCAAAACATTAAAGTCTTGAACCAAAGGTTGAGGCACATGGGAGGAGACGAGGAAGTCTTAGTCATGGTTGACGAAGATGAACCCGATCCGAAAGCCCTAGAATTTCACCTTGGCCACACTCGACCATTTGTTCCGTGTAAGGGCGGAGGGGCGCCGAACGAAAAGATCCGATTTCATTTTGAAGCGCCGGTTAACACAGAAGATGAAAACGGTCCAGGTTCGACTACCGACTCTGAACCCGATGACTCCTCAAAGTCAGACGCGAATCATGACGAGTCGTGAGTCCAATTCGGATTGCCTGAGACATTAGGGGTGTCTCGCACCACGTTGCGAAGGGGCTAAAGTGACGCGAATCTTGGCCTGAGGGTGACTCGCCCCTTCAGGTCGAAATTCTTTGGACGGGTACCCTGTAGAAGATGTCGGTACGCGTTCGCTTTGCACCAAGTCCTACCGGAATGCTTCACGTGGGAGCATTACGGGATGCCCTTTTTAAGTCCCTGTTTGCTCGGCACAACGGTGGGATAAATATCCTGCGCATCGAAGATACCGATCGAAATCGGTATTCGCCCGAGTCAGAACAAGAATTTATCGACACGCTGTCCTGGGTTGGAATTGAGTTCGATGAGGGGCCTCATATTGGCGGCCCAAACGCGCCGTATCGCCAAAGTGAGCGAAAGGAAGCAGGCATCTATGCTGGCTGGATTGAGAAGCTCTTGGAACTCGGATATGCCTACAAGGCTTTTGACACCGCCCAAGAATTGGAGCAAATGCGCGAAATTCAGACCGCGCAGAAGCAATCGACGGGATACTTTGGCGGTATCTGGCGAGATGCAACTCCCGATCAGGTCGAAGCAGCCATTGCCGACGGGAAGCCCTATGTGATTCGGCAACGCATACCTCGAGACACCACGATTTCTATTGAGGATGCCATTAGGGGGCACGTTGAGTGGGATAGCAACACGATTGATGATCCAGTTCTCATAAAGGCGGACGGCATGCCGACGTACCACTTTGCTTCGATGGTAGACGATCATTTGATGGAGATCACTCACATTATTCGCGGTGAAGAGTGGCTGTCTTCCGCTCCCAAACATGCAGCTCTTTTTGATGCTTTTGGTTGGCAACGACCGATTTTTGTTCACTGTCCGGTCATCGTAGGAACGGATGGGAAGAAACTTTCAAAGCGACACGGAGCGACTCGTGTACTTGACTATGCAGCGCAAGGCTTCTTGAAAGGTCCTCTCAAAAACTTCATCGCGCTCATCGGTTGGTCGCCTGGCGACGATCGAGAGATCTTGAGTGAGCAGGAGTTGGTAGATGCGTTTGATTTGAAGGGTCTGCAGCCTTCTCCTGGCAAGTTTGATATCGAGAAATTGCGTTGGCTAAACGGCAATGCGATTCGCGCGTTGGATCCCGTTGATTTATTGGATGTTTTGATTGATTACCTTCGAACTCCTTATACGTTGGAATATTTCAATCAACTTGAGCCGGAGGTTGGACAGCCAGATCCGAAGAGGGTTGAGGCGACGCTAATACTGCTGGATCGGGCCATTCAAGATGATCGTGGCTATGCCCTAGAGGCAATCAAACTCGAGCAACAACGCGTTCACACGTTGGCTGATTTTGGGATTGAGTGCGAGTTTTTCTTTGTGGACGCTCTCGCGATGGAAGAAAAAGCGGTTGACAAATGGTTCTCACAACCAACTACCCGTGCCCTTTTTGAATTTCTTCTTGATCAGTGCAACAGTACGTTCGGGCCAGACTCGGAGCCATCCGTCTATGAGGAAGCGCTTCGAGAGTTTCAAACGGCTCAAGGATTAGACAAGTTAGGTCCAGTGGTGCATCCGACCAGGGTTGCGCTCACGGGCAAGACGACTGGTCCCGGACTTTTTGAACTCATGTCGGTTTTGGGACCCGAGCGCATTCGAACACGCGTCGAGCGAGCGATGGAGTTATTGAGATAAGTCATGGCTTTATGTCGAATTCTTGATGCTCGGACCGAGGATCCCTTCGAGTGCCTCAGCAAACGCCAGATAGTTCGAGACGAAGCGACCGAAAGGGTAGTCGCTTCGATCATTGAAGACGTTCGAACGAGAGGCGACGAAGCTTTGCTTGAAACAAGTAGGCGATTCGATTCACCTCACCTCACTTCCATCCTTGTGACGGACGAGGAGATGAACTCAACTGAGTTGCCGACTCAATATGAGTCAGCGATCCAGTTTGCTGGAAAACGGATCGAAGACTTTCACACGCTTCAGTTAGCAAATTTCACAGCCGGACTTGAGCCACAGGGCTCTTGTTTCGGATGGCGTCACGGTTCATTAGGACAGATCGTTCGACCTCTTTCGAAAGTCGGTGTCTACGTACCAGGCGGGAGAGCGACATATCCGAGCAGCGTCTTAATGAACGTATTGCCGGCGAGAGTCGCCGGGGTAGATCATCGATTTGTGACGACCCCGTGCCGTTCAGATGGCGCGCTTTCTCCCGCCGTTTTGTACGCGTTGAAGTGGGCAGGGGTGGAAAAGGCGTTTAAGGTTGGTGGAGCAGCAGCAATCGCAGCATTGGCATTCGGAACTGAATCTGTGCCTCGGGTAGACAAGATCGTGGGACCAGGAAATCGCTTTGTTAATGAGGCAAAGAGACAGCTTTGGGGACGGGTTGGACTCGATGGATATGCCGGCCCAAGTGAAGTCTGCGTATTGCTGGACGAGGACGCGAATATTGAGTGGGCGGCGGCAGATTTGCTAACTCAGATCGAGCACAGCGATGACAACGCGGCATTTATCGTCACGACTTCCGAAACTGTCTTGAACGAATTGCTTGCTGCCGTTGATCGCCAACTGAATGGTGCAAGGTGTGAGGCCAGTATGCGAGTCGCCCTATCCAATGAGAGCATCGCATTTATTGCCGAAGATATGACCCAGGCGATTGACATCGTGAATGCAATTGCTCCTGAGCACCTTACGGTGTCCATCAAATCCCCCGAGAAGATCGTCGATCGGATTCAAAACGCGGGTGCCATTTTGCTTGGCGAATACACCCCAGAAAGCGCAGGCGATTATGTTTTGGGGCCTTCTCACACATTGCCGACTGCGGGCGCGGCTCGATTTGGAAGTCCGGTCAACATCCTGGATTTTTGGAAGGTCCAGAGTGTCAGTCATTTGAATTTCGATGAATTGATCGAGCTAATCCCAACGATCGAGGCATTTGGCGAGATGGAAGGCTTTCCAACTCACGCAAGAGGTGCCACTATCAGGCTCTCGCGCTGAAGAGACTGGTACGATTACGCTCGTGTCTAAGACAGTTGGTTTTGTTGGTTTAGGTGTGATGGGGGGACCGATGGCGGGACACCTCGTGTCGGCTGGGCATAACGTCATTGTTTGGAACCGAACTCCCTCTAAAGCTGAACCACTTGCCGAATTAGGAGCAACGGTTGCTTCTAACCTTGCCGAACTTGGTGAGCAATGCGAGATTATTTTCGTGTGCGTTAACCGGTCAGAAGACGTCGGGGAATGCGTCGATCAAATCATCCAAAACGCCAAAGCCGGGACCCTAATTGTCGACCACTCCACGATCGCTCCCAATGCCTCACTTGATCTAAACGCCTTCTTGACTTCCAAGGGTTTTCGGTTCGTTGATGCTCCGATAACCGGGGGCAGTATGGGCGCGCAAAAAGGACAGCTGACGATTTTTTGTGGGGGAACCGAGAGCGATGTTGCAGAAGCCATGCCATATCTCAACGCTTATGCCAAACGCGCTGAGCGAGTAGGGCCGGCCGGGGCCGGGCAAATGATGAAGATGGTCAACCAGATCGCGGTTGGTGGGGCACTTCTCGCACTTTGTGAGTCACTTGCGTTCGCTAAGAAAGCAGGGTTAGATCTTGCTCAAACTCGCGAGTTAGTAGGCGGTGGTGCGGCGGGTAGTTGGGCCTTCGAGAACTACGGGCTGAAGATTTTGGCCTCTGATTGGACGCCTGGATTCAGCGTGAAGAACCAACTAAAAGACTTCGGCTACTGTGCGGAGGCGGCTCAAGCGATCAATGCAGCCATACCAGGCACCATGCTGGTTGATGAATTACTCAAGCGAGCTGAATCATCCGGTCAAAACGAACTCACGACCGCGATTCTATATGAGACAATCCTAGAAATGGGTGCCGCCGAGTGAGTTTTGCCGTTCGACTGCTTGGCATAACCAAGCGATTTGGCACTGTAACCGCTCTTGATCGAGTCGATCTAGAAGTGGAACAAGGCGCCATTCACGCGTTGGTTGGCGAGAACGGTGCCGGTAAAACCACCCTCATGCGGGTGCTTTATGGGGCTATCGCCGCCGACGAGGGATCCATGGAGGTCGAAGGAAACACGGTCCGGTTCGGCACTTCAAGAGAGGCGATCGAGGCGGGAGTTGGCATGGTGAGTCAGCACTACGGAATCATTCCCGAACTCACTTGCCTTCAGAACTTGATCCTCGGAGCGGAAGGCGGTCTGGTGCTAAAGAATAAAGTCGCCGAAGAGCGAGCTCAGTCACTTGCAGCTAGAATGGGCTTTACGTTTGACTGGCATGCAGAAGCATCTACCTTGAGCCCTGCGGGTGCTCAAAAATTGGAGATCCTCAAACTTCTGTGGCGCAATGCTCGGATCATGATTTTGGACGAGCCCACCGCCATGCTTTCCCCTGCTGATGCGGCCGCACTCTTTGAAAGCTTGCACCGCTTGGCCAACGAAGGCGCTACGATAATTCTCGTCACGCACCGACTACCTGAAGTCCTCGATCATTGCAGTCGAGTAACCGTCTTACGCGGTGGGCGAAGAATTGACGAGAAGTTGGTTGTCGATACGAACGGAAATGAACTCGCCACCCTCATCGTGGGAGAAGCCATTGTTGAGCCTGATCGCTCTCAGCCATTTGAGCCGGGAACGACTTTATTACAAATTACTGGCCTAGTCGTTAAAGGCGATCACGGTGAACAGGCACTTAAAGAAGTGAACCTAACTTTGCGGTCGGGAGAAGTTCTTGGGATTGCCGGAGTAGATGGAAGCGGGCAACGGGAACTTTTTGAAGCGATTGCGGGACTCGTTCAGACACAGCATGGGTCGATGCAAATGCTCGGCTCAGATTGCCTTTCCTGGGATGCCGCCGAGAGGATTCGAAACGGTCTTCGCTTGATTCCTGAAGACCGCCATGCACAAGGTGTTGTCGAAGATTGGAGCCTTGACGAAAATGCCGCGTTGGGACTACAGCGATTAGCTCCCTTCGCGAACAAGGGAAGAGTAGATGGCAAGGCGAGATTCGAGATGGCAGAGCAAATCGCAGACCGCTTCAAAACGAAACGAGGTGGGTTGAAGTTGCCGATGTCGAGCCTTTCGGGAGGCAACCAACAGAGGTTTGTTGCCGCACGCGCGCTTTGCTTAAACGCCAAATTAATCCTTGCCTTCCAGCCAGCGAGAGGGTTGGACATTAAGGGCACTCAACAGGTCTACGATGGCATTCGTGAAGCTTGTAGAAATGGTTCGGCGGCTTTGGTTGTCAGTTTCGACCTTGACGAACTCCTTGAGCAATGCGATCGGGTGGTTGCGATGAACAATGGAAAACTGCTGGAACCAAGAGCGCAAGACTCACTGGACCGGGATGCAATCGGCCGACTCATGGTGGGCGCGCAATGATCTGGAGATTAATCGCCCTAATCGTAGGAGCTTGCGCGATCTTGGCAGGCGCGGTTTTAGTGGCTCATGCAAGCCCAATTGAAAGTCTTCAGACATTGATCCATGGAAGCTTGGGCACGCCTTCGGCGATTGCCGGCACTCTCAAAGAGACGACCCCGCTCTTGATATGCGGTTTAGCAGTCTTCATTGCTTTAAGAGCGGGACTCTTCAATATTGGAGTCGAAGGTCAACTTCTGGCGGGCGCGTGTTGTTGTGCGATCGTTGCCACACGATTTCATGGAATTCTAGGCATGGTACTGGGCGTGCTTGTGGGGATGTTGGCAGGAGCGTTATGGGCCCTTCCTGCGGGATTGATTAAAGCTTATCGAAACGGGCACGAAGTGATTACCACCATCATGCTCAACAACGTCGCGGCGCTCTTCGCCGCAGCGCTGGTTTCAGGGCCGATCAAGGACCCAAAGCAAGCCGATACCGCGACGCCTTATGTCGATGCTTCAAGTCGTTTACCGTGGATTTATAGCAACCCTCCCGTTCAAATCAACTTTGCATTGGTCATCGGAATCTTGCTTGCAGTGGGCATGGCCATTTGGCTGAAGAAAACGGTCGCTGGATATGAATTGCAAGCGGTTGGTGCCAATCGAATCGCCGCAAGGTTTGCGGGTATCTCGCCTCAAAAAGTTACCGTCGTAGCGATGTCGATCTCGGGGGCCCTGGGCGGGCTCGCAGGCGCAATTCAAGTCCTTGCTTATGAAGGACGGTTCTATGATGGCTTCTCTCCTGGTTACGGGTTTGATGCGTTAGGTGTCGCGCTTCTCGCAGGGAATAGCGCCTATGCGGTTTTGCCTTCAAGCTTTCTTTTTGGTGTCCTGAGCAAAGGGGGAACTGCCTTGCAGATTGACGGGATTCCGAAGGGAATCACGACCGTTGTCCTTGGAATGTTGATTCTGATTGCAGCCGCGATTCGATATCGCAAGGTGTCTAAGGATGCTTAACTTGCTTGTTCTCACGATCCTGTTTTCTACGCCACTCATTCTTGCGGCAATGGGGGGATATACCAGTGAACGTGGCGGCGTGATCAACATTGGTCTTGAAGGCATGATGTTGATGGCGGCTTGTGTCGGAGCTCTTGCGGCGGCCCATTACGGTCCAGTCGGGCAGATGATTGCTGGAGTCGTAGCCGCAACTGTGCTGAGCTTCGTCCATTGGTTAGCCACCCAGGTATATCACATAGACCACGTTATTTCAGGAATGGCGATCAATGCGGTTGCTGCCGGCGGAACAAATTTCCTTTATCTCAAGCTGAGCGATCCGGCGCACGGAAGCGGTTTGCCTCACCTGCCTATCTCCGTGTTCTGTGTCGCAGGAATCGTCGTTCCATTTTTGCTGTGGTTTTACTCGCGTCAGACTCGAGGTGGACTGCGGCTGATGGCAGTCGGAAGCGACCCAGACAAGGCTCGACTAATGGGTATCCAGCCGATCAGGGTTCGGCTGTTTGGGTTACTTGCAACCGGAATTTTGACGGGTATCGCAGGAGTCGAACTTGTTGCCTACACCGGAGTCTTTACCGACAACATGACGTCTGGTCGAGGCTATATCGCGTTAGCGGCTCTGATCTTGGGTGGATGGAGACCCTTGCCAACGTTTATGGCTTGCGTCGTCTTTGGGTTCTTTAGCGCGCTTCGCCTTCAGCTTCAGGGTACGCCACTTTTTGGAGCTCAACTTCCTTCCCAGCTATGGGCAGCATTGCCTTATTTGGTAACGATTATCGCTTTGGCGGGGCTTCTTGGTAGAAATCGGACTCCTGCCGGGCTAGGGAAGCCTTGAGAATGGTAAAGTCGCGCGGATGATCGCGGCAACTGTCGTCCTGTTACTGGCTCGTTCGAATGCTCAGGAAATCTTTGATTCGGCTATTGCGGCCCGAATCCGCCTGACCACTTACTCGGTTCAAGTTCAAACAGACACGACCGTGCCTGGCAAGCATGAACAGGTGACTTTCAACTTCTCGACGATGAAGTCCACCTCGCTCCTGCGTTTGAGAGAGCCGGCGACCCAAGCGGTTGATCGTAGTGACCGTTCGATATTGCTCACTCAAGATAAGCTGACCGCCTACGACGCAGTTGCGAACGAGTATTTGACTCGATCAAATAAAGAAAACGGTTCGGTCACGACTCGCCTCGTCAGCGTCTTAGGGCCCCTTCCCGATGCATTGACGTTGGCGCTTGATCCGGCGACGATGAAGAATTTCTTTGCCCAGTTTCGATTGTTTCGAGATTGGAGTATCAGTAAGAACGGTAGCACTACAACGCTCTTAAGAAGGTCCAAGGATTCGGAAACGATGTTCCGCTTCGAGGGAGCCCAGCCCCTTCTGTCTGAGGTCATGATTCGAATTCCAAAGTCGAAACTCCATTGGATGCTTCATTACCAATCAGCCGTTTCGCTTGGGCTTCATATTCCGAAAGACGCGAATCAGGTCTACACGTTCACGGTCAAGGCCGCACCTCCTAAATTTGCAAATGCCGCTGCTAAATCGGTGGTCGACAAGATGACTAAAGCCTACGCGGGCCTAAAGTTCGGCGTAGTCGAAGTTGCTTCTAAAGAAGGAACAAGCCACCTTTATATGGGCGGACGACGTCTCAAGGAAGACCGTGCGACCTTTGTTTGGTCGTATGATGGGACCATCCTCTCCGTTTTCAACAAGCGGACAAAACAGTTTTATCAAGGCAAAGCGCCGCGACCGTTAATCGCCGAATACGTGGTTGCAGTGGGATGCGAAGTTGACCCGATTATTCGAAAGATCGTGGCGAATCGCGTTCCATTTGGCGACCTATTCCCAACTCAGGCAACCGTGGCGCTGAAAGGAGCCGTGGATACCGGAAACGGCATGGCTTCGATCATCCAAATATCAAAAGTGAATCCGAGTACGGCCCTGTTCGTACGAGAAGATAACCACCTTTTGGATAGTCTTGAATCGGTAACTGTTGATCGACGAGGTCGGATCTTGTCTGAAAGCAAAGTTCAGTATCGATACAGTTCCTTGGGAGAGATGCCAAGAGGAATTGCGTTTTCAGTTGAGTCGGGCAGAGCCAAGGCATTGCCTCTGCCCGAAATAAAGATCATGAATCAGTGAGTTTTCTTGACTGACAAGAAAGCCGTGATCTTTGAAATGTCGGATCGGCTCATTTTGGGTGCGGACTTTTCAAGCAAAGTTTTGAATCCGGCAATTTCTTGAGGCTCTGAAGGGAAACCCATGTTTTTGCCATCGGAAAGGAGTGAGTCAGAAATCTTTATTCCACTGGGATTTAGAATCGCAAAGAACGGAAGACCAGCATCTTTGCCGCCAAGCTGGGTCATGAGGTCCACGCCACCTGCATTCTCGAGGTCCTTCTTTGCGGGTTGCTCCAACACGTCGACGTGAGTGATGACGTAGCTCTTATCAAATGCTGCTTTAAATTCCGGTGACTCCAAGAATGCATCCATTCGGTGGCACCATCCACACCATGATGCATGGAAGATCACCATAACATTTTTCTTCTCTGCTTTAGCCTTAGCCGAGGCCGCCGCTATAACGCTCTTTGCGGAAGGGTTCGCGGCTGATGCGAGAGCACAAGTACCGACCATGGTAGCCATTAGGGCCAAAGAAGTAAGTTTGGATCGAGGTTGCATAGACCTATATTAACCGGAAAGGTTTCGAATAAGGTTCCTACGGTCTTTGCGGGCCTAATCTTTTCGGGATCGGATCTGGTCGACGGCAGACTGAACAATCTGAATGGCATCATGAGCCAGTGCAGCCGTAGCGTCCCTTCCAAAACTGAATCTCAGTCCATATTTAGATTCTTCTGCTGAATATCCGCATGCCTCAAGTACATGGCTCGGCTCGATACTGCCGCTTGAGCAAGCGGCTCCGCTACTTGCACTCAGTCCTAATCGATCCAAAACGATCAGCATCGTTTCCGCATCTATATCGGGAAATCGTACGTGCGCATGTCCTGACAAGACATTCGATCGATCGATAACGGTGGCGATTGCACCTAGATTCGCTAGTTCGCTAATCAGTGCTTCTCTCGCAGATTGTATGGGGTCGGAATTTGGTCTAGCAAGAGCAACCGCGGCAGCGAAACCGGCGATTGCAGCTACGTTTTCGGTGCCTCCGCGCATTTCTCGCTCTTGGCCCCCACCTACAACCAAGGGTTTGAGTTTGACGCCAGCTCGGATGTAAATGGCTCCTGCACCTTTGGGACCATATATCTTGTGCGCCGACATGGTAACTAAATCGGCGTCTAGGTCTGAGACTTTCCAGTTTTGTCCTGGGGCGTGGAACGATTGAACTGCGTCGGTGTGGAGCATTGATCCCTGTCCATGAACGATGTCAGCGATTTCGCGAATTGGCTGGATCGTTCCCAATTCGTTGTTAGCATGCATCGTACTAACGAGCAAAACGTCTTCGCTCAACTTATCGGACAAAGCTTGAATATCAACTCTTGCCTGACCGTCCACCGGTAGGAATTCGACTTGGAATCCTAACGCACGCAGGGTGGACTCAGTGTTGATGACACAGTGATGCTCACTTGCTCCAAGCAAGATCCGATTTCTTGAGGAACCAACGTGATTGAGGGCGGTACCGACAATTGCAAGGTTCGCCGACTCGGTTCCACCTGATGTGAATAGAACTTCTGCAAACAGACATCCAAGATCATTACTTAGAACCTCTCGCGCGGAATCAATCGCGTCCTTCGCCTTTCTGCCTTCTTGATGGAGGCTCGACGGGTTACCGTAACCTTGTTCCAACCAGGGAAGCATTGCTTGCCGAGATTCGGCGCACAACGGAGTGGTGGCCGCGTTATCAAGATAGATACGTTGACTTGGGATCGTGCGAGCCATGTGGGTTAGAGAAGTTTTCGGAAGACTTTGCTAGGCAGAAACGTAGCCGCATAGCGAAGATAAGATTTCCACCGAACACGGTCCAGCCGGATGGACTGAGCATAGGCTTGCCTACCTTGTTGCGAGTTGCCGTTCAATGTTCTTACGGTGCCAAGGGCGGCGAAGTTAAAAGCCTGGGCTTTTTGAGCGTCTGAGCTTGGAAAACGTGAACCCAGATCCTTGATACGGGGTGCAATCCAATCTCTCAACGCCTCGTCATCTCTCCAAATCTTCTCGAGCTTGTGGCTAGCATTGGCACCATGAACTCGGTAATTGGTCAGCGGTTCATCCACATATCCAACGTCGAACTTCTCGGCAATTCGGAACCACATTTCCCAATCGCCCGAGCCGAAATAGGCGGAGTTAAACTTTCCGACTTGATCGAAGCACGCTCGCCTTGCAAGGGCCGCGCTCGCAATGATTTTGTTCTCGTAGACCAATCCGAGCAGAATGTCGCCCGTCTCGAATCGAGGAAAGGCAAATCCAAGTGGATTTCCTTCAATTCGGTTGCCTTGGCCATCAATGAAAGTGCCTCCGGTGTGAACGAGTCCAACCTTTGGATGGGAATCTAGTAGCTCAATCTGACGTTGGAGTTTGGTCGGCTCCCACAGGTCGTCGTCGTTAAGCACGGCAATGAGTTCGCCTTTTGCTTCAGCCAGACCGACATTCAGCGTTTCGTAGGTTCCGAGGTTCGTTTCATTGAAGATGCACCGAATATCTGGCTGCTGGCTGAGCCACTCGCGAGTACCGTCGGTCGAACCATCGTCGATTGCAAGGATCTCGAAGTCCGTAAACGTTTGATTCCGCACCCCTTCCAAGCATGGTGGGAGGTACTTGATATGGTTGTAACACGTAAGCAGAATCGAAACGCGAGGCATTGCCGCTAGTAAACCCGGCATTTACTTGCTCGTGGTGATTTAGCGACTAAGGAGGGGTGACTGTGATCGAATAGTCGACAATATCGATATCCGGATCGGTGCCTCCAAAAGTGTCGCCCGTCGGCTCAAAACTTGCCGAGTTGTTGTAGGTGCCGGCTCTGAGCAGATTGATTTGGAGGAAGTTGTTTAGACCCGAAACCGACCGACTGTCTCCTAAAGCGTCGATCACCCGAGTGCCTGAGCCTTGATTGGCCAAACGAGTCATCGAAAGGATATTCACTTGTAAAGATCGAAGCGCTTTCGCGTCCGCATCGGTGTCGGCTAGCATGTTTGTGTAAACGGTGAATGAAAGCGTTGCCGGATCTCCACCCGTTGACGGAGTCGTAAAGTTAATGATCTGCCCACGCGTTGATTGGGAAAAGACCGCAAGGTTTATCGGGTTCGTTGGATCATTCGGATTCGAAATCTCTGAAGACTTTGCAAACCGATAAAGTGTGAAGGGGGCCGAAGTCGTCGGTGCCAGGGAATTGTATTCGATGAAGTGAGTTGGCGACCCAGCTACACGACCGTTTGGATTACTTGAGTTGATGACAGGAACCGGAGCCAGGTTAGGCAACGGATTGGGATCAGGCGATGCGGAAAGCGCGACATCGTAAACGTAGTAAGTGGACGGATCGCTGTCAACGGACGTGTTAATCTTTCCAGCGACCTTACAGGTAAAGGTGATGGCAGAAAAACCGGCGGCTCCCGATGCTGGGAACCGGGCGCAACTGCCGCAAGTTAGTCCAATTGCGATGAGGCTAAGCGCTTTTAGACTACGCCTTCCGTGTAATAGAGCATTGAGTGGCAGGATTCGCATGAGATCACCTTGTCGTCTTTAAGACCTTGAACAGTCCTTTCTGGCATGACGGTTCCACAATGGCTGCAAGTTTGTTTTTTTGTAACCTCAGCCATGCCGATGCCACCATTTCGCTGGCGAATACCGTCGTACTTTGCCATTAAGATCGGGGGAATGCCACGTGTCGCGTCTGGTCGAAGTTTGGTTAGGCGGGCGAATTCTGTTTCTAACTGTCCTTTAAGAGCGATTGCCGCCTTCTTTTTCTCGGCTAACTCAGCTTGCTTGATAGCGATTAGCTTGTCGATCTTTTCAGAGAGTTCCTTCGCGGGTGGAATGACTTCCCATAAGGCAAGGATCTTCTCGTCGTTTGCATCTCGCTGTCTCTTGAAGATGGCAATTTCTTTTTCGAAGTTTTCAACTTCTCGAGGGTTTACAATCTTGCCGCCATAAAGCTCTTTTTCGACCTTTTTGATCTTTTCTTCGAGGCTCTTTTGTGCCAGTTCGAGGTCAGCGAGCTCAGCTGCCAACTTTCGGTAGCCTCCGCCATCAGCGGCATCTCGCTTCTTAAGTTCTTCAATCTCGGCGAGAATCTTTTTACCGACATCTAAATTGGCCGCTTTGTGCCGAATCTCAACAAGTCCAGAATCGATCTTGCTCAGCTTCCAAAGGCGCTGTAATTCTGCGGATGCCATGTTTTCAGCGTACCCGCACCATCAAATTCTTGCCGGGTAATTTGCTGATCCTCTGGTTGGTGCAACGGGATACTTCCTCGTGAGCAAGCAGGGAAGTATTGAGCTGTATTAGGACACTGCGGTGGTTTCTGAGCTGCCAGTCTAACATTCACATCAAGTTGAAGGCCTTTCAAAGTGAACAAATTTATCTTAAGCAGCATAAATTAACATGCATACCTTGCAAAGGACAAAGTCTGTCCGGTAACGTGCTCAGATGCGTCCTAAACTTGCATTTACTAGATTATAATCGCTTGTTGTACTCAACACTATCTGTACTTCAGCGATTTTGGCGGCTCAAACAGACACCACAAAGAAAGTTCCTGTACCTTTTCAGTTCGCAGACGTTTATTTTGCGGGTCAAAAGATGATCAGCGCCCATGGTCTGCCTGTTACTAAGGCAACCCCTCTTGTAGGGTTGACGTTGACTAAATCGGACTTCAAAGCCTACATCGAACAAGTCGCTGGCGAAAGGACTGCTAACGATATTGATTCGTATGCTTCCGCAATCTTCAGTTACCTAGGAAAGAAATCATTTAATTATGGGGCGGATTCTGACTTTATAGCTCCCGATAACGGCTTTAAGGATCTCCACACAGCCTTTTCCGTTCGATCTCAAGGGAAAGACGGAGGGGTCCAAATCACAGCGGCGCAGATCGTTGATCCAGGAAAGAAAACTGAATCGCTCCTTCTCGTGCTGCTTCCGAAAGTTGCTAACCCGACTGTCATGAGGGCATTTAAGATGTCAAATATGACAGACATTGGGCAAGGAAGCTACAACGCGAACTACATCGTAACGCTTGACCTAGCTCATCTTGATGCTTTAGCGGTTAATGGTGGATTCAAAGGGAATCGACATTTTCTGAGCTCTGCAGTCCACTTTAAGAACGTCAGAACGACAGACTCTGACGAATTATCTTGGACCGGACGGGCGAACTTTACTTTGAAGTCAAATCTGAGCACAACGGCAAAAGACCTTTTTACCGGGCCTGCAAACAAGCCAGACAGATCAAATGCAACTCTCTTTAGCCCAGAAATAACCTATGCAGGTGTTCCTAATCCGCTTCAATCGTTTCTCTTCAAAGAGCAGAGCTTTTACAACCTAGATCTTTCTGGTGCTCTCTACGATAGGTCAGACGTTAAGGACTCTCAAATTTCCTTGAAATACGATGGAGTTACCGACCTAGTTCATGTCGGTGATGCAGTAACGATCATAGGCTTTGAGATGGATACACAACAGTCGTTCACGAACGTATCCACTTATTACAAGCCTCGGATTCGCCTTGGAGACCGTCGGTCAAATGCTTCTGATTACGTAGCAAACGCAGATTGCCTCAACGGAACATATTTAGAATTTGGACCGGACCTCGGCTACATCTACTATCGAAACGTAAAAGGAATTGACCAGACCGCGACTGTAGGTAGTCCGCAGTGGCTGGTTCGACCTGCACTAACGCTCGGTTGGAAGGGACAATCGTTATTTGGGGCGACTTTGGACGGAACGATCAATTCTTACTATCTCCAAAAGTGGGGTGCTGGAATAAGTAGCGGAGGTCAAGTATCGAGCTCGGTGGTTGAGGTCTTGGATGCGAAATTCACATTTGGGCCGAAGAACCAACAACTCACCTTCCAAATACAGGCGGGCGCAAACCCAGTGAATGGCTTTAAGCAAAAGCAAACAACCTATGCTCTGGGTGTGGCAGTTAAGTTCTAGGGGCGATGACTTCGACAGGTCCGCTCGGGGACCTGTCGAAGTTGGATGGTGGCCACGGAATTACATCCTATTTAAAAGACTCTGGAAAAGCCTTAAGCACACAATTTGGTTCAAGGCAGTTCCCACTCACCTCCGTCGATTTTAGGTAGCCTACGACCCTATGAGTTGTGGTGAAGGGCAGAGTTGCTGCGAGCCTACTGGGTTACCTCGTCGTACGTTTTTGAAGATTGCGGGAGTGACGACTTTCGGGCTGATGATGCCGGAGTGGCTGTTTGCGGGACCGTTCCAAGCCTCGGACTTTCAGTTCTCCATTCCCATCGATAAAAAGCTTCGGCCCGACTGGGTGAAGTCACTCACTATGCGTGGCAATCGAGCCGAGTATCGCGGGAAACAACTCGCCAAGATCGGAATGCCGATTGGCGGAATCTGCGCGGGCGGACTCTATATCGGAGGCGACGGACGATTGTGGCTGTGGGACATCTTCAATTCCAATCAGTTTGGAATCATGAAGGAGTCGGTCACTTATCGAGGCACATCGCTCAACGCAGGAGGTGGTTCGGCTTACGTGGCCCCGCCCGAACAAATTCATCCATTTCAGCAAGACTTCGTGTTGCAAGTTGACGCCGAAGCCCCCCGCCCGCTGGACAAACGAGGATTCACGGATATTCGATTCATCGGCGAGTATCCGGTTGCTCATGTTAAATACTGCGATCATCCATCGATTCAGGTCGAATTGGAGGCCTTTTCGCCGTTTATTCCACTGAACGCCGACGACAGTAGTTTGCCCGTGACCTTGATGCACTACACGGTCCACAACCGAGGAGGAAATGCTTCCACGGTTGAGATAACGGGATCGCTTCAAAATGCGGTTTGTTCCCAGCACGGTCTAAAGGGCACGTTTGAGCTCATCAACGAAGCGCACCGGGAGGACGGGCTTAGCTTGCTTCTTTGCAAGGCAGAAGAATTGAAGTCAAAAGAGGTCAAACGGTTTGATCTTCCGCTAGAGGATTGGGATAAGGAGGACTACTACGGTTGGACGGTCGAAGGGACCGCTTTTGGCACCGGACCGATCTTGAAGTCCAAACTGCCAGACTACCAAGGCGATGTTGGTGGACCAGGAGATCATGTTGTCAACTCCCATGCAGCTGCTCCCGGAGCCTCGATCGGCGATAAAGATGGCGCAAAAGGCAAGCTGACCAGAAAGCCATTTAAGATCGAGCGAGACTACATCAACTTCTGGATCGGCGGTGGTAATCACCCTGGGCAAACTTGCATGAACCTAGTAGTCGATGGAAAAGTTGTTCAATCGGCGACTGGGAGAGACGAGAATAAGCTTCATACGGCATTCTTCTCAGTTAAGGAATTCGCGGGCAAGGATGCAACGCTTGAGATTGTCGATAACCTCTCGGGAGGGTGGGGCAACATTGGCGTTGGACGCATTATTCAGTCTGACAATCCGCCTCAAGATCAGCCACTCCATCTACTTCCAGATTTTGGAACCATGTCACTCGCGCTCTTGGGCGATGGAAAGATCGACCCAGCCGCTCAACCTGACCATATCGGAACCGTTTCGAAAAAGGTGACCTTGGAGCCAGGCGGATCGGTCGAGTTTGTTTTCGCGGTAGCTTGGAATTTCCCTAATTTGCGACTTGGAATCCCCGACGATACGTCAGGGCGATACTATGCAAAGAAGTATTCCGATGCGGCTGAGGTCATCCGCTATGTCGCAAAGAACCGCTCAAGACTGGCCGATCAGACGAGGCTTTGGCACAAGACGTGGTACGACTCAACGTTGCCCTATTGGTTCTTAGATCGAACCTTTGCGAATACGTCCACACTGGCTACGACAACGGCTCACCGCTTTGGTACCGGTCGCTTCTATGCCTGGGAAGGAGTGGGCTGTTGCGCGGGTACCTGCTGCCATGTATGGCACTACGCACAGGCAATGGGTCGGATTTTTCCTGAATTGGAACGTGAAGTCCGTACCAACACCGACTATGTGATCGCATTTAACGAGAAAGACGGCCAGATTGGAAATCGAGCGGAATATGACCGAAAAGCGGCGGCGGATGGCCAGGCAGGAACGATTTTACGCGTCTACCGCGAGCACCAAATGTCCAAAGACGACCAGTTCTTAACCGCCCTATGGCCCAAAGTTAAGATGTCGATCGAGTACTTGATCAGTCTCGATCCCAACGTCGAAGGAATCTTGCAGGGAGCCCAAGAGAATACGCTGGATGCAGCATGGTTCGGAAAGATCTCTTGGATCACATCTTTGTATCTTGCTGCTCTGCGTGCAGGCGAAGCGATGGCACTCGAACTAGGAGATGGAGACTTTGCAAAGCGTTGCCGAGGCATCTTCCAGCAAGGCTTTAAAAACATTGACCGAGATTTATTCAACGGCGAGTACTACATCCAGACTCACGACCCGGCTCATCCAAAAGCGCTCGGCACTTACGATTGTTGCCACATCGACCAAGTGATGGGGCAAGGCTGGGCTTGGCAAGTCGGTTTGGGACGCGTGCTTGATCGAGTTCATACAGTGTCGGCCCTAAAGGCGCTGTATAAGTACAACTTCACTCCCGACGTCGGACCTTGGCGCGACTCGCATAAAGAGGGCCGCTGGTACGCCGTTCCGGGTGACGGTGGGCTCATCATGACCACGAATCCCAAGCGAACGCCAGATGCTTTCGGTGACCCTTCCGCATGGCAGTTTGGCTACTTCAACGAGTGCATGAGTGGGTTTGAGCATCAAGCAGCCGCTCACATGATCGCAGAGGGAATGGTTGAAGAAGGGTTAGCAATCACCCGAGCGATTCATGATCGGTATCGGGCAGACCTGCGTAATCCGTGGAATGAGATTGAATGCAGTGACCATTACGCACGCGCAATGGCCAGCTACGGCAGCTTCATCGCGATCTGTGGCTTCGAGCACAACGGTCCAAGGCAGACGATCGGTTTCTCGCCTCGGTTAACTCCTGAGGATTTCAAAGCTCCGTTTACGGTTGCAGAAGGTTGGGGAACCTATGTTCAAAAGCGATCTGCCGATTCTCAGAAGTCGGAAATCTCAATCAAATATGGACAACTTACGATCCAGCGCCTGGCCTTCGATACGGGAGACAAAGTTCCCAAGGGAGTAGGAGTTCGGCTAGGTAGCAAGAAGGTTGAGGCGAAAATCGCGGTGAACGAATCTCGGGTTCTTGTCATCCTCAATGAAGCCCAAACGGTCAAGACTGGTCAAAAGCTAAGCGTTTGGCTCAGATTTAGTGACGCTTAATCTCGTTACGTCAGAAATTAATCTCCATTCTCAATCCACGGGGATCAATCTCTGGCCGCTCAGGTACGCGACGTCCAGTACCGGCGAGCAACTGGCGGGCAGAATTGGCAGCCACTGCGGCATCAAGCATGTCGTCCGGTGCGGCGCCTCGCCGGATACCCACACTTCGCCAGTTAGAACGTTCGGGTAATTCCAGCCCTAAAACGGGTTGAAGGAGTTGTCGGCGCTCTTCGTAACCCTCCGAGGTTCTCTTGGAATGAGATAGGGGCTTATCTTGGATGCCCCAAAAGCACACTTCCGGATGGACTTCGACGACGTGTGTCTGCAGGCTTGGATCCATCAGTTGATCGACCTCAAGGATCTTCTTGCAGATTCCGTGGGCCTGAGCGCTGAGGCCTTTGCCGTACAGGGCTTTCGAAACAGAATTCGCCTCGCCGTAAGATTCAAGTCCAATTAGTGAGCGTGCGGGGGCAGGGAAGACGCTTGATCCGCGAGGCTGGCCCAGGAGTTTTCGTGCTTCGACGTCGCAGGCCCTTGGCTTTCGTTCATCCCAAAGTCCAATGGGGATATCGATGCCAATGAATTCAGCAGATTTGAATTCTGTCAACAGATCGGAAAACATCGAAACAATTCCGAAGTTTGCCCTATGAGTTTGAACTTCCAGACGACAGTAAAGCCAGCCTTCCGTGCATCCATCGACGCCTAGAACATATTCGCTCATAGGGAGACAGTCTGCCGCATTTACACACCGACTTGAATCAAGATGCCGTTTTGTGATGGATCTTGCACGAATATTCCATCACCTCTAGTCTCAAAAGGAATGGCGTTCTCTGTTAAAGCAGACTTGATTCGATCAAGTTCTTTGAGATCGGGCACGTTGACTCCAAAGTGGCGTAGCCCCGTAACATTGGGAGCCGGTGGGAGCATTCCGGCTGACATCCAGGTATTCAAGCCCAGATGATGGTGATAGCCACCTGCAGACAGAAAGAGCGCTTGAGGCATGGACGCCATGACATTAAAGCCAAGGATATCTTGATAAAAATGCCGCGAGGCTTCAAGGTGAGAAACCTTGAGGTGAATATGCCCCATCGTCGCACCTTCATCGATTCCTGTCCAAGGGGTCGCGTCCGTTTGCCCTTCTTTGACTAACGAATCGATGTCGACGGGGAGGGTGTCCATCTGAACGTGACCGTTTTTGAATTCCCAGGTTTCGCGAGGGCGGTCGACATACAATTCAATTCCATTGCCTTCCGGATCGTCTAAATATAGGGCTTCACTGACGAGGTGGTCTCCCGCTCCCGACAGTCTCCAACCAGTTTCAGACAGATGAAGGAGCAAACGTCCAAGCGCGACGCGCGTTGGGAGAAGAATAGCCTGATGGAAGAGTCCCGGCGATCTACGGGTGGCGGGAATGGTGTCGGGAGAATATGTGAGCTGGACTAACAATGCTCCCCCTTTGGTGCCAAGGTCCGCCGAGGTCGAATCCGCTCGCAAGGTGGTAAGGCCAATGACGTCTACGTAGAAACGGGTCATCCGAGCCAAATCAGCAACCGCCAACCGAATCGGCCCGACAGTTGTGGCGGAATGAATGTTGGATGAAGTTGACAGACTCATATCTGTACTACGTTATTCGGTTATGGTGCGTTTATTCGCCAGCTGCTTTGGCGTCGAGCATCCAGATGATGTTCGGCGCGTGTCGAGCTACCGATTGAGATGGGGTTTCGTCCCAATCTTCGGGGCCATCGAAAATTCGTTTGAGAGGTTCCTGCTTATCGGTACCTGCCACCAGGAACATCACGGTTCGAGAGCGGTTTAGAAGCGGAGGTGTCATCGTGATCCGCTCTGAAACTCCTGCGTGACCGATTCCGGCGACGACAAGTCGCACTTTCTCGTGAACGGAGGGTTCGCCGGGGAAGAGAGAAGCAGTGTGCCCATCCGGACCAATACCGAGGAGTGTCAGGTCGAGGGCTAGCTCTTCACCCAATTCATCCTTTATCAACTGCTCGTACGCGGCAGCCGCCAACTCAACGCCACCTGGTTTGTACATGCCGTGGACGTTCGGCGCGGGAATGGGAATGAATTGAATGAGAGCTTCTCGTGCCATGTGCTCATTTGACTGAGAATCTGTCGGGGGCACGTATCGCTCATCACTCCAAAACAAATGCACGTTCGACCAGGTGATACGGTCCCGAAAGTCTGGGGTGCTCAGCAACTCGAACATTCGCTTAGGCGTGCTACCTCCACTCAAAGCAACATCAAAGCGGCCATGGTCCGAAACGGCTTGGTGGCATATCTGAACAAATACTTCAGCCGCGGCTCGGCTGAGGGTTTCTAAATCGGGGAAGATCTGCATAGGGGGCACGGGTCAAAGGTCGAGGTGGAAGGTGATTTTTTGTAGCCGCCGGATAGCTGTTACTGGCGCTTTGAATTCTGTAATCTGTGCTTTAACGTTTTTGCGATTCACCCTCCGAGTGTCTTTCGACACTCGGAGCCGGAATAAATTCCGGGGGCCATGTGCGGAATAAATTCCGCAGACCGGCTTCCTTGTTACACGTTTCCGAAAAGCATCGGGTTGTGCCACGATCGGCCGTCACGGGCGAGAAGCATATCTGAGGCTTCGGGGCCCCAGGTTCCTGCGGAGTAGTTCGGGAACGTGTTCGCCGGTCTTGACTGCCAAGCTTCCAATAGTGGCTCGACGATGTTCCAAGCGACGCGTTCTTGGTCGTCTCGCATGAACAGGGTCGTGTCTCCGTTGATTACTTCTTGAAGCAACGTTTCATAAGCTTCTCGGCTTGGAGCGTGGAACGCTTCTCCGTAATCAAATCCCATCGAAACGGTGCTGAGTCGCATGCCGGCGCCAGGCTCTTTCGCTTGGAACTTCAAGATAATTCCTTCCTCGGGCTGAATGTTAATAATCAGTCGGTTGGGCTCAAAGTTGTCGGCAGCATCGGCGGAAAACATGAGGTGAGGCACGGGGCGGAAAACGATCACTATCTGTGAGAGCTTGCGGGCAAGTTTCTTACCCGTTCGGAGATAGAAGGGAACGTCTTGCCATCGCCAGTTATCAAGGTAAAGCTTCAGAGCAACAAATGTTTCGGTGGTCGACATCGGATCGACGCTATCTTCTTGGCGGTAGCCCGGAGTCTGAGAGCCATCCTTCATTCCTGGTCCGTATTGGCCACGAACTGCATAGTCGTGAGGATTCATCTTGGCGAGAGAACGAACTGCTTTGAGAACGTCAACCTTTTTGTTGCGTACTTCGTCGGCATCGAACGAAACCAATGGCTCCATTGCAACCATGCAGAGAAGTTGTAGCAGGTGATTCTGAACCATGTCTCGAAGCGCACCGGAAGTCTCGTAGTATCCACCGCGCTTTTCGACACCAACGTCTTCAGCCACTGTGATTTGAACATGGTCAACATAACGTCGATTCCAAACCGGCTCGTAAAGTGCGTTGGCAAATCGAAACGCCAAGATGTTTTGAACCGTTTCCTTGCCAAGGTAGTGGTCAATTCGATAGATCTGCTTCTCATCGAACGACTTGAGAAGCTCGTTGTTGAGAGCCTCCGAAGACTCGTAATCGCGACCAAATGGCTTTTCAATAACGATTCTTTGGCGGGAAATATCTTTCGATAAACCAGCTGCTCCAAGTCCATCGGCGATGGTGCCGAAGATTGACGGGGGAGTGGAGAGGTAGAAGATCTGAGATGCTGGTTCTCCAAACTCAGACTCCTCAGATGCGATTCGTTCAGCTAGGTTCGTGAACGTGGCGGGATCGGTGAACTCGCCTGAGATGAATGAAACTCTGCTAACAAACTCACTCCATTTGGTAGTGTCAGCCGCGCCTCGACGGGAGAATTGTCCCATCGCGTCTTGCATGTATTTTCGGAAGTTTTCTTCCTCACCCTGCCTCGCAACGCCAATGATAAAGAACTTAGGCGGAAGTTGTTTGTCGAGGAATAAGTTGTAGAGCGCAGGCATCAGCTTGCGCTTTGTCAGGTCGCCGGTTGCTCCGAAGATGGCGATGATTGCAGGTTTCTGTGCTGCCATTTATTATTGATTCTCCCAATGCGTGTGGAAGCTTCCTTCCATATCGAGTCGCTCGTAAGTGTGTGCGCCGAACAGGTCGCGTTGACCTTGAATGAGGTTTGCCGGAAGTCGCTCGCTGCGATATCCATCGAGATAAGCGATACTTGCGCTCAAGCTCGGTGCGGGCATCGAGCATTGAATGGAACCGATAACTGCCTTGCGAAGGTTGGCTTCGTGAGCCAACACGATTGCGGCGATTGCCGGATCCATGAGCAAGTTGGGTAAATCCGGATTGGCAGCATAGGCAGCCCGGATGGTTTCTAACGATGCCGAACGAATAATGCAACCGGCTCGCCAGACCTTGGCGACGGTTTCGAGATTGGTGCCATATCCATACTCTTTGGAGGCTTCGCGGAGAAGGGCCAGTCCTTGAGCATAGGACAAAAGCATGCTGACATGGAGGGCGCTTCTAAGATAGGCGATCGCATCCTCTTTAGGATACGGGTAACCAGCAGTTGTAGGCTTCAACGTCTTTGCAGCCTGAACTCGCTCGTCCTTCAAGCCAGACATTTCGCGAGCGGCCACTGCTACGTCGATGGTCGGGATGGGCATGCCTAAGTCCATCGCATCTTGCGAAGTCCACTTGCCGGTTCCTTTTTGCTTGGCTTTGTCTGAAATCAGATCTACGAGATCCTTTCCAGTTATTTCATCCTTTGTTCTTAGGACCACCACCGAAATCTCGACAAGGAAGCTTTGCAATTCCGCCTGATTCCACGACTCAAGCACGTCGGCAATCTCGGCATTGCTCATGCCAATTCCGCGTTTCATGACATCGTAAATCTCGGAGATGAGCTGCATGACGCCGTACTCAATTCCGTTGTGTACGGTTTTAACGTAATGTCCAGCCGATCCCGATCCCATAAGGGCTACGCATGGCTCGCCGTCATATTTGGCGGCTACCGCTTCTACGATCGGTCGAATTCGCTCGTAGTTTTCGGGAGTGCCACCGGGCATCATGCTCGGTCCGCGGCGGGCACCGCTTTCCCCACCGGAGACGCCCATTCCAATGAATCCGAGCCCCTGAGCGGTTAGCTCTTTGACGCGACGGTCGGTGTCTTTGAAGTAGCTGTTACCACCGTCGATTAGGAAGTCGCCTGCTTCGAGGTAAGGGGCCAAACTATGGGTTACCGCATCGACAGGTGCCCCTGCCGGAACGAGCATCATGATCGCTCTTGGCTTGCGAATCGATTGAACAAATTCCTGAGCGGAAGTGAATCCCTTGACTGGTTTGCCAGAGCCTTCGCTGTGAAGTGCATCGACTTTTCCAGTGTCCGTATCGAGTCCTGCCACGGCGAAACCGTGATCCGCCATATTCAGTAGGAGCGCACGCCCCATCGTTCCTAGCCCGACCATTCCAAAATCGTATTGAGTTTCTGCCATATATTGACTCGTGATTTGCGCAGTGAGACAAGAAGTCTCCTGACTATTACCTATTCTTTCCTACGAGAAGAAACGTTGCGTCGAATGGAAAATCTTTGTTAATGAGCTCCTCCGAGCGAGCTCCTTTCAATTTGAAGAACCTTGTTTAAGCGTCGGATATGTCGTTCTTCACCAGAGAATGTCGCAGCCAAGAATCGCTCAAGGATTTCGTTGACGACTTCGATTCCGGTAATGCGAGCGGCTAGGACAAGAACATTAACATCGTCGTGCTCGACACCCTGGTGCGCCGAGTACGTGTCGGTGCAGATACCTGCTCGTACGCCAACGATCTTGTTGGCGGCAATCGAGGCTCCGATTCCGCTTCCGCAAATCACCACACCCCGATCGACTTCTTGGGCTGCAACGGATCTTCCGACTTTTTCGGCAAAGTCTGGGTAATCATCAAGTGCGTCGTAGGTATGTGCGCCTAAGTCGACCACTTCGTGGCCCATCGCAGCGATCTTTCCCTTCAAGGTTTCTTTCAACTCAAAGCCAGCGTGATCGGATCCAAGTGCAATTTTCATCGGTTCTCTCTCCGTGAAACATACCTGACACTTGTTGAGAATAGGGAAGCACACTAGGAACCTGTACGATCTGTAACAGGACCGGATGTCAATAACGCAATCAAACGGTTAAGCTAAGGTATGTCCATCAAGATTGCAGTCATTGGAGCGGGAAGTGTTGGATTCACGCGTGGAATAAGTCGAGATATTCTAACGGTTCCCGAATTGCAGGACACTGAGTTTGCTTATCACGACATCAACCAGCACAACCTCGATATGGTTGCGCAGCTCATGGCTCGCGATATCGCTTCGAACAAAGTTCCTGCGAAAATCAAAACCACGTTGAGTCGACGGGAAGCTCTGGAAGGTGCGGACTACGTTTTGTCGTTTGTTCGAGTCGGGGGCCTT
Source organism: uncultured Armatimonadota bacterium (assembly GCA_903899015.1). GTDB lineage: Bacteria > Armatimonadota > Fimbriimonadia > Fimbriimonadales > Fimbriimonadaceae > Fimbriimonas. The sequence goes on along the minus strand of CAIUHP010000113.1, from coordinate 8,965 downwards.
GAGGCCTTTGCCACCGACGTCGATATTCCGCTCAAGTATGGAGTCGATCAATGCGTTGGAGACACTCTCGGACCGGGTGGCATCATGTACGCCCAGCGAGGGATTCCCGCTCTTCTTGATTTCTGTAAGGACATCCGCGAGGTCGCGGCTTCGGATTGTCTCTTCCTGAATTATTCCAATCCAATGGCCATGTTGACTTGGGCTTGTAATAAGTACGGCGGTGTCAACACAGTAGGCCTATGTCACGGCGTGCAAGGTGGTCACTGGCAAATTGCATCGTGCATCGAAGGCTGGGCTCGAAAGTATGGCCACATCGGTCCCGATGAGACGGTGTCCAAGAAGGAAGTCGATATTATGTGCGCAGGTATCAATCACCAAACTTGGTACGTGAAGGTGCTTTGGCGAGGAATCGACATGATCCCACATCTCTTAGAAGCCTTCCAAATGCATCCTGAATATAGCCGAACCGAGAAAGTCCGAATCGATATGCTGAAGAGGTTTGGTTACTACTCAACGGAGTCAAACGGACACCTGAGCGAGTATGTGCCCTGGTACCGTAAGCGTCCCAGTGAGATCATGGATTGGATCGATATGGGAAGCTGGATCAACGGCGAAACAGGAGGCTACTTAAGGGTTTGTACCGAAGGTCGCCAATGGTTTGAGCACGACTTTCCCAACTGGATTGAAGGAGAACCGAATTCGTTTGCGCCAGAGAAGCGCGGGGAAGAGCATGGCAGCTACATCATCGAGTCGCTCGAAACGGGACGCGTTTATCGTGGCCACTTCAACGTCGTGAATAACGGCATCATCACCAACTTGCCCGATGATGCCATTATCGAGGCTCCGGGCTATGTGGACCGAAACGGTATCTCAATGCCGCTGGTTGGCGACTTACCTTTGGGATGCGCCGCGGTTTGCAATGCTTCTATCAGCGTCCAACGTCTCGGGGTCGAAGCCGCGGTTCACGGTGACCGGAACCTCCTGAAGCAAGCAATCATGCTCGATCCTCTCACGGCTGCCGTCTGCAATCCACCGGAAATCTGGCAGATGGCAGACGAATTACTAGTTGCTGGGGAAGAATGGCTCCCTCAGTACCGGGATGGAATAGCGGCCGCCAAGAAAGCCCTCGCAGAAGAACCTCAGGTTCCGACGAAGGAATATCGAGGAGCGGCGCGACTTGAAGTTAAGACGGTTGAAGAAATGCAGGCCAAGGCCGACGAAAATCGAAAGCGCGCCGGCGAATCGGACAAAGCGAAGTAGCGCTGTCTACAGAAGGTTGGCTCCGCCCCAAATGAAGATGTTATCGGCATCAATTTCAGGGTGGGCCTTCCGATAAGTCTGACGAAGTGATCGAATATATTTCCGATAGGTTGATTTTTGGATCGGGGACATCTCGGACATAAATGCGCGAGTGTATTTCTCGTTGAGTGAGTCTCGCTTGATCACGTAGTCCGACGGCCTCGATTTTCTGAGCTTCTCCAACTCCGATCCGTACTTATCGTCGAGCTTATGTAGAGTGCTTTCCTGAAGTTTTGTCAGCTTGAGTGGTTTGTACGTGTCTTCTTTGGCTCGCAAAACTTCATTGACATCGCTAGCGGTGGCGATGATTACGAGTAAGAACAACAAAAAGATGATTCCGATTCGTTTCATGTTCATTCGCTCGATACCTCAAACTACATTCGGAAGAGACTGAAACCGGCGGGCTCTAAGGGAGCATTCGTCGATGCTTCGATACCAAGTGCCAGCACCTTTCGGGTATCGATTGGGTCGATGATGCCGTCGTCCCAGATTCGAGCGGTGCTGAAGTAAGCGCTTGATTCATCTGCGTATTTTTTGAGCGTCGGTGCTTTGAAGGCCTGTTGCTCTTCTACGGACATTGTTTCGCCCTTCAAGCTAAGCTGGTCCAGCTTTACGGTCAGCAACACGTTTGCTGCCTGCTCACCACCCATGACGCTGATGCGAGCGTTGGGCCACATCCATAGCTGCCTCGGACCGTATGCACGTCCGCACATACCGTAATTACCAGCGCCGAAGCTGCCTCCAACAATCACTGTGAACTTGGGCACGTTTGCCGTACTGACAGCCGTAACGAGCTTGGCACCGTTTTTAGCAATCCCTTCGTTCTCAAATTTACGACCGACCATAAATCCGGTGATGTTTTGGAGAAAGACGATGGGTATGCCTCGTTGACAGCAAAGCTCGATGAAGTGGGTGCCTTTTAGCGCGGATTCTGAGAAAAGGATGCCATCGTTGGCGAGAACACCTGCGAGGTGGCCATGGAAACGCGCGAACCCACAGATGAGTGTAGTGCCGTACCGAGGCTTAAATTCGTGAAACCGACTGCCGTCCACAACTCGAGCAAGAACTTCCCGCATATTCATCGGATGTTTAGAATCCGAAGGCACGAGTGAATAGAGATCTTCCACCCGAGCTAATGGATCTTCAGCGACCGCCGGCTGGTTGCGGTTGTTTTGGCGAGTCGAGTAGACCCCACCCTTTGTTGCTTCGACGATGTTTCGAACGATCTCAAGTGCGTGGTGATCATCTTCGGCCATATGATCAGCAACTCCACTTAATCGGGTGTGAACATCGGCTCCGCCTAAATCTTCAGAGGAAACTTCTTCACCGGTTGCCGCTTTGACTAGAGGAGGCCCACCCAGGAAAATGGTGCCTTGGCCCTTTACGATGACCGTTTCGTCGCTCATTGCTGGCACATAAGCCCCGCCAGCAGTGCAAGAACCCATGACACTGGCGATTTGCGGGATGCCTTTCGCAGACATCTGAGCCTGATTGTAAAAAATGCGTCCGAAATGTTCTTTGTCGGGAAAAACCTCACTCTGGAGAGGAAGGAATGCTCCTCCGGAATCAACCAGATAGATGCAGGCAAGGTTGTTCTCAAGGGCAATTTCTTGAGCACGCAGATGCTTCTTGACGGTAATAGGGAAGTAGGTGCCCCCTTTGACCGTTGCGTCGTTCGCGATAATCACGCACTCGCGTCCATGAATCCGTCCAATGCCAGTGACGACCCCTGCTCCGGGTGCTTCGTCGTTGTACATTCCGTTCGCAGCCAAAGTGCTGAATTCTAGGAACGGCGATCCAGTGTCAATGAGGGTTTCGATTCTCTCTCGGGCAAGGAGCTTGCCGCGCTTTTTGTGTTTCGCAACTGCGTCAACTCCTCCGCCTTCAAGCGTTTTTCGAGTGCGTACACGATATTCAGCCAGGATCGGTTCCATGGCATCTCGATTCGCGCGATGCTCCGCGTCGTCGACGTTGACTTGCGAGACAATTGGGTCCATTAACTGGAAAGTCTACCGGGTAAGCATTGCCGCGCCAAACACTCCCGCACTGTCACCGAGAAGTGGCGGAACAATTTTGGTTCTCAATTGGGTGTTAAAAACGAACTCTTCGGCCGAACGAACCCCGTCAGAGTACAAAGCGGCAATATTACCGACGCCGCCTCCGAGCACAATGACTTCCGGGTCGAGAACGTTGACGACCACAGAAATCCCTTTTCCAAAGTAGAACATCAATCGATCCATAGTTGCCTTCGCATCTGGGTCGGTGTCCACTCGAGCGACTATTTCCTTCAAGGTTAGGGTTTGTCCCGTTAGCAATTTGTAATACCGCTGAAGGGAAGGGCCAGCAAGCACGGTTTCGACACAACCCTTTTTGCCACAGTAGCAAGGTTCACCGTCGAGAATAAGCTCGTTGTGTCCCCATTCACCAGCAATTCCCTGGGCCCCGTTGAGTACTCGGCCGTTCACCACAATGCCTCCGCCAACACCCGTACCCATGATCACTCCGAACACGCTATCAGCGCCTCTTCCTGCCCCGAGAACCGCTTCGGCAAGCGCAAAGCAGTTAGCGTCGTTTGCCACGATGACCTTCTTGCCAATGACTATTTCAAGATCTTTCGGAAGGGGTTGGCCATTGAGGCAAGTTGTGTTGCAATTCTTCATGAGGCCGGTCGCAGGTTCCATCGCACCCGGCGTTCCAATGCCAATTACTTCCGGTCTTGAAATTCCTGACTTCGCCTCAAGCTCCTCGATCAAGAGGAGAATCCTGGAAATCATGTGTTCGTAGCCCTTATCCGCCTCGGTGTCGATGCGATGACGACAAATCGGATCCGTTGAATCCTTTGGAAGGACGACGCCTTCTATCTTTGTGCCGCCGAGATCGATGCCCCAATAGGTTTCCATGCCGTGAAGACTTTAGCGCGATTGACTTCATTTATGCGTGGCTAGAAGTCAAATCTTTTAGAGAATGAGTCGACGTTGACTGTGGAACTTTAGTTGGTTTCACGGGTACAACGTGGCATGGCTTTACCTGTTGGTACCGTGGCTCCTGATTTCACTCTTCGGACAAAGACCGAATCTGGCCTTGTAGATGTCACTTTGAGTTCGCACCAGGGCAAAGAGAATGTTGTCCTCTTGTTCTATCCGGGTGCGTATACCGGTGTTTGCACAAAAGAAATGTGCGATGTGACCTCCGGACTTCATGCATATAAGAATGCAAATGCTCAGGTTTATGGCGTAAGCAACGACAGTCCATTCGTTTTAGAAGAATGGAGCAAAAAGCTTCAGATCGGTTTCCCGCTACTTTCCGATTTTCAGAAGGATGTCGCGAGAGCCTACGACGCTACTTGTGCAGACTTTGCCGGACTTGGTGAGGGTGTCGCTCGTGCGGTGTTTATCATCGACAAAGAAGGCATTATTCGATATTCCGAACAGACTCCAACTTTGGGTGATATGCCCGACTTCGAAGCTGTGACCGCTGCGTTGGCCGCACTTTAAGTTCTCGTTTATATTCGCCGGGATGGACTGACGGTTCATCCCGGTTTTTTTATGACTGACTAACCCAGATCGAAGTAAAGCCCCAAATGCAGGACGATTCACGCCGAAAAAGGGGCAAAAACGTGACAGATTCGTTACAGTCGAGTCAAGATTCGAAATAACCTTGCTAGGTTGGGCCCCTCATGGGCATAATCGGGGCATCGCAGGGTTGCGGAGGAAGCAGATGAAGATTGGAATCTTTACAGCGTTGTTCGGAGATAAAGGCCTAACCGAAACGCTTGACATCGTTAAGGCAGAAGGTATTGAAGCGGTTGAGTTTGGTACGGGTGGCTATGCGAACACCACGCACCTTGCAGTGGACAAAATGCTCGAGAGCAAAGCCGAGCGAGACCGAGTCATCCATGAAGTTGAGAGTCGCGGACTGACCATTTCTGCACTTTCGTGCCACGGAAACCCGATTCATCCCGATAAGAAGATCGCGGAGTTGCACCATGAAGGTTTCCAGAAGACGGTCAAGTTGGCGAGCCTTCTGGGCGTAGAGTGCGTCAACGGCTTCAGCGGTTGCCCAGGAGACGGACCTGATGCGATCAATCCAAACTGGGTTACGTGCGCTTGGCCAGACGAGTATCGCGATATTCTCGATTACCAATGGGGCAAAGTTGTCATTCCTTATTGGACCGAGCAAGCAGCATTTCTTAAAGAGCACAACGTGAAGTTCTGTATTGAAATGCACCCTGGCTTCGTGTGCTACTCAAACGACACTCTTCTAAAACTGCGCCATGCCGTGGGCGCGAACGGTGATAGAATCGGAGCAAACTTCGATCCGTCGCACCTTTGGTGGCAAGGCATTGATCCGATTGCTGCGATCCGCGAACTCGGAAAAGAAGGCGCTTTGTATCATGTCCATGCGAAGGACACTCGTATTGATCCGTACAACTCAGCTCGAAATGGCAACCTCGACACCAAGTCTTACGGAGACATCCTTGGCCGATCTTGGGTGTTCCGATCAGTTGGCTACGGCCACGACACTGCCTGGTGGAAGGATTTCTGTTCGAATCTGCGCATGGTGGGATACGATTTCGTGCTTAGTATTGAGCACGAAGACGGACTCATGTCTTCGATGGAGGGCCTTCGAAAAGCAGTAAGCGTCCTTAAGGAATCCGTCATTTCAGAGTCGGCTGGTCCGATGTTCTGGGCAAAAGACTAAATCCCTAAAATCAGGCGAATGGAATATTTAGACCATTCGCTTGAATCCTAATTGGGTAGGGGAGGGTATCCACTCGGTATACTCTCTACCTACTGTTTATGCGCCAGGAGGCGTAACCGATTTGCGGTCTAAAAGTTATCTCTTTCTTCTACTCGTTCTAGGTTTAGGCGTTCTCGCGGGTTTTCTGTTCACACGAACAAAGCCCAATTACGGTCTTGATGTTCGTGGCGGTATCCGCCTGACGTACAAGATGATGCTGAAGCCGGAACAAAAGCCACAGGTCGACGATATTCGACAGCGCTTAATTCACATTCTTGTCGGTCGTGCGGGAGGCGGCTTAGGTGTTGCGGAAGCCCCAATTACCTCTAAGGGCGACGATGAAATCAACGTCGAATTGCCGGGCCAAACCGATCTCACCAAAGCAGAACAGATTATTGGTACGAGTGCCAAGATTCAGTTCTACTGGGCGAAGAACGTCAACACCGAAAAGGCAAATTACCGTGCCTATCGGTCGGTGGACGACAAGTCGAGTAACGATCCCGGTGTGAATTTTGAGAGCAATTATATTACGGGCGGCAAGCTCATTAAGCCGGGTACCCCGGAATATGAGAACATTATCAAGGGCTGGGAACTTATCCTTGAAGGTGAAGATCTCAAGTCTGCTTCAAGCCACTTAGAGGGCACGAAAGAGCAGCCCGAGATGACGTTCTCATCTGCGGGTGCTGAAAAGATGCGGTCTTGGAGCCAGAAGCACGAGAACCAGCGCGAAGGTATTGCTGCCGTTCTTGATGGCAAAGTTCTGAGCCTTGCGTACGTTGTAGACGGACAAGTTTTGAGCGACAATGCGTTGATTTCGGGTCCAGCATTCACTCACGAGTACGTCAAGCAACTCTGCGACTTGCTCAATGGTGGTGCGCTGCCAGTTGAACTCAAGAAGCTGAGCAGTGAAAAGATCGACCCAACTATTGGTGCTGACTCACTCAAGCAGATGATCACTGCCGGTGCAATCGCGTTTGCACTGATCGCCGCATTCCTGCTCCTTTATTACTCTTTCCCGGGCGTCGTTGCACTCATCGCACTCGGCCTTTACATCCTCTTCTCACTCACTGTCTTGATGCTTACCGGCGCGACATTCTCCCTTGCGGGAATTGCTGGTTTCATCCTATCGGTGGGTATGGCGGTTGATGCCAATATCCTTGTTTTCGAGCGACTTAAGGAAGAGATCAAAGCTGGCAAGCAGCTTCAATCGGCCATCGAGCTAGGTTTCCGACGAGCCTTGCCCGCGATCATTGACTCGAACATGTGTACGATCTTAACGTCGCTTGTTCTCGTTAATCTCGGCACCGGTCCGGTGAAGGGATTTGCCACTACGCTTATTATCGGCGTTCTCATTTCACTGTTCACAGCGGTTACGGTTACTCGTTCGCTCCTAATGTTTTTCGTTGGGTCCGGCATTGGCGACCACGTTTCTTGGTATGCCGTCAATCGTAATTGGTTCGGTAAGAAGTTCGATCCTGTGTCGATGGAACCGATGCTGGTCGTACAGAAGGCGAAGAAATGGTTCGGAATTTCTATCTTCACGATCGTTATTAGCATCCCCTTCTTCTTCATGGGCGGATTCAAGCTCAACGTTGAATTCCGTGGTGGATATGAAGCGGGCTACTCGGTTGGTGCAACGGGTGTCGATGCTGGTCAGATCACCGCGAATCTGGAGAAAGCCGGATTCAAGGGCGGAAACGTTAAAGTTGGAACAAGTAAGGACGCGACTGGTAAGGATGTTAAGCTTGCTTACCTCACCGTTCCCACTGATGAACGATTGACTGCGCTGAAGACCGATGCCGATCGCCAGGCGCTTATCGCTAAGTCGGCTAATTTGCCAGCGGATGCGAAAGAAACCAGTTTCTCGTTTGTGGGACCGGAAGTTCAGAAGGAAACGTTGCAGAACGCAATTGAGGGCGTAACCTTTAGCTCGATCCTCATTGTTCTCTACCTTGCGATTCGATTCGGAACGGGATTTGGTGGATTTGCCCCTGGCTTGAGGTTTGGTATTTCAGCCATTGGCGCTCTGATTCACGATATCTTTGTCGTAATCGGTACGGCGGCAATCGTTGGGTTCATCTTCAAGTGGGAAGTCAGCGCGTTGTTCTTGACGGCGATGCTGACGATCATCGGATTCTCGGTTCACGATACGATTGTTATCTTTGACCGAATTCGTGAGAACCTGCACCGACCGAAGCCAGGCGAAGATTTTGCTCACTTAGTGAACCGATCGATCACCCAATCGTTTGCACGTTCGATCAATACTTCGGCAACGGTTATCGTAACCCTCTTGATCCTCGTGGTCTTCGGAACGCCTACGCCCGACCTGAAGTTCTTCGTTCTTGCGATGATGATTGGAATCATCTCCGGAACTTACTCTTCCATCTACAATGCCTCACCGATTCTCTATCTGTGGGACAAAGCGGTGGAGAAGAATAAAGGCTTGGATCACACGCTGGTTGGAATGTCCAATGCAGAATTGCTCCGACATCAAGTGGTAACCACTAAGATGACCGAGCCGGATGTGGTTTCCGAATCGGGTCGAACCTACGGTCAGGTACGTCGCCGAGCAAATCAGCAGAAGCCCGGACACATTGAGATCGAAGACGACATCTAGTCGCTCGGTAAGATAACAAAATCGGCCCACCTCAACTAGAGGTGGGCCGATTTTGTTTGTAAAGCCTGGAGCCGATCTACGGAGAGGCTCTCTCTCCAAAAGAGGCACGGACCGTCCAAAATCCTGTAGACCGGGGATGGGTTGTGCCCCGTTTTTATTCGTAACGGCCGATGCCTATCTACGGAGATTCATCCTTCCGATAGCGAAACCGGGAAGAGTCATTCGCTCCAAATAGCGGCACGGAACGTCCAAAATCCTGTAGACCGGGGATGGGTTGTGCCCCGGTTTTACTCGAAACGGCCGAAGCTT
>CAIUHP010000112.1 GCA_903899015.1 uncultured Armatimonadota bacterium | reverse complement strand
TGGGCAATCGCATTTGAGTGGCGCTGTTCTTCCTCTGATTTGAACCTCTAGTGCCCATGCGCAGGTTCAAATCAGAGGAAAACAGCGTTTCTGATCCGGCCAGAACCATAGGTTGAATCCACACAAATCTTCATAGACCCGATTTTGCACCACCCCTTGCCCCATTTTCTATAACATAACTATAATTGCTGGTAACGGAGCATCTTTTACGCCTAAACTGCATTGGCACACTTGTGCTTATTGACCATATGGTTTCCTGTTTACGGCTGGCTTATTCGAAATACATAACACGATAAGTTATTAGCGCCCATCAGACTCAGAATGAAATTGAGAGGACGCGTCTGGAAGCTGAGAACTTCCCTGGCACTATTCCCGCACAGGGAGCGTTAAAAAAGAGTGCGCGGTAGACTCTCTACTAACTTTCGCCATGCTGCCGATCTTTTTTACTATTCCCAAATTCTTAGGCATTGGGCCTATCCCGATCCACAGCTATGGTGTGATGCTCATTTTGGGCTTTCTGGCGGGCATGTACGTCGTCAGAATGCGAGCTCAGAAATATGGGTTCCTGCCCGATAAGGTTATCGACATGGGCTTCTGGGCTCTCGTCGGTGGCGTTTTGGGTGCAAGGCTCGGATTTATCCTTCAAGAACTTCCCTATTTCTTGAGCCATCCAAAAGAACTCTTTTCTCCTCAGTTCAGCGGATTAACGAGCTTTGGTGGGGAAATTGTTGCCGTCGTTGGGATTATTATTTGGGCTCGCCGCAATAAATACTCGATCATCGGCATCCTCGATCTTGCCGCCCCTGGATACCTGCTCGGTTATGCGATTGGGCGAGTGGGTTGTTTCCTCAACGGCTGCTGCTATGGCGGTGTTTGTAGCCCCAACCTTCCTTGGGCCACCACTTTCCACGATGCCAAGGGGCTTCATCATCCGGCACAGATTTACGATGCGCTGATGAACCTTGTCGGTCTCGGAATCCTGCTTTACATCGAGAGAAGGAAGCTTGTTCCTGGTCGCATTGCTGCGTTGATGCTGATTCTCCACGGAACTTCTCGCTTTATTTATGAATTCTGGCGCGCCGGAACCGAAGACGAAGTCCGGCAAGGGCTCGCCTCATCGACTTATTGGGGCAACCTCCCCATCACTCAAGCTCACGCAATGGCATTGGGCCTGATCGTTATAGGTTTGATTTGGTATTTCATCGCGAATAAGAAGCCGGTCACAACCACCCAGGACACTCCGGAGATGAAAGCAGCGTGAGCTTTTCTGCGCTGTTAAATTCATTCCAAAACATGCGAGCCCTGGTAGTGGGGGACCTCATGCTGGATGAGTACATCTTTGGCAAGGTGACTCGCATTAGCCAAGAAGCTCCGGTCATGGTGGTCAAGCAGACCTCCACACGTTCCGTTCCCGGAGGAGCAGCAAACGTTGCCAGTAACATGGTTGCTCTCGGCGCAAAAACAAAGATCATCGGTGTGCTTGGAACGGATGCTGCCGGAGACACCCTCGCCAGCCATCTTGAATCGTGGGGAATTGATCAAGCGGACTTGGTCCGAGACAGCAGCCGACCCACAACTCGAAAGACTCGGGTGCTCGCAAACCATTCTCACCAGGTACTTCGGATCGATCACGAAGACGAGGTTCCGATCACTGGAGAGGTCGAAAAAAACGTCCTCCAACGTGTTCTCGTTGAGATTCCAACCGTGGATGTTGTCCTGATCAGTGACTACCAGAAGGGCGCGGTCACCGGTCATATCATTCAAGAAATTATCCGCGCAGCAAAAGAGCACCATGTTCCGGTTGTTGCGAACCCGAAACCCAAAAGTCTTCCGTTCTATCGCGGCGCCTCTTTGGTAAGTCTGAATCAATTTGAAGCCGGGGCGGCCCTCAATTTAGGCCATGCCGTCTCTCACGAAACCGCGGATCAGTCGGCCAATCGGCTCCGTGAAGAACTTGGAGTCGAGAGAATCTTGATTACTCTCGGAGCAAGTGGTATGGCGGCAGCTGGTGAAACGGCATTCTCGGTTCCCGCTCATAAAGTGGATGTGTATGACGAGGCTGGTGCCGGTGACACCGTCATTGCAACCGTTGCGCTGGGCGTCGGAGCCAAGCAATTTGGTCGAACGCTTCTGGAACTTGCGGCCCAAACGGCGGCAAGTGTCGTTCAAAAAGTAGGGGTCGCCACCCCAAGTGAACAAGATTTGAAGCGGATTTCTAGCCTGTAGAAACTTAAAATTTGTCAGAGATCGGCTTACAGGCTTGGTAATGCGCGCCCTTGGTGGTATCCTTTACGTTCTGCCCGTCATGTGATTGGGCGCAAGTTTTTTTGGACCAGGAGCATGAATGCGAATTAAGAACAAAGAGATCCGACAGCGACGACATCGGAAAGAGCAAAAGATCAAGGAAGCAGATCGACTTTTGAGAGCCCAGTACGGCGACAAGAAAGTGAGCACTGCTCCTAAGCCTAAGGCACCAACCGCAAAGAAAGCGGCACCTGTTAAGCCTGCCGATGCCAAGCCGAAGACTGCACCTCGACCTAAGAAAGCTGAAGTCGAGTAAATTCGCGCTAGTCTGACACTAGCTTGCAAAACAATCGAGAGGGGTTGTAGTGGGAAAAGTTACTTTCATTTCCTGTTACGCTCCTCTCGTGTCTTTACGACCGATAGGTCACCCGCTGAACGCCGCGTTTAAGGATTCATGGTCATGAAAGTTGCCGTGGTAGGTGCAGGTGTCTGCGGATTATCAGCCGCAAAAACACTCGCGAGACGTGGGCATGACGTGACCCTTCACGAGCAGTTCGAACTCTTTCATGGTCGGGGGAGTTCCCACGGAGCATCACGAATCGTCCGCCGGGCCTATTCCGACCCGTTTTATACCGCCTGCATGTCGGAAGCTTATCCACTCTGGGCCGAACTCGAGCGTGAATCGGAAAGAGAGTTGGTTCATGAAGTTGGCCTCGTATATTTCGGCTCTCAGGACGCCGATAACATCCGCTCGGTAGCCACGGGCTTATCGGACCTTTCCGTTCCCTTCGAGATTTACGATCACCGACAGATTCATAAAGTTTTCCCCGACCTTAAGTTGAAAGACGGCGAGATCGGGATTTGGACGCCCGAAGCAGGATGGGTAAACGCGGCATCCGCTCTCAAAGCATTGGCTGAGGTTGGCATCCAATCGGGGCTAAGCATTCAAACCGGCTCAGTGGCGGACGTGAGCCGGCTTGCAAATGAAAACGACATCGTCATTGTTACTGCCGGGGCATGGATCACACGTATAACGGACGTGCCGGTTAAAGTCACCCTCCAGACATTTGCCTACATCGACGCTCAAATCGGTGGCCCAGTTTGGATTGAAGATAGTGAAGACCAACCTTACGGCTTTCCAACCGATGAACAAGGTCAAAAGGTGGGGATTCACCGTGCTGGTCATGAAATCGATCCCGAGATCGATAGCCGGCAGCCCAATGAAGCCTATCTCGACGCGATAAAAACCACGGTTCGTGATCGATTTGGCATCCAAACCGCTAACCTTCGCCATCCTAAAACGTGCCTTTACACAACGACCGTGAATGAAGATTTCTTGCTCGGTAATCTCGCTCCAAACGTATTCTTCGGGAGTGCCTGCAGTGGTCACGGTTTCAAGATGGGTCCGTGGATTGGCAGGTTACTTGCTGACTTTGCAGAAGGCAAAGATCATCCTTCCAACCATCCTCGATTTGCTTCGTTTCCCAAGCAATTGAGCGAGTATCGATAGTCTGCCTCGTCCACCTCACTGACCGAGGGTGAGAGGGGTATTCTTGGCTTCTATGATAGCTGCGCTGCTTCTTGCTGCTACGTCGGTGCAGGGGAACGTCAGAACTGTCGACCTCAGTCGCGGCGCCCTCATTCAACCATCAGATTCGTCGGTAGCCCCTTTTCAATATTGGGATACTTCCGATACCTTCATTGATGGTGCCTTGCCAGAAGAGAATTTCGGAGGAGAACCGATCCTTTCAGGAGGCCCATTTAAGACAGTCCTGATTCGGTTTGGTGACTTAGACCGTGTGCTTGGCACGACTCGCAAGATACGCAAGGCAACCCTATTCCTGACGATTGCTGGCGGTGACAAACCCACCCTCAAATCCGCAGATCGATTGATAACCAACTGGAACCCAGGCCCCTACTTTACGATCAATGCACTGATCAACCGAAACATCAAGAATCGGGCCGACGCCAAGAAAGCCCTTCTTGATAAACCCTCCGCTCCGCGTCTGTCGGCAACATGGAAACACGCTCAAAGCGGCGATGGCGGATTCAATTGGCAATCTCCTGGCGCCCTTGGTCCTCAGGATTCCGAGCCGATTCCCGGCGTCAAACTGAGTGGCGATGACAAAGTAGTTGCCCTCGAAGGATTGGGACCCGCTTTGCAAGCGATGGCAGACCATCCGAACTCCAACCGTGGATTAGCACTTCACTTTCAAAACGCATGCGAGTTCTTTGCGAGTCGTGCCGCGATTGGCCAACCGAAGCTTGAACTTGAGCTCGAGCCAGCAGCACCAAATGCAGGACCGGATCTTAGCGTAACCGCGATTCAGCTTATTTCCAAGTCTGCTACCGGACCCACTGACGGTGAAGATGTGGTTTACAAGGCTCACGTAAAAAATGTGGGTTCGGGCAAGACGGGAGCCTTCAGCGCGGTTTGGATCATCAACGGCAAGTCGGGCTCCACGCTTGATGTGGTTGACCCGATCGAATCTGGTGCAGAAACCGTTCTAACTTCGCACGCCCCGTATCGACTTGACCGAACCGATCATCGCGTTCAGACGGTCGAACTCAAGCTAACTCCTCATTCTGCCGATGCAACTCCTGGCAATGATTCGTTGACCATCTACCCGAGTGGAAGGATGATAGACGTGGTCGTACCCGATTCGGTGGCGAAGCAATCCTCCGTAAACCTATTGGGGAGCCATGCCGTTGAGGATTGGGCTCAGAGCCAAATTAGGATTTTCAACGAGTCCTTTGCCGCACAAAGCCGATTTTCCTTTGCTCCAGACGGAGCCAAAGAGCGGATCTCAATTCAACACATTCTCTTTGGCTCGAACAAAGCAGGCGATGGCGCCCATTCCGACGGGGTTGCCACCGTCGCCGAGAATCCAACTTGGCTGGGTTCGGATAACCACTTGATTCGTGAATTCGGCTTAGCTTGCGGCATACCCGACTTCAGTTCGATGAGCTTTCCTTCTGGATCGCGGATCCATCTGAAACAGGGAGATCAAGTGGTCAATCATGGCGGCCAGGATCTTTATCCCGGCGTTCTTGGATACGGAGATACGCGATATGAAGGAACGATGGCAGGCGGAATGAGCCTTCCCTACGGCCCCTATCCTTCTCCATCTCAAAGCTTACTTCCGCTCATCCCGACCGGCTTGCTTAGCGCCACCGACGTGCAGGTCCTCAATTCGCAACTGGATCATCGAGAAGCTAACCTGGAAATGCCCAAGACGACATTGCTGAAAGCAATGGACCTTTCGGGACGACCATTGGGCAATATTCAAATGGACTTCTTTCAGTCAAAGGGCGGAGAGATCTTAGATGGCCCACCCAGCTTCTCGCTGACTTCAAGTCCAAGTGAAGGAACCGTGCTCCTACCTACGAAGGACAATTCTGGACCTTTCGGCAAACTGGATACCAACGGAGGTAATGGCACTTTCCTGATTCGAGCAACTTCCAATGGAGTGGTCGAATGGACTTGGCTGAAAGCGTGGCAAATTATTGACACGGCAAGCCGCGGCAATAACATCGCGGCAGTTCTCGAGGCGAGATTCAATCTGCCATCGGCTCCCCTCGATCACAGTACGAACCTTGCCAAAGATCGCATCGTGTCCGACTCGACCAACCTCTTACCTGCGAAGCTTGGGACCCTAGCTTCGGATTCGATCGGCCAAGATGTGGAATTAGGCTCCAAGACGGGAGACTGGGTCGAGATTGACCTTGCTCGGGATCGAACCATTGGAGAGATCACTCTCATTGGAGCTGAAGGCTCCTTCTGGAACCAATTTGACATCGTGGTTTACTCCACGGGCCAAAAAGCAGAAGAAGCGGCAATTTGGTCGAAGGAGTTGGATTGGAATTGGACTTCCCGCAATCGACGTGACCCAGTCGTTGGTTCCGATGGTGCCGTCTCGGTGAGTTATTGTTCGCAAGCGACGAGAATTCGATTCGTTAGGATCATTAATCGCTCGAACAACTCAGGAAAACTCAAATCGATACGGGTAACACCCGTTAAGATTGCCCAATAATGGCAACATAGGTAACCGTCGCATCGTCTATCAGACGTTAGACTAGGTGGGGGTTTTGCATAGAGTGAGGAGTATCAGAGCATGAAGGCGGTCGTAATGGCAGGTGGCGAGGGTTCACGGTTACGACCGGTTACCGCTAACCTACCTAAACCTATGGTTCCGATCTGCAATCAGCCGATCATGGAGCATATCCTCACGCTTCTGAAGCGTCACGGTATCGAGGATATCGTCGCTACTCTCTACTACCTCTCGGAAGAAATCCAAGGGTATTTCGGTGACGGCCAAGACTTTGGCGTCAACATGAGTTACAGCATCGAAACGACTCCCCTCGGAACTGCGGGCAGCGTTAAAAAGGCTGAAAAGCAGCTTCAAGACGAGACCTTTTTGATTGTTTCCGGTGATGCCCTTACCGATTGCGACCTCACGAAGGCGATCGAATTTCATAAGCGAAAAGGCAGCCTCGCTACCCTTATTCTCTATCGAGTCCCGAACCCGCTTGAGTTCGGAGTTGTGATTACCGATGACGACGACAAAGTCGTCCGATTCCTCGAAAAGCCTAGTTGGTCTGAGGTCTTCTCCGACACGGTGAACACGGGAATGTACATTCTCGAACCCGAGATTTTCGCCTACATGGAGGCTAACAAATCCTACGACTGGAGCGGCGACATTTTCCCAATGCTCTTGGCGGAAGGGAAACCCATGTACGGATACGTCATGGAAGAGTATTGGGCAGACGTTGGTTCGCTCACCCAATATCGAGAGGCCCAGGAGCACATGCTCTCGGGCAAAGTTAATCTGCCGGTCCAAGGCGAACCCATCGGAAACGGAGTTTCCATCGGACCAAATTGTGTTATTGACGACACAGCAAAGCTCATCCCTCCAGTTTGTTTAGGAAGGAACTGCAAGGTTAAGCAAGGGGCCACCGTCGGACCCTTTACTGTTATCGGGGACAACTCATTTATCGAAGAGGAAGCTCTTGTAGAGCGATCCGTCGTTTGGGACAGTGCCTACATCGGCCCGAACGTTGGCATTCATTCGGCAATCGTTTGTGCCCGCACGACAATCAAGCGCGATACCGTTGTTCGGGAAGATGCTGTCATTGGCGACCGATGTTTAGTAGACGTAGGGTGCACGATCCGTCCGAGGGTCAAACTCTGGCCCGACAAGACGGTTGAACGAGGATCAATCGTCACGATGTCCCTCGTTTGGGGCAGTAAATGGCGCGGCAATCTATTCCGTGAGCTCGGCGTTGCGGGTTTGAGCAACATTGAGATCACGCCGGATTTTGCCTGCAGACTTGGTTCGGCATTTGGTTCTTGCTTTCCTTCCGGGTGCAAAATTGTCACAAGCCGCGACTCTTCTCGAAGCTCGCGAATGATCAAACGAGCCGTCATTGCATCCCTATTAAGTGTTGGGTGCGACGTTCTTGACATGCGCAGTTCTGCTTTACCGATTGCTCGGCACTATATAAAGACCAGCGGAGCGGCCGGCGCAGTAAGCGTGCGCAAACTCCCGGGCAATAATCGCGTGACTCTCATCGAGATGCTCGATTCCAAAGGCGCCTATCTCTCCCGTAGTATGGAGCGAAAGGTTGAGAGTGCTTTCTTCCGGGAAGACTTTAAGCGAACGGATCCAGACGATTTGGGACAGATTGAGTTTGCGAGTCGAGCGATTGAAGAGTACCAAGCCGACTATTTCCGCCAACTCAAGATCGTGAGTGGGGGCAAGCGGCTGAAGATTGTTTGTGATTACGGCTATTCCTCCCTCGGCTCCATTTTCCCAGCGATGCTTGAACGACTCGGCGTTGAGTCGATCAGCTTGAACAGCTTTAACGATGCGAAGCGAGCGCCTCGGACTTCATCAGAAGTGGAAAGGCATGTGCAGAATCTCGGCCAGATCGTAGGGACACTGGGATACGACTTAGGAGTGCTCTTCACGGCTGAAGGTGAACGCCTAACCATTGTCGACGAACATGGAGAACAGATTCAGGGGAATGCGCTTCTGGCAACCCTCGGCACCTTGGTGGCCAAGACCCATACCGATGCCAAGATCGCTCTTAGCGTGACGGCTCCGTCGCTTCTTGAAGACGCATTACGCAAGCAAGGTGCTCAGACAGTCCGGACAAAATCGGACACTCGGTCACTGATGAATAGTAGCTTCGAAAGTGGAGTAACTTTCGCAGGTGACGAGTACGGTGGGTTCATTTTCCCATCCATGCATCCCGGATTTGACGCACCATTTAGCTTTGGCATGCTTGTATCGATGCTCCAGAAGACTGGGCTTTCGATAAGTGAGGTCACCCGTGAACTACCAACCTTCCAACTTGCCTACGAACAGGTTCGAGTGCCCTGGGAATCAAAAGGGTCGGTCATGCGCAGAATTTCGGAAGAGAATTCCAACGGCAATCACGTGGAATTGCTAGATGGCATCAAGATATTCAACGGTGACGATTGGGTGTTGGTTTTGCCAGACGCGTTAGAACCGGTATTCCACGTTTACGCGGACACTCCCGAAAATGGAACGAGCAAAGCCCTCGTCAGCGAGTACATCACGAAGATCCAGGGCCTGCTCGCGAGTGGTGTTTAACGGGTCAGGTTGAATACTTGAGGAGTCCAGCTACCGCAGTTGGTACCAACAACGGCTGAAACAGCGGCTGTGTTTCCCACGACCGTGATTTGATATCCGGTTGTTGTGCCTGAGCAAGGATTCACTGGAATGTTTCCGCCCATGTCGGTGGCATAGTCCGCCAACGTCGAGTCATAAGCACCGGTAGAAATGCCCTTGCTTTGAATGGCAGTCGAGAGTGCTCGGGCGTTGGAGTTAGCAGTTTGCTGCTGGGTGGTCAGGACGCTCGTCACATAGGTTGGTAGGGCGATCGAAGTGAGAACGCCCAAGATTAAAATGACGACAAGGAGTTCAATGAGTGTAAATCCTTGGCGGGCTAGATTCAGTTGGTTTCGTTTCATCACGAAACCATTTATTGGCAGCGCTTATAATCTCTTGCCGTCTTAGGACCAAACGCAGGGTCATAAGACCCGCTCGAATGGGTCTCATGGCTAGGTTTTCAGCCTGAGTGATCCTGCCTAGAAGGTGACAACGCAGCGGAATCCACAAATATCCAGTCGATAATCCGGATTCAAGTGAAATCTAAAGGAAGAACGATAGAGCACAGGATTGATCGCCCCCCAACCGCCGCCTCTCAATCCTCTCTCGGCTCCGTTATCCGGTCCGACCGGATTCGTTCCGGAAACATCGGTGTAGTCCTTGGAGAACCAATTTGCGCACCATTGGGAAACGTTGCCTTCCATATCGTACGCTCCAAAACCGCTTCTAGCGGTCTCAACCTTTCCAACGACGCTTGTCCCACTTCTACGGGTCATGACACTGTTTACGCATTTAGAGGCGTTCCAAATATCTCCCCAGGGATAGTTTGAATTTCGCGGACCTCGAGAAGCGCGCTCCCACTGATATTCGGTTGGTAGAGTGACCTTTGCCCACTGAGCATAGGCCATTGCTTGTGTCCAAGTGACATTGACAATTGGATGGAGGTCGGTTCTCGGGAACCCTGGGTCCTTCGGAATAGGCAGTCCTTGTTTTTTGCAGTACAAGTTGTATTGTCCGACGGTAACCGGATATTTGCCGATCCAGAAACCGGTTAGCCTGATTCCCTTAAATGGGTGAGCCGACAAGAGTCGACCCTCTGGATCGGTGTCGTTTGTCCAGAGAACAAAACTTCCCGCTGGAACCCACACAAATTCCATCCGATCAATCGGATTGATGGTCTCGTCTCCAATTTTCGTGCCGGGTACGCCCCAAGGCAACATGTGCCCCGACATGTCCGACTCAACGTGACGATGCGGAGCGGCAAAGTCAAACTCGTTTTGAGTTTGTTCTGCAAAGCAAACACTGACCAGTAGCGCTGCCCCGAGAATTGATGGGCGAACGAACCTTTTACCTTGAGAGCCAAGCATCATAAAACCTAATAACGGGTCATTCCACTCACGATTGCGTGAAACGAGTCAATAGGACAGGACGAATCTAAACATAGAAACGGCGCGCATCAAACTGCCGGTTAAGTAGATTAGATTCTATTCACTAAAAGACGCTATGGTATTTCTTTACTAACCAGATAAAGTTTTCAAGCGCCGAGTATCAATTAGGGGGTCTATGAAGATTTGTGTGGATTCAACCTATGGTTCTGGCCGGATCAGAAACGCTGTTTTCCTCTGATTTGAACCTGCGCATGGGCACTAGAGGTTCAAATCAGAGGAAGAACAGCGCCACTCAACTGCGATTGCCCACACAGAAGTTCATAGAGCCCAATTAGGATTGCAGCCGCTATTTCTTCCCGAGACCGCTTTCCGTGTACCGGTTCTTTGGGTTCCACAATAGGTAACCGTCGTATCCAAGATCGTGAGCTGCCTTAATCT
>CAIUHP010000111.1 GCA_903899015.1 uncultured Armatimonadota bacterium | reverse complement strand
CCGCTCCTACCGGTGGACTTACGATCTCACTCTCCAGCAGCGACCCAGCGGCTAAAACCCCAGTCACGGTCACGATTCTCGCTGGCAAAACGTCTGCGACGTTCACCATTCAAACCACGAAAGTTACTGCCAAAACCAAAGCGACGATTTCCGCGAGCGAAGGTTCATCTAGTAAATCCGCCGTCCTCACAATTTCGTAAGGACGAGACGGGCTCAAATACGGCCCTGGTTGAAAGGTTGGTTCGCACCAACCTGGGTTTTCACTGCCGGTGTTGAAGGATGAAATCAACCTCAACACCGGCAGTATCGTGACTAGTACCGAACGCCGACTTTGCTGCGGTCGGGATAGGGTGGGTGTTGGACGGTTGGAGCCTTATAGCCCGCCAACTCCTTGTTGATGACCTCAATTGCTCGGTCGAGTTGAGCATCGTGGCCTTTGCGCCACAGATACGGGTCCAATTCGACTTCCATATCCGGTGCAACGCCCCAGTTCTCAACATCCCAAGTGTTGTTATGAGGGTTGTAGAAGGCGATGTCCGGCGAGTTAATGTGGCCTCCATCAACCAACTCGAACCCGAAGGCGGCTATGAGTCCGCCCCAAGTTCGTTTGCCGATAAGCTTTCCAACTTTCTCGAACTTGAACAGCCATGGGAACATGTCGCCGCCAGAACCAGAGAACTGGTTGGCGAGCATCACCTTTGGACCATAGATTGCGGAACCGGGCGTGGGCCACTGTTGACCGTGCCGGGGAACGAAGTAGGCGTCGATTGGCTTCTGCATTTCGCGGATCATGAAATCATTGATCAGTCCACCGTGATTGAAGCGCTCATCAACAACGATTCCGTCTTTACCAATCTGAGCGTAGTAGTACCGATTGAACTCGGTCCATCCACCTTCAGCAGTGTCTGGAACATGAACATAGCCAGCTCGTCCATTGGTCATTTTCTCGACGTAACGTCGGTTATCTTCTGCCCAAGCTCGACTCCTGAGTCCGAACTCTCGTGCAGTTGGAACGACCGTTACTTCGCGAGAATTCTTGCCATCGCTTGTTGGTCCGAGTTTGATTTTTACTTGCTTTCCAGCTTTCCCTTCAAGCGCCTCGTAAATATCGGTAGCTTCCGAAAGCTCCTTTCCATCGATGGCGAGGATATATTCGCCCGCCTTGGCATTGATGCCAGGCTGCCTCAGTGGAGCGTACAGGCCAGGATTCCATCGCTCGCCGTCGTAAACCTTTGAAAGACGGTATTTCCCGCCATCAAAAGTGTAATCAGCGCCAAGCAAACCGCCGGGAATGCTCTTGCTCGCCGACGGGATGTCTCCCCCGCCAGGGAATTCGTGACCTACACAAAGCTCACCAAGCATATCGGTAAACAGGTAGTTAAGGTCGTTCCGTGAGTAAATGTTCGAAAGGAACGGTTGGTAGCGTCGTTCCATCGTTTCTACACTGATGCCATTCACGGTCGGCGAATAGATCAGCAACTTTTCGTTTCGCCAGATTTCCTGGAACATCGACTTCCATTCTTTAGCCGGATCGATCTTGACTTGAAGCGTCGCAAGGTTCACCGAGCCTTGTCCTGGAGCAGGAGGCGCGGTTGTGGGCACGATTGAAATCGAAGGTCCCTTTCCAATAACGGCTTTCGTGCCGTCTTGCGAGGTGAAAAATGCAGTGACTCCGGAAGAAAAGGGCGAATACTGGCGGTCGGCAAAGGAGAACTTTCCGATCATCGACCCTGGGACTAGATCCGTAGGCGATGCAAGCTTGGGACTCGATATTGTAAACAATACACCGGCCGTGCCCGCATAAAGCTCGGTAAAGTTCTGAGCTGGAATCGGAAGAGTAAAAATTCGAGACTCAATTTCTTCCAGATCAATCTTAAATGGAGCAGCAGCAGGAGCGGGAGGAGTTGGAGTCGCCGCAGGCTTGGCGGGCTCTTTAATAACTTCCTCGTCGCTCTGAGGTTGGAGAGGATTGACACCGTCTTTTTTTAGTACGATCCCGTATACCGAGCTGACAATGTTCAAATTGTTGAAGCTAGATAAGTCGAGCCAACTTGCCGCCTGGCCGACATTTGTGCTTGCGTAGAAGTACAAATACTTTCCATCTCGGTCAAAAACTGGGTTCTTGGCATCCGCAAGACCATCTGTAATTTGCGTCTTCTTTCCAGACTCAAGGCTGTAAACAAAAATAGCGTTGAGGTGATTCGTGAGGTCTCTCGCCCAGGTAAGCCATTTCGAATCTGGCGACCAGTTCACAACAAGATTGAAGCGAGGGTTATTGAAGATCGTTGCGTCAACTTGAGTGTTCTTTCCGGACGCAACATCCAAAATCCACACGATATGACGGTTGTCGGTATAGGCAATCTTCGAGGAATCCGGAGACCACTTCGGCGCGTAATAGTAACCGGGCGATTCTCCTAAGTCAACGGTCTTTATCGTTCCTGTCGCGAGATCATTAAGGGCCAACTGCTGCCTACCATTTTGGTCCGTGATATAGGCCATTGTCTTGCCATTGGGAGACCAATCCGGATCGCGTCTGTGAACTCCTTGAGCCTCATCGATGACTCGCGCATCGCCTTTGCTTGCGGGAGCCGTAAGCACCCAGCCTCGAGTAGCAACGCCAAGACGTGCTCCCGATGGAGACAAGGTGATGCCGTTTATACCCTTTTGAAGATCCTTGTACTGCGGGCGAATCTCTTGAAAATCGCCATGGATCTGTATGGGGACTCGTTGACTCTTGTGCGTCGTGGTATCAAAAATATGGATCGAACCGAGGCGCTCGTAGACTAGGGCATCGGGACCAGCGGTGACTGATTTGAGGTCAAACCCGGCTCCCACGATTTCTTCAGATACTTTCCCAGTCGAAACGTCGTAGCTGGACAACCCTACTGGGCCACGCTTATCGGTAAGGAAGTAGATCTTGTTTCCAAACCAAACGGGTTGTTCGTCGTTGGTATTGTCCCGAGGGATCTCCTTCACATGGGAATCGCTCAGATCAGCAATCCAAATGGGGTAAGTCTGACCTCCTCGATATCGTTTCCACGCTTCTTCCCATTTCATGCTGGGAACGTAGGCCAGATTCTTACCGTCCGGCGAGTAACTGCCCATTGTCCCACTCGGTAGCGGAACCGGTTTTGGAAATCCACCCGTGACGGAAACGGTAAACAAGCGAGGTAGATCCGTGTTTGAAAGCATCGACGACGTAAAGAGAACTGACTTGCCGTCGGGCGCCCAGCCAACCACTTTATCCGGTGCCGGGTGAGCGGTAAGGCGCTTCGGGATGCCGCCCTCGGCAGGCATCACATAAACATCTTGATTGCCATCGTATTCCGCGGTAAAAGCGATCCATTTGCCGTCTGGTGAGAAGAAGGGATCACTTTCTTCACCAGGGGCCGTGGTGAGACGCGTTGCAGCACCGCCCGTTCCGGGTACCGACCAAAGGTCGTCTGCAAATTCAAAAACGATGGTGGTTTTATTCATCGTCGGGTGGCGCATAAGCATTGGCGCGGGTCCCGGATCGAATGAATTACCTTGCACCTTAGTGGCGATCGCTACCAAAGTAATAAGAAACATGAAGTTGAAGGTTAGCGCGAACGGTAACGGATATTCGTTGCAGTGCAAACGCAAGCGTCAACTCCGACTCCAGGGCTCCCCAATCGTAACTAAGAATGGTATCTTGGACCCAAGATGGTCACCGGATTGGGCACATTGATTTGTCAGGTATCCAGCGTGGAAGAAACCGCCGCTTTTTACCATGACGTTTTGAAACTGAAGCCGAGTTATGTTTCGCCTCATTGGGGGCGTATCGACCTGCCAGGTGGAGGTTCGATCGGGCTTCATCCTCCCTTTGAGAATGGTAAGAAGCCGGACGGTTCAGGATGGATCCTTGGGATCGAGGTTGAGAGCATTACCGCAATCAAGATCGCTCTTGAGCTTGCCGGACATTGGACGGGTCCGTTTCACGAGGTTCCGTCGGGGGTGGTGATGGATTTCTTCGATCCCAACGGAAATCCGCTTCAAGCTATGCAGAAAGACATCACGTTACAGGATCTGAACTAGGTTTGGAGAAGGTCCATCTTCCGGATGAATCTGCGACCGCTGCGTGGGCAGCGAGCATGGCCTCGAAGTTTCAGCCCGGAGATATCGTTTTACTAAGTGGTCCCCTTGGGGCAGGAAAGACGACATGGGTTCGAGCCTATTTACATGCGCTTGGGTACCTGGGACCGGTTCGCTCTCCAACGTACAACCTTATTCAGACCTTTGACACTTTGCCGCCCGTCATGCATGCCGACCTGTATCGTCTTAAAGGAAGCATGGGAATAGGTCTTGAAGACTACTTAGACACTCATGTCTGCCTTATCGAATGGCCGGATCGTGCTTACGACATGATCCGACCCGAAGATTGCTGGCAACTCACAATCGACTTCAAAGATGAATCCCGGGTCGCAAGTCTCAGGTCGCCTTTCGAACCTGAAGTAGCTTTTGAAGGACGATGAACCCAAGGACAAGCATTCCCGTGACGATTTTTGCCCACCATGCACTAATGTCACCTTGAAAAGTGATTGCTGTTTGAATAACGCCAAGGATCAAGACTCCAAAGAATGTGCCGATCAAGTTGCCAACTCCCCCCGCCAATAGCGTTCCTCCAATGACAACAGCGGCAATCGCGTCAAGCTCTACCATTCGACCGGCATTAGGGTCACCACTCGACATGTAAAGTGTCATTAAGACGCCCGCAAGGCTTGCACAAAGTCCGCTAATCGCATAAACCTTGATCTTCGTTTTGCGCACTGGGAGTCCCATGAGGCCAGCAGAATCCTCACTTCCACCGATCGCGTAGACCGCTCGACCGAAGGGACGGCAATGGGCAATGTAGAGCCCGACGATTAGGACGACGATGAAAAATGCTGGCAAGGCTAGCTTCGTGCTACTGATTTTGTCGTACCACGGGTGATCGATTGTGACCGTGTTCTGGCTAATGACGAGGGCCAAGCCTCGGGTAAGAAACATTCCTGCGAGGGTGACTAAGAACGGGGGCAGCTCGAAGGTACAGATCAGGAAGCCCATGATCGATCCAATGGAGGTTCCGACTGCGAGGACGATGGTTATGGCTAATGCGGGGTGAAAGTGGTTTTTGGTGATGAGGACCCCAGTCAAGATTCCTGTAAAGCCGATCATCCCACCAATTGAAAGATCGATGCCCCCCGAAAGAATCACGAATGTCATCCCAACCGCTGCCACACCCAAGAAGGCATTGTCTCGAAGAAGGTTTACGAATACGTCAACCGAGAAAAATCCCTTGTACTTGAGTGATGCTCCTAGCAGCATCAAGAGGAATACGAACACGGTAGCAAGGAGGCTAAAGTGCTTTTTCAATTGGACCTCCCCGACTTGCTGAACTTGGCTCGAAACTTAGGAGACTGTAGAAGGCAAACTCCGAGAACCGTGAGCGCCTTTACAACGAGGGTGTATTCAATGGCTAGTCCTTTGGTTAGAATCGTAGTCGTTAGAGATTGAATCACGAGCGCGCCGAATAAGGAACCAATCAACTGAAATCGACCACCGGTGAGTTTGGTGCCACCGATAACAACCGCGAGAATGGCGTCAAGTTCGAGATTCAGACCGGTATTGTTCGCATCGGCGGCACTCGTATTCGCGGTCGCTACCAATCCTGCGAGACCGGCACAGAGACCGCAAAATGCATAGGCGAACAGTTGAACCGTTCGAATGTCGATGCCCGAATACCTGCTCGCAGTAGGGTTGTCTCCAACCGACTCAATGAACAGTCCCATGGCCGTTCGGCGCGTCACCAGAGCGGTTAGGCAGAGGAGAATCAAGACCAAAGTGATGCTAAATGGAATCTTGAAAAGGAAGCCACTTCCGATGTAGCTCAAAGCGGGATCATGGAACTGAATGATTTGGCCATCCGTGAGCAACTGGGCTATTCCTCGCCCGGAAACCATCAGAATGAGAGTGGCAACAATCGGCTGAATCTTGAAGAGAGCGACTAGCACTCCGTTCCAGGTTCCCAGCACCAACGCTCCCAGAAGGCTAACCGACACAACGGCAATCACAGAAGGATGCCCTTTTGTCACCATCAAGGCGGCGATGGATCCGATGATTGCCATCGTCGCACCGACCGATAGGTCAACTCCTCCTGTCGCGATCACAAGCGTCATACCGAGCGCTACGAGCATCACCGGAGCGGCTCGATTAAGGATATCGATGAGGCTTCCGTATAAGTTTCCGTCTCGAAGCTGTATATTAAAGAATCCGGGTGTGAAAACGAGATTGAATCCCAGGATCAGGACAAGTGAGATGACAGCCCACAGCCACGGGCCCGTCTTTGGCATCGATAGACTACGCAAGGTGGTCACCCGCGGCGATCGTATTCATTAACTCGTTGGATGTTAGGTGTTCTCCCGACAACTCACCGACTTTCTTTCGATCACGCATGACGATGACTCGATGACTGTCTCGAAGCACTTCGTCAAGTTCCGAGGAAATAAAGAGAATGGCCATTCCGTCTGCGCACAGTTGGTAAACCAAACCTTCAATTTCTGCTTTTGCCCCGACATCGACCCCGCGTGTTGGCTCGTCTAAAATCAGCAGCTTTGGTTGAGAAGCTAGCCAACGAGCGAGCAGCACCTTCTGTTGATTGCCCCCACTAAGTTGGCCAATTGGCTTATCGGCATCTGGAGTGGCTATTTTCAGCGCTTTGATGTAGCGATCCGCTAATTCTTGTTGTTGCGAGAAGGAAATCTTCCTCAACCATCCACGATTCGCTTGAAGAGCCAACACTATATTCTCTCGAATCGAAAGGTTCGGAATGATTCCAGCGTGTTTTCGATCTTCTGATAAGAAGCCGAAACCGAGTCGGATCGCTTTTCTCGGCGAGTTGACCTGGGTGTCTGTGCCGTCAACTTTGAGTGTTCCTTGATCAGGCTTGTCAATTCCAAAGAGTAACTGGGCGATCTCGGTTCGGCCAGAACCAAGCAGTCCCGCCAGACCCAAAACTTCCCCTTTGCAAATTTCCAAATCAACGGGACCGACCTTCGATCGCTTGCCAAATTGTTTGGCAGAAACCACCGGCTCACCGAGGTTTGGAGAAAGGTCACTCACTCGATGGTCGGACATAGAAGCCACCGCCGCTTCGTCTTTTCCAATCATTTTCGAAACGAGTTGAAGTCGAGACAGTTCGGATGTCGGAAATTCACCCACTAATTTGCCATTTCTGAGGACCGTGATTCGGTCTGAAATCTCGTAGATCTGATCTAAAAAGTGACTTACAAACAGAATGCCTAAGCCCTCTGATTTCAATTTCCGCATGACCTGAAACAGCTGCGCGACTTCGTCTTTATCCAGGCTTGAAGTTGGCTCATCAAGTACAAGCACCTTTGCCTTAATATCGACCGCACGGGCAATCGCTACCATTTGCTGAATCGCAATGGAATAAGACGACAAGGTCTCGTTGACATTCAGAACGATATCCAGTCGGGCTAAAGCCTCGGCGGCGCCCGTTTTCATGGCTCGCCAGTCAATATTTCCTAATCGAGTTGGCTCTCGCCCCAAGAAGATATTCTCTGCCACCGACAGGGTTGGAATCAGGTTCACTTCCTGGTACACGGTGCTAATGCCCAGAGATTGTGCGTCCAAGGGCGTCTTCGGGGAAATGGATCTACCCAACAGAGTTGCGGTTCCACCGTCCCTTTGATAGACGCCGGTAAGGACTTTAATGAGCGTCGACTTACCGGCTCCGTTTTCACCCATCAAAGCATGGACTTCTCCAGCCCGAAGGGTGAAATCCACGTTATCCAGTGCAAGGACACCCGGGAACGACTTGGTGATGCCTCGCAACTCTAGGAGTGATAGATCCAATACTATCGGACCTCCCACTCCAGAATTCCTCCCGAGAAGCCATCTTTAAGCTGAGCTTCGATTCGGATCGATTTGCAGGTTACTGGGTCGAACATAACGGTATTGAACTTGTTTTGAGCTGTTCCGTATTCACCGTGGACCGAGACCTCACGCCACTTCTTGCCATCTGAGACCATCAATTTCCACGATTGAGGAATACGGCATCCGCCGCCAGTCGGAGAGTCATCGAACCAATAAACTCTCGCTTGGCTGAGGGTCTTTGCTTTCGGGAAGTGATACTCGACCCACTCGGTTGATCCCTTGCGATCCCACCATGTGAACCGAGGGATCGATTCATCGGAGGAACTTTTTGGGAGCAATCCATCACTGAGGGCATCGGTGGTATCTCCATCGAAAACATGGGAGGCGGCAGCAGGAATGGCGGCTTTGGCAATGGGAGGCGCCTCCCATGCGTGGGCATCGGGGCTATCGCTGACGGTTGGGAAGGAAGAAATGCGAAGCCTAGTCGCTCCCATCGGGACCAGTATCACCGTTTCCACCGGATCGGTCGATTTCGCGGGCATTGTTTGAAGCACGCCAACCACTCCTAGTCGGTCGATCTTCCAGTTATCAATTTTCCTTGCATTTGCTGTCAGGGTTATCGGCGCACTGTTGGGTGTAAAAGGTTGGTTGTCGGAAGGGAATGGTCGGTAATGGACTTTGAACGATTGGTTATTGACCACCAACCCATAGTTCCAAGGCGTCGTTGGGTAGACCTCGTAACTTGGGAACTTGTCGGTTCCGCCCATTCTCGCATATCTCTCCCCGATCTTCAACGAATACGTGAGTGGTCCTCGATTGACGGATTCTGCGCCCTTATTGCCCTTCCAAGTTTGGACTTGAATCTTCATTGGTAACTGAAGGGTGACCTGATCATGGTTGTGCCAAGTGCGAGAAACGGTGACATAACCTCCAGGCGTGCCGACGACTTTTTGTCGGCGACCGTTGATGCTTAGCTCGAGTCGATCACACCATTTGGGCCACCGAAGAGTGAGTGGGAATGGATTCGCCATCGCCGTTTGAATTGAGAAATTGATCGTTTCGCTGAATGGATAGTGGGTCGTTTCCTTGATCGTCACCGGAGTTCCATTGCCAACCCTCGCCGTGACTTGAGAGGGTGCGTAAAGTGCAACCGCGAGGCCATTACCGGCAGAAGCCAACCACAAGTGCTCGGCATAATAGGGCCAACCATGCGATGCATTGTGTTGGCAGCATCGGTGATCATAGGCATTGAACAAGAGCATGGGACCGCCGTTTTGCAAGTCGGGCGATTTACTTCCTTTATCAATTTGCACCATGTTCGGCGAGGTCAAATAATGAAGCGCTTTGAGGTCAGGTGTCATCGAAGCCGGTAAGGAATTGAACGTGACGTCTTCGCATCGTTCTGCCCAAATCGGATCGCCGGTAATGGATAGGAGCGTTTCGTCGGAAAGCATCATCTCCGTCATCGTGCAAGTTTCCGTAGCCTGACGAGGGTCACTAAACCCGGGACGAGCATTTTCGTCAGCACCGTAAATTCCTCCTGGCACTTGACCGTAAAGGCGCCGCATGGTCTGGTAATCGTTTTCCGTCGCTTGAGTTAACGCGGGATTGTGATTAAGTTGAGCGTATTGAGCGGGTTCCCGAAATCCCTGAGCCATATTGACTCCGTGCCAATTCGGTACCCCTCCTGCCCAATTAGCTCCTCCTCGGTGAAGCTTTTCAGCGAGCCCAAGTAGCCATTTCTGACCGGTTCGATTGTAGAGCCAAAAGACGACATCCATGTTGTCTCCGACTCGTTGGGGTTCCCAATAGGAAAGTAGGAAATCCTTGTCAGGAATGGTGAGCTCCCACTTAAAATAGCGGCTCATCAAGGTCAGCACTCTCGTGTCGCCCGAGTATTCATAATAAGTCTTGAGGGCTGCGAGCATCACCATATTCGGCCAAACATCTGGCTTTCCATTGTTCGCGGTGAGATTCGACCTTGGTCCGAAGTAACCATCCTCTCGCTGGCTTGCAATAACTCCATTAATCCAGGTTTTGGCCTCGGCGATGATCCTCTTGTTCCCGAGCACGTAGCCTAAGTCGCCGAAACCCTTGAGCCAGTAGGGAACTTCCTCCCAGCCATTCTTACCCTCACCGTGCGGATCAAGCCATGCATTATCTTTCTTGACGAGCCAAGGACTGATCTCGGTGAGACGTCCCGTGAAACCCTCGGCTTCTAATTCAAGTTGCTTCCGGACCCAACCCTCTGGCCGAATCGCGCCGATTGGGAGTTTTTGAAAAGCAAGCGGGCTCAGGGGAGCTTTATTCCCGATGGTGAACATGTTTCGACCCATCGGTGGTCGTGGCCCCGTTCGAATGGTTGTGTCTTCCGCTTGGACCGCAGCCCAAACCGAAACCATCGCCAACGCACCAAATCCTCGAAGCGCAGAGAGAGTAGAGAAAGCCATTTCTAGTGGCACAGTTTACGGCAAGCCACGATTGGGATGTTCGCCATCAACAAATAATCGTTTGATATTGAAGTATTAATTTGATCGAATGGTCGGAATAAAGACGGAATGATTGAATTCGCTCACTTCTCACAATCCAGCCCTCCCACTAAAGATCGCTGATGGTCGCTGCCCCGGCTTGAAAATGGGAAGGATGACCCTACTTAGAGCGTAACGTTCCAAAGCTACTTGACGTAAACCTTTTCCACAACAGACTTGTCATGACATCTCTTCCCGGAAAAGATGCCTTGGTGCTCGCTCATAGTGCTACCTTTAGCCATCTGATTCTCTATAGAAGTACGACATTCGCACCCTTCGTCACCATCGGTTTTGGACGTGTGCAAAAAGTGGCACTCGAGTTGCATAGGGCCAGAAATCAGTCTTTTTTCGGTACTTTGTTAAATTCAACGAAAAAAGCGGGGAGCCTGCACACAATATGGGGGACGGTGTGATAGCGTGCATAGATCTATTGACTTGCATCTAGTGCTCCATGAAAATTCCGAAATGTGCGCGATCGGCGGTGGTGCCATGAGGTTCCTTCAGTCATTTGGCCAAGCGGCAACTACGAGCGAATAATGGTAAATCAGAACACGCGTCCGCGCGCTTTACTTTGGTTAACATCTACCATCACGTTAGGTGTGATGGTAGCGACACTGGTTCTCACTCTAGTTGATCCTGTGGCGTTCAAGGATCTTCAGCAGGTGCGAGGGTACGTTCGAGAACTGACCGTAAACTCAGGTAACTCCGTATCGGCTCGGGTGGAATATGTTGTACACGGCAGCAAATTCGCGCCTGTAGTAGCTGTAAATCACGCTAACGTTCTATCAAATTCCGCAATTTCCGTCTACTACGTTACCGACGCACCGGCGACTGCCACCTTAGACCCGAGAGAGTGGAAAAGCCTTTTCGTCGGAAGACTATTTTCCTGTGGGTTAATGCTGTGTCTATGGGTAATTGTCAATATGTATGAACGGAATAGGGATACCAGAACCAGTGTGCATTCGGGCGAACAAGGACACTCATTCCAACCATGAATGATCACCTTCAATTACAGGCGTTTTGGGTGATGGCCTTTGGTTTTAAAGGAGTTCTTAGTGGTCTCCTATTTGGATACGTCTTTCGTAAACCCGCAAGGTTGAAACGGGTAAGGATCTACCTTCAAGTAATGGCTCTCCTTCCAGCTGTAGCAATAGTTATCAGCTTTGCTTACGGTCTTTCTTTGGGTATGACGCCACTTGCAGGGATTTCATGTATGTTAGCTTTTTATGTGGGGGCGAAATTTGATGGTGGACGCAAGGGGGTAATCGTCCCTTCGGCTAAATCCGCAGATTATGGAGTGCAGGATGAAAACAAGTAGCCAGAGAACATGGAGATTGTGGGCAAAAAAGACTTCGTTCGACGTAGCGTTTGCATTTGTGATCTTGGGGATCGTTAACGCCATAGCCTGGCATAATACTCTTACTTGGGTCTTGATTGCCCTTCCATCAGGCATTTTTTGGGGCACAGTTGATTTCTTGATTGCGAAAGATGTGGCCACCTTGCCTTTTGTCGTTTCGAAGCCCAACCCACTTACGCGCCTGTGCGGCGGTAAAAAGCCAACTTGGAATGACTATTTTAAGTGGCTCTCAGTAGCTGTCAGCGGCGTTGTATTTCTCTCGGCTCCCTCCGCATTTATTGCTATGATAATTCACCTGGTTAAACTTCCACAAGCAATTATAGTTGAAGCTTTGGTTGCTCTGGTGAGCGCTGCCATTTTTGGCATAGGATTCTTATTGGAGATGAAGTGCTAAATCGGTAAAATTATGCCAATACTGACCAAACGGACCCTAAGCTTGACCTTCCATCTTGCCGACCTGATGGCACAAATTGACCAGTCGGATAAAGCTACATTGGCAGAGAGTACTTCTTCGGTTCAGGCTAGCATTTACGATTTGCCTTTCGAGTTTGCTTATGTGAACAGACGTAAATGGACGAATTTAAAGGCGACGATGGACTTGGAACTTAAACGCCAATCGGAGCTTATTGATTTACGCGAAAAGCCGTCCAAATCCATGATTCGATTACTTCTGGCCGCCTTACTGATTCCGATACTTTGGTGCCCATGGGCTGGTTCTATCTTCGTGCTCGTTTGTCTGTGTCTCTTTGCAGTTTGGCGGTTTGGAATCTCTCAAATGAAACAGGTCAAATAATAGAGACGTTCATAAAACCGAGCGCGCGGGCTCGATGAGCTGGCGGATTTCAAATGCGCCGGGCGCGAAAAAATCTTCTAATGATCTCGCTCAAATTAGCGATTCATGGATTGGGATCGTTTTGATCGCCGCTTAAATAATCGAGATAACGGATTCACCGATCATCGCAGGAAAGTAATTGTCTCCTTCTTGATCTTCGACGATAGGTGGATACTTTTGATCGGCATAGATAAGATCCACCGGATATCCCGAAAGACAGAATCAATGTGAACAGTCCTGGGACCACGGAATGGGTGGAATGAATTCCGCTTCGATGGCGGGGGAAGGCAAGTGGATCTTCAGAACGGCTATCAGGTCTGGGGTGGCAGTAGCTACAACGCGACTCAGTGCCTCGTGCGCAATTCGTGTGCTTACGATCTAACGAAGCACCTAACGACCTCTTCGAGTTTCTACGGACCCGCATTGGGAGCGCCAACAACTAGAACCACATCGCCGAGAGTGGAAACCTATGGCTACGATTCTGCGCGCGCCTTCCTGACCTCGGCAATTTATAACGACGGATTAGCGAATGCGAGTCCACCCAGGACACACTGCCAGACAACAAGGTTTGTTGGTGGGAAAGAAATGAATTGGGTGGCCAGCCTTGTTAATGTAGGAGTTATAAGCTCCTTTACAGATTGCTCCTTCCCAAATCCGAACATTACTGTTCGGATTTGAGCCCTACGTCGATGAATTGGCCGCCCGAAATCTGGTGACAATGAACTGCTAATTCGTGATTTCCTTCCGACAAAGTCGCTCGAACGGATTGAGGAAGACTGAAGAGATTGTACGAACTCGTGTAGCCGCCACTCTTGAAAATCAGCTTTCCATCTAAGTAGACCTCAACATCATCGTCGTGATGCATGTCGAGAAACACGTTCTTACCCTTCTTAATTGATGGGAGGTGGATCGACTTTCGAAGCCAGATATCAGCTGTGTTCCAATTAGTGCCAACAACAGCGCCTGGAGTTTGCATGGTTCCAAATCCGCCTCTTGATTCACGCCAAGATGAATCGTTGAAGTCGGTATTCATCCAATTCTCAATTGGCTTTTCAGTGGTGAACTTCCAAACTTGAGCGTGATATTGCGAGGTTGAGACGAGGTCAACCAGAACCGGGGCTGGCTTCTGTAGCTCCCGGATTGCCTTGCCCAAACGTGCGGGATCCATTTTGATGATCTCACGATCATAGGTCATCAAACCGTTGACTTCTGTTTCGACGTCGGAGGTCTGAGTGTAAACCGCGCCTGAAAGCCCCGGCGAACCAACTAGCAAGTGCAGTCGAGAAAAGAGATCGACTCCTGCGTCTGTAAGCTCAGATTGATCCTTGTAGGTTCGATATCCCCAGCCTTCCTTTTGCCATGTATGGCCCGGCAATGGCAATCCAAGGCCACCGAATTCACCCAAAACGGCCGCCCGATGAGCTTCTGGTCTTGGAGAACCTGGGCCAGGATAAACATGCCAGTCGATCATGTCTCCTACTTTGCGATCTGCCCAGCCGGTCGTGCTATCCACCAGGCGACTCGAGTCGTAGCGCTTGATCAGATTAGTGATTCGGGCGGTATCAAATTGGCCCCAACCTTCGTTAAATGGAATCCAAGTAACGATTGAAGGATGATTCCGAAGCGCATCAATCATCGCTTTCAACTCCTTCTCGTACTGAGCCGCCGAGGCCGCTGAACGCTTAATATCCGGATCGTTTGGTCCGATGAATCCATCTCCGCTTGGCATGTCCTGCCATACGAGCATGCCCATGCGATCGCACCAGTAATACCATCTATCTGGCTCGACCTTAACGTGCTTGCGAATCATGTTGAATCCAAGCTTTCTCATGACGTCAATGTCGTATTTAAGCGCTTCGTCTGTGGGTGCGGTGTAAATACCATCGGGCCAAAACCCTTGGTCCAACGGTCCGACCATGAAGCATGGCTTGCCATTTAAGTGAATCTTAGTGATTCCTGCCGAATCCTTTTTTACGGATACTTCGCGATAGGCGAAATAGCTATTGGCCGAATCAACCGTTTTGTCGTCGGCACCCTTAAGCGTGAGCTTAAGGTTATAGAGAAAAGGAGATTCAGGCGACCATAGCTTGGCGGATGGAATCTTGATCGTAACTGGCTCACCAGCGGTGTTGCTGGCCTGAGCGACTTGCTTGCTACCATCAAAAGCCTCGACATGAGCGGTGAGTCCGGCATGAGGTCCTCTCACTTTGAAAGTGAAGTTTGCCTGGGATGCTTGAGGCCAAGTTTCAATTAAGAACGAGTCAATCGAAGCCTTCGGAACGGGTTCTAACCACACGGTCTGCCAGATGCCGCTGGTGGAGGTGTAGAAAATTCCTCCCGGCTTATGAACTTGTTTGCCTCGGGGCTGATTTCCGGAGTCGGTTGGGTCAACCACTTCAACGGCCAGTTCTTGGGCTCCCCGCTCGGTCAAAGCATCGGTGATATCAAGAGTAAATGGGTCGTAACCTCCCACGTGATGCCCGACGGGCTTACCATTCACCGATACTCGTGTTTCAAAATCGGACGCACCAAAGTGAAGGAGGATTCGGTCTCCCTTTGGACGGTTGAATGCTCGACGGTACCATAAGTGATCGTTCTTGCCAACATTCAGGGTGATTCCCGAAAGCATCGACTCCACGGGAAATGGCACCAATATTTTGCGATCGTAAGTTGGAGTGGTGCCCATGCCGAACTCCCACTGACCATTCAAGTTCATCCAGGCTTTCCTCACTAATTGAGGTCGAGGATATTCGCTGTGAGGCAGCGTTCGAGAAACCTTGTCGGTCCATCGAGTTTTAATGTGTGCCGTTTGACCAGGCGCAATGGCTGCAAAAAGCAAAAGTGGGGTTAGGGATAGCGGTCGCAAATTCATGATTGGCTAGTAAGAAGATATCACGTGAAGGAACCTGGGCGCACAAAAAAGCCTCCTCTTCAACTGAGAGGAGGTTCGCTTGTCAGGCGATTTACTTTTCGCCTAGTAAATGCGGCACTCTCTGAGCATAAGGTAAGAGCGCTGGGCCTTCGCCTTCAGGGGTGTCGACGTAATAAAGACCAACCGTTGTGTAGTGGTTTCGGTATGGAGTGCGATCTTCATCCCACCCGCCCCGACCATGTTCTAGAGTGAAAAGTAATGACTTTGTGAAGGGGACTGGGTCCTGAATGTGCCATCGATAAACAGTGTTTTGGATGCCTCGTTTCTCTCCGCCAAAATCATTGTTGTCGTAGTAGGTCACGCCAAAGAAAGGAGTTTGGAAGGTGTGGCCAAAATCCCAAGCTCCGCAGAAGTAATCTTCAGTGCCTGTGCCACTGATCGTGGGCTTTGTGGCTCCATCTACATACCAATTGTCGTTGCCCTCTCCCCACCATCCGTCGGTGTTCGCGAGAACGGTCACGATCGTTCCGACGAAGTGCCCGCTACCTTTGCTTTCGCAGATGGTTAAAGGTGTGCCTTTAGGTGCAGGGAAGAAATTTCGATACTGCGTGTGGAAGTAGCGAACGTCTTTTTGGTGCTTATCGAGTCGATAGTCTAAGTTGTAGTACAACGCATAAACTTCGCCAGCCCCTTCGTTGGTTACGGTGACCACCGCGTGCTTCTTGAAAGGCATCGGCCAGT
Organism: uncultured Armatimonadota bacterium; assembly: GCA_903899015.1. Classification (GTDB taxonomy): domain Bacteria; phylum Armatimonadota; class Fimbriimonadia; order Fimbriimonadales; family Fimbriimonadaceae; genus Fimbriimonas. The sequence goes on along the minus strand of CAIUHP010000111.1, from coordinate 158,373 downwards.
AGCAGTTGAGCGCCATGCTTCCGCCGACCGAAACCGGAGCGCTGTGGTATTCCACGTATTTTCCGGGGCCCTGGGCGAAAAAGTCACCCATTGGACACTCCACGGCCGGTCGCTTAGCGTCGTCCCAAGTGATGCGAAGAACCATCGATCGAAGGTGGTCTTTATCTTTGGCTGCAATAGTGAACCAGAGGTGGGTGAGTTGTCCGCTGCCCTTGATATCGGCTACGGTTAACGTCTCCCCCGCATTCATGTGGCGGGCATCTCCGTTGTGGAGGTTAGGGTCGGTACTTGATGAGCGATAGGCTTTGAAATCCTTTTTGTCAGCAAGGTCTTGGGGAACTTGAGCACTGACCGCTTGGATGCCAAGAATGGCAACGATGCCAGCCAGCCATACACGAAAATGGGTAGGGCGATACATTAGTTCTTTAGTTCGCGGAATTCTTTGGATGTTCCTGCCTGACTGTGATACGATTCTCAAGGCAATTTCAAAGGTGAACGCGATAATCAAAAATAGATTTCTGAAATCGCTCCTGCCTGTTCTCATTCTCTTAGGTTTGGGCCTTTCTGTTCGTGCATCCACTATCGACTTTTGGGCTGTCACTGGAAGTGATGATGATGTTCAAATGTTCAAACGCCTTGCGGCGACCTTTAAACAGAAATCCGGAATTGACGTACACGTCACTCCTCTGAGTTGGGGGAATTTTGCCACCAAGTACTTCACCTCCATGGCGGCGGCGATGCCTCCTGACATTGGCGCAACGAACCTCGGAGGACCAATGGATTACGGGAGTGTCGGCGGACTTGTCGACCTCAAGAAGGAGTTTCCTGGCGAAATTGACGAATTGACTTCCCACATTTTTCCAAGGTTGCTTCCGATATGTAACTGGCGCGGTCAGTTGTTTGGAGTGCCTGCTGAGCTATCGACGTTAGCGGTCTTCTATCGAACCGACATCTTTGCCAAGCTTGGACTTAAGCCACCAAGAACTTGGAAAGAGCTGGAAATACTGATTCGCCAACTGGAAGTTCACGGCTATCACTACAGCTTTGGCTTCACCAGTCGGTCTCAGTGGGCGATGGGAATCTATTCGATGCCCTACGACCTTCCGGGCATTGCCATGACTCCTGATAACAAGGTAGAGGTTGACTGGAATAATCCAAAGTACATTCGAGCAGTTCAGAGGGCTTTAAACCTTTGGTATGTTCATGACTCTCCTGCATCCGATCAGCTCAACCGAGTTGTTGGCATGTTTCGATCCGACGATCCCACGATCGGTTTACCGCTCTTCATCGACCAGCCCAATTACTATCTTCAGCTACCAGTCTCTGCTCCTGAATTGAATGGGAAATGGAATGTGGTTCCTTGGCCCAAAGCAGAAGATGGCAAGGCTTTTAACATTGTCGGCGGTACGACGTACGTCATCTTTAGGAAGTCCAAGCATAAGCAAGAAGCCTTCGAGTGGCTCAAGTACCTTTACAGTGTCGAGTCCCAAGAGGCCATGATCGTCGATCACGCAAATCGCAAGACCGACTCAACCTTTCAAATCTCTCCTCTGATGGATATGTGGGGACCTGGTACCGACATGTTTTGGCGACGACCGGAGGTTGCTAACGTCAAAGGGCTCAAGGAGACCTTGGCAAGTGCGATGCCGAGTTTGACAACACTCGCTTCGGTTCATGGAGCAAGTGATTCGGGGCGGATAGAAGGAAATGTGCTCGACCGAATGGGCACTTACATAACCGACCTCTATAGTGCAGAAGCAGGGATGCATGGGCTTTCTCGTTGGGAGCTCATTCGGAAGTTTGCGCGCGGAGAATTGGCTCCCGAAGAAGCCGCGCTGCAGGCAAAGGTCGCGGAGAAGCTGAAGCAAGAGTACGATCAAGCTCAACCTCAGGCAAAGGCCCTTATCGAAAAAGAGACCCAATCGTATGATCAGCGCTTTGGCTCCGTCATCGGAAATCTCTCAGCTTATGAATCGAAGGGCAATGTCCTCACAACCGTAAAGTGGATTGCGTTTCTATTCCTCTTATCATTATTTGGATTGGTTCTTGCTCGGCCGAAATATCGAAAACATTGGGTGTCGTACGCATTTGTGGCGGCGCCCGTGGTTACGGCGATCATCTTTATCTTTATCCCCGCTGCAACCGCTCTCTATCTTTCTTTCACCCAATATCACCCCGTCTTGCCGCTCTCGTCTGCGATTTGGACCGGACTGAGTAACTACGTTGAAGTGGGGGCGTCGGGGGATTTATATAAGAGCTTCCTTCGAACTGTAACTTATCTAGTTATCTCATTGCCGATTTCGATTGCCATTTCGCTACCGCTTGCTTGGTTTCTAAACCAGAAACTCGTAGGCCAACGTTACTGGCGATTCTTGTATTTCTCGCCGATGGTTACAAGCGTCGTGTCTATTGCGCTTATCTTCACTCAACTCTTTTTGAGCTCAGGCCAAGGATGGCTGAACACGTTTTTCTTAAGGCTTCATCTGGTCCGTGACCCGATTCAGTTCTTACACTCGGAACGTTCATTCCTTTACTGCGTCATTGCCGTCGCGATCTGGCAAGGTCTTGCTTTCAACATTCTGATCTTCCTGGCCGGCCTTCAACAGATTCCACAAACTTTGTATGAAGCGGCCGCGGTTGATGGAGCGAACGCGCTTCGGCGATTCCGAAGCATTTCTCTTCCGGGCCTAAGAGCCCAGATTGCTTTCATCTGTATTTTGGGTGTCATCGGAGGGTTTCAAGTCTTTGAGCCCATCTATGTAATGGGTGGCGGTGCAGGCGAAGCCGGAGATAAGTTCGGTCCCAACGACTCTGGCATGACGATGGTGCCCTTGGTTTATCACACCGGGTTTGAAACTTTTGAAATGGGCAAGTCCACCGCGATCGCTTATATTCTGTTTGCGGTCATCCTGGTCTTTTCCCTAGTTCAGTTGAGATATTTTCGAAGCAAGGAGGATGCCCCTTGAAGCCAAGTCGCAGCCAAAAGGTCCTGACTTACACGATGCTCGTTCTGTTCGCGATCATCTTGGTCACGCCGTTTTATTACATGGTGGTGACATCGCTGAAATCAAACGATGAAGCATCCGTTCCCGCTATCGATCTTCTCGTTCGACACCCAACGACTTTGCCGTATCAAGACCTGTTGAAAGGCTCACTTTTTCTTCGATCAGCTATCAATAGCTTGCTAATCGCCTTGGCTTCAACGGTTGGGAGCATTGTTCTTTGTCCGCTGGCCGGATACGCCTTTGCCAAACATCGGTTTCCTGGTCGCGACTTTCTATTTGTATCTCTGCTTGCGACCATGATGATTCCGGGAACTGTTTTAATGGTCCCTGGCTTTCTGCTTTTTCGAGATTTTGGTTGGCTCGATACTTGGTTACCCCTCATTGTTCCCGGACTTGCGGGAGTCTTTGGCGTCTTCTTATCTCGCCAATTCATTGAAAAACTTCCCGATAGCCTCATCGATTCGGCCAAGATGGACGGGCTTCCTGAATGGGGCATCTTTACGCGGATCGTGATGCCGCTCTCCAAGCCGTTACTTGCAACTCTGGGCATATTCACCTTTTTGGGTTCGTGGAACAATTTCCTTGGTCCTCTCATCATTCTTCAAGACGAGACGAAGTTCACGCTCCCCCTGGTTATCGCGATGCTCCAAGGGCGATTTCAGGGCAAGGAAAACGTTCAAATGGCGGGTGCCGTGATGTCCATTGTCCCGGTCCTCATTATCTTCTTCATTTTTCAAAAGCAAATTGTAGAAAGCCTGGCAAGCACGGGCTTGAAAGATGGCTAGCTACCTGGCCAATGCGACAGTAACCCATCAATCTGCCCCATTGACCTAACAAGCTAAACTATAGCCTTATGGCAGACCGATACGAGCCGGCTACATTTGAGGCAGCTTGGCAGAAGAAATGGAAGAATGCGGATCTCTTTTTGACCCGCAACAATGAGGATGCTCCTAAGTTCTACGGAATGGATTTTTTCCCATATCCGTCGGGAGCTGGGCTTAGTGTCGGACACTGCCGAAATTACGTTCCGACCGACGTAATTTGCCGAATGAAGCTCATGCAGGGCTACAACGTGTTGCACCCCATGGGGTTTGATGCGTTCGGACTACCGGCTGAGAACGAAGCAATTAAGCGAAAAACGCATCCGGCCCAAATGATTGAGGGATATGCGGCAACCTATCGTCGTCAGATGGACCTGATTGGAGTCTCTTACGACTGGTCGCGCTCATTTTCCAGTTCGGACCCAGAATATTATCGTTGGACTCAGTGGATATTCGAGCTTCTTTATAAGCGCGGCTTAGCCTATCGCCGGATGGCCGCTGTCAATTGGGATCCAATTGATAAAACGGTGCTTGCGGACGAAGAGATCGTCGGCGGGCGGGCCGAGCGTTCCGGTGCGATCGTTGAAAAGAAATTAATCCCTCAGTGGTTCTTTAAAATTACGGAATACGCGCAGCGATTAATTGACGATCTGGACGAATTAAATTGGCCAGAAGGAATTAAGGCTCAGCAGCGCAATTGGATTGGCCGTAGCGAAGGCGTTCAGTTCACCATGCAAGTTGCGCATAGCGGACATCAAGAAGCGGCTGCAGACGACGGATTTCAAGTCAAGGGTCGACGTGGCACGCTTGCGTTCGATGTCTTCACGACCCGAATCGACACCATATTCGGAATGACATTCTGCGTGCTCGCTCCCGAGCATGAGCTAATCGAGAGTATCGTCAATAAGGTTGGCGCAGAATTTGCCGATCGTATTCGTGAATATCAAGTTCAAGCGAAACTGCTGAGCGATACCGATCGTCAGGCAACCAATCGAGAGAAGACCGGAGTGTTTACCGGTGCATATGCAATCAATCCCGCTAACGGCGAGGAAGTTCCGATTTGGATTGCCGACTACGTACTTGCAACTTATGGGACTGGCGCCATCATGGCGGTTCCGGGCCATGACGAGCGCGATTTTGAATTCGCCAAGAAGTTTGACATCCCCGTTGTCCAAGTCATCGGTCCGGTGGATGGATCCGAAGTTGAATTGCCATACGTCACGAAAGATGGAGTATTGGTCAATTCAGGCGAATATTCTGGTCAAACAGTAGCGGCCTCTCAAACAGAATTAGGCGTTTGGATCGAAGGGCTGGGAATCGGCCAGAGGAAAATTCAATATCGACTTCGTGATTGGTTGATCTCACGCCAGCGCTATTGGGGCTGCCCGATCCCGATCATTCATACCAAAGATGGCGAGATGCAACTGGCGCCCGAAGATTGTTTGCCAGTTGAACTGCCAATGGTTGAGAACTATGAGCCTAGCGGAGACGGCACTTCTCCCCTCGCTCACATTCCCGAATTCGTCAACGTGACGGACTTGGATGGGAGGCTTGGCCAGCGTGAGACCGATACGATGGGCGGCTTTGCATGTTCGTCGTGGTACTTCCTGCGGTTCTGCGATCCGAAGAATGAGAATGCCCCTTGGAGCTTTGATGCTGCTAAGTATTGGATGCCGGTTGACTGTTATGTCGGCGGCAGTGAGCACGCGGTCATGCATTTGCTCTATGCCAGATTCTGGACGAAGGTTCTTTTCGATGCCGGACTTGTTACGGTTAAAGAACCCTTTGCTCGACTAGAGAATCAGGGCCAAGTCCTGGCATTGACGCCTTACCGCAAACCGCGTGAAGACGAGAAATTGGACTTGGGTGAAGAAGGCATTTTGGTCTCATACCAGGATGCTAAGTCAATTCCAGAAGAAGACTTGTTCTACCGATGGGCGCGAATGTCAAAGTCGAAAGGCAACGTTGTGACCCCAGAAGAGGCAGTGGAACTTTACGGTGCCGATGCTCTTCGAATGTATTTGCTCTTCGTCGCTCCTTTCTCAGCAGACGTTCAATGGTCGAGCGACGGAATGCAGGGTCAGGTCCGGTTCTTAAGCAAGATCTTTAAGTTGGTTGATGACCTGAAGTCGCTTTACTATGGGGAATGGCGAGGCGTCATCGGTTTTGAAGATCTTGATGATGCTGCCAAGGCGGTTCGTCGCCAGACCCACAAGACCATCCGCAAAGCAACCGAAGATGTTGATAAGTTTGCCTTTAACACTTATGTCTCGTCGTTGATGATCTACATCAACGAACTCAATGATCTGTTAAAGAAGCATGCTGCAAATCCAAGTCGTGGCTTTGCGCTCGCAATGTCTGAGGCCGTTGAAGCAGTGATCTTATTGATGAGCCCAGGCGCTCCTCACTCTGCAGACGAGTTGTGGAATTCCATTGGGAAAAGCGGATTTACACTAAATGAGTGTTGGCCGACGTTTGACGAGAAACTTTCCGCTGATGACACCGTCACAATTGCAGTACAGGTCAACGGAAAGTTGCGCGATACCTTTGAAATCGACGCTACGGCCTCCAAAGAAGATATGGAAAAGGCTGCGACAACTGCTCCGAAGGCGCAAGCCCACCTCGAAGGATTAACCATCCGGAAGATCATTGTGGTGCCAGGAAAGTTGGTGAATATCGTTGCAGGATAAGAAGCAGGATTGGCGCAAGCTAGGAATTCCAGTCATCGTGATTGTGGTGATCGGAATTGTCGTGTTACTTTCTAACAGAACTACCACGATGCCAAATGGTGAGCCCGTCATCATCAGTGAAAGCGAGTACAACGCAAGCCTTCGAGAGGTAATCAATCTGTCTCACGATGGAGTTGCTAACTTTAACGTTGGTGTTGAGCTAGACAGCAAGCAAAAAGAAGATATTCGAAAGGCAATAAGAATCCTGGACAACATGAATATCTTTAAGCAGACAGAAGCGGCAGGATATTTCGAATCTGGACTGCTCAACTACATCGTTTCAAATACCGATGTCGCGACCCTTCAAATACAGCAGGCATTGGCAAACTCCAATCTAACCACGAGTTTGAAATCTAAGTCTGATCAAGCGAATTTGGAAGGCGTTATCGGAGATTGCCACCATATTCTCGGTCTCATCGCATTTGATCATCACGATTATGCGACCGCCTTGAAAGAAGTCGATGAGGCATTGCTTCATGTGAAGAGACCAAACATATTTGTGGCACGAGCCAGGATTGATCTCGAGATGAAGAAGAAAGATGCCGCGCAAGACGATATCAATTCTGCGCTTGCGATGGATCCAGCGAATCCAATGGCTCTTAAGCTGAACGAATTACTTCACCAGTAGTGATTCAGCGGCAGGAATCTCATAGAATAGGGATGCAATGTTGCTTCTCAGTTGCCTCCTTTCATTCGTTCCTCTCACCTTTCAGGGCTGGTCGGGAAGCGATACTTGGGCATTCACCCCTTTAGAGGATGATTTTAAGTCGGATGCAAAGCTGGATCTTCGGCATCTGAATGAAAAGACAGCGGGAGCATCGGGATTCGTGACCACCGATGCAGATGGTAATTTCAGGCTTGGCAATGGAGAGCTTGCTCGATTTTGGGCCGTCAATACGGGGGTTGGGCGCGAGAAACCCTTTGTTGCCAAACCGCTTGGACGTCAAACGGAGCCAGACCTTGCGCGACACGCTCGATTCTTGGCAAAGCGGGGAGTGAACATGGTCCGATTCCACGGTCAACTTTCTCCCGACCTTGGAAAGCATCCTGACGCGAAGATTACCGATATCAACACGGACGAACGAGATTGGTGTTGGAGGCTGATTGCCGCGATGAAGAAGGAAGGAATCTACACCACGATTTCCCCCTATTGGATGGTTCCCATGAAGTTCTCGGCTTCATGGAAGATTCCTGGAGGAGCAAATCAAAGTGCGGCCAGTCTGCTCTTTTTTGATCCTAACTTAAAGGCAGCCTACAAAGCGTGGTTGAAGGCGCTTCTAACTGAGAAGAACCCCTACACGGGAGTCTCACTGAGTTCCGATCCAGCACTTGCGATCATCGAGATTCAAAACGAAGATAGCATGCTCTTTTGGACCATTAATTCCCTTCAAGGCGAGGAGAAGCAGTTACTCGAAAAGCAATTTGCAAACTGGGCAGTCAAGAAATACGGATCAGCGCCGAAAATTCAGCAAGCCTGGAGCGGTCAAGCGCTTAAGGATGACAAAGCGAATGGCGCGGGATTTGACTTCTATAACATCTGGGAAGCAACTCAAAAGCAGTCGGGAGCCAAGCGAATCCGAGTGGCAGACCAGGTGCAATTCTTGACCGAAACGATGCGAGACTTTAATCGAGAGATCACCGAATTTATTCATAAAGACCTTGGTTGCCGTCAACTCGTCAACGCAGGGAACTGGCGAACGGCTGATCCGGTTCGCTTAAATGACGCTGAACGCTACTCCTATACTTCTACGGAAGTAGACGCGGTTAACAAATACTTTGATGGAGTCCATAAAGGCCCCAACTCTGGGTGGGCGATCACCGCGGGAGACCAGTTTACGAGCCCTTCGGCACTCCTTGATCCTAAAGCTCTGCCAACAAATCTCAAGCAGACCCTTGGGAGGCCCATGATTATCACCGAGAGCTCGTGGGTGCTTCCGATGGAATACGCCACCGAGGGACCTTTCCTGATTTCTGCGTATCAATCTCTCACCGGTGTTGCAGGTTATTACTGGTTCGCTACCGGAGACGATGAATGGACGGCACCGATGTCCGCGAATGGATACATGCCCAATTCACTACAGAAATGGTCGATGGCAACTCCGGACACGATGGGGACATTTCCTGCCGCCGCTCTCATGTATCGAAGCGGTTACATAAAGCGAGGAAAGCCGGTGGTGATTGAACGTCGCACTCTGGCCGATATTTATTCGGGGCGAACTCCCATTATTGCGGAAGAGGCAAGTTTCGATCCAAACCGAGACAGTGGAGACATCGCAATCGGTTCCAACATCAAAGCGAGCGTGAACCCGTTAGCTTTTCTGGTGGGACCTGTAACCGTCGATTTCAACGGTGATCCTTCAAAAAGTTTCGTATCGGACTTTTCGAAATATATTGATCTTTCGAGTCAATCTGTTCAGAGCGTAACTGGGGAAGTTCAGCTGAATTATGGCAAGGGGTTTTGTACCGTCGACACGCCGTCGGCCCAAGGAGTTGCGGCATTCTTCGGATCCAAACCGATGGTCCGACTGTCCGACGTCACCTTCCTTTCCCAAAATGAATACGGGGCAGGTATGGCGGTTTCGATGGATCACTTGCCGATCAAGGAATCTAAGCAGGTTCTCATTCAGTACGGTACACGGAGTCGACCCACTGCCTGGGCGCAAGAGCCGTCAAGTATCCCGCTAGACGGCGGAGCGAGCGTGAAAGGCACCAAGATCATCAATGTCGGCAAGGCTCCGTGGCAAGTTCAAAAGGCCAAGCTGGATGTCATTATAAAAAATCCAAGCCTCCATCGAGTAACGGCGTTGGACATGAATGGAAATGCGGCTGGAAATATCCCGATTGAAAAAACAAACGGCGGCATCCGGTTTAAATTCCCGGAGACCGCCATGTATGTTGTTGCCGAGTAAGTTTAGGACTCGGGCTTGGGTTCGAACTTGATCGAAACGGAATTGATGCAGTATCGCATCCCGGTTGGACGTGGGCCGTCAGGGAAGATGTGACCGAGGTGCCCGCCGCAAGCGGCGCAGACCACTTCGACTCGATGCATGCCGTGGCTGAAATCTTCGATCTCACGCACCTTGCTTCGGTCGAGCGAATCATAAAATGAGGGCCAACCACAATGAGCATCGAACTTCGTTGAGGAATCAAAAAGCTCTTCGCCGCAAGCCGCACATCGATAGATGCCGGTTTCCTTATGATTCCAATATTCCCCGGTAAACGGTCGTTCGGTCCCTTTTTCTCTTAGGACGTGAAACTGCTCGGGTGTGAGGATCCCTTGCCATTCTTCTTCTGTCTTTTCGATTTTTTGGCTCATAAATCTACTACGCAATTTCTTACTCGCGGTGGTGGGCAATCATCGAAGCTGCGATGCGAGCGCGGTTCGCTCGTGCTCGCTCGAGAGCATTGAGTGCCTCGACTTTTGCGGCAATTTGCTCAGAAGCAGCGGATTGAGGTTGGCCATCTTTGGCGGCCTGAAGGCACTCCCTCATTTGCAGTAGTTCACCATTCTCAACCCAAACTCCACCGCAACCGTCGCAACAGTCAAGAAACACCGGTGACGTATACATGTACCTAAATCGGCGCATGGTTACCTTACACGCAGGGCATTGCCTGATTGGATGCTCAGTTGGCGGCACATAACCTGCTTCAGGCTGGACCATCGTGTCCAATTCATCGAATGCACGGACACCACCCTTTTCTTTAATCCTGCAAATCTCTCCCTCATCAAAAAAGATGCCTGCGCAGTGGGCGCAAGTGTCGAGCAATTCACCAAAAAAGCTCTTTTGGTTCATCGCGGCATTACAATCGGGGCAGATTCTTGGCATGGCTCTTAAAATTATAGTGGAGAATCGGTCGATAAAATGATTTAAGCGGTGATTTCCGCGAATTGAACCTAGCTTAACTTTGTGTGCGTCTGAGAAACGAACATGGCAAATCCACATGCTGCGGATACCCCTCATTGGGAAGCTGCTTTCGAGCACTACTACCAAGATCACGTTGAAATAGCTCTCGAAGCCGCAGCCGAGAACGGAATTGGGGAAGGTGCCGATTTTTTAAAGTGGTATCGCGTGATCGAAGCGGAAGCGATCACGCGGAGAAAAAGCCAAATGGTCCAGCTCTCTCCTTGGCTGAGTCTTGAATTTGTGGCCGAAGAACTAATGGGACTCGAAGTTGAGTTAGCCCAATGGGCTCTTGGTGCTTGCGAAGAGGTTGCAACACGTTTAGGTTGGGATCACTCGGTCAGTACGCTCTTAACCATCCTTGCGGAGGAAACAGATGGGCCATGGGCTTCCAATCCTTATGGTTATTGCGTCAGCAAGGACTCTTACGAAAAGATCTGCCTTCCAAATTATCTCCTTGACGATCCCACTGAGTTCAGTCAAGCAGTGGCACACGAATATGCCCACGTGATCAGCACCAACGTTGCCGATGAATATGCACCCCGATGGGTTGAAGAGGCGATTTCTGTCCTCGTCGAGAGAAAGTTTGACCCCGATATTTGGAAACAGTTTGCTGACTCACGAGCGACGTGGCTCACAGAAAGTGATTTAGAATCTGTACTGACAGATCGCACCGATGATTTGAATCGAAAGGATGAAATCTGGCGAGCTTATCAACAAGCAGGTTGGATTGGGAAGTACTTGGCTCACCTGAAATCTGAAGCATCATTGGGTGAATTTTTGGCTGAGATTGCCAATGAGATTCCAAAGACAAACATTTTGAGGTCTTTACTGAGGCAATACCGTACAGATTCGGCATTACGGCAGGTTTACGGTATTTCAAAGAAAGAGTTGTTTGATCGAGCGTACGATTGGATGTGCGAACAGTCGGAACCAAGTCTTTAAGCCAAGAGTAGCCAGCGGCAAGACTTTTCAACCTTCATGGCAGGTAAGTTCTAGGTAATGAGTTTGCCTATTGAAGAGTTAACGCCTCGCCAGATTGTTGCTGAGCTAGATAAATATATCGTTGGTCAAGCAGATGCGAAGCGTTCGGTTGCCGTTGCTCTTCGTAATCGATATCGACGCCTTCGACTTCCACTTGAAGAAAGGGAAGACATCATGCCGAAGAACATCTTGATGATCGGCCCAACGGGAGTCGGAAAGACGGAAATTGCTCGACGGCTGGCTCAACTCGCACGTGCTCCATTCGTTAAGGTTGAAGCAACCAAGTTCACTGAGGTGGGATACGTTGGGCGAGACGTAGAATCGATGGTTCGCGAATTGGCGGCCGCTTCCGTTAGGCTCGTGGAACGCGAAAAGATGGAAGAAATCTGGCCAGAAGCTCAACGTCGAGCATTAGAGCGGATCGTCGAAATGGTTGACGAGGAGATTCAAAGGAATCAACCTTCTGACGAAAATGAATTTTCGGAACCTGAATCCGACGAGGACTCGACCCCGTTTTATGTCGGCTTCCATGTTGAGGACAGTGATGTTCGGGTAGCTCGTCGAGCAGCGCTTCAACAAGAAATCCTTGAGGACAAACATAACGATCTCATCTTGGAAATCTATGTTGAAGAGTCAAGTAATCCATTTTTCCAGGTATTCACGCCGGGCGGAATGGAAGAAATGGGAATTGATACCAATCAATTAGCCAGCCCATTTCCTTCAAAACACGTGGCGCGCAGAATAACGGTCGCCGAGGCGCGAGAATCGATGGTCGAGGATGAAGCCAAGAAGATGGTCGATAAATCGGCGATTCAACGAGAAGCGATTACTCGTGCCGAGCAAACGGGAATTATCTTTATCGATGAAATTGATAAGGTGGCAGGCAAAAATGGAGGTTCGGGGCCGGACGTCTCACGTGAAGGCGTGCAGAGAGATCTGCTTCCGATTATTGAAGGGTCGACAGTCGCGACTAAATTCGGACCTTGCCGCACCGACCACGTTTTATTTATTGCTGCCGGTGCCTTCCATATTTCCAAGCCGAGCGATTTAATTCCTGAGTTACAGGGGCGACTGCCTATTCGAGTTCAGTTGGACAGCCTTCACGAAGCAGACTTTAAGCGAATCTTGTTTGAACCGAAGAACGCATTGACTCGGCAATACGCTCGCTTGCTGGAAATGGAAGGAGTAACCATCACCTTTGGCGATGACGCGCTGGATCGAATTGCTCAATATGCCACTGAGGTCAATGCTAAGACTGAAAATATCGGAGCGAGAAGACTTCACACGATCATGGAAAGGCTCCTAGAAGACGTGCTTTACGAAGCTCCCGAAATCACTCGAAAGCAAATTCACTATTCAAGTGAAACGGTTACGGACCGATTAGCAAACCTTGTAAAGGATTCGACTCGTAACAATATCGTTCTCTAACCCGTGCCAAATTGGGTTTTTGTGACTGCAGTTTGGATCGATATCGACAAGAATCGCTCCACTGTGTTGGATAATAGGGAAGGTTGGTTGTTGCTCTGACCGGTTAGAGCAACATCCAGTTCTTTTGAGGTGGCACGGATGCGAACCCAATTCCTATTAGCTTTTCAATTAGTTGCTGCAATCAGTTTCGGGCAGGTCAAGCCTGTTGTTCTTCCACCGGCGCCCCAGTTCACGGCGGACGAAAAGTCCAAGATAATTGATTACTGGTCACAGCCCGGACGCTATCAGATCACTACCCCTGCCGATGCTATCGACAAGGGCCTTTGGCAAGTCCGCTTAACCGTTCGAGGTTCTCAGTGGTTGATGGCTTACAACAAAGCCCGTAAGGTTAGCGCGCCGCCAACTCAAAACGCTCAACCGGCGAATGAACTTCAGCAAGGATGGGAATCATGGGTCGTCGCAAAACTTAATCGCGACCGATGGGACGCACTTGTCGCGGCTCAGGATGCCAACGAAAGAATCTTGGGTAAGCGTGTTCCCAATCCCGATAAGACCATTCCCTCGGCTGAGCCGCCTCAGCCAGGACCGATTCCCGATGCACTTCTTGCGCTCGCTGGTGATCCTCCTAAGTTTGCCGAGGCTACCGTGCCGATGGAGAAAGACGTCACTTTTGACGATGTGACGCTCACTTACCAAGACAATGTTCGAGTAAGCAATCCTCGTTACACGTATTACCGGTTCTCGCAAGGTGTCAATTCAGAAGGCGTTGCCGTCAAGGAAATGTCTACTGAGCGACTGGACCACCTATTTCGCTTAGCCGACGTAAGTGAGTCGGAAGCCAAGATCATGAGGGCAGTCTCGATTTTGGAGGGTGGTTTCGATGCGATTAACACCTATGACACGGGATTTGTTTCGGTTGGTTTCATTCAATTTGCCTGCTTAAGAGAAGGAGCAGGCTCGTTGGGTGAAATGATGATTGAATATAAGAACAACAACCCAGACGACTTTCAAAGAGACCTCAGACAGTACGGAATTGATGTGCAACCCAACGGACTGCTTGATGTTTTGGATCTTCAAACTGGTGCCGAGTTATTTGGTCCAGATGCGGCGCAAAAGATCATTGAAGATGCGCGCCTCATTGCGGTCTTCCAGCGGGCAGGATTAAAGAGCGATAGCTTCATTGCTGCCCAGATTCGATCTGCCAAGAATCAGTTTTTCCCGAACGATACGATTTCTGTTTCCGTCGGCAATCAAACTTTGACGGGGCGGGTTTCTGACATTATCAAGTCAGAGGCTGGTCTCGCGACTTTGATGGATCGCAAAGTCAATACGGGGCACCTTGACCCACTCCTTTCGGTTGTCACGGATGTAGCTCGTTCTTCGAACATTCAGGATTTTAGTGATCTGGCGAATCACGAGATGGAGATTGTCCAGCGGATGAAGTATCGCAAGAATTATCTAGATGATTCGACCCTTACTCAACCGGTTGGCGATCGCCTGAGTCGGAACGTTACCAATCCGAGTCGAAAAGGAAAACGAGGATCGCGAGGCGGCGGTTAATAGGTTTCTAAAGGATCCAACTTACGACTATTTTTACCAAATGAGGGAATAATCTGCCTATGGCATCTCTCATTTTGGCTGCGCTGATATTTCAGGCCCAGCCTGCTTTTGACTTCGAGGTCAAATCAGGATCTGGCCTGAAGCTATCCGTATCCGGCATTCCCATTATCGAGGGATCGTCGCTTCAATATTATGAAAATGGCTGGCTGAAAGGCTATTACAGCACGTCCTATTCCGGTCAAACGATCGAAAAAGTGGACAACGACACGGTAAGAGTCAAGTATTCCGGCTACAACGGATTAGCGTTCGGACAAATTCTCTACCATCGTGACGGAGATCGGCTAAAGGTTCATTACGATCTTAGCTGGAACGATGAGAATCCAGCCGAAATTGAATTAACGGCTGGTCTCCTATCTGCCCAAGCTTTACAGACCGGAATGTTGTCTGTTGAAGGAAAACCGACCCGATCGCTCAAGACTCATGACTACTCAGGAACAGGAGACTTTGAAAGTCGACGTTATGCGCCGGACGCTTCTTCCTTCGTTTTCGAGTCTCCTCTCGCCAAATTAGAAGCTAGAACATCACTCCCAACGACGTTGTTTGATGCGAGGGGATATTCGCAGGATTATGCGGAAGGGAAGGATATATGGTGGTTTGGGCTCCTTAAGATGGATGTATCTAAGGACAAGACTACATCCTTCGATGTTGAATGGAGAGTCACCCCGCGTCCGATTCCTGAACCGAATGCAGCGAACTTGAAATTAACATCGCAGCCCTCCGATTCGATAATCGTTCCAGAAAGCGAGATGCCGGTGATCGTGCCTCGTCCAACAATCAACCAGCTTTCAACCAAGTCCGTGCTCGAGTTTACAGGCGCTTACGACTGGCCCGCCGGTCGAGTACGTTTTTGGATCCCTGACTTTATTGGAACACTGGCAAAGCGGTTTGAACTACCAGTTGTTTTGCCGAATGCAAAGCACATGAAAGTTGATGGAGGGGTCAGCAAACTTGGCCTTCATCCAGGCGGATATCAAATCACTATCACTGATTCAAGCATATCGGTACTCGGTGAAGAGGATGAGGGACTTCACAACGGACTGCGTAAGCTCGCTCAACTGGCTTTCGTCAAAAGTGGCAAGATTGTGCTGCCTACCGGATTCTTGCGTGACTCACCTAAGTTGCTTTGGCGCGGCGTACACCTTTTCGTGGGCCCTGAGGCGAGGGCCTTTCAAAAGAAACTGTGGGACCGGGTTCTACTCCCACTCGGATTTAACCAAGCCGTTCTTCAGTGTGAAAGAACCCAGTGGCAATGTCTTCCCAAACTCAAAGAGTCCAAGGGCACGATGACAAAGGAGGAGCTAGCGAATCTCTTCAAAGATTACAAGGCGATTGGAATCGATGCTATCCCTCTTATACAGAGCTTCGGACATATGGAATGGTTCTTTACGGGTGGAGATAACCTTGACCTCGCGGTGAATCCACAAGAACCCTATACGATCGATCCTCGTAAGCCAAGATCGGCGGAGTTGCTCAAAACATTGTGGGGAGAAGCAGCTGCTCTTCTTAAGCCGTCAATGATTCATTTTGGTTGTGACGAGGTCGATATGATCGGTTTCCCTAACGACAAAGCGAACTTGACCACGGAACTGTGGACCGCTCAAATGCCCACCTTGAACCAGATTGCTTCACAGAATGCTGCCAAGATGATGATTTGGGGCGATGAGGGTTTGGCTCCTAAGGAAGCGGTTGACGCAACGAATGGCGAGACACCTGAGATTGCGGCCAAACGGCGTGCGGCGATTCCGAAAGGGACTTGGATTGCAGACTGGCATTACAAAGAGTCGACAAAACCAGAGGCATTTCTCCCATCCCTTCAACTCTGGAAAAAGGAAGGACTTGTCCCGATTGCGAGCACTTGGTTTCAACCCGACAACATTAGGAGTTTTGATCTGGCAGCGGATGTTGAGCATACGGGTTCGTTGCAAACCACGTGGAGCGGCTACTTCAGCAACGAGCAAACGATTGATGACAATTTCGAGCAATACAGCGCCATGGTCTTGTCTGCCGAATATTCTTGGAGCAGCCGATTCGATCCAGTAGCTCGCCTTGGCTATGACCCTGGATCGATCTTCCGGAAATTGTATTTCGGTATGCCACGCCCGATTACTAACCGCAAGGGCATGCAGTTCTATTTAGGATCTGGTGCAAAAGATCTGGTTGATGGGGATATGCACTTCAAACTCGGTGATCCAATTACCTTGAGAAGCCTTATATCTTCGGCTGACGCGCCAACAAGCGTTGATTTGTCATTTGAAGGCAAGGGAAGTCATATCGGAATCGTATTAGACACGTTTAATCGGGCGGCCGTTGGCGAACCGGTAGCTGACCTCATCGTTGACCTCTCTGGGAATAAACAGGTCAAGGTGGGCCTCAGATACGGGCAACACGTTCGGTCGAATGAGGATCTACGGGCTTCCTCGCGTTCAGATACGGTTGACGGCTTGTCGGTTTTGGAGATTCCGCTAGGAGAATCGGCTCAGGTCAAAGGTCTTAAGCTGAATATGCGCAACTCCGTTACCGGTTTAAGAATTCATGGGTTGATCATTTGGTAGCTGGTTGCTAGCCTGCTATTTGCGAAAGGCAAAATAGCAGGCACCAATGATAAGCGTGAAGCTGATGGCATGGTTGTAAGTGAGCTTCTCTTTCAGATATATCGTTGAGAAAACCGCGAAAGTGAGCAGCGTGATGACTTCTTGGATGACCTTTAACTGAGTCACGTTAAGCACTTCGTTTCCAATTCGATTGGCCGGAACTTGGAAGCAGTATTCGAAAAAGGCAATTCCCCAGCTTGTCAAGATCACTATTGGGAGTGCTGTCTGCTTAAATTTGAGGTGCCCATACCAGGCTGCGGTCATAAAACTATTGGAACAGATCAGAAGTCCGATTGCAATGAGAATCTTTTTCATTCCTATAAAGGATATTCCGTGATGTGTGGCAAAGCAGCTTTGAATTTCTAAGGGGCAAAAGTCCCGGAACCTCGTCGAATTACTGAACTTCTCCATCTAATCAAACGTTAGAGCTTTCGGCAATCGAAGTTAGGTTCAACATGGTCGGTGAATTAGCAGTATCGTTCTGCGAACGAAAGACGGGGGAAACGGGGATGTGCATTGACATCTGGTCTTATCCAGACAGCACATGCAACGTGGTTGTGTCCGCCGTTATCGGTTCAAAACTCCATGAATTGTCCTTTCCTTGTGCCCCATACCAATTTGAAGATGTTATTAAGGGCAAAGCGCTGAAAACTTCAAATGATGAAGGCTCCATTGTTATTTCAAGTTGTGGGGAAAACGTTTGCGCTGAGTACGAATCTTTGAATTCTGGTTGTAAGGTTCGTCAATGCCTTCCGTTGGAACGCTATCGTCGGGCGATTGAATCGCTCCTAACTGGCGTGATTGGCTATCTAGCCTAATTCTCAAGATTAAGAAGCAAAAAGAGAGAGCGGTTCGACTTTGCCGAACCGCTCTCTTTAAGTAATGGGTTTAAACCCTTACTTGATCTCGACCTTACCACCGACTTCGGCGATCTGGGCCTTGATCTTCTCGGCGTCGTCCTTGCTAACAGCCTGCTTGACTGGCTTAGGAGCGCCATCAACGAGATCCTTGGCTTCTTTGAGGCCAAGACCGGTGATTTCTCGAACGACCTTAATAACGTTCAGCTTCGAATCGCCAGCGGCGGTGAGGATGACGTCAAATTCGGTCTGCTCTTCTTCAACAGCAGCAGCGGCTGCGCCGCCGCCCATGCCTGCGAACATAGCTGGGTTGAATGAAGGAGCTGCGGCGGTTACGCCGAACTTGTCTTCGAGGGCTTTCTTGAGTTCTGAGAGCTCGATCGCGGTCATTCCGCTGATCTGCTCGACGATTGATTCAACTGCGGTTGGCATTATGCGTTCTCCGTGGTTTCCGACGATGCGGTGGTTTCAGGGGAGGCCTCGGCCTCCGTGGAATTCGATTCTGCGGTGGCTTCCGCGACTGGCGCGGACTCTTCTGCAGATGGGGTCTCTTCGGTCGATGATGTAGGCAAAGGATCACCTTCGGCAACCTTGTCGGCAACCGCACCAATGACACGAATAGGATCGGCGTAAAGCGCTTCGATCACACCCACGAGGTCGCTTATTGGCGAGGCGATCAAACCGATCACCTGCGAAATAAGGACTTCCTTTGATGGAAGTTCGGACAGAGTCTCTACTTCCTTGGATGTGAACGCCTTGCCACCGAAAAAGCCACCCTTTATGACGAGCTTTTTACTGGACTTAGCATAGTCAAGCAGAGCTTTTGCAACTTGAGCTTCATTCTCAAACACGAACGTGAAAGCGGTCGTGCCGTTGTGAAGATCAGCCGGAAGCTTAGAGGTATCGTCGCCTGCTGCGATTCGGAAAAGTGTGTTCTTGAGAACGTGTAGTTCTCCACCCTTTTCTCGAATGTTGGCGCGAAGCTCTTGGAGTTCCTTAACCTTGAGTCCACGATAGTCTGTGAAGACGATCCCGGAAGATTTGGAATACCACTCCTTTGCCTGCTCGATTGTGCGTTCTTTGACTGCTGTTGGCATTATTTATTCGCACCTATCTCTCTGAAAGAAAAAAGGGACCCTCGCCCGGCAAAGTGGCGTAGGTCCCTTTTCGCGACTTGATCGCAAAACTGGTTGGAGACGTAAACGTCTTCCTTTTTCCTTTCGCCCCTCGGCTGGTTGATCTCTCGATCATTAAGGCAATGGCCACCGGCTGTCTTCAGAGTGTTGCACTGATTATGGCACATTGCGCTTCGCCTTTGCGCGCCAAGCTTGGTACCCACCTCAGCAGATCGATGGGACACAAAAAAGCCCACTTCGAATTGAAGTGGGTTAAAGTGTACTGAAGCTAAGTGATCAGAATTTCCAGTGTGCAACCACTCGAAGTGAGCCGAAGGCAAGGAACTTGGATCGAAGGTCGTTGACGATTCCACCTGGCGTGTAGACTGCAAAGCTACTGACACCAGTAAACTCGCCACTGGAGAAAGGCATACCGCTCGGCATGGCACTTACGTTGCCTTCAAATGTTAGCCAAGAAATAGGTGTCGCTGCGAGATAGGCGGTGGCAATGGGTTTGAGCTCGAACTTTGAAGATTCATTCATTCCGTTAAACGCCTGTCCAACCAAGAAGCCTTCAAGTCTTCCAACCAAATTTGAACCAAGCTCATAGTCGTGAGCAACTCCAAGAGAGATTGACCGAGCATTGATTGCTGCTGGTGAATCGATCATTGTGTAGCCGAGCTGAAATTGGTTTTGGCTCCGGTCGCCGTAGCTAACCGCGAATAGATTGTTCTTGGTGCCGGCTAAGAGTTCTTGGTTATTACCAACTCTGATTTCGGCGGTATCAGGTCGAATCATTTGGTATTGCACCGACAAAGAAGTCGGATCTAATTCAGTGGGTGGCTTGACAACATATCGTCCTCCGATGGAGGATGCGTTGTTCTCAAATCGACTTGTTTCACTACGACCCTTTGCCCAGGTGAATTGTCTTCCAAAGTAGAATTCAAGACGGTCCGTTGGAGAAATCTTAACTTGGGTCTGCTTCGATTCAAATTTACGACCTTGATAAGTCGCATAGGTATCTCCGCCAAAGAACGAAATTCCTCGGTGTGCTAAACCTGATTTGATGGCACTTGGAAGAGCCCAGTCGTGCTGTTCAAGGGAGGATTCGTCATCCTTCTGAATCGATTTGAGCGCCTTATGGAGGGGCGAATGGAAAGACGGGGCCGCAGATGCTGCGGCCCCGATTCCCGTAATTAGTAGGGAAGCAATCGCTCCCCTTACAGGTTTATTTATCATTGATCGTCAGGGCTTGATAAGCAGGAAGTTGACGTTCGTGATTCCACCGGCTGGAATATGGTCGTTCTGAGGATCGCTGAACGGATCGTAGAAGTTCAAAACTCCATTGTTCGTAACCTTGGTCTGAGTCTTTTGGACGCCTGGCCAGTTGATTTCGAGAATGCCTGCTCCAGCCTTATATCGCTTTGGCGAAATGAGGTTGACGAAGTTACCGCCAGTTGTGTAGCCGCCATTTGCAGGAAGCTTCATTGTCAACTTGAGTGGCAACGACGTTGAGCCATCGTCGAATACGACGAGACCGAAGGTGATTGAGTCAGTGATCGTAAGAGCACTACGATTAACTGCCGAACCGTTGATCGTGAACGGACCTACGAGTCGGACGAAAATGGGAATACCAAATCCGATAGCTGGAGCCTTGAAAGCGATCTTCTTGCTAAGCGTTGCACCAGCACCCCAGTTCACACCAGTTGGGAAGTAGTTAACGCCGTCAAAGCTTACAAGGACGTCGCCTTGAGCGCGTCGCTGGAACTTGCCAGGTGCCAACCCATCCAAGAATGGAGTTGCATCAGGCATCACCGCAAGTGTGGAACTCGGATCGATTGCATCTGACCCTGCTGGGACAACTGCCGTGCTGGTTGAACCATCTGCAGTTGTAACCTGTACCTGTTGTGGCGTGCCTGATGAAGGCACTGAAGTTGTTGAATTACCGGTAGTGGTAGTAAAACCGCCTGAAGTGGTAACAACCGGATTAACTCCCGAAGTATTCGCACTCGATCCACCGCATCCAACTAGCACACCGCTGACGAGCGCGGCGGCCGAAATAAAACCTAATAAACTTAGTCTTTTTGAAACCATTGATCCTCCCATCTCAGCACACTTCCGTCGAACGGATTGTGACGCAATAAACAATTCATTCGAATGCGCTTCAGCATTCACCAAGCAGGGCCTCGTTCTTAGCCAGACGCAGACCTACTTAGTTTCCACAGGGCCTACACCATTTTTAATGGCGAAAGGAACGTCATGAACGCTAAGTCCTAAAACTTTGACCCTCTCTTAAGAATTTCCCGCTTAGTTTGCTGGCATGGAATAAATCCGACTGCCGCACACTCGTTCAATCATTATAGTGCACAGGCTGGCAATAACCTGATGGTTTTGCTGGTAATACGGGTGTATTTTTACCGGTTCTAGCCAATTTGGGACTTTTAGACTCTTCTGAAGCAAAGAGGCACTCTTTGCTTGAGAGAACAAAAGCAACTGAAAACTGGGTTGGTTCCCGGGCCAGTTGCTTTCAAATTCACTCTCAAAAGCCGTAATCGAGCCATGAAGATTGCCGTGGCTTATTTGGGTATTGGGAGTCCAAATGCCTTCAAATAGGAACGCAATTTTGAAATTCGATTGGGAGTGTTTAAGTCCATGTTAAATGGCCGTCCGCGCGTGTCGATAATAATGCCGACCGTGCCTCCTTCCAATTTTTGGGTAACCGCTTTGCCCTTTCCAGATCCGACATCGAAGGTCTTTGCGGGCGTGATCTCGACAGTCTTAAACTCGCCTGTGGCACAAGGGATCACCACAATCTCTCCAAATGGAACGGTTACGTTAATTCCATCTCCTGAAACGGTCACACATGGTTCACCGTCCTTTGCAATTCCCACGGGTGAGATGCAATGACCGCACTTTACAATACAGTCTCGCTCGAAGACTTCTTTAGCTGCTTCGTATAGGTGCTCACTGAGGACGCCTAAGTGCGGCATCATGAAGATGCTGTCTACTGTGAGCATCGTCACTCCTTCTGGCTGGTAAGCATCCATCATCATTAGGGCTGATTGAGCTCGGTTGGGAGCGTGAGACAAAACGCCGCCTGACCCAATGATCATGTCCAGGGCCATCATTTTTACAAGCGAATCGCCCGATTGATCCTGGCTGAAGATTTGACCTACGTCACGCTGTTGAGCGTTACCGACGAGATTTCGAGCAAGGCTCTTGTGATGGTAGAACGCAAGTCGGAGTGCCTCTCGTGCAACGGCATGTTCGATCAATAGGTCTTCGTAGGTTTGTGGAATAGTCGTTGGGCGAATCATCTTATTCCGAAGTCGGTTACGCACTTCGGTGGGGTCAATATCGATCGGAATCCACCTTGCAATGTTCTCGATTGTCGCTTCCTTGAGAACGTTGCAAATCGAGTAACTCATACCGAGGTTTGCTGAAACCGTTCGGTTATAAATTCTCGAACCTGATCCTGCTTCGAAGACCGAGAAAACGTCCGTGGTCGCTCCACCGATATCGACTCCGAGAACATTGATCTTCTCGTTCTCGGCATACTCCTTGAGGAGTTTTCCTACCGCGTTTGGTGTGGCCATGACCTCTTCGCTTGTCCACTCTAAAAGCTTGGAGTAACCAGGAGCTTGTTGCATAACGTGCTCCAAGAACATCTCGTGGATTTCTTCACGGGCAGGGCCAAGATTTTCCTTGTCTAGCGTAGGGCGAAGATTGTCGACGACTTGGAGAGCAATGGCGTCTCCGAGAACCTTGCGTACATCTTCGCGAGCTTCTTTGTTTCCCGCATAGATGATCGGAAGTTTCATATCGCCAAATCGAGGTTTGGGGTCTGCTCGCCTTACGACTTCGGCCATCTCGATGAGGTGAGATTTCGTTCCGCCGTCGGTTCCACCCGACATCAGAATGATGTCAGGGCGAAGTTGGCGGAGCCGCTCGACCTTTTGATAATCTTTTCTTCCGTCATCTACCGCCAGCGTGTCCATGAGGATGGCGCCTGCTCCAAGTGCCGCGCGTTCTGCCGATTCAGCGGACATGGTTTTGACGACACCGGCAACCATCATCTGAAGACCGCCTCCGGCTGAGGACGTACTGACATACAGGTCAGAAGACTCCAGTGGGCCATTTACTCCAGAAGCATCTCGTTTGCCCGTCTTCAACTGGCGCCAGACTTTGTTATCTCGCAACAAAACTCGACGTCCCAGGGTAAATCCGTCAGGAACCTTAGTCTCCGTGATCTCCTCGAGTTCAGTTATCGAGTTGACGACTCCTAGCGTTACGTCCTCGAACGGACGTTCGACAGTAGTGGGAGCTTCGCCTCGGGCGACTAATCGGTATTCGCCGGTTTGATCACTCTTTTCGATGAGAATGGCTTTGGTGGTAGTGGAACCACAGTCGGTAGCAACGATTCGACGGATGTCGCTGGACATATTAATTCGATTATAGCGGCTTAAGAACCCAGCTATTTCATCGGTTCGTGCGGAACCTGAGTCAGATACCCCCAAATCTTAGGAACACTGAGTTATAATTTGCACGGCATCCCCCCAGGAAGATCTGGTGGGTCGGAGGGTCTTTTTGGCAGGAGTCGCGTTTAAGGGCATCACCAAGGTCTTCGGTAAAGACGTTAAGGCAGTCAATAACCTTAATCTTGATATCAAAGACAAGGAATTCATGGTTTTAGTCGGACCGTCTGGTTGCGGGAAGACTACCGCCCTAAGAATGGTTGCAGGACTAGAGGAGTCAACAGAGGGAGACATCATGATCGGGGAAACTCGAGTCAATGATGTGCCCCCTAAGGATCGGGACATTGCAATGGTGTTCCAAAACTATGCTCTCTATCCTCACATGAATGTTTACGACAACATCGCATTTGGTTTGCGGTTGCGTGAACTTAAGGGATTTTTCTGGCAGGTCGTTAATGCCGGAGAAGCAAAGAAGATTAAGAACGACATCGACGCGCGCGTTAAAGAAGTCGCGAAGATGCTTGATATTGATCAGTATCTTCACCGTCGTCCAAAGGAGTTATCCGGTGGACAAAGACAGCGTGTGGCACTAGCTCGTGCGATCGTTAGAAAACCCAAAGTCTTCTTGATGGACGAGCCTCTGTCGAACTTGGACGCAAAGCTTCGTGTCCAAACTCGTGCAGAACTTATTCGTCTCCACCGTCAGCTAGGTATCACGACGATTTACGTGACGCACGACCAAGTCGAAGCGATGACGATGGGCCAGCGAATGGCAATCATGCGCGATGGACTTCTTCAGCAGTGCGATGAGCCTGAAAAGGTATACGCATATCCAGCGAACAAGTTCGTTGCCAGCTTCATTGGTTCACCTCCCATGAACTTCCTGGACGCTAAAATCGTTCAGTCGGGAACAGGAGCAGCGGTTGATGTGGATGAATTCAAACTTCCAATCCCAGCGGGACATCCTGCTGCGTCAATGATTGGAAAGAAAATCATCCTTGGTATTCGACCAGAAGAGATCTTCGACGCGAATCTTCCATCAAACGTAGTTGCCACCGATGAAAATACGATCACTGCGAAGGTGGACGTACTTGAACCGCTCGGCCATGAATATGTCGCGTACTTGAGCATCGGCAAGCACAGCATCATCGCTACAATTGACAACGAGACTCGACTCAAAGAAAGTCAGTCGTCTAAGTTCTCAATTAATCTCGACCGCATTCACTTGTTCGATGCGGAAACAGAAGTCGCGATCCGATAGGATGGTTCAAATAAATTAGGGCCCACTCAAATGAGCGGGCCTTTTAAATTTTGAAACTTGCGTGATCAGAGTCGTCTGCCGGGCTCCCATCCATTCCATCCGTCAGCTAGTAGATCGAACATGTGCCAAGTGGGGCAAAAATCGTCCCCTTCACCCAGCATCGAGGATGCAATTCGATCAAGTGATCCATCTGTGTTCTTTCGAAACCCGATTATTCCCGGCCATGGGTCTCCAACGGCATCGGCAAACCCCATGTCTTTTCGAAATTGACCATCTGCGTCGCTGGCGATTTGGAACCTCCAGCTTCTCTTCTTGGCATATTCAACCAATCGCTCAAGAGGATCTGCAGAGACTAAGACAAATCCGGCTCGACTTTCAAGTTCAGGTACGACCCCGTTGAACCCATCCGCCCACAAAGTGCAGTGACGGCAGCCACTGCCCATATTACAGACCAAAACCAGGTCTGGTTTGCCTTGAAAAAGGTCGGAAAGGTGAATCGAACCAGTTGGGCTGTCAAAGATGTAGTCCTTCACTCTGACTGGCGGTTGATCTCGCTTCATCTCAGCGAGCTTAATCTTTAGGTCGAGAATCTCTTGTTCAAGCGCCTGAATGGTTTCGTGGCTCATTCGTCCCCCGTACTTCCTAGATTAGAGAAATTTCGGATGGCATTGAATACCAAGTTGTAAGAACCGACAGTTTCTCCTCTCCAGAATGGGTTGATGCTGAAGAGCACGACATGCCCCTTGCCAACTGGGCAATCCACAACCGCTGATTTACCGCCAAGTTCCTCGGGATGGTCGATCATTCCACTGACCAACACTTTCGAAGCTTCGGCAAATCGGAGCAAAACTCGCGGTGAAGGAGCACGTGGGCCTCTGGGGACTCCGGACTCTGGCTCATCTCCCGGCATCGATTTGGGAGTATATGGCGGTCGACCTTGAATGACGTCGGGATCCGTCAAACTGCCACGTCCACTTGACCGACCAGGCGTGTTTGCATTTCCACGACCTCCCGCGCGTCCACCACCCCGACCGAATCCGCCCCCGGAAGATAGGATCGCGGTGCTATTCATGTTGAAATAGGCAGACATGGAATCTCCGTAGCCGTCTAGAACTAAAGAAGTATCGTCCGCTCGATCGAGTTGATAGACTCCGCCCGGGGCGTTGAGATTGGTTGGTTGGACAATTGAGACACCGCTGACGATTCCGTAGTCAATCGGTACGCGGCATGCATTTCCAATGCAAATGAGCAGCCCGCCTTGGCTGACAAACTTTTGGACGTTTAGCATTCCCTTGAGCTCGATTCCACCACGAGTATCGTCGGTCGTATCGGGACCTCCCAAATTTGGATAGGCTTGAGTGGGTTTCCAAGGAATCGGATCCCCAATCATTGGCGATCCATTGACAATTGACTGAGCCGTACCACCCGTATTGGGAATGACAATGGCGTCAAATCTTGCTCGGAGGTTCTGGTTATCTCTAAGTTCATGGACCGAAACATAGGTATAAGGAATCTTCCTTTGATCGAATGCGATTCGAGCCCATCCTTCATCTTGGGTGCTGTTCCACGTGTGAACCAACGCAATTCTCTTTCCAGCCAATCCATTTGGGATCGCAGGCTCAGTCTTTGCTGGTGCATACGGTTTTAAGCTCGCTGTCAGGATCTTTGGATCTCGGATGCGGCTTGTCTTCAGACCGAACAGAGCTCCAATCTCCCAACCAGTATCATCATAAGATCTTGGATCGGAGGGATTGTAATACTGCTTGTCCAGCATCATATCAGCCATACGGCTGTATGGCTGATCCATCCGAATCACCCACGAACCTTTAGTGACTTTGCCTTCGGTGGTCGTAATGTCCTGGTCGGCCACTTGGACTTCAATGCCTTGAAGGTTCAAGATATTGCACAACTGGTTTGCATTGTCAGCGGGGGATTTGCTGTCGATGACCCAAGCAGCTGGTCCTTCCGTTGTGGCCTTGGCGACTGATCGCTTGGCTTTTAGATAGTAATTCCGCAGAAACTTATCCTTTTCTGTGGCTACTTTGGACATACCCATGAGCAACGCCGACTGCATGATATTGACGTTGTTTCGTATGGACCACCTAACTCTCGGGAATGGAGGATTGGGGCGGTACCATTCTTTCGTCGTTTCACCTGCGCTTCGAATACCCGTATCGGCTCCGCCGCCACCGAACGTTTCGTAGAAGCGCCCGATTCCGTTGTGACCATTCGCAACATAAAAACCGTATGAAGGTGCCCATCCATCGTAATAGTTATGAGTCCAAACTCCGGGAACTCCTTTCTCCGTCATCTGTTGGATTTCGTTGTATGCCAGTTCTTGCCATTCCGATATTACGATCGGATCTAGCCACGGATTGTATGGTCCTGTACCGGTCGAGATGTAGAGATACGGAACGGATTCGTGCAGATCATGAAGGACAGTTGGCTTGAAATCTAGCCAAGTTTTCATCAAAGACTTGGACAAATTGAGCGCCATTGTGAGTGCGTCGCGATTGTCATCGTGAGCGACATAATGTCCCCAGTAAACCAGGGGGATAGGTGGCTTCTTAGGATTTTCTTTTCGGTATCGGTAAAGGTCGACCACTCGATCGCGACCGTCGGTGTCGAGCACCGGAGTCAACATGACAATTTCATTCTTTCGAATGTTCTTGATCATAGGCTCTTCGCTCACGGCCAACCGATACGCGAGTTCCATGATCATTTCCGGAGGACCTGTTTCTGGTGCATGCATGCCTCCAGTCGCCCAATACATCGGCAGACTCTCCTTGATCAAGCGGTCTGCTTCTTTGTCGCTCTTGATTCGTCGCGGGTCACCTAGATCAGCATTCATCTTCTTGAACCGATCCAAGTTTCGTAGGTTTGCTTCATCCGAAATAACCGCGACGACCATTTCACGACCTTCCTCGCTTAGTCCCATTGAGACAACCTTTACTCGCTTGGAAGTTTTTTCAAGTAAGCGCAGATAATCGGCCGTTTGCTTGCTGTATGTAAGAACGTTGGGTGCGCCGACAATATGGCCAAGAAATTTGTCCGGACTCGGCACAGTCTTGCTGGCAGGTAAATGGTCAACGGTGTCGGTCAAGAAGAAGGTTTCGGTTGTGTATTCCTTGATCTTCTTACCATAGGCATCGTCGTTTTGAGCGAATCCGAAAGCTGGCAAGGCAAGTGCCATCAACAATAAACAGGGACGCATAGTCCCAATAGTTCGACGGCGTTCCCTGAGTTCCTTCTACCGACTGATTTTAGATTCTTCATTTAGTGGGAACAAGGAGTGCGCGACGGTATTCATATCAGTGAATGATCAATTTACAGTTGCTAACGTTAATGGCTTCGATAGCTATTTCTTCATGGAATCCCGCTCAAGGGCATCACCACCCGGTCAAGCAGGAAGCCAAGCCAATCATCGTGATGGTAGATGAAGACGTTGTAAAGTTCGACGGAACGCAGCCGATGGAATTGCAGGGACACATCATGGTGCCGATTCGAGGGATCTTTGAGAAGATCGGGGCGTATCTCGAGTACGATCCAGCGAATCACAAGATAACTGCTCGAAGGGCCAATGAATCCGTCGAGTTGAAAATTGGCAACAAAATCGCCAACAAGAATGGTGCTGAAATTATCCTCGAATACCCTGCCTCAATCGTTGGCGGATATACGATGGTGCCCCTTAGGTTTATTGCCGAGTCTTTGGGTGCGAAGGTCAGATTTGCCCCCGATACGAATACTGTTACTATCCTAACTCGCGAGCTGGCCTTTGGACCGGGCGGAGGAACTGCTAAATCGGGTGGAACTGGAGGCAATTAACTGATAACGTTTGGAGTGGAGTCCTTCCATGCCGAATAGGCTAAAGTCGCCCAACCGGCTAAGAAGCACAGGCCTCCGAGAGGGGTGATTGCCCCCAAGACCTTAATGCCGGTCAATGAGAGAGCGTAAAGGCTTCCCGAGAATATTAGAACTCCGTAATAGATGAGCCACCCCGCTGTCTTAACCCCTTTGGAAGGCGAGTGAGCTGCTATTAGACCAATAAGAACCAGGGCCACGGCGTGAATGAGGTGGTATTGAACCCCGGTTTGCCATATCTGGAGTGATGCGGGACTTAGTCGATCACGGAGAGAGTGGGTGCCAAATGCGCCAAATGCGACGGCAAAAAAAGCCAACCCACTACCCATAGCAACGAACGTGCGGTTCATTCCTTAAGGGTACCGGGTTGGCTTGTAGTCTGCTAAGTTAGTTTCGACGCACGCGAACTTCTTCGCCATCGACCTTTACTTTGATGTCGAATTTGCCCGAGAAGGAATCAAACATTCGTTTCTGATCAGAAGTGAGATCTGTGTACCAAATGTAACCTTGCTTTCGCTGTTGATCTTTTTGGTCAGGACTGAGAGTATTCAGGAAATGAGCCCCATTGAAGGATTCACTATCCGCATTGACGTTTGATGATCTTGAGTTGCCTTTTTGCAGGTGAGGTGCCGAGAACATTCTAACGTGATCATTCGATCGGAGTTTGTCTCCCTTGCTCTGCAAATGGCCCTTTGCCATCTCTTTCTCCATCTGGGCGCCTAACTCTTCCATTCGCTTTTGGAATTTCGGCCCAAATTGCTCCTCCATTTGCTTTTGAAGTTTGAGCTCTAGATCTGAGTCCATTTTCATGTCCGAGTCTTTGGAACCATCTCGAGCATGCTCCTTTTGGAGTTTGGAAACCATCTCTTCGATGTGCTTCTGGAACTTCGGTCCGAACTGTTCCTCCATCTGCTTCTGAAGTTTGAGTTCGAAATCTGAGTCCATTTTCATGTCAGATTCTTTCGAACCACTTCGAGCATGTTGTTTTTGAAGCTGGGAAGCCATCTCTTCCATGTGCTTCTGGAACTTCGGTCCGAACTGTTCTTCCATTTGCTTCTGAAGCTTCAATTCCAGTTCCGGGTTCATTTCTGATTCCTTGGAACCAGTCATCGCATGTTGCTTTTGAAGCTGGGAAACCATCTCTTCGATGTGCTTTTGGAACTTTGGCCCGAACTGTTCTTCAATCTTCTTCTGAAATTCAGGTCCAAAGTTGTTCTGGAATTTCATTCCAAAGTCTTCGCCCTGTCCTTCTTTCATCTTCTTCTGAAATTCGGGGCCGAACTGTTCTTTGATTTTCTTTGCGAAATCGGGCCCAAATTTCTCCATGAATTTCTTTTGGAATTCAGGGCTAGCTTCTTGCTGAATCTTCATTTGGAACTCAGGTCCAAACATATCCTCGGCGCTACGGTCCTTCGAAAGACCCTTTCCTGGTAATTCACCGCCCCAAATCATGGACCCTTCGGAAGGAACTTTCATCCAATTCATGCCAAGTGATCCCTTCTTGAAAACATGAATTCCGTTTGAAGTCTCCCAGTGGCCACCGAGCGCGCTCGCAATGGCTTCCGCCACGGCCCCTATGGGCTGGTTCACAACGTTTAGCGAGATGGTTTTGCTCTTGTTGACATCACTGTCGTTCACGACGAAGCTAAATCCGTTGGTTTTTAGCCAATTGAAGACCTCACTGACTTTTGCGGATCGAAATTCTACTGACGTAGACGAGGTCCTCTGCCCAAGCGGCGTGTAAAGTGCGCTTTCCAGCTTGGGCACCCCTAAATCTTTGTCGAGTGCCGGGTTAATGACAATCCCAACATCTGCCGCGAGTGATATGCCTGCGAGAGTTGCAAGCACCGTGTTCATTCCCATTCGTCTTATCCCCTTCCGACGCTTTGAGTGAATCAAGCCTTCGGTCTTGCATCGAGGCGTCTGCCTCTGTTGCTAAAAGAGCGATACTGACGTTAGGCAACGGAAAGTGCCTACCTCATGAAAATTCTCAGTTTAATTTACTGAGAATTTTCAATTTGAGGTGTGGGCCCCTTTTTTCTATAAATCCAAAGTTGGAAACCTAGGCACCAGTAGCGGAGAAGTCGTCGTTCTCGTCTTCCGTCCTAGAATCTGAATGGGGTTCCATCGTGTTCCAAACGCCTTGATCAATGCGCCGTTGAATTCGATGAGCAAGTGATTGCTTGGCGAGTTTGAGGTATCGAATCGCTTCGGCATTTTCTTCGCATGCCAAGGGCCCGTCTTGGTAGAACTGAAGCTTGTCAATCGCAACGTTGACAACGTCATCGATGCGACACCCGTTTACTCCAACTTCAGTGGGGAGGCCACTTTGATACACAACCCTTATGAATGGTCTCTCAACCAATTCTCCGCCCGAATGCTTCACCGATTTTGTTACTTCTTGGACCATGGTCTCCTCCTCCAGCAACCGTCAAAACGTATGATGCCAGTATCCCTCGACAATTGGCATTGTCACAAGAAATCCTACGCAGGATCTCCCAAACCTATTACAGCTTGGACGATTTGAACGTCACGGTGTTCGATATTCTGAATGCCCTTAGTTAAGCAGCATTTAAATCCTTCAATTCAGCTAGTGGAAGTCACTAAACTGCTTGTTTGAGCTCGGGCCCATGCAATTGCCAACACGATTAGCTCAGCTACGAGTGCCGAAGTTACGGAGACACCAGCCATGACGGGACCGCTCCATCGCAGCGCCACCCCAATGCAGACGCTTGCAATCAAGAAGATCACCGCAGCCAAAACTGCGATGAGTCGTGATACCGTGAGATGGTGCGCGGTAAGGACTCCACGAACATAGGCTTGAGCCGAATCCACAAACGGTACTGCAGCCGAGAACAGATAGCACCAATGAGCTACTTCCGCGATGGGAGGTTTCGCCTGAATCAATCCCGCGAAGAGAAAACGGTCTAGCCCGGTAAGACCTAAGAATAGGATAAGCCCACTTGACAGTGCACCCACTCCCAGACTGAAATTACGCAACTTCAAACGAGTTTGGGAGCCCTTGTAAAGAGTAATCACCACTTCAGGAATACAGAAGGTGATTGCTCGGTGAAGAAAGACGATTGCTCCCGCCACACCACAACCCGCGAGGGCAAGGACGGGGCGGTCGGTGCGTGCTAATCCCGCGTTCACGAGGGGCATCACCAGTAGGTTCACCATCGTCGTCGCAGACAGAGGTGCATGAAAACTGATGAGCTTTTTCATGGTCAGCGGCTCAGACTGAGAAGCGGTCTTGTCACGAAATGCCGTCCGAATGACGTCTCGGCTCAGCAAATGGATCACTGACGCTTCCATACCGACTGACAGAATGATGGCGATCGATGCGATCACAACGCTTGGAAGCTTGGTTGTCGTGAACAAGATCACGGACATGATGACGAGCGTAAGAACTCTCGCGGTCGTGCCTACCCCCACCGAACGGGTACGACCGTTTCGGATAAGGATGCCTTGTAGGTATCTGCGCCATCCAATCATGGCGCTCCAGGGAATGAGGATGATCAAGCCTGCTCGGGCCGCATTTGCTACTTCTGGTTTGACCCCGAGGAGTCCCTCGGCAACAACACCATAAAGAGGGGTGAGAACTACGGCGGCATGAGCAACAGTGACCCACATCAGCAGATACCAAACAAACCGACTAATGACTTCGTAGTTTTGCTGACTCTTGGCTAAGGTTGTTGAAGTCGAAAGGAGGTCGATCACTGGACTTTCGATCCAAATCGCTATTGCCATCAAGACCGGCCATGCTGCGGCGTTGATCTCCGGGTGGTGAAGCCGATTGATGACCCCTTCACATACCGGCCCTTCAAGCCCCATGAATAGCCATGACATGGCGAGGGGAGAATAGAACCGGAAGATGGTCCAATTTGTAAGTGGGGCCTGATCTTCCAAGAGGTAAAGGTTACCGCGTTAAGCCAAATCTGAAAACGGACAACCGAGGCGTGTCGCAGAGTATCCAGTTTTTGGTAACCTGCCGCCTATGGTGCGACTTGGAATTGTAGGGCTCGGAAACATGGGATCGGGGCACGTTGCGGGGATGGATCGGATCAAGGGGTGTAAATTGACTGCGGTCTGCGACTCGGTACCTGAAAAGTTAGAACGATACAAGCAGTTCAAGACATTTACAGATAGTGCTGAAATGATTCGGTCGGGAGAAATCGACGCAATCCTCATCGCCGTTCCTCATTACGACCATACGACGATCGGCATCGATGCTCTCAATAATGGCATTCACGTTCTCACGGAAAAACCGATTTCCGTTCACAAGGCAGATTGTGAGCGTCTGATTGCGGCTCATACCAACAAGAACCTCGTTTTCGGAGCGATGTTCAATCAGCGCACCGACCCTTTTTATAAGCGCATTCGCTCCATCGTCAAGAATGGCGAGCTAGGAGAGATTCAAAGAACTGCATGCGTCGCTACCAACTGGTTTCGCACTGAGGCTTACTATGCAAGCGGTGGTTGGCGAGCTACTTGGGGTGGCGAGGGAGGAGGTGTTCTGCTCAACCAATGCCCACACACTTTAGATTTGTTCCAATGGATCTGTGGGATGCCAACCAAGGTTCGCGCGTTCTGCAACTTTGGCCGTTTTCACAACATCGAGGTTGAAGATGACGTTACAGCCTATTTGGAATATGCCAACGGGGCAAATGGAATCTTTGTGGCGACGACTGGAGAAGCGCCTGGAACGAGTCGACTAGAAATAGCCGGCGATCGTGGCCGCCTGGTTTTTGAAAACGACAAGATCACCTTTGATCGCACGGAAATGTCGGTTGCTGAGTTCTGCGGAGGTTCGAGGGAGTCGTTTGCCACTCCCCCGACGTGGCAGTGTAGCGTGCCTGAATCCAACCACGGACCTCAGCATATCGGCATCATTCAAAACTTTGTGGACACGATCCTTGATGGCGGCGAGTTAATCGCACCTGCTGAAGAAGGAATTCATTCGGTCGAATTCGCGAATGCGATGCTCTACTCGACATTTACCAATTCGCTGGTCGAGTTACCCTTGGATTCAGCCGCGTACGAGAAGGAGCTCATGGAACGAATCCGAACGTCACGTCACCAGAAAGTTGTTCGAGACGACGTCGTTGTCGACTTAAACCAATCCTTCAGGTAAGGACACTACAGAGGATAGGATTTGATCTCGGCCCACCGTCGAGGAAATCCATGCTTCGTCTTAGCGACTTTTTTGTAAACCGGGAACAGGCGAGTGATGTCTGTTCCTGGCATGGGCCTTTCAATTGTTTCAACGTACTCCAAGCCTAAAGGTTCAAGATCCACTGATTGAACCAAATCGCGATCGGACTCAGATCGCATCGGAACGATTTGCCCCTTTATTTTGCAGGGGCGTGCACTCAGTTCCAATTGAGTGGAAAGCGGTGCCAGGGCCCGGCCCGTTACGAAATCAAACCTTTCGTTTACTTTCCAGTTTTCGGCCCGATCCTGGATATTTGTCAAGTTGGGCAGTTCGTTCTGCTGGAGAAATCCGATCATCTTGCCATTTGAATCAATGGTCGTAATTTTGATATCGGGTCGTGCGCAGGCTAACGGCCAAGAAGGAAATCCCGGGCCCGTTCCGATGTCGAGAACGAAGGCATGTCTTGGGATGAGATCCTGAAAGAGGAGGCTGTCCAAGAAATGCCGTTGCCAGCAATCCTCCTTCGGTACTCGAGTGAGGTTCATCACCTCATTTGCTTTATAAAGAGCGTCCTCAAACTGCTGGAACTGTTGAATTTGTTCCGACGTCAGCTTGAGGCCGATCTCTTCTGCTGCTTGGGCGAACAGATCGCCATTCATTTATTACTCAACCTTCTTCGAAACGTCTTCAACGTGCACCGCGGAAACATACTCTTTGCCATCCACCTTGACCGTGACTTTATAGTCGCCTTGAGGAGCCATACGACCGTCAAGTCTTCCGGACCACGTTATGACATTCAAGCCTGGATCTGAGCTTCCAGTATATTCTTGAGTTCGATCGCCTTTGATGTCGGAGACAATAACGGTGACATCCTTTGCCGCTTTCTTCAAGTAATACATGATGCGCGTGCCTGGTTGACTGTTTGGAGCGACAAAGAAACGATCTCCTTCCCAACCGCCGCCACCACTACGGGGCATCAGCAGTACATCTTGCGGTGTCGGAACAACAACATCTTTGTCCAAGTCTTCCTTGCCAAGCTGTTCCAGTCCACTGACGTCAAGGGTCCAAAGCGACCGACCATGGGTAGCAATGACCAAGTCTAATTCCTTAGGATGGACGATTAGGTCGTGTACGGCAACCGTTGGGAATTTGGTTCGGAAACGAGTCCAAGTTTGGCCTCGATCCAGTGAGAATCGGAGTGACATTTCCGAACCCATGTAGAGCAGATCCTTATTCTTTTCGCCTTCGGTGATCACATAAATGTTGTCGAAATCTGGAAGGCCAGTCGCTAACGACTTCCAAGTCTTGCCAAAGTCTTCCGTGACGTAAACGTAAGGCTTAAAGTCATTATCACGGTGACCATCGAACGTAGCATAGGCTCGACCTTCGACCCATTTCGATGCCAGCACTCTTGAACACCAGGTGTTCTTCGGAAGGTCAGGAATATTGGCAGTAACGTTTGTCCAAGATGTCCCACCGTTTCGAGTGACGTTGACCTGACCGTCATCTGACCCAGTCCAAATAAGCCCTTCTTTCATGGCTGATTCGCTGATGGTGATAATCGTGCAGTGCATTTCGGCACCGGTATTTTCCGGAGTTACGCTCTTGTCACCGGCATGTTGCTTTGAAGGATCATTGGTGGTTAGATCCTTGGAAATTGGGTTCCAGTGGTCTCCTCGATCGACCGACTTGAAAAGGATGTTGCCGCCGAAATAGAGAGTGTGGGGATTGTGTGGGCTGATAATAAAAGGAGTGCTCCAATTGAAGCGAACGCCTTGCCCA
This sequence comes from uncultured Armatimonadota bacterium, assembly GCA_903899015.1. Classification (GTDB taxonomy): domain Bacteria; phylum Armatimonadota; class Fimbriimonadia; order Fimbriimonadales; family Fimbriimonadaceae; genus Fimbriimonas. Next base: position 122,787 of record CAIUHP010000111.1, on the reverse strand, counting down.
CGAGGTCGAATGCCTCGGCTCTGACCGGTCAGAAGGTCGGTCCTACTCGCACCGCCACCCTGACTTTCCGAATAGACGGTGGTCCAATCGCTCGGATCTACTTGGCAGTGAAAGCCGTCTCCTCCTCCCAAAGCAACAGAATCGTAGAATGCAATTCCACCTTTCTTCGTTTGAGTAGGAATACCCCAGCAACTGTTGTCCTGTAGTCCACCATAGATCCAGTAAGGTCGTCTCATATCGACGGCGGCTGCATAGAACTGACCGATGGGTAACTGGTTAAGCTGTTCCCAGGCCAATCCTTTATCGCGAGAGGTGAATAGTCCGCCGTCGTTTCCGTCAAGAATCTGATAGCTATCTTTGGGATTGATCCAGAATGCGTGATGGTCCGGGTGGACGCGAATGCTGTAAGTCTTGAATGTCTTTCCAGCATCATCGGAATACCACAGGTTATCTCCGAGGATATAGATTCGATTCTCGTCGTTCGGATCTTGCTCTGGAGTGCTGAAGTAAAACGGTCGAGGATTCAGGAAGTTGATGCGCTTCCATGATTCGCCACCATCGGTGCTCTTATATGTTCCGCCAGCATAGTTTTTAACTTCGCCGCCATCGCCGGGGCGATGGGCAGGTGGCTTCTCGGCTTCCTCTGCTTTTCGATCCGGCTTGTATTCAAATGTGCCGATGATCACTTTGGGGTTTTTGCGGAAATAGCTCAAACCAATTCGTCCAAAGTTGGTTGAAGGTAATCCTTTGGAGATGTGCCGCCATGTCTTTCCGGCGTCGGAGCTCTTATAGAGTCCGCTGCCTGGGCCACCGCTGATGAAGTCGTATGGCTTGCGCACTCTTTGCCACATCGAAGCGAACAGCTCTTTGTTGTTCTCAGGATTCATCTCGATATCGATGACGCCGGTCTTATCATCAACAAAAAGAGACTTGACCCAAGTTTTGCCGCCATCGGTTGTTTTATAGAGTCCGCGCTCGGGATTGGAACCCCATAATCGGCCGAGGGCGCCTACATAGACGGTGTCAGGATTCTTGGGATCAATGACGATGCGACCAACATGCATCGACTCCTTTAGCCCCATGTTGGTCCAGGTAACTCCTCCGTTGGTCGACTTATAAACACCGTCGCCCCAAGCAACTGAGTTTCGTGAACTCGCTTCGCCTGTCCCTACCCACACGATATTGGGATCGGTGGCGCTAACGGCAACTGCTCCAATGGAGATCGATCCTTCGCGCTCGAAAACAGTGGTGAACGAGATGCCGCCGTTTACGGTCTTGAAAAGCCCACCCGAGGCACTTGCGACATAGAAAATTCTCGGATCGCGTTCGAACACCGCAATACTGATCATTCGGCCACCCATATTTGTGGGGCCAAGCTGTCGGGGGTTGAGATTCTTGAGCAGCTGCCACATTGGGCCGTCCGCTGCAACGGTTTCTTGCGCGGGCGGTGTCGGCTTGATTTCTGCTTCGACTGGCTTTGGCTTCACTCGGCCACCTTGGGCCAAGACGAGAGCTGGGACTAAAGTGAACGCAAGTGCGAAGGGTTTATTCATGGATGGGTTCAGACCAAAGGTAAAGGCAAATGCCTGGCACCGTCATACCCGAAATCGTTCTTCTAGAGCGTAAGAAACATTGAAGAGAACAACTACGAAGCTATAACCCTTGGAAATGCCGACTTGATTCGTGCATTCTCTGAATGAGTTACCTTTGCTAACACGACCGAGATCTCAATGAAAATTCATAAAATTGGCCACTGCTGCCTAGCGATTGAAGACAAGGACGTTCGACTTTTAACTGATCCCGGAATTTTTTCGACCGGACAAAACGAGTGGAAAGGTGTAGATGCCTTGTTGGTAACACATGAACATGCCGACCACATGCATCTCGATTCGGTCAAAGCTATCCTTGACAACAACCCGACTGTTCGAATCATCACGAATTCTGCGGTCGCGAAAATACTTGATGAAGCGGGCGTGCCTTGCGAGCTTCTTGCTGATGGCGCAACGACGATGGTCGGTGGGTTATCGGTTAACGCAATCGAAGGACCCCATGCTTTTATGCACAAGTCGATTCCTCAGGTGCTTAATACTGGTTTCGTAATTGGTGACCGATTTTTCTATCCCGGCGATGCATTCTTGAATCCGTTTTGGCCAACTGAAATTCTTGCCCTACCCATTTCGGGACCCTGGTTGAGTGTTTCCGATTGCATCGACTATGTTCTCAAGCTCAAGCCGAAAACATGTATTCCCGTTCACGATGCCTTACTCAAATCGCCGACGATGTTTCATGGAATGTTTAAGCGCATTCTGGAAGCGGAAGGCATCGCGTTTGTACCGCTTGATGCTGGCGAACACGCTGATTTCTAGGTTGAAGATCACAGCGACCATTCGATAAGGCGGTACGCTTTACGAATGGATTTCGCACTTACCCCGGAACACGAATTGATTCGTGAGATGGCGTACAAGTTTGGTCAGCAAGAGGTAGTTCCTGGTATCCAGGAACGGGACCGCGAAGCTAAGTCTGATCGGCAAATGCTCGACAAAATGGGCCAGGCTGGGCTCTTAGGAGTCAGTATTCCAGCCAAGTATGGTGGAAGCGGTACCGACTATATCGCGCTTGGAATCGTTTGCGAAGAGTTGGAGCGGGCCGATACAAGCGCTCGCGTGGTTATGAGTGTCCACAGTGGACTCCACAGCTTGACCCTCTTGCAATGGGGCACTGAGGAACAGAAGAATCGCTGGTTACCTGGTCTCGCGAGCGGCGATAAGGTTGGGGCATTCGGATTGACTGAGCCTAACGCGGGTTCCGATGCCATTAGTCTTTCAACGACGGCACGTAAAGATGGCGACAGCTACGTTATTAACGGAGAAAAGACTTGGATTTCACTGGCCGACTACGCCGACCAATTCTTGGTGATCACGAAGTTAGCCGGGGGCGGAGACAAGCCGACTTTCTGCGCTTTTATCGTTGATCGCAACACACCGGGCTTTCATAGCAAGCCGCTGAAGGGCAAGTTAGGGGTTCGGGCGGGCAACACAGGTCAGATCTTCTTTGACGAAATGCGGGTGGAGAAGGATCGTTTACTTGGCGCAGAAGGGGATGGATTTAAGGTTGCCATGTCGGCCCTGGATCACGGTCGCTATACCGTTGCCTCTGGAGCGGTTGGCATCATCACCGCTTGTCTTGATGCCTGTAACAAGTACGCTCGGGAGCGAAAGGTTCAAGGGGAAGAGATTGGACGTAAGCAACTCGTTCAACAAATGATTGCCAATATGGTTGCCGGTCGAGATATCGGCCGATTACTCTACTACCAAGTAGGTTGGATGAAGAATGTCGGCATGCGTCACACCCGAGAGGTCAGCATGGCGAAGTGGCAGAATTGCTCCAATGCGTTTAAGTCTGCAAACGACGCGGTAGAGATTCACGGTGCCTACGGATTCTGCGACGAATTCCCGGTCGAGAGATATTTCCGCAACTCACGCGGAGCAATGATCTATGAGGGCACTCATGAGATTCATACCATTGTTCAAGCCGAATATGAACTTGGCTATCGACAAGACAAACCACTCAGCAAGACGCTTCCTGCTTGGGAAGGATAAATCGAAGGGGTTCTCGTTTCAGAAGACGATAACCCCTCTCGCAACATCGCCTGACAGCATGTCTGCATAAGCCTCATTGATCTGATCGAGAGAGTACGTGCGGGTGACCAGCCTGTCGAGATCAAGTTTGCCGCGCAAATAGAGCTCGGCATAAAGAGGGAAGTCCCGGGCCGGATTCGCTGATCCGTAGTACGAGCCCATGACCGTTTTCTCCTGGCGAGTCAAGATTGCGCCTGGAAGGTTGGTCGCCGAGCCCATCGGTGATATCCCCGCGAAGACAATCACCCCGCCTGGCCTCACAGCGGGTAAGCACCGCTCCTGCAGACTTGGAATACCCACGGCCTCGAACACGTAGTCTGCACCTCGGCCTTCCGTTTGAGAACGAATCCATTCAATGTCATTGTCTCCAGAAATGATTCCTGCCGTAGCACCAAACGACACTGCAGTTGAGATCTTGGATTCCGAACGATCAATCGCAAGAATTTGGCTCGCTCCTGCAAGCATCGCGCCCATAACAATACTCAGACCGACGCCGCCCACTCCATAGACGACAACTGAACTACCAGGCTTGATTTTGGCGGTATTCAAGGCCGCACCTACGCCGGTGGTGACTGCGCAGCCGACAAGAGCCGCGATTGTGAGAGGCACTTCTTTGGAAATCGGAATGCAGCATTGAGATGGAACGACCGTCTTTTCAGCGAAGCAGGCGAGTCCGCTAAAGTGATACAGAGGTTTCCCTTCCTGTGACAGACGAGTCGTCCCATCCATCATCGTGCCTGCCCAGATGGGCTCAAGGAACGCTGAGCAAAGACTATGCTGACCATGAAGGCAATAAAAACAACTTCCGCAATTGGGCGCCCAATTGAGTGCGACATGGTCTCCAACTGCAACGTGAGTTACCCCTGGACCGATCGCCTCGACGACTCCAGCTCCTTCATGCCCTGGCACAACTGGCATCGGATGAGTCGTCGCTCCGGAAACGAGATGCCAATCGCTATGACATACTCCTGTCGCAGCGATTCGCACCAACACTTCATTTGGACCAGGTGAATCGAGTTCGACTGATTCAATTGAGAATGGCTGGTGTGCAGCCCGAAGAATCGCGGCCCTAATGGTCATTGCCGAAATCGTACCGTTTGATTTAAGCCTCGCGCTTTGCGAGGCTAGAAACTTGTTAAGAGAAGCGGCGTCGATTCTGTCGAGATGCCTTGATTCCCTATAGTTGCACTCTTGGCTTTAGAAATGAGCAATAATACAGGGCGCTGAACGTGCTTTTTTGGTGCTCGGCGGAATCTTGAAGCGTCTTCTAAAAGCAAACTCCCCTCGAGCTTATGGACTTTAGCTGGTCACCTGGAGCCGCGTTACCGTTTATTTCAGCGCTTTGCATGGCTGGATCGGCAAGTATTGCTTGGCGTGCTAAAAAGGTCCCAGCTTCCGCTCCTTTCTTACTCATCCAGATTTGTGCCTTCCTTTGGTGCTTCTTTTATGGAGTAGAGCTTTGCTGTCGGCACATTAAAGATGCGGTTTTCTTTGCCAACGTCGAGTATATAGGAATCGTTTTCCTGCCAGCCGCCAGTGCGGTGTTCGCACTGGTTTACAGCAATCGAATGCGTCGGCCTTCAATCGTCGGATGGGCGTTTTTGGCTGTTCAACCTATCGTGGTGCTTCCACTTGTGTGGATGAATCCGGGAGAAATTTTTCGTCAGAATCCGCACATGGAGCGAGTCGGAGAACACTATCTTCTGGCATTCGATCCAGGTCCCGCATTCTATTTTAATGTCGCTATATCCCACACGATTCTCCTTTACGTCTGGGGCACTTTTCTGTACCTTGCGATTCAGCGTGACAACGCGTTCCGTAAGCAAGCGCGGGTCCTATTCCTGGCCTATGTTTTCCCAATTGTCGGGAACATCGTTTATCACCTAGGCTTTGAACCAATTAGGCATTATGATGTTACGCCCGCGATGTTTTCGATTTGCGGCGTCATCATAACCTACAGCCTTTTCAGGCTCTCGTTTCTCGACTTGGCTCCGATCGCTCGGGGAACGGCGGTTGAGCAACTTCTCGATCCCGTTATTGTCTTAAACAACCAAGGCAAAATGATCGACTGCAATCGAGCCGCTTCGAAAGTACTTCACTTGGCACCGGAATTTCTGTTGGGTCAAGATGCTAATAGACTTCTTGCATCCGTCGGTCGATTTACGGAATCAAATGTTGGCACCGGCACCCTTTATCACCATCGGGACCGAATCTTCGCGGTCAAGCGCTCACCTTTAAATGATCCCTTCCGAGGCGAAATTGGACAAGTCATTCACTTCTCTGACCTTACCGAGCGATTGGAACTTGAGCGAAACTTGAGTGCGGCAAAGGAAGAAGCAGATGCGGCAAGTACTGCCAAATCGAATTTCTTGGCAAACATGAGTCATGAGATTCGAACACCAATGAACGGCGTGATCGGCTTGGCCGATCTCCTTGAGGAAACGGAGCTTAGTGAGCGTCAAAGGCAATATGTGTTAGCGATTCAAAGTTGCTCAAGATCGCTGATGCAGATTATCGTCGAAGTGCTAGATTTCAGCAAGATCGAAGCTGACAAGATGGCTCTCAACCCCGAGCCCGTAGACTTGATCGCTCTTGTCAAAGACGTTGTGATTGCCCATCGCCTCATCGCGGAAGGCAAAAACCTACGCTTCGATCTCGTGCTGCCGAAGCTACAGCAGCTTCCAGTGTTGGCAGATTCTTCTGCGATCCGCCAGATTCTCAATAACTTGATAGGTAATGCCACGAAATTCACTCAGCAAGGGGCTGTGAAAGTTGAACTTCGCGAACAGTCTGGAGTCTATATTTTTGACATTATCGACACCGGCGTTGGAATACCTGCCGATAAGGTCGACACCATATTTGATCGATTCAGCCAGGCAGATGAATCAACCACGAGGGTTTTTGGAGGCACAGGGCTCGGATTAACCATAACCTGGCAACTCATCAAGCTAATGAATGGAGAAGTCTTTGTATCCAGTGAAGAAGGTGTGGGAAGCCAATTTCGAGTCGAATTGACATTGCCTACTACAACACTGCGTATTGCTGAACCGGCTGCAGACGTGCCTCTCAATCTGCGAGTACTTCTCGCGGAAGACAATGCCATCAATACGATGGTGATCGAAAGTCAGCTAGAGCAATTGGGATGCTCAATTACTCATTGCGAAAACGGTCAGGAAACCGTGGAAGCATTCGGCCGAGAGGCGTTTGACGTCGTCCTTTTGGATATACAAATGCCGATTATGGGTGGAGTGGAAGCTTGCCGCATCATTCGCAATCTAGATGTTCCATACGTGCCAGTCGTCGCATTGACCGCGAATGCAATGGAACATGAAAGAGATAAGTGTTTAGAAGTCGGCATGGATGCATTTCTTACCAAGCCGACTACCTTGAAACAGCTACGAGAGACGTTGCATCGTGTTACTCACGACCAGTCGTCTTCGGAACTTGCGAAAGATTAGTCAATGGTTTGACCCTTGATGGTTGCGTCGGGTGACTCGCCTCCGGCAATTGGTACCGTCCAATTTTTAATCTTGATTTCAAACTTGATGATCCGGCCGGCTCTTGAAACCCACCACATCCCCTCGCCAGTTGATCCGTCTTTGCCCTCTTCACCATATTTGACTGCTAAGACGATGGTCTGAATCTCTTTGACGAGTTCAGTTTTCTTTGCTTCATAGCTGTAGGTGATTTTAGGGCCGGTGCTATCAGGCTTGGCAGTAAACGTCCACTTATCGGAGATCGCCACTGGTTTTTCTGGGTAGACGAATAAGAACGGTGAGAGCATTCGACGGTAATCGTCGTTCACGTCACCATCCATTTTAACGATCTCGCCTCTCATGCCCATGATTGCATCCCAAGGCGGAACCTCTTGACCGTCTTGATCATCCACTACAAGGTGGTCCCAGCTAAACGTTTCCACCCGCTTTTTGGCATCATCAGACTTCAATATTTCGTTAAGGTTAAACGCCGCGTGATGATCCATGCCCTGAGCGGAAGCGTCGATCTTGACCGCCCAAGTCAACTTGGTTTTTAGGGTTAAGCTAGATTTGAGATCCCAGGTATCGGCTTCCTTTTGCATGGCGAGAGTCAGAGCGAGAATTGGTAGCATCACTTGTTTTTAGCGTTCCTTGATGAGTTGGTATTCACCTAAAGTTATCACCAAACGTACGAACGGCTCTACAACGAGGGTTGCAGAGCCGAGGTAAGTCGCTTTGATTCGGTTCAAATGGCCTATTGAGGGACTTGCCAACTCTTCCAGTAGTCCGAATCTTCAAGCTCAAGTGATTCCTTCGTAAGTTTAAACGGGTGAAAAGTATCGACCATTACGGCGAGTTCTTCCGTCTTTTGATGGCCTAAGGCTGCTTCGACTGCGCCCGGCTGCGGTCCATGGGGAATGCCCAGAGGATGAAGGGTAATACTTCCTTCTTCAATGCCCTTTCTCGATCCGAACTTATCATTCACGTAATACAAAACTTCGTCTGAATCGACGTTGGAGTGGTTATACGGAATGGCAACGGCTTGGGGATGGTAATCGAGCATTCTCGGGCAGAAACTGCAAATCACAAAGTTGTGTCCATCGAATGTCTGATGGATAGGTGGAGGCATGTGCAGCTTGCCCGTAATCGGCGAGAAGTCGTGAATGCTGAATGCGAAAGGAAAAACAAACCCATCCCAGCCGACAACATCGCAAGGGTGGTAGGGATACGTGTATAGGGTGTGTCGATTTCGGGCCCTAATCATGACCTGGGTGGTCTGCCGTTCGCGATGGGTGACTAGTTCGGTTGGAACGCGGATATCTCTTTCAGTGTACGGCGCATGTTCAAGGAGCTGACCGTATTCATTGCGATACCGTTTTGGAATCGTGATAGGACCAAAAGACAAGATGGCAATGATTCGGACAGGGAAGCTGCGGAAATGCAGCTTGTAGATGGTTCCTCTGGGAATGACCAAATAGTCACCAGCTTTGAATTCAAGATTCCCAAATAACGATTCAAGAGTGCCTTCCGCATCGTGGATGAATAGACATTCGTCGCCATCCGCATTTTTGTAGAACGTTTCCATTTGGTCGGCGACAAGCGCCTGATACCAAATAACGTCCTGATTTCCCATGAGCGGAACCCGACCCGATATTGCGTCACCTGATGGCTTAAGTCGTTTTGTGCGGAGATGACGGTGTCTGAGTGGCTCGTCGTCTAAATAAGTTGGAGCAACCGATCCGCAATCTTCAAAGCTGGTTACTTCGGTTGGCTGGTGGACATGATAGAGGGTGGACATGGGGCCACTAAAACCTCGAGTGCTAAAAAGCTGCTCGGTGTAAAGACCGCCATCTGGTTTGCGGAACTGAACGTGGTGCTTGTGGGGAAGTTCCCCCAAATGAACGTACCTTGGCATCGTCGCCTCCTCAAAGAACGATAGTTTACTATCGTGTGGCGACTGGGGAGGTGCACAATCGGACCCAGATTTGGGTGCTCATTCGAGCGACTTAGTCGGAGTACATTAAATTCCAGAAAAATCCTAAAAAAGTAGGCGATCCTATTAAGAAATTCTTGCCTAGCGCCAGAATATAAATTCAGGTTTCGAGAGGGTTCGAAAACCAAGACAGAAAAATGGCACGATAGGGGCGACCCTACTCACGCAAAGCCTAGGGTCTTAATTTTAAGACAGCCGGGATGCCTGTCTGGAAAACGGGGGAGAGTAACAATGCGGATTTCAGACGCTGAAGTAAAGAAGATCATTAGCAATCCAGGTTCATCGATTGTCGATGCGATCGAAAAGGTTGCTGTTGAGAACATTCGACAACAAGATAAGCAATTGGTTAAAGCGATTACGCAAGACGTCATGGCCATGCAAGATCGCGAAGAGATGGTCGCGGAACTTCGCGCTCAGATCGCAGCCGGGCTTTACAACCCTTCCGGTGAAGAAATCGTTGACGCGATGGTTCGCCGAGCGGTTGCCGACCAGTACAAGCAGAGAGACTAGGCCGTCTGAGGAAGATATTCCTCAGATGCCTTGGTTAGTGTTTCTTCAACGACACCTACGTACCAAGAACCACATTCAAAGTTTGGTGTCTGGTGCCAGTCGTAAAGATATCCGTTAATAAGGATGTCGTGAGCGAGCTTCTTTGAGAGCTTATATCTCGGAAGCCAAATTTCCTTTAGAATCGGATAGTAATCCGAGGGCATTGGCGGTTGCATGAGTCGATAATCGTCTGATACATCAACGATGATTACTCGGCAAAAATTGTATTCCCAGAGATTCCCTAAGCTGTCTGCCACGGTCCTTCACGCTCCTTTTGGAATCAGGACGGGCCAGCCACTCAATGAGAAGCAGGAAATTGAGAATTCTTAAATGAACTATCTTTGAGCGAGCCAGCGCTACAATCAAATTATGTTTGCCTTCATGTTTCTCATGTCTGCTCAGGAGCAGATATCTCCTTACACGCTTCCAATTGGCCGAGCCGGTCAAACGATCGTTGAGTCGGGCCGAATCACTGACCTGAAGTCGGGCAAGGCTGCGACCGCAGACGATATCGCGAAGGCCGCAGATCGGCACCTCTTTGTGTTTCTTGGTGAGGAACATGCAACGGAGCCGGATCAGCAATTACACTCCGACATCATTCAGGCGCTTGTGCGCAGGGGCCGAAAGGTTGTCGTGGGCTTGGAAATGTATCAGCGCCCCAAGCAAAACCTCCTAGACAAATGGACTTTAGGTCAGATCGAGGAATCTGATTTTCTCACCCAGAGTGATTGGAAAGGTCAATGGGGATATCCCTATCCGTTTTACCGTCCGATATTCGACACAGTTCGCCGGTTCAAATTGCCATTGATCGGTCTTAATGTTCCCCGAGACTGGGTTCGAAGCGTAGGGAAAGGTGGTTTTGAGGCTCTCGGAGCGGATCCCAAGTCTCAGTTGCCTGAAACGATGTCTCTTGATAACAAAGATCATCGCCAAGTGTTCACCGCTTTGATGGGAGGGCATCCTATGACGGGGCCAACAGGCGAACACATTTATTCCGCACAAGTCCTGTGGGACGAAGGCATGGCGGATACCGCTTTGAAATACCTTGGCGCTCACAAACCAAACAGTCGAACGGTGTTCGTGGTGATTGCCGGCTCGGGCCACGTTATGTATGGCCAAGGAATTAACTATCGCATTGCGAAGCGCAAGGGCGGAGATGGAATCACGGTGGTGATGGCAGAATCGGATGAACCCATGTCGGTATCGAACGGCTTAGCCGATTTTGTGATGGTCTCGCCCAAGCCGCGATCGAAGTAGATTTCAGAAGTTTTTGGATTTAGTGGGAATAACTTCTCAGACTTGGCAGTCTAGCTTGCTGAGAGCAACGGCCTCCTGATAAGGTGGCAATCTCATCTCGAGAGATGGCGAATCCGCCAGAAAGTCTGTATCACATCCAACGTTGGCCGTCCTCCCGAAATGGAAGGACGGTCTTTTTTCATTGAGTGCAGCCTTTAGTGCTGAGAAACGAATCGCATACCGGGCACTGTGATTGGAACAAGGTTCTCTTTTCGAAGATTCTCGAGTCGTGTTCTGATCGTTTTATGGGTTCGGTGAAGGCGTGAACGGATGGTTCCAACTGGCTTATTCAGAATTTCAGCGATTTCCTTGTAAGGGACACCTTCAATATCCGCCAACGTAACCAACAGTCTTTGCTCAGGAGAAAGGGTGTTCAAGATCTTTTGCAGATCTTCGCTGAACGAATTCTCCATGATCCTCTGTTCAGGATTTGCGGAACGGTCGGGCATCTCAAAGAACAAGTTCTCGTCCCCTGCGGAATTTGCAAGCGGAGTATCGTATGAAATCGCTTTCACTCGGCGTCGGCGGGTGCGCAACATATCGAGAAACAGTCGAGTGACAATCCGGAAGATCCAATTCTCGAATGGTCGATCCCCTTCGTATTCGCTAAACGAACGGTAGGCCCTGAAGAATGCTTCCTGAGTAAGGTCTTCGGCGTCGGAGCGAACTCCCGACAGTCGGAATGCCATGTTGTAAACCTTGCGGTAACTAGCCTCCATTAACTCGTTAAAGCGGATTTGATCTTTTTCTGACAGATTGTATGTGTTTGTTTTCATGTTAATCGCCCCACAAGACCGGACGGTGGTTTTGTATAAGCTTAGTTGCCTTCAGCTATACAGATGAGACAGATTCTAAGCGAACTTAGTTCCCGGTTTTACTCAAATTGAAACTTTGAGTTTTCCAAGCAATTCCATTCGGTTTAGCTTCAAAAATGGTGCTTTCCCGCTAGATTTAGCGTGTCTTACACCGTTTCTAAAATGATTAACGCGCCTTAAATGCTTAGAGTTCAGCGATTAAGCTTAGAGACGTCTCAGTATTAGTTGGGTTGCGGTTAATCGTTGTAGTACGGCGATTTAGGGGCTTTGACTTTCGATAAAGGGAAATTGTTCGTAGGTCCTAGGCTTTGTAGACGGGTTGAACACGTAGAATAAGTCGTGGGGACTTGGAAACTGTTTTACGACGGCGGTTGCAACCTTTGCCATGCCTCTCAATTAAGGGCAGAGCAGTGGGCCATTCGTGCCAATCAGCCACTCATCGTCGATGTCCTTCTTAGCGACGAAGGGATTGCAAAAGGTTACGGCGAGGCAATGGTTCTTGAAGCTGACGGTCAGATATTGACGGCGGCCGATGCGTGGATGAAGCTCATGACGATTGCCCCCTGGTATTTCCGATGGTTCTCGATCTTTGGTCGATTCAAATTGACGATGTCAGTTGCCAAGTGGGGATATGGCATCGTCGCAAAATATCGCCTGCGCTGGTTCGGCACGCGTGAGTGCCAGATTCCTACCGTCAAGCCGAAGGTTTAGCGAATAATTTTCATCGTAACCGTCTCGGTTTTGATTAGTAACTCTCAAAGTTCGTTTGTGTCTTGGCCCTGAGACGCCTTTAAAATGTGGTTTTTGGTTAGTTTCTGAACCGGAAATTCGCTATCTTTTCGAAAGTTCTAGGCGAGGGAATGCGAATCGGCTGGTTTTTGGATATACTTTTGACTCCACGTGGGGTGCCGTGCCCAAGTGGCCCAAGGGGACGGTCTGCAAAACCGTTATTCGGCGGTTCGAATCCGCCCGGCACCTCCATCCGTCTGTTCCTTCAGTTATGGCCCCGCGCCAAGAAATCTCACCAAAGAAGGATCGCTTTTCCGCCCTCGGACTAGTTGCTCCGCCACCTATTCACGTTCAGAGCCCTCACTTCGAAGGTTCTCTTGGAACGTTGTTCTCATGCGTGCGAGATCACAAAGTGGATCTGCTCGATGTTCCGCTCTTTCCCATCTGCGAGGCGTACTTTGCCTACTTGATGATGTCTGAGATTACGGACTTAGATGAAGCCGCGGCAGCTCTTTCAGCTCTTGCCTATTTATTGGAAAGAAAGGCTTGGCTCCTGCTTCCGGTAATTGAAGATGAGCCTGAGTTCGAAGAGCCGATGGAACTGGCTGAGCCGACGTCCCATGAATACCAAATTGCCATTCAATCTCTCCAGATTTGGCACGAGGAGCGGTCTCAACTCTTTTTCCGAGCCCCTGAAGCAGGCCCGGACCTGTACGAGTTGCCTTACACGCTTGGAAATATTAGCGCAGGCGACCTAGCACGTGCTTTTGAACGCATTCTTCGGAAAGCAAAACCCGATCCGGTAACTCCTCTTAATAAGCCAAGAAAATCTCTGCAAGAGCAGATGAAGTTGGTTTTGCAGATCATTTCTTCGGACTGGACACGGTTGGAAGACCTTATTGTTCAGCCTTACACTCGGTCTGAAGCGGTTTATTGGTTCCTGGCCCTCCTTGAACTGATTCGCCTTGGTCAAGTTGCAGCCCGGGTTGAAGGGGAAGAAGTTGAATTTTCGAGGATGAAGCCCGAGTGAATATTGTCGACTACGTTGAAGCATTGCTGTTCGTAGCCGATTCACCGGCTTCCGCAAATTCGATGGCTCTCGCGCTCGAGGTTACCGAAGGGCAAGTTGAACAAGCGCTTGAGGTTCTAAACGAGCGATTGCAGGCAGGCGGACCGTTACATTTGGTCAAACTGGCGGGTGGCTATCAACTGGCAACTAAGCCAGAATTCGCACAATCCATTGCCAATTTTCTCAAGCCGCAAAGGCAAAGACTCAGCCGAAGCTTGATGGAAGTCTTAGCGATCATCGCATATCGCCAACCTCTGACGATGGCCGAGATAGACGTGATTAGGGGCGTTCAAAGTGATTACAGCGTGAAATCGCTCCTCGAAAGGCGGCTCATTCAAGAAGTTGGTCGCCGGCATACTCCGGGGCGGCCGGTGCTCTACGGAACATCATCTCAATTCCTGCATCAGTTTAAGTTGAATGATCTGGGCCAGTTACCCGCGTTGGAATCGGTTGATCTAACCGAGCTGCAGCTAAGTTTGCCAGTCGGATCGAGTTCGACATAAGCTGCTCGGTGTGATACCCTGTAGTCAGGCTCGGTACAATACGTGGGTCTAGGTAAAGCCGATGGATCGGCAAAGGTAAATGTCCGGGATCGGACGATATCGAATGACAGCTATGAAAGGACTGCGCTACCTAATCGTCTTGGCCTCACTTGCGGCTTCTCTGGTGAGTCACGCGATTGACGTATCTGCTAAAACTGCCATCGTTATCGATGCGAGCAGCGGCAAGGTTCTTTGGTCAAAGAACCCCGATTCGTCCATGTATCCCGCGAGCACGACGAAGATCATGACCGGGCTTTTGCTCGTCGAGCATTGTCGGCCTGACGAAATTATCACCGCCCCTCCTGATATTGAGACCGTGCGTGAATCGAGCATGCACCTCAAACCCGGTGAGAAAGTTACAGCTCGGGACATGCTCTATGCGATCATGCTTCGAAGTGCTAACGATGGTTGCTATGCCATCGCCAAACACATCAGCGGATCGGTTGAGGCATTCTCGAAGCTGATGAATGAGCGAGCTCGACAGGTTGGATGCACCAATACGCACTTCCATAATCCAAACGGTCTAAACGATCTAGAGCACACAACAACCGCTCACGACCTAGCCCTGATGGCGCGCGCGGCCATGAAGTATCCCGAATTCCGAGAAGCGGTTCGAACATACAAATACTCGATTTCTCGCTCCATTAACACGAAGGATTGTGTGATGATTAACCACGACAAGTGGTTGAAAAAGGACCCTACAGCCGACGGAGTTAAAACAGGTTTTACCGTTCCAGCTGGGCATTGTTTTGTGGGAAGTGCTACTCGAAATGGCTTCCGCGTTATCACGGTTGTAATGAAAAGTGATCACTGGCAGCAAGATCACCAAGAGCTTTTGAACTGGGCATTTAACTCGTTTGAAAAGAAGCGAAAAATCACCAGTGGTTCCATAGTGGGTACTCTTAAGATTCCAGGCTCTAATTTAAAGCCGATTTCAGTAGCGATCGCCCAAGAAGCTTATACGCTCGGGGAGATTGGAAAGGGTGATGTGGACTACCGGGCAACCGTGGTTGCGTCCCCAAATTTGAAAGCCCCCATCCGAAAAGGAGAGCGAGTTGGAGAACTCGTGCTCAAGGATTCGGATGGTTGGCTTCAGAAGATTCCGGTCGTCGCAAACTCTGATGTGAAAGCTGCATCGGTCATGCAAATGGTTCCTGGAAATTCGACTAGCTCGTTCATCTTTGGAGGAGCGTTATTTGTGGGTGTGGTCATCGTACAAGGTCGGAAAAGACGGAGAATTAAATACTATGGCAGAACGACCTCGAAACGACGGTTCTAGACCTCCTAGAGACCAGAAAAGAAGAAGCGCCCCTAAACGTGGCGCTCCGAAGAAGCAAGTCACAACGGTAAAGAAGACCCTTAACAAGGATCGAATCGTTGCCCTTCGCAAGAACCGACAAGACGCGATTGCCCACGCAAAAGAAATGACCCAGCGTATGGGCGTGCAACCGTTGGCGAAGAAAGCCATTTCGGAAGACGGCGAACGACTTCACGTACGAATTGCTCACTCAGGCCTTTGCTCACGCCGAGCGGCAGAAAAACTTATTTTTGAGGGACGTGTCACCGTCAATGGGGACGTCGTTGCGGAGATGGGCGTTAAAGTTGGAGATAGCGACGAAGTTAGAGTCGACGGAATGCTCATTACGACGGCCAAGATCTACACCGTCGTGCTAAACAAACCCACCGGTGTCGTGACGACTTTAAGTGATCCTCAGGGCCGGCCGACCATCGTAAAGTATTTGCCTCAATACGGAGTCCAGCTCAAGCCTGTTGGCCGTTTGGATATGGAAACCGAAGGCCTCTTGGTTTGTACTAATGACGGAGAACTGGCCCTTCGCTTGGCTCATCCGCGCTACGGTGTAGAAAAGGAATACCAAGTTGTCGTCACGGGCATCCCCGACGATAAGGCGCTTACTAAGCTAAGAGACGGAGTGTTCGTAGAAGGTCGCAAGACGCTTCCTGCCAAGGTGGACATTATTCACGCTGAGCCGAAATCGAACACTACGGGACTGCGAATCACAATCCATGAGGGGCGCAAGCGTCAAGTGCGTCTGATGTGCGAATTTGTGGGACATCCCGTGATTTCGCTGAAGCGAATCCGCTATGGCATGCTTTACGTCCACGGTATGCGCCCAGGAGAGTGCAAGCTTCTTGGGAAGAAGGAAGTTGACGAATTGAGAAAGATGGTCGGTTTGCCAACAACTTAGTGTCTGGCCGATAAATTTCCTAGGAACTATTCTTAGGATTCTCCAGCCCTACGTAAGCAGATCTTATTCTGCTCACAGGAGATATCCATGACTTTTTCTACAAAGAATATGTTTGCTATCGGGTGCGTCGTATTTGGCGCACTCGTTGTCGGTTGCCAACCAGCAGCCGCACCCGACGTTATCGTAACACCTCCCGAGAAAACGACCGTCATTCATGAGCGTGCTCCGGCCAACAACACGACGATCGTTGTGCCGCCATCTTCCAAGAGTACCGACACTAAAACCGATACAACAACGACGACAAATACGAATACAAGCAATCCTCCTGACACCGGATCGACGACTGGCTCGTCAACTACGACGACCAAGAGTCAGACCACAACCACCGGCGGCCAGTGATCGAATCGGGGCAAATCCTGATCTAAGTAAGGATTTCGACCCTATTACACGACGACATTTCTGGCATGCGCCAGGAATTGTCGTGTGATGATCTAGAACATGGTGTAATCCAGTTTGATGCTGGAAGCCACCAATGACGTTCTTCTTACGCGCCTCTTTAAAGGGCTTGCGCTTGTTTCTGCGATTGCCGCAGTAGGCGTTGCGAACGGGCAGGCTCCGACAACTTGGAAGAGTGTAGGAGTTGGCGGCGGGGGAGCTTTTTACGCTCCTACTTTCAACCCATTCAACTCAAGTGAAATGTGGCTGTCTTGTGATATGAGCGGCCTCTACCACTCAACCAATACAGGCCAAAGTTGGGCTTTGACCCCGTTCACCACGATTCAAACGGGCCCGATGTCGCCCCACGTTCAGTTCACCAGTAGTGCGAGCATCTTGTACGACGTCGACACGACGGGCGGAAACATGACTCCCGTCAAGAGTACAGATAGCGGTAAGACATGGAAGGCTCTTGCAAACGACCCTACCGGGCAAGGGGCATTCTATCTAGCTTCCGATCCAACAACGACAACACGCTTGCTTGTTTCGAACTATTCGACGTTGTTCTTCTCAAAGGATAGTGGCGCGACCTGGAGCAAGTTGGTAGCAGGGGACAACAGTTCAGGAGTGGTGCTCGCAGGAGCCCATTTTGATGGTCAGGCGATCACGGTGGCTACCAGCTTAGGCATCTATGTTTCCTCGAATGGAGGTGCTTCGTTCAGCCTCCTCAAGACTCCTGGCATTCCGTCTACTGAAAATATCGTCAGCTTTGCATCTGGAAAGGTAGGAACCGTTACCCGATTCTTTGCCGTGACGCTCAAGGCAGGGAATATCTGGGGCGGAATCGGCGGGGATAACTATAACGCCTATGCCTCCGTTTATACATTGGACTATGGAACGGCAAAGACTTGGACCAAATCTGTCACTGGTATTCCAACCGGAACCTATCCATTCTTTGTGCGAATGGCGCGGAATGACATCTCAGACGTCTATCTTGCGGGAAGCTGCGATGCTGGAAATCCGATTGTGTTGAAATCCAGTAACGGTGGCAAGTCCTGGGCCAACTCGTTAATCACCGCAAACAATCAGAATGTGATCACGGGTTGGCAAGGCGCTTCTGGCGATCGCCAATGGAGCTATGACCAGCTTGCGTTCGGATTTACCGTTTGCCCAACTGACGCGAAACGTGCTGCGTTTACTGGCTACGGATTTTGTCATCTCACAACCAACGGAGGGACCACCTGGCAGCAAGCCTATGTCGATCCGTTGTCCCAGCATCCCGTAAATGCTCCAACTCCAAAGAAGAAATCTTACTTGGGAATAGGATTGGAGAATACTTCCAATTGGTGGATCAACTGGTCATCCCCGACGAGTGTTCTTGCTGGAGCCTCTGATATTCAGTTGATTCGATCGACGGATGGTGGAAACACATGGGGATTCAACTACACCGGTATGAGCCTGAATTCGTCATATCAGATCATCACCGGCCCAACTGGAACGCTGTACATGTCGACTTCATCCGCCCATGACATGTATCAAAGCACACACCTTAAGGACTCTGTGATCGACGGTGGAACTGGAGATGTCCTTACGTCAACCGATCAGGGAGCAACTTGGACCAAACTTGGTTCCATCGGTCACGTGGTGATGGGTGTCGCACTCGATCCGACTAATGCAAAGCGGATGTATGCTACGGTTGCTCACAGCTCGAAGGGCGGAGTTTACGTTTGTTCGGATATCACAAAAGGAGTCAGTGCAACGTGGGTTCGCCTGACTGCTCCCACACGTACCCAAGGGCACGCTTTCAACATCACTGTTTTGAAGGATGGCACTCTAGTCGCTACCTATTCCGGACGCATGGCGCCTGGTTTCACGGATTCATCCGGCGTATTTGTTAGCAAAGATGGCGGTACGACCTGGATCGATCGATCAGCGGCAAATATGCACTGGTGGACGATGGATCTAACCGTTGATCCGACGGACGCAACTCAAAGCACGTGGTACACAGGAGTCTTCAGCGGCTGGGGTGGCGCAGCAAATAACAAAGGCGGACTCTACAAGACGACCAATCGTGGCGTCACTTGGACCGAGATCTGGACCTCCGATCGGGTCGGTTCCTGCTCAGTGGATCCTAAGAATCCTAAGATCATTTATGCGACAACCGAGACGCAGGGGCTTTGGATTTCGACTAACGCGACGAACGCAAGCCCTACGTTCGGCTTGGTAGGCTCCTATCCGTTCCGCCAACCAACCCGAGTTTTCTTCAATCCGAACAAGGCAGGCGAAGTCTGGGTCACCAGTTTTGGAAATGGAGTAAGAATTGGCACTCAAAGCTCGCCTTAGGCGAAATGGAAAGACGCATTAAATAGGCGCATAATCAGGCTGGTTGCCTATGAAAACTTGGCCGTTATCGATAATTGCTCTTGCTCTTTTGCTCTCACAGACTTCGGTCGGTCAGAGTAAGTCTGGTTCTAAACCTCCAGTAATTCGAACTTCATCAGGGAGCCAAGCATCTTACGCCACGTATTACGTTAAGCGAGGTATCCCTGGATCTTTTCTATTCGATGGTAAGAAGTCAGCCGATCTTTTGCCGAAATGGCAAGAGAAGACATCAACTAGCCTAATTGATGACGTTCGAGTTCGAAACATCTGGACATATCTTGATCCTAAGACTGGCCTCGAAGTAAAGGACGAGCGTATCAGTTATCTCGAAACAGGCGTTGAAGAATGGACGCTTTACCTGAAAAATGCTGGAAAGAAAGATACGCCGATCATTGAGGACCTTCAAGCAATCGACGAGTGGATGATGCCTCCCGGATTAAAAGAGTATGTGCTTCACCACAACGTTGGCTCACCTGCATCCAAAAACGATTACGGTCCCCTGGAGACTCCCCTTGGACCTGGTGCGGTCAAACGGATCAGCGCGGCCGGCGGCCGCCCTACCAATTCCGACATGTCCTACTTTAATCTTTCCTATAAGGGTGGGGGAACTATTCTGGTTGTCGGTTGGCCGGGGCAATGGAATGCTGAATTCAGACGCGATTCAAAAGACGGCCTCCACATACGGGCTGGTCAGGAATTAACCCATTTCCGATTGCATCCCGGAGAGGAAGTCCGTACCCCCTTGATCGTTACCTTGCCTTACAAAGGCGACTGGATCGACGGTCAGAATCAATGGCGACATTGGATGATGGCCTATGGCATGCCGAAGCCTGGCGGACATCTGCCCAAGCCGATGATGCTAGCGAGCAGTGGAAGGGCTTACGGCGAAATGATCGGTGCCAACGAAGCGAACCAAATCATGCACATCGACCGATATTTGGAAGAGAAGCTAAATATCGATTATTGGTGGATGGACGCGGGCTGGTACATCCAACAAAACGGGTGGCCGCAGGTTGGAACATGGGAAGTCGACCCCAAGCGATTTCCTAAGGGTTTTACACCCGTTAGCGATCATGCCCATTCGCGCGGGGTCAAGACGCTGGTCTGGTTTGAGCCAGAACGAGTGGCTCCCGATACTTGGCTATCGAAAAATCATCCCGAGTGGTTGCTGAGCCCCTTTGGCAGCCTAGAAACGCACCGATCGAAATCGTTAGGAACTGGTGAGCCGTGTGTGGTTTACAACACGGGCGAGAAGACGGTTCGTTGGAATGGCATTACTTGGAAGCCCCGTGCACTCTCCTTCCACCCTGGACCAAAAGGTGAATATGGCGTGGTTCGGTATATCGCTCCTATGGGTGGCGACTATCGAATCAATGCGGACTTTGCTGGCATCGATGAGAAGACGACAACTGATGTTCATGTTCTAAGACGCTCTGAATCACTCTTTGATAGCCTCATCAACCTAGAGGGTCATGGACGGGATGCTCATTTTTCAGGTTCTTCCCACCTTCAAAAAGGAGAGTCGATGGATTTTGTCGTGGGGTTTGGCAATGGCAATTACGGCTATGACTCGACGGGAGTAGACGTTACTATCACCGACCCCAATGGAGTCGAGCATGATGCCGCCAAGGAATACAAGAAATCCAATTGGAGCTATGGCTATTTGCCGCCGTCAACAAAACCGGATCCAAGCGCTTTCAAAGCATTCGATAAAGTAGCCAGAAATGGAGCCGACGGAACCCAACTACTGAACCTTGGAAATCCTGTTGCTTGGAAGTGGCTGGTCGAGCATGTCGACAAGCTGCTAACCGATAACCATATCGACCTGTACCGCCAAGATTTTAATATGGATCCACTTGAGTTCTGGCGCGGAAACGATGCGGAGGACCGTCAGGGCATCACCGAAATCAAGCACGTCATGGGTTACCTAGCTTATTGGGATGAATTGCGTCGTAGGCACCCAAACATGCTTATCGACTCTTGCGCGTCCGGCGGACGTCGAAACGATCTGGAGACGATGCGACGATCGGTGCCTTTGTGGCGAAGCGACTATGCATACGAACCGATTGGACACCAAGGAATGACTTACGGTATCTCGATGTGGTTGCCATTCCACGGTACGGCGACCGTTGCAACGACCGATGCTCCATATTACGGGGGTGGAGTCACTCCGGTCCAGCCCTATGCATTCTGGAGCAACACTGCTCCAAGTCTCGGTTCTGGGATCGACATTCGAGAGAAGAAGATCGACTACGATGAATTGCGGCACCTATTTGGTGAGTGGCGCGGTATCAGTCAGTATTACTACTCCGACTTCTATCCGCTAACCCCTTACTCTCTCGCAGGCGACGTTTGGATCGGTTGGCAATTCAATCGACCTGAGAAAGGTGATGGACTCATCGAGCTCTTTAGACGTCAGAATGCTGCGAGTCTAACATTCAATGCGAAGCTAAGGGAGCTGGATCCTCGTAAGGACTATCGGATTGTTCTTGTCGATGCCGCTGGGAACGAAACATTGGTGGGGAAGAAATGGACAGGGAAGGAATTGATGGAAAATGGGGTGCCAGTGACCCTGTCAATTCAACCTTCTGCGGCAATCCTAACGTATCACCAGGTTAAAGATTAAGGAATGGCGATTATGTTGAGAGACAAATTGCTATCATTAGTAAGAACTGATCGTCGCAGAGATTTGTAGGCGTTGGACGGTCATACATCAATTTGAATTCAACCAAAAGTGATTTGGCATGGGTTCTTCCGACCGTAATAAATGGAAATGCCGGTTCTCCCGGTAAACTCAGTCTCAGACCGCTAAAATTGCAATGAATAATGGAAGAAGCGGGCGTGTGCGAAAGCCGCGCCGAAAACCAGACTCTGCTCCTACTGCGCTAGTTGGCCCTAGCCGAGGAGTTGGAGCACAGAAAGAAATTATCGTCAACGTCTCTAACAGAGAGACCCGAATCGCCCTTCTCGAAGATGGGCAGCTGATGGAATACCGAGTCGAACGCGAAGAGCGAGTTGTAGGTTCCATTTTTAAAGGAATCGTTCAAAACGTGCTCCCCGGTATGGATGCAGCATTTGTCGACATCGGACTGGAGCGTAATGCGTTCCTTTACGTCGCTGACATCATTCCTGACGAAGGATCTGACAACAGCCCTGCTTCTATCAAACGAAGTGAACTTCGACGCAGAAAGATCAAGGACCTTCTCAAGCCTGGCCAGCAGGTAATGGTCCAAGTCACCAAAGGACCTCGCGGCACGAAGGGTGCGCGAGTTAGCACAAGAATTGCTTTGCCAGGACGGTATGTCGTCCTGATGCCCGAATCCGGTAGCGTCGGCGTGAGCCGAAAGATCGAAGATCGCTCAGAAAGAGAACGCCTTCGAAAGGTTGGAGACAAGATCATTCCAGACGGTTTTGGATTGATCCTTCGAACCGAATGCGAAGGTCGAACTGAAGCCGAACTTCGTGGAGACGTCGCCTTCCTTCAAACTCTTTGGGCAGACGTGATGAAAGCCGCGAAGAAGATGCGTGCTCCTGCTTGCGTTCACAAAGATCAGACTCTATTGTTCCGAACGGTTCGAGATATGTTTGGTGAGAACATCACCAAGATGGTCATCGACGATCCTGACGAATACGAAAAGGTCCACCTCGTTGCAAACATGGTGGCCCCTGCGATGCGGGATAAGATTGTTCTTTACGATAAGGAAACCCCGTTGTATGACTTTTACGGGATTGAAAAGGAACTTGAGCGGATCATGCAGCACAAAGTGCCGCTCAAATCCGGTGGGTACCTGGTCATCGACGAGATGGAAGCTCTCACCGCGATTGACGTCAATACTGGAAAACAGGTTGGCTCGAGTTCACTGAACGACACCATTCTCAAGGCGAACTTAGAGGCGACAGACGAAATTTTGCGCCAGCTTCGACTTCGAGACATGGGTGGAATCATTGTTTGCGACTTCATCGACATGGAAGCCGAAGCCGACAAGAAGAAGGTGCTTCAACACTTTACCGACGGTCTTGGCAAAGACCGAGCTCGAACTCGAGTGGGACGAATTTCCTCGCTGGGCTTGATCGAGTTGACGCGAAAGCGGACGGGTGAATCGGTCACTCAGGAAATCACTGAGATCTGCCCAATGTGTACGGGTGTGGGCCGAATCGCCAGCAAAGAAACAGTTAGCCTCTGGATTGAACGCGACATGTGGCGCAAGATGCAGGATCAGGGGAACGCATTCTTGGTTGAGTGCCACCCTGCCGTCGTTGAAGCGCTTATTGGCTTGGATGGCGAGAATGTGGAGGAACTGGAGCACGAGATGCGCCGAGGAATTTACATTCGGGCGAACTTCGACATGGAGTACGAAGAGTACGAGATCCGCTCTGGAACGATCGAAGAGTTCGACCGCATTTGTATGGGCTATCGCCGAGCGCAGGTACTTGAGGCCAACGTTCGACGGTCTGCATTCGAGAATGCCAACAAAGTCGTGGGTTGGACCGACGGTGGTTTTTACATCGAATTACTCGATGGTATGAATCACATTGGTGGGCGAGCAAAGGTTTGTCTCCAGGACATCCGACGTTCTTACGCGGTGGCAGATGTCATTCTTCCTGGAACTGTCGCTCGATAGCATTCTGGGACGTAAAGGTGAGGGCAGGTTGGTTTCATCCAGCCTGCCCTTGTTTCTTTGTGTTACTCGTCAACTGCGCAGTGACTCGCCTTGTTCGGCTCAGGAATAATCTCTCGCGTGCCCTCAATTGCGATCGTAACTTGCCAGAACATTCCTGAACCTGATAACGATGAATCTTTGATGCTCGATGTCTGCCGCGCGAGTGGCATCGATGTTGAGTTGGTTCCGTGGGAAGATGCGGTTGTCGATTGGAGTCGATTCGATTTGGTTGCACTTCGATCGACTTGGAACTACTACGAATTTGAAGCCTCATTCCGGAACTGGATTGATTCCGTTTCCAAGGTGTCAACGCTTTGTAACGGGCGGGATCTGATTCTTTGGAATCTGGATAAGCACTATCTTGATGAACTTAGGGATCTCGGTATTCCAGTGGTTCCCACTCGATACTTGTCATCACCTTCGGAACTTCAAAAGGCACTGATGGAGGAAGGTTGGACCGAGTTTGTTATCAAGCCAACTGTTTCTGCCGGGTCTTACATGACCAAACGCTTTGGTATTGACCAGGTAGGAGAAGCAGAAGCGTTTCTTTCCGAGATTCTTAACGACCGGGGAGCCATGGTTCAGAAATTTATGAGCCGTGTTGCAGATGGGGGTGAGATTGCTCTGATTCACATTGATGGCGAGCTAACTCACGGGATTATCAAAGAGCCAAGGTTTCACGGCGGAGAAGAATCGGTTTCGGCAGCGGTAACTCCCAACGAAGAGCAATCGGACCTTGCTAAGTGCGTGCTCGAGACGGTTCGTGAACCATGGTTGTATGCCCGAGTGGATCTCATGATTTCTGATGAGGGGCAGTGGGTTCTTTCTGAACTTGAACTTATTGAGCCTTCACTTTTCTTTGTGCAAAATCCAGTGGCACTTGACCGCTATGTGGAAGGTCTAAAACGATGGGCCACCAAAGGGTAAATCTAGTGGAGTCGTGGAGCGTCGGGGCCATGCTGACATCCTTCGCTCGACCGTCGCGATTTTAGTGCATGTCTTTGTCGCCGAACAAAGTTTGGATGTAGGCGATTTGCCCTAAGTGGTAATTGAAGTTCCAGCGAGGGTAATCCATCATTTCCATCACGGTGAAGTCACGGCCACCGTCGAAGGGGAGCCATTTGGTTTCCGTGAGTTTCTCATCTGGAAGCGTCGCGAAATACTCGGCTAGCTTGGCAAGGTTCTCGTTGCACTTTGCCTGGCAGTCTTCGACGGTTGCCCAGGTTGACATTTCAGCCTGCTGAGCAGCCATTTCTTCGCCATCAAACTTGGGAGGCTCGTTGGATGAGATGATTTCGAGCGCCCAGATAGGGCACTGGGCCATTTCTCTGGTCTGGTCGAGAACTGACCGACCAACATCGAGGGGCTTCCAATCCGCTTTATCTACGGGAACAGACACCGCATAACGAAAGGCTTCGTCGGCTGCCTTCTGCGTAACGTCGATCATGTGGGTTTGATATTTCATTTCCTCTCCTTCGTCTGAATAGTAGACAAGTGACTACTATTATCGCAAAGAGGCGTAGGAAATGCAATAAGAATTTGTCGTAATCAACGACAATCGTGGGGAAGATTGTCAGTCAATCGTGGAGACGAGTTGAGACAAGATCCAGGCGGGAATAGCCTTTTGAACTTCGGCTGATTCAGGACCGAGATTGGTGAGAAGTACAACCCCTATATGCCGGTCGGGAAGGATGGTTATGGAGGCACAATAGCCGGGGGCTCCTCCGGAATGCGCGACGATACGACTTCCGTTGATCGTCTTTTCTGACCAACCAAGGCTTGATGTAAAGTCGGACTTGCTATCGAGGAGAGGCTCGAACAATTCGTTGAATCCGCGTTCGGAGACGAGTCGTTTGCCTTCGAAAACTCCGTCGGCAGTAAGAAGACCAAGCCATTTGGCCATGTCGCGAGCGCTTGAGACGATGCCGCTTTCGGGTTGAAATATCTCGTCTAGAGCGCGTTCGTATCGAGTGGGTTGGGCGTGCTTGTCGAGTATGTGACCATGGGCGTCTTCCGCGAGGCGGATATCGGAACTCAAGCGGCTGTCATTCATGGCGAGCGGGCGGAAAATACTGTCCTGAATGAGCTTTTCGTAGCTGGTGCCAGACGCGGCGGCGACCGCATATCCGGCAACGCAAATGTTCAAGTTAGCATTGCGTAATTTCTGCTCGGATGTATTCGCGTGTGGGCGGACTCCGGAAATGACGTGAAGCATTTTCTTCGGAGAAGTGTCGTTCCAATCGAGAGCAAGCGGTTTGGTGTCTTCTTCTGCGCGTCGACTGATGAAATCTCGCAGCGTAACTTTGTTATTGAACTGTGGGTCCTTGAGCTTGAATTCGGGAAGATACTTGCTTGGATGGTCGTTTAGGGAAACCACGCCTGCGTCGACTGCCATTTCAACTGCCATCACGGTGAAGCCCTTGGTACAAGATCCGATGCAAAAAGGGGTAACAGGGGTGACGGGAAGCATCTGTGACAGGTCGCGATAGCCGAAGCATTTCATATCGACCAGCTTGCCGTCTTTAACGATAATGAGGGCCGCGCCAGGGATGTGCTGAGAGATGAGGCGATCTGCGACTGTTGATTCGATTGCTTTAAGGTTGGGTCCTTTTTTCGTGCTGTAGATGTCGCCAAAGGAGCAGGCAGTCAAAAGCAAACAGCCCAATAAGACGCTGGGCCGTGACCGATGAATGGCTAGGGAAGTTGCGGGAGCCATCTGCTTAATTGTGGACGGGTAAGTAGAGTGAACGTGTTGTTGTGTTTGAGAGTTTTTTTGCTTATCGCATAAGAAAGTCTCCCGTTACCACGGGCAACGACGATTCGGCGGGTATGTGATTGTAGATTCCTGGTTTGAATGGGTAGATACCTTGAGCCAGGAAGGCAATGTGACCGTCGCGGTTTTGGGCAACGCCCCGAACGGTGATATAGGGTGAGCAGATGACGGTATGCCCGTATCTCTGGTAGGTGTCATCAAAGCAGGTCACGTTGAGAAGTCCCGTTTCATCTTCGAGATCAAAGAACATTACTCGCTTTCCACTAGCAGTTGGCGGGAAACGTAAGCGAATTGGGTTACCAACCGCAAACGCCTTGGTGTTGTGAGGCAAGACACTGGCTTCCGCGGCGGTAAGGCCTCCCTTAGCAAGCACGCGCGGACGTTCGTAGCCCATCAAGTGTTGATCGACATCTAACTCTAAAATTGCACGCTCGTACAGTCTTTCTTCGGTAGGGCAGAACCCATCAACTCCGTTTGGTAAAGGCGGTTCGTTAGGAAGTAAGGGAAGGGTCGTTCGGGTGGCTTCGACCAGGTTTCCGTATTCGATTGCGCTAGGTATAGACCACAAAAGGGCACGTCTATTGCGCTCAAGGGTATCGAAGCAACCGCATAAGATCATCTGTTCCAGTTCATCACGATCGGGGCGGGCCCGAGCAACATAGTCAGCCATCGACTTAAAAGGGCCATCCATGCGGGCGATCATCGTTCTTTCTTTCGTCTCTTTCGAAAGCCCGCTGATTTGATTGAAGGGGATTCGAATACCGCCGTTAGGCACGATGAGTTTGGGATCGTGGTGGGAGACTACATTCTCGACCGTGAAGTTGATGTTGCTGAGGTTCACGTCTGGGGGAAGAATTTTGACCCCGCGCGTTCGGGCTTCATTGACCAGGGTGCAAGGGCCATAGTATCCAGCAGGCTGGGCATCGAGCATCGCCGCGAAATACTCGGCAGGGTAGTTTTGCTGACACCAAATCGAACGAATAGAGATCTCGGCAAAAGCGAGAGCATGACCTTGAGCGAATCCGTATCCTTGAAACACTGCAACTATGTCGTAGACCTCTTGAGCAACCTCAGGGCTGTAACCGTTGCTTATGATATTGTCGATGACATTTTGGCGAATGTTCTGGACGTAATCTTCACGCCTACGTTTATGAACAGCTTCTCGAATCTCTTCTGCCTCGTCGGAGCTGTAACCACCGAATGTCTGCAGAAGCTGATCGATCTGCTCTTGGAAAACAACAATTCCATGAGTCTCCCCTAAGATGCGTTTGAGCTCGGGGTGAGCAAAGCTGAAAGGTTTCCCGCGCCTGCGAGCAATGAACTCGTTGATCTTCACCGCACCGCCAACGCCGGGGCGGATTGCAGCTTGAACGATGCCCGCGTCTTTGAAGTTTTCCGTTCGCAAGCGGATATGCGCCTGTCGCATCGCAGGAGACGCCGATTGCGGGATACCGATGAGCTGTCCTGCTCGCATCGCACGATAGGTTTCGGGGTCGTCCAGCGGAAGCGTTTCTACACTGAAACCTGCGACCTGCTCACGCGTGCGGCGCTGGGTGTCGGAGAGGACATCGTTACCTCGCAGACAGAGGATGTCGAACTTATCGAAGCACCTCTTGGCACTGCGCTTGTCCCACTGGATGATTCGGATGTCCTCGACTCCAGAGTACATCACCGGGACGGTATCGGCAATGGGATCTTTTGAAATAACAACTCCTGAGGAATGCGCCCGCATGTTGCGCGGCACATCCATCAGTTCACGGGCCAATTGGAAGACCCAGCGAAACCTTTCCCGAGGGATACCACTATTACGGAGTTCCGGCTTCCGCTCAATTTCGCTCTCAAGTCGATGAGCGGAGACACTGCCGTGCAGCCTTTTCGCGAGATAAGCGAGGTTTTCGTGAGGGATCCCCATCACTTTGCCGACCTCGCGTACAATTCCCCGTGAGCCATAGGTGCCTACCGCCGCAACGGTGGCGACGTGCTTCTCTCCATATTTACCGGCGAGGTAGAGCCGGACATCATCTCGACGTTTGGCTTCAAAGTCAATGTCGATATCGGGGCGTTTACTGCCATCGGCAGGTAGGAAACGATCGAAGAAAAGATCGTGCTCAAAGGCGTCAATCCGGGAGCAGCCGATGCAGTAAGCGACCACTGAATCCACCACCGAACCACGGCCACTAAAGAGAATTCCTTGCTCGTGTGCCCAGCGGCACATGTCCCACGCGACCAGAAAATGTCCCGCATAACCTAAACGAATGATGCGCTCCATCTCCATATCAAGCCGCACATGCAGTTCGCGTGTGAAATTGGGATATCTTTGGCGTGCTCCTTGCAGGGTGATTTCGCGGAACATGTTGTTCTCGTCGTCACAGAATGCAGGCAGGTCAGTGTGCCCGGGAAGGACATTTCGATCGCACTTCTCAATGAGTTGAAGCGTGTTCGCGACGAGATCTGGGCGATCGCAGAAGCGAGACGCAATTTCGTCGGCATTGGGCAGATATCGTTCCGCATTTAATCCTCGCCAAGGAAGCTGCTGAATTTGGGGCTGGTCGGGGTGGCGTCGCGGTTTGCGTCCGTCAACTTCTTCGATCAAGCAAAGCGTTTCAATGCATCCGAGCATGTCTTGGGCAGGGAAATGCTCCGGTTTGGCGTGGGTGATGGGCCCGCCTGCCACTGCGACTAATCCCATTGCGTCTGCGAGTTCGAGTAGCTTGCGGTTGACCGAAATCTGCCAAGGAAGATCGGTCCTTTCGATCTGGACATAGACATTCTCTTTCCCATAGAGCCCTATCAACCGGTCCAGGCAGTTTTGAGCAGAATCGTATTCGCCTCGCATAAGGGCGCGATTGATGGGGCCTGCGTCTCCACCCGTTAGGCAAAGAAGACTCTCCGTATGGCGCTCAATGCGCTCCCATGTACACAGAGGATAGAGGCGTGGCTCATTAAGATGGCACTCGGTAATTAGGCGAGATAGTGAGCGAAATCCGATCCGGTTGCGTGCGGTGAGCACAATCTCGCCCCCGTCTACCATTTCAAAACTGGCTCCCACAAGGGGATGAATGCCCACTTGCAATGCGGTTTGGGTGAACTCAGCTACTCCGGTCAGTGAAAATGGGTCGGCGATCATAGCCGCGCAACTTCCACGGGCCGCCACCAGGGCTGGGATACTCGCCGCGATCATGGTGCTACGCCCAAACGCGTATCCACTCAAGGTGTGGAGAGTAGCAAAAGAGGTTTTCTTAGGCGCGGCTATATAGTGTGTTAGTTTGGGAGCGTGAACCATTCCACAGGCTAAGGCGACCTTGTTATGGCTCACTCGACGGGCCTGACTGATCTGAGCGACTTGTTGGTCCGGTTCGGAATCCATCTGATAGAGGGGGCGAAGGGGGGTGACGCTCTCTCTTCGGATTCCATTTTCGTCTAGGTACCGATGCACCTCACGTTGAGGCTGGTCGGTCCACCATTCACCCGCTTCGCGCCATAGCGCGAGAGTTTCACCGCCAGCCGGTGGCATTTTGCCACTCCTTGAGAACGCGTATCCGGCGGGGGAGTTCTATCTCGCTTCCTAGTTTGAGGGATTGGTCTCCAAAGACGGTGCGAACGTAGCCAACCGCAGACTGAGCTTCTGGCCGCTTGCTGCGTAGGTTGAAGCCTTCCAGTTCCTGTTGACGATAACGCGTTTTCTCTAAATCGGTCAATCTGACATGGATGCCAACTACTGGAGCGTCAAGAGCATCCTGAATGAGCAGTCGCATGGCAATCAGTGTGGTGAGCGGATTGTGAATGGGCTTGGTGAAGCGGCGATCTTTGCAGTAGTTACGCTCTTCGAATTCGAGCCGAATCGATAGCTTGGACCCTTGCATCCCCTTATCGGTGAGGCGGCGTCCGACACGTTCTGCAATTGCCTGTAGCCCATTGTCGATGGTATCGGTATCCTCAACCACTCCATCGAAAAGGAGGCATTCCTGGATGGAATCCAATGGGTAGATGGCATGAACGGGTTGATGATGTTTCCCTTTAGACGCTGAGAAGATGAGATGAGCTTCTTCTCCGAACTGTCCTTGGAGCGTATCTAACGGGAGTTGAGCGACTTCACCGATACTTCGATAGCCGAGAAAGGTCAGCCGTTGGCGAGCATCTTCACTGACTGGCAGCAGGTCACTGACAGGTAAATCGGCGAGGAACTCAGAAGGGGTGTGAACAGCGCGTCCAAGATCATGTCGATCTGCCGCTAGTTTCGAAATCCATACCGAAGTAGCGGCCCCATAGTGGACATTGAGTTTGATCTTGCCGACAAGTTCTCGAACCATCCGTTCAGTAACATCAAGCGGGTTAGGATGTCCACTCAAGTCAAGTGCCGCGATGTGTTGATCCAGAGGTTCGATCACTCCTGTGTAATCGGTACAGACATTCAGCCATTGATTGCGTCGGGCGTGGTACCGTTCTAGCTCCCAAAGCTTGACTACGCAATCCGTCACAACCGCTTTCGCTTGCCGAACCTCCATGCCCAGCCGCACCCCACGCTTACGCGCGATTAGGTTAGCATCCAGCACGATTTTCTCCCTTGCAACGATCAGCGGCTTGTCTGTCGACTCATGATGGTCAACATAAAATCCCTCCATTTCCACCCAAAGCAAGTAGCTCACGGTCACGACATTATACTATACAAATGTCTACTATTTTGAGAGGTTTCTTATGGGTACATCGCCGTGTCCTAAGGTGCGCTGAATCCTCTGGCGCTCGGTGGTATAGCCTCACGGAGAAAACATGTAATTGATGAGAGGAATGTATTCGTGTTGGTCTGCCGCTTGGAGTGCCTTGATGTAAGAATGCCGTGATTCGCCGACGTGGGCCCAGTTCGAAGCGCCCCAAGTAGGTGCCGGCCACCCATTTTGCTCGCAAAGCAGCTCCGTTGCTAATCGCGCAAATCGTCCGTTACCGTTTGGGAAGGGGTGGATCGACACAAGGCGGTGGTGGAATCTGGCTGCGATCTCCTCACGAGGGTAGCTCATGAATTGGAGCCAGCACTGAACATCATCAATGAGGATCTTAAGCTCCCCCGATATTCGCCAAGCATCGCAACCGATCGACTTCTGAGTAAGTCGATATTTGCCAGCCCATCGCCATGTGCTACCGAACATCTTTTTATGAATCTGCCGCAAAGTTTTTTGATCAAGCAGGGCTCGCCTAACATTGATGCTTTTTCTGGCCCACGTTCCGCCTTCTAGAATGTTAAGCGCTTCGAACTCGTTAAGTTCTCCCTGCGTGGCCAGAGCCGGAATGAGGCCCTCTGCTTCGTCGGGGTCTAGCGGAGTCGCACCGTCTGGATATTCGAGTTCTATTCCCATAGACGCGAGTCTCTTTGATCAACTAGAGTTTCGGCCGCTTCAAGAATCATTTGCTCAACACGTTCATCCGTAACCGATTGCTGTTCTAGTGCCATTGAATGGCTGGTTCTTAAAACCCATTCTCGCGCAATTTCCGTGGCACGCTCCATCACCATCTGATCAAGAGACTGGCGAGGTACCAGGAGGACTACGAGGTCGCATCCTAAGGCGTCCGCTGCGGAGCGCATGCGCTTGATGGTCAATGAACCATCATATTCGGCCTTAATCAGTTCATGTGCAGTTTGACGAGAAACGCCCAGGCGTTTACCTAAGCTTTCGAGACTCATGCCGAGTGCCTCTCGGATTGAGCCGATCCACCCACCCTTGGGGGTTGATGGCAGACTCGAGCTTTGAATCATCCCAAGTTGTTGATCCAGTTGCTGCCTTCGAAGCCGTCGTCTCTTTGCATCCATGTCAGGATATAGTATGACATAGATTCATAATTTGTCAGGTTATTTCCTGACGAAAGATGATTATTAGTCAGGATATAACCTGACATGAGCTTAAAACCATCCGACGAGCTACCCATAAGATTTCTACAGTGTATCGCCATGTCCACACGCTAAAAACGACAACAAGCGCTACTCGAATTTAGGCGATCAGCTTTTTTATGGGAGAAGGTTCGATCGTCATGAAGACGACGAACTGCTCGTGAGTCCGAGTTGCCTCTAGTTCACGGTTCTTTACCCAGTCTTCGGGGACGCCGCCGCTGGTCCGCGATTCTTGACATGAGGGCGATCTCACTGAGAGAGAGTTTGTGTAGCAACTCCGCGAGTTCAGAGTGGGCGCGAAACTTCGGGTTGAGCCGAATCCTACGGGTTTGGCCTTCCATTGTGCCCACAACGAGTCCCGCCCTTTCTAGCGTGTCAAGCGCGTTGCGAATAGTATTCACCCCTGCGTCGAGTACGCGGGCCAACTCACTGGCGTGTGTCTCCTGCATCAGGTAGATCGCGAGGAGAGTCTTTGTCCTCACCCCTGTCCCGAACACGTCGAATCCGCTAGTGGTCACGGCATGTTAATACCAATTTTTGGTTAGAATCGGCGAATAATTGGTGTGAACTTCTGTGTTCGACGAACGGTTCCTCGAACTGCGACACTTCAACGGAGAGTACAAGAGACGCTGAAACTCTTCGCCGATTCGATCTCTTAAAGGAAATCCCAGTACGTTTTTTAACAGGGGTTCTCGTTCAAGCCAAAGCTACGGAATTCTATCTTTCCGAGTTCAATGAGGCTTTGAACTAGTGGGCGGCGACTTGCATTTGCGAAATACGGTGTATGCTAATTCGACCATATGCTTACGACTCACAAGGTTTGTCGCCTCACCCTGATGGCGAGTTGTTTGGCACTGATGGCACCTTTTGCGGTAGCTCAAGGAGTTAGCCAGATTACGGTCCACGTGGATCATCCCGGTCCCAAGATCAGCCCAATGTTCTACGGCCTCATGACAGAGGAAATCAACCACGCTTACGACGGAGGACTCTATGCAGAACTCATTCAAAATCGTGGATTACGCGATAGTGATCGTGGTCCGATTCATTGGTCTGTCGTGAAGTCGGGTTCAGGAACTGGGTTCGTCGTCTTAGATAACGATCCGACTGATCGAGGACTCAATCTAAAGCTCAGTGCGACAGTTGCCAACTCAAACGACCGTGTCGGGCTTGCCAATGACGGCTACTGGGGGATTCCATCTTGGCCCAATACGACTTACCAACTTTCGTTCTATGCGAAGGCGTCGGCAGGATTATCCGGCCCCCTTACCGCCACTATAGAGACCAACGATGAAGGGAAAGTTCTCGCCCAAACCACCATCAGTGGGCTGACAACCGGGTGGAAAAAATACACCGCAACCCTTAAGACGGGATCGGTACCGACCAGTAACACCAATCGGTTTGTCATTTCCTTGCCCGGTGCGGGAACCGTTTGGTTCCGCTCGATCTCCTTATTCCCACCCACCTACAAGCATCGCAAAAATGGAAACCGTATTGATTTGATGGAGAAGATGGCGGAGATGAATCCGAGTTTTCTTCGAATGCCAGGTGGGAATTATCTTGAAGGAAATACCATCCCCGAGCGATTTGATTGGAAAGCAACGATTGGCGATGTTTCCAAACGATTCGGGCACCAGGGTCCTTGGGGATATCGTTCCTCCGATGGACTGGGGCTTCTCGAATTCCTAGAGTGGTGCGAAGACCTTCATATGCAACCGGTCCTCGCCGTATTTGCTGGATATGCGCTTCAGGGAGCTCACATTGATCCAGGTCCGGGCCTCCAACCTTACGTGCAGGATGCTTTGGACGAAATTGAGTATTTAACCGGCGGCCCAAACACCGTTTGGGGTGCGAGGCGCATCAAAGACGGCCATCCAAAACCGTTCCCATTTACTTACGTGGAAATCGGAAATGAAGACGGATTTGACCGATCGGGTAGCTACGACGGGCGATACGCACAATTTCACGACGCAATCAAAGCGAAATATCCAAAACTGCAGATCATTGCTACTGCTCCCGTAAAGACTCGCAAACCTGACGTCATTGACGATCACTATTATCGATCGGCGGCTGAAATGGAGCGAGATTCGGGACACTACGATCGCTATGATCGTAAGGGTCCCAAGATCTTTGTAGGCGAGTGGGCTTCAATCGAAGGAAATCAAACTCCCACTCATCAAGCGGCACTAGGTGACGCGGCATGGCTCATCGGTTTGGAGCGAAACTCGGACCTCGTGGTCATGGAGGCGTATGCTCCACTGCTCATCAACATGAATCCGAAGGCGGCCCAATGGCCAACGAACTTAATCGGGTATGACGCTACGAAGAGCTTTGGCTCGCCTTCGTTCTACGTTCAATCCATGTTCGGAAAGAATACGGGAGATACCGTGCTTCCAACTACGGTTAAAGTGGCCACGGCAACTAAAGTCAAACCGTTTGTTCCTCACGGGAAAGTGGGTCTGGGAACGTGGCGAACAGACTCAGAATATAAAGACATCGAAGTCACCCACAACGGAGAGACGCTTTACAAAAAAGATTTCGCCGAAGGAACGTCTGGCTGGGGAATCCGTCGAGGTTCGTGGAAAGTTGAAGGTGACAGCCTGCGACAGACGACGATGGAAGACGATACTCATGCTTCGGCTGGGGACGCGAAGTGGACGGACTACACCTACCATCTGAAGGCAAAGAAGCTTGGCGGCGAAGAAGGATTTTTGGTCCTCTTCCATGTCCAGAACTCGCAGAACTACATGCAGTGGAATATTGGAGGATGGGGGAACTCACGTTCTGCCATTCAACAACATGCAAATGGCGATGTCCACGAAGTAGGTCGAGCGACAGGCACAACGGTTGAAACAGGTCGATGGTACGACATCAAGATCGTCACAAGCGGGACCCACGTCAAGTTCTACCTCGACGATAAATTGATCACCCAGATCACGGAAACTGACAAGCCAATCGTGTCCCCACTCTACGCGGGTGCGAGTCGAGTTAGTAGGACTGGCGAAATCATTGTTAAGGTCGTCAATGTCTCAGGCGAGCCCATCTTCGCTCAATTGAACCTGGATGGTTTAGTGGGATCAGTGACTTCGGGCGAAGGATGGGTTCTGGTTGGCAAGCCAGAAGATCAAAACTCAATTGCGGAACCTAAGAAAGTCGCTCCTCACAAAATCCGCGTCGGAGATGTCCCACAGCATATGACTCGAACTTACCTACCGTACTCGGTAACGGTTCTTCGGTTAAAGACCCAAGGATAACTATCGAAAGGTCTAAGGATCGAGCCGATCGTGGCTCGATCCTAATATAATCGACTCTATCATGCAGGTTGATGTCGGAATTATCGGTGGGACCGGAATAGGCGATCGCCTACTCGCATTCGGAGGCAAACCACTTTTTGTTCCGACTCTTGCCGGGCTCCTCCAAGGGAGATATGTAGAGATTGAGGGCGTTAAGCTTTACTTAATCGGCAGGCATTCTGCTGGTCACAAAGTTCCACCGCATAAGGTGAATTACCACGCAATGGCGCTAGGTATGAAGCAATTAGGAGTGAAAGCGTGTCTTTCCACGGCTGCCGTTGGGAGCCTTCGATCCGAATGGCCAGCGGGAACCTTGGTCGCTTGTTCCGATTTTCTCGACTTGACCGGTAGGTTTCCCACTTTATTTGATCGGGAAGTCGTGCACCGGGATTTCACAAACCCGTTTGGAGTCGAGTCACGCCGAGCGATCCTGGAAGCAGCAGCCGATTTGGGAGAATCCGTTCAAAAGAAGGGAATCTATCTGTGTGGGAATGGGCCGCGGTATGAAACGCCATTTGAAATCGAATTGTATAGGAATTTCAAGGCAGACTTAGTCGGAATGACGGCTGGATCTGAAGCGATCCTCATGCGTGAGGCGGAGGTCGACTATGGATGTCTTGCCATCGTCACGAATCTTGCGGCCGGCATTTCAGATTCTCCTCTAAGCCACGAAGAGGTTGTGGATGAAATGAATCGATCCGGTGCACGGGCCGTGAATCTACTAATTCGAGCTGCAAAGCGATTATCAGGGTTAGCATGAGCCTGTCGCGACGTTCGTTCTCATTATTACTGGCGATGACTCCCGGAATTGGGGGCAAATACTTGACTCGCATCCTGGCTCGAAATGATTTACTCGGGCGTACGCCGGAAGAATTCCTCGACCTTTCTCAAGAAGCCTTTCGCGAAGAGTATCGACTGAGTTCGAAAGCCTCCAAGGCGCTTTCCGAGGCGCCAGAAGCTCGCATTCGATATACGCTGACGGTGGAGAAAAAGCTGTCGGGACTTGGAGTCACTTTAATTTCGTCCGCCGATGCGCATTATCCGACGTTAGTCGAAGAAATGGATCCCGATCCTCCCGGAATCTTGTTTTTGTACGGCAATACAAAGCTGCTCCAATCAAACACTTTCTGCGTTCTCAGTTCGCGAAATTCACGGCCCGCCGATCTGGACCTCATTGAAAAGTTGGCTGAAGAGGGCGTCTTGAAGTCCGAGGTTCTTGTTTCGGGAAATGATCGCCCGGAATATAAGCGGTCTGCGATTGTCCCTCTTCGATGGGGATCGCCACGAATCCTATGCTTAGATCGGGGCCTGTTCACCTCGCTGGGTCCAGAATTGAAGCATGAGAGCATGCACGAAGCTGCCCTTTGGCGGGAACAATTCGACCCAACGACCGATCTTGTCGTCAGTCCTTTCCGACCGGATGCGGGATTTGTTGGAATCAATAATCAAGTAAGGGATCGCCTAGTGGGCTGTCTCTCTCGACGTTTATCCTTCGTTCAGGTCACCGAGGGTGGGAACATGGAAAAGGTTGCAAAGATGGCGTTAAAGGCGGGTCGAAAAGTTGAAATTTCAGACCGGTCTCCAAATTATCGAATCTTGGTCGAACTTGGGGCATCTGTCTCAGCGAGTTGACGATCAGTTCTGGCATAATAGATGGAACGCGGAGTGGTGTCCGAGTGGTCGAAGGAGCGCGACTGGAAATCGCGTATCCGGTGTTGAACCGGATCGTGGGTTCGAATCCCACCCGCTCCGCCAGTAAACTAGGTTTCTTCGACCCAACCCCTGACCACTCGTTTGAGTTCGAATTGCCTCGCTGAGAATCCACTTTTACCGATACAACTTGGCCCGTTCGTGAGCCACAATCGGTTATGGCTTCCACAACCGTTCTTATCCCTACCGCTGACGAACAGGCTCGGCGCGACGAGGTAATGCGACGAATTCTGGACTGCATCGAGATCAACAAGACGATCAAGTTGCCTCAGTTCGATCCGAAGCTTTCTCGACCCAGCGATCACTACGCACTTATCTCCGTTGGGTTAGAAGCAAACGATTTTTCAGGTGGTATCGGCGACTATCGATATCAGTTCGAAGGCGAAGAAGACCTACTTCATCTGATTGTCCTTCACAAACAAGGTGAGCGACTTTGCCCAGAAGAGGGACAGAGAGTAGCCAGTTTCGTACTGAATGGACTCCCATCCGCCCTCATCTGGCTCAAACCGGGGCAGTATTCCCAGCACTTCTATTTTGGGCATGATGAATTGGTCGGGAAGCTGATTCTTTAGTGGCACGAGTTTTAGGGAAGCAAGACTCGCCCCAATAGAATTCAGGATCTTGACCCCAGGCAGGTTCGATACTTGGGAGGTACCCTCGTAGACGTGCTAGCAGCTATCGCGATTGCTTTAACGTTTCTTCACCCGACTGACCTTGTGTTCGTCCGTCATGGCGAGACGGTAGCCAACGCAAGTGGACGTTACAACTCAAAGACACTTAACGCGTTCTCTGAGAAAGGGCAAAAGCAGGTCGATGCATTGACCGTAAAATTGCTGGGTCAAGCGAGATTTGACACGATTCTGGTTTCACCATCGCCACGGGCGCTAAAAACAATTGCGCCCTACCTCAAAGCCACGAGACAGCGAGCAACCGTTTGGCCACTGCTTTATGAATGCTGCACCGGTCGAAGGCCCAAGAATGCGGCCCCAACTTCATTTAAGTGGGGTGCTAAAATTCGGATTGATTCGGATATCGCCAATCTATTCGTCGTACTGCCTGGGCAAGATCGATATCCGGTTGCGTCGGACTACAATTCTGGTCTTGCGCAAGTGGATGTCTCGGTAAACGAGTTTCGAGAAAAGCACTTGGGGCAACGAATTTTGCTCGTGGGACATTCGGGGCATGGTGGGCAATTCATTCACGCTCTCACCGGGAAGTGGAAGAAGGTTGACAACGCGACGGAATACGAAACGATCCTTCCTTAGCGGTCGGAACGGGATAAAGTAGAAGCATGCTTTGTGCACTGCTGCTTCTCCCAACCCTTGTGCCTCATCAAAGTGCGACCAAGACCTGGTACGGGCCAGCAACTGCGACGTTTCAGGTCCAATTTGCGGGAAATCCTTATGACCCGGATCAAAATGACGTGAGAGTTCAGTTCACTGGGCCCTCGGGACCTCCCATTGAGCGCTTGGCTTATTTCGATGGCATCGGTGGTTACAAGGCTAATCTAGCGGTACCCATAAAAGGGCTATACACGGCTGTGCTTTTCAGGAATGGCAAGAAGATGCTTGAGAAGCCACAAGAAGGTTTGCTTGATCTCACCCGGCCGATGGAACACGGATATCTTCATCCTGACCCGGATGCAAAAAATCGGTTCCGATGGGATGACGGCACCCCTTATTATCCGATCGGATTCAACTTAGGTTGGCAGAGCGTTCCCGGTCTCAAGATGGTGGACCAACTGGCAAAAATGGGCCACAACGGCATCAACTGGAGTCGTATTTGGTCAAGCAGTTGGGATGGAAAGAACCCCTGGTGGCCCCAAAATGATCGTCCCGTGATCAAGGGGCAGCTTTGGAGCAAAGCCCTGGACACCTGGCAAACTCTGGTTGACCAGGCAGAACGCAGTGGCATTGAATTCCAATTTGTTCTCTTCAATCACGGATCTTTTAGTTCAAAAGTGAACCCCAATTGGCCCGACCATCCATGGAACGTCGCAAAAGGAGGCTTCCTCAAGGACGCAGGAGACTTCTTCACCGATCCCGAAGCAAAGCGCCGCACCAAGATGTGGCTGCGATATGCGGTGGCTCGATATGGTGCATCGCCAAGCATCATGGCTTGGGAACTATTCAACGAAGTCGAATGGGTTGATGCGCGCTACGAAGATCGTTGGAACGATATTGAGTCTTGGCATAAGGAAATGGCCGATTACGTTCGAGGAATCGATCCGTACGGTCACATGGTCACCACCAGTTCGGCGGTGGAGCGAAAAGGACTGTTCACATCCATGGACTTTTATCAGCCTCATACCTATCTGTCGAACGTATTGAACGCAGTGGTTGGGATGCACTTCCCAGACGATAAGCCTGGCTTTTTCGGAGAGTTAGGACCTCCTGGAACCGACAAAGAAGACGTCCGGTCCGGTGTTCGAGATGGGATATTTGGAGGCATGGCCGCCAATCAAGCTGGGACCGCGATGTTTTGGGGATGGGAGCAGGTGGAATCGCTTGATCTCTATCCGGACTTCAAAAACGCATCCGAGGCGATCCATCTCAGCGAAATTGCCAAACACCCCAACGCCAAAACGTTAAAAGCCAAGTTTGCAACCGTTCAAGGAGGGGACCTCGCGTTTGGTCCTGGGGCAGGATGGGCAAATATGGAACTTGCTCACATTAACCTGCCGGAGGATTTGACTCCCGAGAAACTTTCGAAGTTGCCGGGATACTTTCAAAGCATGGATGGTGCACACAAAGATATGGGGGCCGGTCCGATCACCCTCGTGCTGCACGCAAAGGAAGCCGGTAAATTCAATCTCAAACTTGCCGAAATCTCCCAAGGTGGGGCGAAAATCGACTTGTATGTGAACGATAAGTTAGAAAAGTCGACTTCGTTTGCAGCAAAAGACAAGAACTATCCCCCTTCGGGCCCGATTGAAGTTGCCTTTCCAGCTGGCCTTGTCACGATTCGCATCGAAAATCATGGATCGGACTGGGTGAGGATCGCGGATTTCACGGTAACGAAAGCAGGGTCACAGGCTTCTGCCGTCGGAGTGGGTGAATCGGACTGGATGCTCCTGCGACTCACCGCCAACCCGGGCTTGAAGAACGTGTCTGGTTCCATCACCGGTCTTTCCATCGGAGATGGGACTTACGCCGTCACCTCGATTGATCTTGATAATGGGGACATCAAGAATCAAGAAATGACGATTAGTCATTTCGCGCTCCCCAACTACAAATTGACGATTCACGATCTCGTTCTCATCTTCAAGCGAAAGTGAGAGACACAACGATAAACCCTGGCAAGCGTCTGTGGCACGCGGATAGGTAGCACAGTTATCTATCCATGAGGACATGCCTATTCTGCGACTTTTCTTTCCGGGTCTCGGTTTCTGGCGATTGCCGGAGTATCTTCGGGAATGATAAAGGTTCTTGGCGTAGCGGACGTGGACGTGTGGCACGTCATCCAGCCATCACGAGCCATAGCTTCTAAGCAGCCAAAAATGTGCAAGCGAGCAGAATCTCCATAACCCAATTGACTATTCTTGAGGCGTTGATCGAGATAAGCGATCATGGGTTCGTACTGGGGATATTTCTGAATCGCCTCTACCACGAGCCCAAACAATCCATAGAGGGGTAAGAACTTCCCATCTCGAACAAGAGAGGGAAGTGCGGTGACGCGACCTTTGGAATACACTCCCACTTTCACCTCTTTGGCACCCTTCAAGGTGAGTCTGTAGGTGTTTGTTCCGTGCAATTCGACGTGAGCGGGAGTCTGAGAAAGCCGATTTGCGATTTGATGGAGTGCTACCATTCCAACCGTGCCAAAACCTCCGGTTCCAATGTCTTCTTCGATGAAACCGCCCGTTCCGAGCCACTGGAAGGCTCGATCCGCATCCAAATCTAGCCCAGCATCTTTCGCGATCTCCCGCGTGAATTCTTTGAGTTCGGTAAAGTTGGCATTCGCCGAGTACCAATAGTCGGCGAACCGGATGTGCTGGAAGATGCGCCTGCGGTTTCGACGCTCATATTCGTCTCGTAACCAGCGACGATCCTTTTCAGTTGCGGCTTGTCTGCGAGATTCAAGAATGCTGAACGCACATTCTCGGGCAGAGACGTGCGTCAAGGTAAGTCCCGCCGCAAGGATAGGGTCGGCAAACCCCATCGATTCTCCAACGAGATACCAATTACGCCCGGTCATTCTTTCGGAGACGAAAGACCAATCCTTGGTCGTTGTGAATTTGTTTTCGCGGCTGCCATTCTTAACCAAGGCTCGAATACGTGGTTCGTCTTGGATCGCTTGCTGATACAGTTCTTCCGCTGTCCGACCGCTCTGTTTGTAGTAATCCGCCGGACAAACTAAACCCACGGATGTTCGAGTTGGGCTAAGGGGGATGAACCAGAGCCATCCGTACCCAACCGACATCACTTGGACCCGTGTGCCGCCGATGCCGATGCTGACCGCCCACTCGGCATTCTGCCAATAATCCCAAAATGCCACGTTTCGAAGGCGACTAGGTTCCTCGGTTTTGACACCCATCGCGCGTCGCAGAATCCCTGAGTGGCCGGATGCATCCACATAAGTCGTCGCTTCAACTCGGGTCCCATCGGTCAGAGTGATTCCTTCCACGCGGTCACCGTTTCGCTCGATCTCACGAACCCCGACTTCGTATTGGATATCGCAGCCCATGCCAGCGGCATGATCGGCAAGCACCTTATCATAAACCGCTCGGTCAACTTGAAACGCGGTACCCGTTCGTTGACCCTCATATTTCGCGGGGCGGGGTTCATCTTTAAAGACCCCATCTGACAGGAAATGGAAATCCCATAAGTCGTCGGTTTTCCCCCAACGATAAGTTGCCCCTATCTTTACGGGAAACCCGGCGGCCTCGACGGCATTCCAGACTCCAATTTCATCAAGGATCTGTCCAATCAGCGGAAGTTGGCTTTCACCAACATGCTCTCTGGGAAATAACTCCCGCTCAAAGATCGAAATGCGCAGGTTTGGAGCGTATTTTCTCAAGAACGCGCCGCAAGTGGAGCCAGCGGGTCCGGCCCCAATGATGGCGACGTCAGTTTGAACGGTGGGTGCCATGGTAAGTAATCCTTCGGTCCAGGTCGGAGACCCTGTTAACTTGCTTCCTATTCCTTAACCTGTTGAAGAGTTTGGTCAGTTAATCTTTTCACCAGCTTGGACTGTTGTCAATCATTTGGCGGAGACGGTCACTCCGATCGTGGAATCAGCAGAACCGTAGTAGAGATACCACTTGCCTTTGAATCGAGCGAGCCCTTCGGTGAACACGGTTCCCGCTTTGTATTGACCTGTCATCTCCGATGGTAACTCTGGTTTGATGAAGTAAGTCGGAGTTCGATCCTTGACTTGATCGGGATGGTGAGGATCAAAGAGCACCTGACCAGCCGCATAGGCACCCGGACCAAGAGTGGGATCGCCATCCTTCGAAGCATTCTTCCCGTTATAGATCAGCACAATTCCGGCCTTGGTTAGGATGGCGGGAGGGCCTGGTTCGACAAGCTCGCTGTCAAATTTTCCTTGACGAGTGGTGAGGGCTCCTACTAATTCGCCTGCCGAATTAGTAACCGGATTCCAATGGATCAAATCTTTCGATTTAGCTAAGCGAAGGGTGCCTTCGCCCCAATACATCCAGTAGCTACCATCAATCTTTGTAGCAACCAATTTTTCGTGATCGATTCGGGTAACGATCGATCCTGATTTGGACCATGTGTCCACAAACTTTGTATTTGAGAACGCGGGACCAAACTTCGTCCAATGCGTGAGGTCTTTCGAAGTAGCGACGCTCAGGCGCGCCGTCTTCCGATCCCATGCTGTATACGTCAAAACATAGACGCCGTCCGATCGCCGAACGATTCTCGGATCTTCACATCCGCCAGGCCATTCATACCGTTTTGCTTTGTCGACCGCCGGATAGAGAACGGGTTCCTTCTTCTTGGCGAAATGAATGCCATCAAGGCTGTCCGAATATCCAATTCGCGACGTATGGCCTCCAATGCCCGAACCGTTGTTGTCTTCGGCACGATAGAGGACGACAACGACGCCATTCCTTTCGATCGCGGCGGGATTGAATGCATGGTCGTGCTCCCAATTCACTACCGATTTATGCATCGGGCATCTGAAGATAGCCTTCGGGTTTGGACCAAGAATGGGATTGATAATTTGAGTTCTTGAGAACGGTCCTATCGTCCAGGTGGGCGCAAGAAGCAATGCGAAATGGAGCATCTGTATCCATAAGCATATCCGCAAGAATGCCCTAATAAACTTCTCACTAATCGTGCGACCGTTGCACAATACAGAAGTTAATTGAAATCGGATCCGTTCGTTCCGATGGAGGAAATGATGAATCGCATCTTCAAGATTGCTTTAGGATTTTCGGTCGCTACTTTGATCACCTTGCCACTTGTACTTACTCAAAAGGCTCATGCTCAAGAACCTCCTCCGCCAGCAGGCGGATTTGGAGGTGGCCAACAACGTCCTGGATTTCCCCCGATGCCAAACCAACCCGGTCAGCCTGGCATGCAAATGGATATGGGGCAAATGATGCCGATGCAAGGCTTTGGGATGGGGATGCCCAAGATTGACCAGGTCGTTCAAGACAGCGACTCACTCTATGTCACCCGGGGAAGCACTATTTTCAAGATCGGCAAGAAAGACATGAAAATTCATGGCCAAGTGACCTTGCCTCCGATGGGTGGTTTTGGCGGGGGAGGCTTTGGTGGCGGCAACAGGCCAGCCATGCCAGGACAGCCTCAACCTGGCGGTCGATTGGTGCCACCTCCCGTTGGTGGTGGCGATACTCCGTCGCCAAAGTAATCCGACGGAGAACACTTAACCTATCACCAAAACAAGCCCGCGCAGAGAAGGAGTGGGATTGTTTTGGTGATACTCGATCTACGGAACGAGGGTCCAGTTCTTGATCGAATAGCGAACGGCTTTGAATGAGCCTGAGCGCTTGATTGAACCTTCACCGTTTTTAATGGAAAGAGTGACTTGGTTCTGTTCACCTTTTTCGAAGTTGTAAGTCTCCCCGTCGTCTTCGTAAAGCGTAAAATCCCGGGGATTCTCGCCGAAAGCAACGACGGAAAGCTCGAACTGGGTGCCCTGAGCAACGTGACCTACTGGGGATGCTAACGGTAAGATCGTTCCCGATTTAACATACAGGGGGAGTTGATCGAGTTTCTTGGTGATCTCGATTTTTCGACCACCTTTGATTTTCTCATGAGTGAAGAAGTCGTACCAATCACCCTTTGGAAACGTAACCGACCGCTTCGATTGACCGGCAAACATTGGAGCAACCATCATCGACGAGCCAAACATGAATTGGTCGTCGACTGAGGCCAATTCAGGGTCGTTAGGATAGTCGAGGACCATCGCCCGGACGGTTGGAGTGCCGAGCCGATTGTATTTATTGAAGGCCGAATACAGGTAGGGAAT
Source organism: uncultured Armatimonadota bacterium (assembly GCA_903899015.1). Lineage (GTDB taxonomy): Bacteria > Armatimonadota > Fimbriimonadia > Fimbriimonadales > Fimbriimonadaceae > Fimbriimonas. Next base: position 77,880 of record CAIUHP010000111.1, on the reverse strand, counting down.
CAGGCTCATGCGAAGTTGAAACATGGATCTCACCAACCGAGTTGCTTCGGCCGATTCCGGCATGATTTCATCTCTACTCGCCTTGTCGGCGTCGATCTGCTGCCAAGGTGGCAGTTTCATATACCAACAATTCACCATGGCGTAAGGCGAAAAGATGACGGTTTGGACCCTGCGGATCAGGTCTTCAACTGTCTTGGCATCGCGTACTTCCGGGGTCCAAAGGTGGCCACCAAACCCAGACTTTGCGAGACCACGAACGAAGCAGCGGTGATCGTAAGTATCGGAGTAGATCGAATAGGGAAGCGGAGCGGCTAATGCATGCGAGTTTCGCACGAGTCCCCATGTCCGCAGATTCTTTTCTCGGTATGGCTGCCACATCGTTTGTTGACTCAGCTCACCGAACAACGAGTGCATTTGCTCCCCATCTAAGCCAGATGGGAAAGCGGCGGAATCTGGGAAGGACCAACGATCGGACTTGAATGGCTGGCTGTCAACCTCGTCGATCTTGAGTGAATCGACGCCTTTAGAAAATAGGGATTCGTTCTGCTGGCCCAAGAAGATCTTGCGAGCTTGGGGAGTGGCGAAGTCAGGTACCAAGCCATTCCAAACGAGATGGCTCCCTGAAAAGGGGGCGAGAGCTTCATGGATAGGCGAACTGGGATGGGTAAACGGATGCTCCCAGAAACTCATCCGATAGCCCATCGAATGCATTTGATCGATAAAGCTTTGAGGGTCTGGAAACCGAGCTTTGTTCCAAAGGAAAGAACAAGAGTATGTTTGGGTTTGCCAACCTGGTTCGATCCCAAATATATCGCAAGGCATGTTGTCGTCGCGGAAGGTCTTCGCTAGATCGATTGCATTTTTGGCGCTGAAATCTCCTTTGCCACGATAGGCGATTCCCAATCCCCACATCGGAGGAACCGCACCACCGCCTGAGAACAGGTTATAACGTTGAACGGCATCTAGCGCTGTCGGTCCCGCGAAGACGTAAACGTCGACTCCCTTTACGGATGGGATATCGGCATGGATGGTTCGTGGATGGTCTTTGCCTTGCTTGTACTGATTACCGATCGAAAAGAGTGCATACCGAGCCGTGTCAACGTAGATTCCGTAACCTGCCGATGAAACATAGAACGGTTCAGGAGCATGCGACTCGTTCGAATCCTCTTCGGGATGGTCCGATGGCACCACCCAGGCTTGATGTCCCGAAAGTTCAAAATTGCTCGTGCTTAGTCCGAGCCCATAAACCTTCTCGTCGTGGCCCATGGGTACTTCCACCGAGCATCCACGAGCCGATTTTTGGAAATGAATGTCTTTTAGTTTGAAAGGTAACTGTGGCGCGCTGGCTTTCGCGTTGAGGCCCATTTCTCGTGGTTGGGCTGACCGAAAAGTGAGAGGAGTGAGCTTCTCTGGCGATCCAAAGCGAACTTTCCATACTCCTGGAAATACTTCTTGCGCCTTCATATCAGAAGCTCTTGCCGAAGCGCAAAGAAATAAACCGAGCGCCAAATTGAACCAGAGTCGAGGTCGAGCATCTATCGCCATTGATGTTGACCACTTTACCGAGTTTGAGGAGCGGTCAACGAAACAAGCTCGTTGCGTGGCAGCCAGCCCGCAACGAACTTAAATCTCGCTACTGTCCCCAGGTGCTTCCGCTAGCATCCGGCAGGCCCGAAAAGTCGCAAGGCATGTGATAGGTAGCGCAGGGAGCAGCGGCACCCTCACATCCATAAGTTGATGTCACGGGAATGTTTCCGTTCCAAGCAACGAACTTGCCGTGCCCATCCGCCCATGCAACGTTCACTCCATTCATGGAAGCGTCGTCGCCTGGAAAGTTGTTTGTTCCGAACAATTCGGTGGGGCCAGCGGGCCAATAAGCTTTGCAAAAAGCAGAGTAACGAGGAGGGACAATGTCGGTCATCGTTACGTAACGCCCGGTGTAGAACGCAACGGTATTGGTCACCTGTGTAAGCGACGACTCATTGACGGTTGGAGCGATGACCTGACCCACAACTCCAAGTTGCAGGGCGGGGTCTTCAAACAACGCAAAATTTGGCGCGTAGGATGCGTATTTGAAGTTGCCTTGGCCTCGCAAGCCGACACGACTCAAAACAGACGGGTCCGGATAAGCACCTGCGAAGTCAATTCCCGGGCTGTTGACGGGCGACTGCATGATGCCCGTGTTCTTCATGTACGGCATTGTCACGTCATAAACGGTGGACACAACATGAAACGAACCGGGAGTTAGAGCCGATGTTTGAGTGTCATAAACACACATAGCATAGGTCCCGTCCGAATCATTGGTGTACATCATCGTTGCCAAACCAATCTGTTTGAGATTCGAAAGGTCAGATGCTTTTTTCGCGGCCAGTTTGGCTTGGGCGAAGACAGGGAAGAGAATAGCTGCCAAGATGGCGATGATCGCAATAACGACTAAAAGTTCAATTAAAGTAAAGGCTAACGATTTTCTCATGTGGTCGGAACCCTCCATCGGGCTACGCAAACGATCGAAACTGTCCCCAGCTATCTAAGATGAATTCTCAGATAGAACTCGATCTACTCACTCCGTCGTTCGTGACCGCAATCTCCATTGTATTGCCGTTCGAGAAATGTTAAAGATCGATTAACTTAACGACCTGTTGATCGGAGTATTCGGTTCAAATAGGTGCCCTATTTCCCAAATTCCAAGTAGTTTCGACAGCCAGGGAACCATTATCGAGGCGAAACGGATACGTTTGGTTAGGCGAACCTTGCCGCCGATTGTTCTCTTACTCGGTTTAGAGCCAAATAGCTTAATCTGAACCTACTTGCCATGGTTGAACTTACCCACGCTCTCGATTTCTCTCCCAAGTCTCTGGCTCAGGGCATGAACCACTGTTTTGAAGATTACGTGATTCCGATGGAAATCTCCGAGCAAGCTTTGGCCGGCATGCTTCGCATGTATTCGGTTGACCTACTGAACTCGATACTGGCGATAGATCAGGGTGAAATCGTGGGAGTGCTCCTGCTTGGTCGTCGAGGGGATGTTTCGCGTGTTGGGGCGATGGCAGTTGCAAAGGCACATCGAGGTCAGGGACTAGGGCATCGGATCCTTGAAAAGGCCATTGAAGACTCTGAAGCAAGGGGAGAATCGAAAATGGTGCTAGAAGCCATTGAACACAATACGCGAGCGATCTCCTTTTACGAGTCGTTGGGGTTTGAGTGGGTATGCCGCCTGTGTGGTTATTCGAAAGTTCTCGATCAAACTGGCAAAGCGAATGCACTTGAGCAAATCTCCTTTGGAGAAATGGCGACCATGCTTCAATCTCGTGGGGACGATGGGCTCACTTGGGAAATGAATCACGCGACGGTCGCGCAACTTGCCTTGCCAAGTTTTGCCGTTTCATATCACGGAATGTCAGCCGCCATTTCTCCAATGGGGGATGACGCCTTACTGTGTCGCAGTCTTGCAATTACGGGTGAGCAGGATGACGTTAAACTAGTTGGCTTGTTAGCTGGGTTGGCAGATGAATATCCCGGCCGGACCATTAAGATTCCGGTGTACTTTCCGGAGCCTATCTTTGGCGGACTTCTCAACTCAGTCGGATTTGAGACATCGTCGTTGGCGCAAGTGATGTTAGAACGCTTTGCCGCCGATCACTAACACTCGACTTTTTCTAGGTTTGACGGCAAGTGAGTGAGATCGCCTCGAATCCTGTGTCCTTCTGAAGGTTCTCGCTGGTAGAATCCAAGTCACCGGGCCTGCTGACTCGCGAGAATTGAATAAACATGTCTTCTCAAACCTTCATGCCATCGACCGAAACGGTCTTCCAAAAGATCGGCGAGAATACGATGGTCGTCAACTTGGGGCCCCAGCACCCATCGACCCACGGTGTCCTTCGCGTCATTTGCGAACTTGAAGGCGAGGTCATTGTTAAGTGCAAGTGCGTCATCGGCTATCTCCACACGGGAATGGAGAAAGAGGCCGAGTACCAGATGTATCAGAAGTGCGTGGTCATGACGGACCGCATGGACTATCTGAATGCAAACGGCAACAATTTAGCGCACGCACTCGCGGTCGAAAAGCTTTTAGATTGCGAAGTACCGAAGCGAGCTCAATATCTCCGAGTTATCCTTGCTGAACTGAGTCGAGTCGCATCTCACCTGGTTTGGCTCGGAACCCATGCTCTGGATCTCGGCGCGATGACGCCGTTCTTCTATGTCTGGCAGCAACGTGAGTTGATTCTCGACTTGTTCGAAATGTTCTCCGGTGTTCGTATGATGCCTAGCTGGATTATCCCCGGTGGTCTAAGAGGCGATATGCCCGATGGCTTTGAGCAGAGACTTCGCAGTTTCCTGGGTGGATTCCTTTCGGAACTCGCTGTCGTAGAAGGATTGCTCGTCGAGAATCCAATTTGGAAAGAGCGCACTTTTGACGTAGGAGTTCTTTCTGGCGAGCAGGCACTCAACCTGGGATGCAGCGGTCCGATTGCTCGAGCAAGCGGAGTTGCGTGGGATCTTCGCAAGAGCAATCCTTACAGTAGCTACGAAGACTTTAAATTTGCTATTCCCGTTGGTAAACGCGGAGACGTTTACGATCGATTCCTCGTTCGAATTGCCGAAATGAAGGAAAGCTGTAAGATCATGCAGCAAGCGATCGATGGTCTACCGGGAGGTGCTTGGCGCACGTCTGATCGAAAGATCGCTCCTCCACCTCGTGAAGAGTTGGATACTTCGATGGAGTCGCTTATCCATCACTTTAAGCTTTACACCGAAGGCTACCGTCCCCCGGTTGGCGAGGCATATGCGTCCATCGAAGGTTCGAAAGGCGAGCTTGGGTTCTACATCATTAGCGATGGAACGAACAAGCCTTATCGGTGGCACGAGCGTCCCAGTAGTTTTATGAACCTCAAGTCACTCGAGGTTCTTGCAGTCGGTCGTCTAATCGCAGACGTAGTTGCAATCATTGGTTCGATCGATATCGTTCTCGGAGAGATCGACCGCTAGGCAAACGAAACAGCATGAGCGAACTCATCCAACTTGGTAACCCAAATCAGCGACCTAAACAACTTCGACCAGAAGATGTGAAGCTGAATTTCTCTGAGCAAGGCGTCAAGGAAATTGAAGCGCTCATCAGCCACTATCCCAATAAGAAAGCTTGCATTCTTCCGGGACTTTGGCTCGCGCAGCGTGAGTACGGCGGATATTTGAGCGGCGATGCGATTGCGGAAGTTGCCTACCGACTTGAGCGAAGCTTCGCAGAAGTCCAAGGTGTCGCTACGTTCTACTCGCTTTACAACTCGGTGCACGCTCCCGGCAAGCACAAAATTGAAGTTTGTACATGTCTGTGCTGCCACGTGAATGGCGCTTGGAACTTGCGCGACTACTTGGTCACGAAGCTTGGAATTCGGCACGGTGAAACAACCGCTGACGGAATGTTCACGCTAGAAGAAGTCGAATGCCTGAACACTTGCGACAAGGCTCCTGCGGTACAGGTTGGAAGCAAATATTACGGACCGGTAACCGAAGCCCAACTAGATGCTTTGCTGGAGGAACTTCGCAACAGCGAAGAGTCCACGGTTGTTCAGTACGCCAACGACATCGTGCAAGTGCAACTCCGAGCTGGCGAAGTATAGTTCGACCTTTTAACAAGACCGGAGATGGTTTGTGTTCCGGTTCTGCAATCTGAGGCCCTAACCTTCGTAGGTCGTCTTTGTCCCCACATGCAAAAGGGGGGGGCAGCCCATGTCTGGTCTACAGAATTCGGAAGGGCTTTACCTGCGAATTTGGAAGCTCACGTCCTTCGGAATTTTCCAATATTCGCGATTGGCCGAAAAAACCGAAAGGTGCCAGGTCGAATTTGACGGTACGGGCCTCTCGCCGTAGTAAACTTCGAACTAGCATGGCTGAGTACAAGCTGCTCTTAGAGCATACTAACGACCCGAAATTTCGCACCCTTGAGGGATACCAAGCGACGGGTGGTTATACCGCGTTAAAGAAGGCATTGACGATGGAGCGATCTGTGATCGTTGACTCGATCAAGATCGCAGGATTGAGAGGTCGCGGCGGTGCTGGTGCACCCGCATTCTTGAAATGGGGCGGCATGCCCAAAGAGAAGAAAACCGAGCATTATCTCATCTGCAATGCAGACGAAGGCGAACCAGGAACCTTTAAAGATAAAGAGCTTCTCGAGAATTGTCCTTTCTTGCTGGTCGAAGGAATGACTCTGGGTGGCTATACCGTTCAAGGTGACGTCGGCTACATCTACATCCGTGGTGAGTTCATGGATGGGGCCAAGGCACTGCGTAAAGCGATCGACGAAGCGTATGCCAACAATTTGCTCGGAAAGAACATCCTTGGAACCGGATTTAACTTTGACCTTCAAATTCATATGGGCGCTGGCTCATACGAATGCGGAGAAGAAACGGCTCTGATGAGTTCTTTGATGGGTGAGCGAGGAATGCCTCGACTTAAATTCCCGTCCGCTCCCTTTCCGGTAGTCAGCGGTGTTTTCGAGAAGCCCACTCTTATTCACAACGTCGAGAGCTACTGCAACATTCCATTCATTGTGAATAACGGCCCCGAGTGGTTTGCATCACTAGGTGCTTCAACTAAGAACTCGCGTGGCACCAAGCTATTTTCGGTATCTGGCCACGTCAACAAGCCGGGCAACTATGAAATCGAGTTTGGGACACCCCTTAAGGAGCTTCTTGAACTTGCGGGAGGCGTTCGAGGAGGAAAACTCAAGGCTTGTATTCCCGGTGGAAGTTCCATGCCGATCATCACTCCCGAAGACGTGGAAGTGGCGATTATCGGCTATGAAGAGATGGGTGCGGTCAAGTCCATGGTTGGCTCGGGCGGATGCATGTTCTTTAACGAGCACACCGATATCGTAAAGCTTGCCTGGAGAACGGCTCAGTTCTATGCCAATGAAAGCTGTGGTAAGTGCACTCCATGCCGAGAAGGTACACGGTGGATGGTCCAAATTCTTGAGCGCATCTGTAAGGGTAACGGACGCCCGGGTGATATCGATCTTTTGAAGCAAGTTGCCTCACAGATTGATGGTCGCTCGTTCTGCCCACTTGGCGACGCAGCTGCTTGGCCGATTATGGCGATGATGAGGGTATTCCCCCATGAGTTCGAATACTACATTGAGCACGGACACAGCATGGTTGATTCGGTACCGAGCCTTGTTGGCGTGCCCTAGTCATCCCACGTATCGAAATGGCCCTCAACGATTGGTTCGTTTGAGGGCCATTGTCATTTGAGGATTAGCGGTGGCGACTTTCATCAAGCCTCAAAACTTGCCAGAGAATGCGATTCATTGGCAATATGGCGGCGACGATCAAACTTATAAAGACTAATCCAGCCAAGTCCGGTTGAATCACGCATTCATATACAAAGCTGAACAGTATCAGGGCAACGATCCAGCTAATCGCTCCAGTCCTTAGTTCTGGGACAGAGATCAAAGCTTTACGTCGAAGCCTCAAGGCACCCACCACGGCAACGATGAGCTTTATGGCTACCAGAATCGTAAGGAAGAACATCAACCAAGTCCTTATCAATTCTAGTTGATGAGTCTCATCAAGGCTAGCGATAATGACTCCGCCTAGAATTGGAACGACGGTGAAAAAGGCAATGACGATGGGCATGCTCGTTCCGACTCGACTCTTACGTGAACCCGTTACCGCCGCTATCGGTTCTCCGGCCAAGCATGTCCAAAGTACAAACGGGAGCGATAAAGCGACCACGAACACGAGCAGCCAAGTTCGAAACTTAGCGTGAGCAGACAATAGCTCAATCAATGGGCCCCTATGAAGCCCTTCTTTGGCTGGCGAGAGTGTCCAAAGGAAAAGCAACGCCGTGACCACTATCGCAAGATTGACTGCAGTTTTAACTGCTGATTTGAGTCGAGCGACGGTGATTTGCAGGCTAGTAACGGGGCGGATAGCAATAAATGGATCGAGGGAATCTTCGTTTGAAACCTTGCCAAGCGTTATGGTCCGGGCAACCTTTGAGTTCGCCGCAAACATAAAGCAAAACATCGCGGCTCCGGGCAACACTAAGAGAGAGAGAGGTAAGTGGGGCCCAACTTGTATTCCACCGATCCCGAGGCCTTCGGTCGTGGCTTGAACCTTTGAATTGGATCCGAAAATTCCAACCATCCAATCGCTGCTCGAAATCCACAGGAAAACCAAGATGATCAGCCCCATTACTCCAATCACCATGGGGACGGAAACATGAATGTTTCGAGCGGTTTCGATCCAGTATTGGGCTTCCCGGGAACTTGGAAACGGAGTTGAATCCGATTCCATGACTCGGGTCAGCCCCCTCGCTTTCTGCTTGTCTAGGTTGCCGGTAGCTCTTTTTGCCCCAAGCTGTCTCGACGAGATTCTTGCTTGCGGAGCAGCGGCGAGCGCGCTGAGTACCGAAACCAGCAACACTACGCAAACTCCTATTGACAGTAAGACGGGAGAATATCCATTGATCCAGCCAATCAAAACTGCAAACGGAGCTCCTAGCTGAATGGGAAGAAAAAGACACCCGAATGGTGCGGTCGCACTCATCATCCACGCACTGCTGTTTGAGGAACAGACCGTATAGGCCAACATCAGGAGCGGTAAGCAGACTGGAACATGGAGGTTCAGTGGGAGGATTGCAAAAACGGCATACAGGATAGCGGGCACCAATACAAAAAGTGAGGCCATCAACATTGGGATGAGAACCAGCTTTTTTGTGGTTACCGGCAACACAAATGTGCGTTGGGTTAGGAGGCTCGCGGGAGTATCAGTCGTATTGATTTCGGGTGAACCTAGTCCCATGGCCTGAAAGTAGAGGATTCCGAACAGAACTCCGGCGGGAAAGTTCTCAAGGAGGTCAACCATCGCTTTGACCGCCTTAGGAGATCCGCTTGGAAATAACCCAGGCGCCAGAAACTTGATTCCATATGAGGCTAGGATTGCGACGACAAGTGCAACGGTCGATTCGATAACCTTACGTCTCCGCGCAATCCCAATGGGATAAGCGAAGGCGAGCAACGTTTGAATCAGGGATTGGTTGGGACGAACGATATTTCCACTCGGCATTGGACAACTCTTATGGGTGACGTACGGTGTCGATGTTTACAATCTTGGTGAGGATGGGGCGGTAAGGAAGAGCGATGGCACTATTAACCAGATTTGGTAAGGCGTGACCATGTTGGTTTGAATAGCATTGGCAAATCCCGAAAACGGAATAGCCGAGAGTGCTATACAAGCAAGGCTCGTAAAGGTTAACGACGCTCTCAATCAGATCCCCCGGTGGGACGGGAATAGGCGACGAAAATCTCGTCCAGGTTGGCCCATCGTTGTTCTGCGATTGAGGCGTCGATTTCAGCAACCGATGTTTCGGCTTCCGCTACGGTGCCTTTAAAAACGACGGACCACTCCTTTCCGCTTCCTTCGGCCCCAACTGCTCCCTTGAAGCGAGGGGGGACCGGGCGAGGTTGGCTGCAGACTACGGTTAAGGCTAGATGAGTTTCTTTCAGGTCATCCAGGTTCTCGCAGAAGATGATTTCTCCATTTTTGATCATCGCGATTCGGTCTGCGACACGATCCACCTCGCCTAGCAGATGAGAAGAGAAAAGGACGGTTCTTCCTTCGTCGGCAATCGTTCGAACGATTGCGCCGAGAATATCCCTTCGGACAATAGGGTCTAAACCAGAAGACGGTTCGTCAAGCAGGAGAAGCTCAGGGCGGTAGGCAAGAGCAGCCATCAGACCTACTCGTGCTCGCTGGCCCTTCGATAAGCCTTGGAGCTTGGAATATCGGTCGAGCCCGAATTCTTTCACGAGCTGATCGGCATAAGCTTGATCCCAAGTGGGATAGAAGCCTTGCATGTATCGTTGCAACTGGTCCACTCGCATCCAGGTCGGCAGAATGTCTTCCTCCGATAAATATCCGATTTGGGATAGGACCGAAACTGGATCGGCAACCGGATCCATTCCAAAGACGCGGACGGTGCCTTGATCCGGCTTGAATAGGCCCAGAATGTGCTTGATAAGGGTTGTCTTTCCAGAGCCGTTTTCGCCGACGAGACCAAGCACCGTTCCTTTCTCCTGTTGGAGAGTCACATTGCTGAGGGCAGTCTTGGCACCAAACGAACGGGTGATATTTTGTATGTCAACGATAGGGTTCATCAGCGAGTTTCCTTTTTTGTGTCGGAAGGATTAAGAGCGGAAGCGCGATCATGGAGGAGATCGACGATCTCTCCAGTCGAGAAATTCATTTGGCGAGCATCGGTGAGCAACGCATCGATTCGTTCGGTGAGAATGCGAACCTGCTCGGGATGGGCAAGCAACGAACCACCGGCCGAGATAAAGGTCCCTGCCGTGCGACGTTTCTCAACAACTCCTGCAAGCTCCAGTTCTCGGTATGCCCGAGCAACCGTGTTGGGATTCACAACCAGTTGCTCGGCCAGAACACGTATCGGTGGGACCTCATCTCCTGCCTTTAATCGGCCAGATGCCACGAGATACTTGATCTGGTTGACGATCTGCAAATAGATCGGTACTCCATCACTTGTCGTTATATGGAGTTGCATGTACTCCCAAGAAGGCAACGAATCATTGTATTAAATCAATAATACAAGATGATTAGCGAAATGAGAAGCGAGAATGAAAAATCGGGTTTGGTCGGGAATCATGGAGTCAAAGTAAGGATGAGAGCTAGCCCGTAAGAAACCTTGAAGAAATCGCTTACGAACCGTTAATTGGTCGATCCGCAAGCTACGGTAATGGGGATGAGGCTAGAATTTAGGCATGCGATACCGATTCGGAGCGTTGGTTCTAGCCAGCATCTCAACCCTCGTACTTGCCCCGTCTTTTGTGCGGGCCGAGAAATGGACATTCGTCGTTGCAGGCGATGGGCGAGCGGACACTAGGGCACATCGTCCGGAAGACAAGAACGGAATCAATACCCTCATCACGGGTGAGATTCGGGATGCAGTTTTAGCGGAAAAGGCCCGCTTTCTTTTGTGGACCGGTGACCTCGTGTCGGGATACACCAAAGATGCCAACGAATTCGAGAAGCAACTGCTGTCTTGGCGAGAGATCATGGAGCCACTGTATGACAAGCACATCAAGGTGTTGCCGTGTCGAGGCAATCATGATTCAAGCAGTACGGATGCTTGGGCTCGCTGGAATAAAGTCTTTTCCGGTAAATATGCCCTGCCATCCAATGGGCCTGAATCAGAAAGAGATCTGACGTTCTTTTACACGTCGGGACCTGTTTTAGCGATTGGCCTCGACCAATACCAAGCGAAAGGAGAGGCCATCAATCAGACGTGGTTGGATAAGGTCTTGGCGAAGTACAAAAAGCCATTTGTTTTTGCTATGGGACATGAACCAGCGTTCATGGACGGTGCTCACAAAGATACGATGGACGCTTCGCCTGCGAAACGAGATGCCATGTGGAATAGCCTTATCAAAGCTGGCTCGCGAGTCTTCTTTGCTGGACACGACCACTTGTACGATCACATGGCAGTTACTCGAGCCAGTGGAGACCCTGGTCCAGAGATGCACCAATTTGTGGCGGGAACTGCGGGTGCTCCGTTTTACAAACAAGGAGAATATTCAGGAAATAACACGGATTGGAAACTCTCACGTGTGAAGCATATTGATAATACATACGGATACCTTCTTGTACAAATCGACGGCAAGAAAGCGACGATTACCTTTAAGGGAAGAACCGGTCCTGGCCACTACGAGGCGATGGATAGTTACAGCTATTCGGTTCCTTAGAGAGCAGGGAAGTAAACTAATGCTATGACGCTTCGCGAGGTTCTTCACGCCCATATTCCATGGTTGACTCGCGAGAGCACGGTTAGGGATGCGGTAGATAAAATGGATATCTACCAATTCCCAGCCCTCGTTGTGGTTGACGAGGACATGCGTCCGGTGTCGGTTGTGACCGAAGGGGATCTTTGCCGAGTGGTGGCCAAGAGAGACAGCCTCACCAGCATGGCGACCGATCCCGCCTATATTTACGGAAGCCAGGAACCGACGACGGCCTCTGCCGACACTGAGATTGGTGAAGCCTTCCACCGCATGCTCAGCAGTGGACTCACGATTTTGCCGGTAATGGACGATGAGCGCATGGCAGGCATCGTGTTACGCGTTGATTTGATGCAAGCCATGCTCTTAGATATCCATTCTGCTAACGATTCGGCGGAAGAAGCCGAATAGGATCATGTAAATGCGAGCGTGGACTCATTGATAGGCTAGGCTCGCCTCAAGTTTGGAGAAAGAAATGATTTCAGAAGGTGCCGTTTTTCCTGCGTTTTCACTCCCTGATCAAGATGGAAATATCCTTACTCTTGATGGTCTTAAGGGAAAGCCGCTTGTGTTCTACTTCTATCCCAAGGACGATACCAGCGGATGCACAGTTGAAGCGTGCGAGTTTCGAGACATTCTCCCGAACATTCCTGGCGCCACAGTACTCGGTGTTAGCCCCGATGGCGTGAAATCGCATCGCAAGTTTGCCGACAAATACAATCTGCCATTTACGCTCTTAGCCGATACCGAGAAAGAGCTATGCAACGCAGTTGGAGTCTGGGTAGAGAAGTCGATGTATGGCAAAAAGTACATGGGCGTAGAGCGTACGACGGTTGTTGTAGATGCCAACGGCATTGTCGTGAAAGTCTTCAATAAAGTAAAACCACTTGGTCACGCGGCTGAAGTCAAAGCTGTCCTTGATCAGCTAGGACGGTAGACTCCTTTCTATGGCCGATAAGATCACTGCTCCCCTAATCCGGGAGAAGCACCGGAAAGGCGAAAAGATTGCTTGCTTAACTGCTTACGACGCAGTGTTTGGACATCTTGCTGATGCATCGGGTGCGGATGTTATCCTTGTTGGTGATTCACTAGGCAACGTAGTGCTTGGCTATTCGTCAACCGTTCCGGTAACTCTTGACGAAATGGTCAATCACACTCGGTCGACGCGGGTGGGTGTCAAACGAGCACTCTTTGTTTCCGACTTGCCATTTGGTACCTACCAATCTTCTGTCGCGCAGTCGGTAGATTCGGCAGTCGCACTTGCGAAGGCGGGAGCTGAAGCAGTCAAGCTTGAGGGTGAATACACCGATCAAATTGCAGCAATTGTTAAGTCAGGTTTGCCAGTAATGGGGCATGTCGGCATGACTCCTCAATCGGTCAATTTGTTTGGTGGCTTCAAAGTTCAAGGCAAGGGCAGTAGCGGGCAATCGGTCGTCGATGCCGCCCTTCGGGTCCAAGATGCGGGTGCTTTTGCGATCGTGTTGGAATTGATTCCCGCAGAAGTCGCTCAACAAATCACCGAGGCACTCGAAATCCCCACTATTGGCATTGGCGGAGGCATTCATTGTTCAGGACAGATCCAAGTTATTCACGATGTACTCGGATTGAATCCTAAACCGATGAAGCACGCTCGGCAGTATATGAAGGCACATGACGCCATCATTGCAGCGCTAAGCCAATACACGGAAGACGTTCGAACTGGACAGTTTCCCGGGAAGGACAATAGCTTTTAAAAGTCTCGCTAATATCGCTACCCATTTTAAGCTTTGAAAATCGTAACATCTATTGCAGCACTCGAACACCCTAATGGACTAACAACTGGGTTTGTACCGACCATGGGAGCCTTTCATGAAGGGCATCTTGATCTCATGCGGGCGGCTCGACGTGAGACCGATCGGGTAGTAGTCTCACTGTTTGTCAACCCAACTCAATTTGGCCAAGGCGAAGACTTCGACCGTTACCCCCGCAATCTCGATCGAGATATCGCATTAGCAGATGAAGTCGGTGTCGATATTCTCTTTGCTCCTAGCACTCACGAGATTTATCCAAGAGCGGCCACTACTATTCACGTTCCGGAAGTTACCGAGCTGTGGGAAGGATCGGTTCGGCCGACTCATTTTGCGGGAGTAGCGACCGTTGTCTGCAAGTTGTTCAACATCGTGCGGCCGACTATTGCCTACTTTGGAGCGAAAGACCTCCAGCAGTGCCTCGTTATTCAGCGCATGGTAGAAGACCTAAATATCCCGGTGATTTTTAGTCGTCAGCCCACTACCCGAGAAAATGACGGATTGGCCATGTCAAGTAGAAATGTTTACTTATCGCCGGAAAATCGCGCGATCGCTCCAATGCTGTATCAACAACTAACCGAGTGTCGTGACAAAATCAAAGCATCATCCGGTTTAGAAGTATCGGAACTTCATTTACTTCAATCGGTCGAAGTATTGAATGCGAACGGATTTAAAGTGGATTACTTCGAACTAATCGATCTAGAAACCGCTCATCCTACACGTAGCCTTTCAAAAGGCAGTGCATTAATTGTTGCTGCTCGTCTCGGGAATACACGGCTAATTGATAACGTTCTTATCTAGTGAGCCGCGTTGTATCTCGATTGTGAAGTTAGGACTATTTAAGGTTCATTAAAGAATGCCTGGAGTATATTAAAAAACGCGTGGAAGAGGAGATTAATTTGAAGAAGACGGTACAGAACGTAAAGAACTCCCTTAAATTTAAGGCGCAGGAAAAAGAGGGTGTTCTGTCGATCAAGGTGGGAGTAAAGAAATATTCAGTGCCAGTTAAAGCACGTATGCTGAGTAGTTCGAATTATCTCTTCCTATCGTTTCCCGCATCGTCTGAACTTTACGAAATCGATACCAAGCAGCTTAATGCGTTGGATAAAGATGCAGATGCGACTGAGGCTTTCGACCTACTCAATCCCGGTAAGCGAAGAACTCGTCGAAGATCCTCTGCGGTATCGATGCCTTCGGAATTAGCCGAAGCGCTGAAGAATATTCCTCCCGGATACAAATTGGGTTACGGATTGGATGGCTCACCAAAGCTCGTGCGAACTCGTAGACGCGGAAAGGTGTAGTTTTTTCCCCTCTCTCGCCAAATGTCTTGATTCATGGGACCGTTTTGGGTCACCATATCTCGTTCGTGCCGAAGTAGCTCAGTGGTAGAGCAGCTGTTTTGTAAACAGCGGGTCGCGGGTTCAAGTCCTGTCTTCGGCTCCAGATCTCATGATTGATCTCTCGGACAATCCACACCGCCGGTACAATCCGCTCCTTGATGAGTGGGTGCTTGTTTCTCCCCATCGAACAAAGCGACCTTGGCTGGGTCAGGTTGAGACCTTACCGCCCGACAATCGGCCCTCCTTCGATACCAAATGTTATCTATGCCCCGGTAATACTCGAGCGAATGGTGAAGTCAACCCGAACTACGAGACGACATACGTGTTCGAGAATGACTTCGCGGCTTTATTGCCCCCAGATCCCAATGCCGAGACGACAACCGACGGTTTACTCCAGACTCAACCAGTAGGCGGAGAATGTCGAGTCCTCTGCTTTAGTCCTCGACACGATTTGACGCTCGCTCAGATGGAGCCTTCCGCGATTAGGGAAGTGGTTAACATGTGGGCGGACCAAGTCACCGAAGTGGGGGCTCGCCTAAAGTGGGTTCAGATTTTTGAGAATAAAGGTGCTTCAATGGGTGCCTCGAACCCTCACCCTCACGGGCAAGTTTGGGCTTGTGACTACCTGCCTACCGAGGTTGCCAAGGAAGACGCTTGTCAAAAAAGCTACTTCGATCATCACCAGTCTTCCATGCTTGTCGACCTCGTTAAGCAAGAAGTCGATAAAGCTGAACGAGTCGTCGATCAAAATGAACATTGGGTGTTGTTGGTGCCTTTCTGGGCCATATGGCCGTTTGAGTATCTGTTAGTTCCCAAGAGACCCGTCCAGCGATTGCCAGACCTAAACGATGTAGAAAGGAATGCTCTTGCGTCCATTTTGAAGTCTGGATTAGGCGCTTACGATAATCTCTTTCAGACAGCCTTTCCCTATTCCATGGGCTGGCATGGTGCCCCCACTGACGGAAAGGAACATCCGCACTGGCAACTGCACGCTCACTTTTATCCACCCCTTTTGCGATCGGCAACCGTTCGAAAGTTTATGGTCGGATTCGAGTTGTTAGGCGAAGCCCAACGTGATCTAACTCCGGAAGGTTCCGCCGCCCGGTTGCGAGATTGTCTCCCCACCCTGTGACGGCATGTGACGGGGTAAGCAATGAGGTCCACATATTCCGCGACCTATGCGTATCGTGGAAAAGTTCGTACTACAGGTTTAACGCCGACCATGTGAACTCAGGAGGCCAATGCGGTATTAGCCTACGTGGTAAGTTTGGCGGGAGTTGAATCGCCGCAATGCATTTGGGCACGAGTTTCGCTCCGAGAGAGTCGTTAAGAGTCTTTCGGACAGTGTCGGTTATTTAGATTGGGCTCAACCGATCGCACGGCCCTAGCGATTCTGTCGGAGTCGGGATATTCAGCGTGCCTTGGTACCCCCTGTGCTTCGCCCAGGGCTGTAGCGTTCTGATCGCCTACACCCAACGGGTTGGCAAAGGCGATTCAAACATGTATTCTGAACTGGAGAATTTGACTCGGCATTTGTATGATTCTAAAACGCTTTTATAACGAGAAATTGGCTCAGGCGAGCTACCTTGTGGGGTGTCCCCGATGCGGCGAATCCATCGTGATTGATCCTAATCGCGACATTGCTCAATACTTGGACTCTGCGAAGGCCGAGGGTGTCAAGGTGACGGCGGTAACGGAGACCCACATCCATGCCGACTACTTGTCGGGCAGTCGCGAACTGGCGGCGGCATCGGGGGCGACTCTGTATTTGAGCGACGAAGGGGACAGCGACTGGAAGTACGAGTTCTCTAATGAGGAGAACGTCAAACTCGTCAAGGATGGCGATGAGATTCGTGCCGGCAGCGTGCGTCTCAATGTTGTCCGGACTCCCGGACATACTCCTGAACATATTTCATTCGTTTTGGTTGACGAAGCGACGCTAGATGAGCCGCTGGGAAGTTTTACGGGCGATTTCATCTTTGTTGGCGATGTTGGTCGGCCAGATTTGCTTGAGCGAGCAGCCGGAGTATCTGGGACGATGGAACTTGGAGCCAAAAGCATGTTTCAGTCATTGAAACAGTTCCAATCGCGTTACGAAGGGCAGTTGATATTGTGGCCGGGCCACGGAGCAGGAAGCGCCTGCGGCAAGAGCTTGAGCGGTGTGCCCGTTACCACGCTCGGATATGAAGCCAAGGCAAACTGGGCTTTTAAAGCAACCCAGGAGCAAGCGTTTGTGGAATCGATCCTCATGGGCCAACCTGATCCGCCCGCTTACTTCAAACACATGAAGCGGATGAATAAAAGTGGGCCGGCCATCCTTGGTGCCTTTAAGACACCATCCCACGAACAGGATGCCGCCCTCCTGCGATGGCTCGACGCTGGGGAAGTGATCGTTGACATTCGATCGGTATCGGAAGTTGCTCATGGCGCCATTCCAGGTGCCTACCATATTCCGCTTGGTAAGTCATTTCCCAATTGGGCGGGATGGCTCCTTCCCTTCGATCGCCCCATTCATCTGCTGGCTAATTCTGCCGAGCAAGCTGCGGAAGCCGTTTATGACTTAGCTATGATCGGACTGGACGACGTACGTGGCTGGGTTGGGACAAGTGCGATCCGGTTTTATGAAGAGTCTCGTGGACATGCTTATGTCACGTCTCAGATCTCCATTCAAGACGCTGCCAAGGTGGGTCACTTGCCACATACGATGGTGCTAGACGTTCGGGCGAAATCTGAATACGATCACGGACATATTCCTGGATCGACTAATATCCCTTTAGGTCATTTGGAAGAGCAAATAGCTTCTGTACCGACGAATCAGTTGATCATCGTCCATTGTGCAGGCGGAATGCGATCAATGATCGCTCAAAGCATCCTAAGGAAGCATGGGGCCAAGCAAATTAGGAACATGCCGGGAGGCTTTATGGAATATGCCGAATCGGGACTACCGATTGAAATAGCATCGGCCTAATGTAAAACCGAATGGCCCGCCAAATTAGCGGGCCATTCAAGTGGAGTGGGTGTTACGATTGCTAGCCTGCGGAAGACATTCCGCCTGCATTTGGCTTACGGATTGGGCTGTTACCGACGATTGAAGCAGTTGCACCAGCTGATCCAACATTGATCAGAATCGAATAGCAGTCTCCTGCCTTAAATTCGCCTTCGACTTGAACTTGTTTACCGCTCGAAGTTTTGATCGTAAAAGAGTGGTGGCCTTCAGCAATTGGCTTCGTTTCGGAACCACTCTCGGGAGGAAGTTTGCTAAACAGATCTTGACCATCAGCTTGAACGCTCGCGATTTCTTCCCCTGACGCGTCAATGGCACGCACGCTGCTCTTTCCAGCCTCAGCATTTCTTTGATCACCCTCAATGAGTTTGCCGCCTTTATCAGTCAAAAGAACGGTAGTTGCCGCTCCCGGTGCCAATTCAATATCAGATTCGAAGACCGATTTATCGTCACTTTTGACACTGATCTTCTCTTTGCCAGATGCCGCAATGCCAAATACGCTGGACGCTTGGGGCGCTACGTTGGGGGCACTGACCCGGCCTTTGACGAGCAAAGAGGCTGGTTTGCTGCTGAAATTCACCAGTCGAAGATAAGAAGGTGCCTTGCGATTGGCAATTCTTTCGAGTGCCTTGTCTTCTTTCGATTGCGAGCAGCCGGCGGAGATGAGCAAAACAAGGAAGCCTGCGACAAGACTAGGCTTACGGGAGATAGATTTTTGTGCTGAACCCGAGATTGAGAATGTAGGAACAACAAGATCCGTACCGAATAATTTCACAGCTATTAGAATACAGAAAGCGCTGGTAAAAATACACAGCGCTTTCAAAAAGTCAGTTTAGGAAACTGTTACTTTTCTGGAGTCATGGCGGCGCCATTTTCGGTTTTCTTACCGTCTGGCGTCATTCCACCCTGCTTGGTCTGAGCTGTTGCGGACGTTTGCTCTTGTGGAGCGCATCCTACAACAACCATCGCCAAAACGACCAAAGAAATCAAAACTAAACTTTTCTTCATAATGTCTCCTTATCACCTAAGAGTGGGTGTACGGCAAGCCGGACACCCACTCTTATTTATACCGGATTTAACTCGGTATTACTTCTACTGGGAGAAGTCGTAGTCTGGTCGGAACAACCATGGGTAGTTATAGTTGTCTACCCAAACGTAGCCAGGGCTTCCCTGAGCATTGTAACCAGTGTAAGGATCGGTCTTGTAGTCCGTGTTGCCTGGCGAGAGAGTCGCGCCGAGCTTGCGGAACTTGGCTGAAGTATCGCAGAACGTGAAGTTGCCGCCTTTGCTGTACATCCATGCTGAGTTGTAGAGGCCGAATGCTCCGCCGCCTACGCCGCCGCCTGGGGTATATGTGCAAGTTGTGGAACCAGCTGCGCAGATGAGAGCTGGGTTAGCGAGCGATGCGCCAACAGCGTTGCCCTTACCACGGCCTTCCCAGATGAGTGGGAGCTGTGAAGGAGCTGCGACTGCAGTTGCTGACCATGCGTGCAAGAGACCGTTGAAAGTCAAGTTGCTAAGCGCAGGAGGAGCAAGCTGGCCTGCATTGCCTGATGTTGGGTAGCCGTATACGTCTACGTTTGGAAGACCAGGGCCTTGGAGAAGACCGGTGCTCTTCGTGTAAGGAGCGATACAATTGCTCCAGTGGCTAGCATCTTCTGCCATTCGAGCTGCTTGGCCCTGTGCGAAAGATGGTCCCATCCATCCCAAAGGAGTGCTGACGTTGTAGTTCCATCTCCAACCTGTACCTGGCGTATAGCGGTAGGCAGTTGGGAAAACATCGTCTGAGTCCGTTGTATAAATGGCAAATGAAGTGCCAGTCTGCTTGACGTTGCTAAGGGCAGCGGTCTTCTTCGCTGCTTCCTTCGCCTGTGCGAAGACTGGGAATAGAATTGCTGCGAGAATCGCGATAATGGCAATAACTACTAGAAGCTCAATGAGTGTAAAAGCTTTTCGAACCATGGAATCCTCCGTATAATTTCGACCGACAAACCCGGTCATATGGATCCAACGTTTAGATACAGTGTGTGGGCAACAACCCAAAACACATTACCTACGCGGCGGTGAATTACTATACAACTTTCGGTTAAGTTTTGGGGATATCTTCACAGAAGATTTAGGCAATTCTAAGAAACTCGCGGAGATTTTCGCAATTGTAGACACCCTGGATTCTTGATTGGTTCGGGATTAGGGCGCTATCAGTGATGAACCATGAATTGTTAAGAAGTTACGTGGCGGTTTGGATGGATCATCCATCACTTTAAACAAAAAGAAGCCCCCTTTTGTTAAGGAGGCTTCTTTCTCATTTTGGGCGTTTTAGCGACCGCTGATTTCTTCGGAGCCTGTCTTGCCTTCGAAGCTTTCACCCGCGTGAGGCATCATCAAATCTTCAATTGCAGGGCCTCGATCTCCGCCGTCAAAGATGACGTCATCTCCTCCAAGCGGATACTCCTTTCGAAGTGGGAATCCGATCCAATCGTCAGGCAAAAGGAAACGTCCTTCATTTTGATTACCTTCGAATTGAACTCCAAATAAGTCCGTTATTTCCCGTTCCGGATACTCCGCACCTAGGAACAGTGACTTGAGGGAAGGGATGCGATCCCCGTCGTTTACTCCCACTTTGAGGAATATACGGCTATGACTCTTCACAGAGTACAAGTTGTAAACAACTTCGAATCGCTCTTCGAGATCTCGCTCATGCTTCCAGGTGCTGTAGTCTGCACCGACGCACTCGCAGAAGTAAGTGTAGTTGAGTTCACTGTCGTCTTTGAGAAGCTGGGCGACTCCCGGGAGTGCCTCGCGACAGACACAGATGAACGTATCACCTCGATACTCCTTCACTTTAAGGATGGCGTCGGGGAAGGCTTCGCGGATTTTGGCAACCTCCGCCTTTTCGACAACCGGTTCTGCTACGGGCGTTTCTTCGACTGGGTTCACAGAGCTTCTCCAACGGTCAGGTTTTCGAGCGCTACCGCTTCAGCGTGGGCAATTCCAAGTTTTTCAGGAGCAAGAGAGGTTGTCTCGTCCCAATCTATGGCTCCAACTCGAATCGCATACACATAGCCCAAGAGCCAAGTAGCCATATATGTAAGGAATTCAAAGAAGCTGAAGACAACGAAATCTCGGTCTGCATTCTTGAAAACGGTCATCCAACTCCAAAGGAAAACAACCTCGATATCGAAGAGGATGAAAACAATTGCGACCAGATAAAACTTGATCGGAAATCGTTCTCGGGCGTTGCCCAAAGGTTCCACACCGCACTCATAAGGAGATGCCTTATATGCAGTGAATTTCTTGGGTCCGAGGAACCAGCTCAACGTGACCATAATGCCGCAAAGTGCGGCTGCGACGGCCAAGAGCACGAGAATGCCGAGATACGCCTCCATACGAAGTGGAGGTTACCTCGTTCGACGGGTCCGTGTACTCATAGAACATGGTGTTTTCGGCAACTTGGTTTCGGGCACAGAATCCTGCAAGCTTTACGCGAGCTTCTTGAATTCGCCCAACCACGGTTCATAGTTTTTCCATCGGCCCATCGAACTCGAATAGACCGGCTGACGAGCTTGCCACCAGCTGGGCGTTCGAATTGCACCCTCATTCTTCTCGTGATGGAGGAAACTGTCCTCCCATTCGAGCCCGCAAAACTGCACCAACTTTCGAGTCGTGTTCTCGCGATCGGTGATCAGGTCCTCATAGTCCACTTCCATGAACCGATCACTCGGCAAGACCTTTCTCCAGTGCTCCATTAATCGTTGATATTCCTTGTAGAAATAAACGATCAATTCTGGATCGTGGCCAAAATTGAGAGGTTCAGGAAAAGGAGTCGTGTAAATGGACAAGCAGGTATCCACCGGGTTTCGGCGACAATGAATGATCTTTACGTTAGGGAACAAAAGATGAACCAGTCCCAAATGAACGAAGTTGTGCGGCATCTTATCGGTGACATGCTTGGCGGTTTCGTCAACACTGCTTAGCATCTCGAGGTAGCCCTTAGCAAGATGCCGTGCTGGGCCAATGTGGGGAGCCCCTTTCATTGGAACCATAACGGACTGAGCTCGTTCCATCAGATAGGTGCGCTCACCGCCAGCAGCAATACTGGAATGACTTGACACAATCTGCTCAACCAGTGTCGTTCCTGAGCGGATCATGCCAACGATCAAAATCGGTAGATCAGATTCGTTGCCAAACTCACGATGAGTTTCAAAAAACTCGGGCGTAAACGTCTGAATGACTGAATCAAAACTTGCAGAGTGGGCTTTTCGATCGAATGGTTTGATGGCATTGAGCATCATCATGTGACCGTTTGCTTCGTCGTAGTGCCGCATGGCTTTGCGATAATCGCCTAAATCGTTATAGGCTTTGCCCAAAGCATAATGCAGAGCTTTACGGTCAGAGGTGGACAGGCTTCGCTCTTGGACCAAGGCAAGCATACGATCAACAATTGGCTGATCAGCCTCTGTGATTCGCTTACAAGAAACGATGTCGAAGTAGACAGGCGCACGTGTCGGTTGAAGTTCAAGAGCCGTTTGAAAACTGGCAACTGCTTCGTCAAATCTTCCTAGCTGTTGAAGGATGTTGCCGAGCAAGGCATGGGAAGCCGCGACGTTAGATTCAAGACTGATTGCTTTTGAAACTGCTTGCTCAGCATCCAGGTGTAAACCCGAGTCCACCAAGGATTTTGCAAGGTGGTAGTAGGCCGCGGGTTTGTTCTGTGCTGTTTCGAACGCAAGACGAATGCACTCGGCTGCTTCTGCCGCAAGCTTCTTCTGCGTCAAGATTTCAGCAAGCATTACAAGCGAATTGGGTACATCCGGTCGCAAAGAAATCGCGATCCGATACTGCTCCATTGCTTGGTTCTCTTGACCAAGTTTTTTAAGACAGTTTCCGTAGTTGTGATGGTAAACAGCCTCGCTCGAGTCCAACTCGACCGCTTTCTTGAGATGTTTAGCCGCATCGTTCAATGCATAGGCATTGAGGAAGCATAAGCCTAAATTGGCCTGGACCATCGCATCGTCGGGTGACAAATCGGCTGCTTTCTTGGCGAAAGTCAAAGCCTCAGGTAGCGCTCCCATTGTCTGGTGAATCACTGAAATCCAGTAGTGGATTTCGAATTGATCAGGTTCAAGTTGGAGGGCTGACCTTAGTAGCGGCAATCCGAGGTGACCGCGTCCGGTGCGAGCATATATTGACCCAAGAAGCACGTTAGCGTGGATATTTCCCGGCTCAGAGGTTAGGACCTTTCTACACAAGGCCTCCGATTCTTCCAGCGCTCCCGACTTGCTTAAAGATTCAGCTTCTGCGATAAGAGATCCTTTGTCTAGCTCCAAGTCGATCTCACCGCCTGAACGAAGTCTCGCATCTTGATGGGGTCCTTCACACCAGGTTTTGCTTCCACGCCGCTGCTAACATCGACCGCAAATGGGCGCACGACCTTGATGACTTCTGCAACGTTGTCCGGGTCGAGACCACCCGCCAAGATGATCGGAACATGTGATTTCGCGACCACTTCCGCGGCGAAATCAAGACTGACTCGTTTACCTGTTCCTCCGTAAGCGGAAGTGGAAAATGCGTCGATGAGAATGGCGGATGCGGGGACAATCCCGTTCATCACATCTTCTGCTTTTTGGCCCGGTCTTGGACGCACTACATGAATCCGTTTGGATGAGGGTTCGGGATAAACATCCCATTCCACACCTTGAATGACATCGAACAATCCTTTGGCTACCGGACGGTCGACGACTCCAAAGACAGCAATCTTAATCGGAAACGGTGGCAATGCCGCAACCCATTTAAGCTCACCATCCCCAATAAACCGAGGGCTGGTACGCTCGTGAATGAATCCTAATGCGTCGACTCCTAGATCGATCGCTGTTTCTGCATCCTGTGGGCGAGTAAACCCGCAAATCTTGATTCGAGTTACCAACCCATAACCTCACGTACTTTCGATTCGATATTGGGAGCGGCGCAGAAAGTCGTTCCGATGAGGACTGCTTGAGCTCCCGCAGCCTGAACGAGATCAAGATCTTGCTTTGTCTCAAGAGCACTTTCACTGACCGCCAAAGCCCCAGATGCCTTAATTCCCGGGAGCAATCGCTGGCTTACAGAAAGCGATGTTTCGAAGTTGCTGAGATCGCGGTTGTTGACACCGATAAGTGGGAATTGGTTGCGAACTGCAATCTCTGCTTCATCTTCCGAGTGGACTTCAACCAAAGCATCCATTCCGAGTTCCAGAATTTGGTCATGGAGGTCCTTCAATAAGCCCTCCGGCAAAGCCGCGACAATAAGGAGCACCGCGTCGGCACCCCAAGCTCTCGCTTCATAAACCTGATAGGGGTCGTTTACAAAGTCTTTCCTAAGGCAAGGGAGGGAAGTGTTGGCTTTCGCGAGTTTTAGATTATCAGGACTACCCTGAAAATACTTTTGATCGGTTAGTACGCTCAGTGCGGTTGCGCCGGCAGCTTCATATGCTTTCGCAACTGCAACTGGATCAAAGTCAGGACGGATGAGTCCTTTTGAAGGGCTGGCTTTTTTAACTTCCGCAATGAGCGCAAGGCCACTCACTTGGCTTAACGCGTTTCGAAATCCCCGCGGAGCTTCGGATTCGTTGGCAATCGAGATTAGGTCTTGAGTGGATACGAGCGACTTGGCGGCTTTAACTTCCTCAGCCTTTTGTTCGAATATTCGGGTTAGTACGCTCATTTGCTAAATCCAATCTGAATTAATTCATTGAGTTTTGCGCTTGCTAGTCCGGATTCGATCGCAGACTTGGCCCGGGCAACCGCATCGGGTAGTCGATCTTCGAGTCCAGAAATCCATATTGCGGCGGCCGCGCTCGGTAGCACGGCTTGAGCACGAAGCGATTGAATATCGTTCACCGCTTCCCGTAGGATGGACGCATTTTCCTGAACGTTATTCCCGGGTGTTAGGGCGACAGGATCAATCGGCTTGAGCCCGAAATCGGAGAGATGCAACGTCCCGGACGTCACTTTGTTATCCCAGACCTTGACGAACTCAGTCGGCGTAACGGGTGAAATCTCGTCAAGCCCATCCTTTCCGTGAACGATGAGCGCACGTTCGGAACCGAGCACCTTTAATGCTTCCCCCATACTGCGCATCAGTCCTGGGTCATAAACTCCGATAAGTTGGCGATTCGCCCTGGCTGGATTAAGGAGAGGTCCTAGCTGATTGAATACGGTTCTCATCCCCAACTCCTTCCGAGCCTTACCCACAAATCGCATGGCGGGGTGGTGTGCTTGAGCAAAGAGAAACACAATCCGTGAAGTTTCAAGGGTGTGAGCTAACCATTCAGGTTCGCTGCGGATAGGAATTCCTAACTCTTCTAAAACGTCGGCGCTTCCACATTTACTGGTTACGGCTCGATTGCCATGTTTGGCGATCCGCACCCCAGCCGAGCAAGCTATGATGGCGGCCGCGGTTGAAATGTTAAAGGATTCTGATCCCCCGCCAGTGCCACATGTATCGACAAGGTCTTCGTATTCGTGGTCGAGAATGGTTGCCTTTTCCCGAAGAACGCGAATAAACGCTGCCAATTCGTGGGTGGTGCATCCCTTCATGCGAAGCCCAAACAAAACCGCCCCGATTTGAGCATCCGTCGCTTCGCCACTCATCAAGTGGCGCATCAAGAGTCCCGCTTGTTGTTCAGTGAGATCCTTCCGCTCAATAAGCGGTTGAACCAACTCGGGAAAGGTCATTGTGATAGTGTACTTTGCCAGCAGGCTCCCAAACCCTGGGCAAATAGGACCGTATGGCTCGTTCCCACTTAGGGAGGATCAAATAGAAAGGACCAAGACATGGGCTGCCTTGGTCCAAATAGACAGTTGAATCCCTAGATTACAGAAGTCGACAGGCTTCATTAAAGTCGAGTCTTGGACCACGTGGGAACGTCGTGGTTGGATCTCCATATCCGATATTGATGATGAAGTTCACCTTCCATTTACCGTCGGGGAAGAACTCTTCATTCAGCTTGTTCGAATCAAACCCTGACATTGGACCGCAGTCCAACCCAAGGGATCGCGCCGCCATGATAAGGTAGGCACCCTGGAGGGAGCTATTTCTAAGAGCGGTCTCAAGGATAAGGGCTTCGTTTCCGACGTACCAGCTTTTGGCGTCTGCATGCGGAAAAAGCTTGTGGAAATGCTCGTAGAACTCCAGATCGTAAGCAACAATTGCGACCACAACGGTTGTCCGGCTCTTCTCAACATTGAGGGGCGAAAGGGCGGGAAGTAACCTTGCTTTGGCCTCATCCGATTTAAGAAAAACGATTCGTGCCGGCGATCCATTAGCGCTCGTGGGACCGAATTTCATGAGTTCATAGAGCTCGTGAATCAGTTCATCTGAGACGGGCTTGTCCTGCCACTTATAAAATGTTCTCGCGGATCGGAACAAGATGTCGAGCCCGTGATCGTCAATTTTTCTAACTTCTTCTGCCATATTTCCTCTTTTGTTCCCCGGATTGGGTGAGTTCGTCGCTTTCTACGAGAGGTTGATTCGAGTAGTCGCTAACTTTTGACAAGCGGACCAAGATTACTGGGCTCTCCATCGGGCCTCAGGCTCCCAAGTCTTCGGTGACAGCAACCAAGCCGCTTTAGGCGAACTTGAAGGTGTCCAGAGCAAAATATCTTCGCCGGCGCGTCTGGCGTCTAGAACAAAGGGGAGGACTCGTTCAAGCCCAGTCGTGCAGTTCACCACCTTGGTTTTCCCGCCAGCAACTCCGAGGACCACGATCGGGTCGAGTAAATCGACATACCTAACTTGCTCGCGGCCTTCATAAAAAATCTTACGCGTTCCCGAAATCAAATCCACGCGACCAGCGATCGTCGTTCCGTAAGATGAGGTCTCAACAAATAATCCTTGAGTCGGATTGAGCGTCTCGAAGGAAACGAGGTTTCCGCCCAATGGGTGGAATTCGAACTCTTTGGTTGCAGGGTCGTAGGTTGCGAGTCCCCAGCGATCCTTCGTGTGGCTTACGATTCCTAGCTTGCCTTCAACAATCTGGAGCTTTTCATCAATCGGTTTGGTTCCGCTCGAAAGTCCCTCGAATTTGCCTAGGAATTGTGCGACCGGCTTCTTTGCGACCATATCGACACTGACAAGTGCTTCCGACCATGGCTTGCCGTTCTTCTCATCCCAGCGTACTAAGAAAAATGCGTGATTGCCGATTCTTCGAGCGCCTGAGATACCACTCGCTTCCTTCGTCCTCTGACCCTCTTGAATGCGATCCAGCGTTTTTAAAATTTCGTCGTGTTTGAATGCCTTAGGAGAAACCGCAATATCTTCAAAATGACTGCTTGAGACTTTCGATTTCTTTCTGACGGTCAAGCCTCGATCATCCCAAACAGCATAGGTATCGTTTTTTCGAAAGGTAACGAAAAGGGGAGCTTTCGGCTTTGGTTCCACCAATGGCACCCGTTCAACATGGTTTGAAAGGCGAATCACGAATGTCTGTTGGTAGTATTGAAGGGTCGGCTTGTCCTTCGCGGTGGTTTGTATTGCTAGGCCAAGTAAAAGCGCCGTGGTCGTCATCAAAATCCTCTTAACGTGATCATCAGTGTACTGTCGGGACTGTGCAAGATATGACTCAGAATCCAAACGTTGTAAGGATTCAAAAGTAAACCCACAAGATTGGGAAACCGCGGTTACGGTTTCTCAGGTTTTCGGGTTGAGATCGATCTGCGTATTTAACGATTATCGCGAGCGATTGGTCCGCTCCCGCACAATTGAACCCCCAAAATCAATAACCGACCCAAGCTAGCCAGTTATGTATATCTCCCCCGTCCATCGCATTGAGGATCAATCGATTGCAATCGGAATCATGCAACAGAATCCGTTCGCGATTTTGGTTTCAAACGGTAGCCTCGAACCCACTGCAACTCATATTCCAATCTTGGTTGAGAATTCCGAGCCAATTGTTTTGATGGGGCACATGGCTCGCGCTAATTCACACTGGCAAATGCTGGATTCCGACTCCAAGTGTCTTGTGATTTTCCACGGTCCACATGGATACGTGTCGCCGAGTTGGTATTCAACTCGACCCAATGTTCCGACGTGGAATTACGTATCAGTCCATGCCTATTGTCGAAGCGAACTCATCCTTGATGAGGATGCAGCTCTCAGTCACCTCAGTACGATGGTGAATGCTTTTGATCCTTATCTATCGACTGATCAGCCTGAAAGTATGGATGTGGACTACCATCGCAAGCTACTTAAGGGACTCGTCGTATTTCGTTTGATCGTGGAGCGGCTCGACGCAAAAGCCAAACTCAACCAAAACAAGATGGAAGTCGACAGGCTCGCAGTCAAGTCGCGATACTCCAATTCGGAAATCGAAATGGAGCAAGCGATGGGAGAAATGATGTCTGGAAACTGGCCGCACCAGTCTAGTTAAGAGTTTCGACTGGCTCCGCGAGCAGGACGGCATATCCGTCGGGATCAGCAACCAAAAGAGTCCTCTCACCAAAGCTAGGCATTTCTAATTCCTGCAGCACGGTCACTCGACGTTCCACAAAGAAGTCCGCAATGGTCCGGATACCACGAACATAAAACTTCATGACGAGACCACCACTGCGATGCAGGGTTGGATTTTGTTCATCTTTGGGTTGCTGAAGCAGCAGAATCTCAGTTTGGCCTGCATGCAAATACGCGAGACGATGCCCGTCGCAGGTCTCTTGTCGCTCGATCGGCAAGTTCAACATCTCATGGTAGAAAACCAAGGAGCGGTCAATGTCCCCAACGTCTAATATTAGGTTTGCGAATACGCTTGCCATGGATTCTTCCTGCTAGCACCATTCGACACCCATGAATTCCCCTCCTGCAAGGAAAGGAATAAATTCTAAAACCGGGCACTTAGGTCAGAAGAAATCCATACAACAGGTCGCCTGGTCCGGCATCAGGATCATTGCATGTCTCAATCCTTCATTAGATCGAACATCAATAAGTTCGTTCGCGTGAAGTTGGGTAAGTCCTGGCTCTCCTAAAAATGCCTGAGTGAAAGCATGAATTCCCATTGAGAGATCCGCTGGTTTGCTACCGGTCTCGGCAGTAACCTCGACTTTCCCGTCATAAAACTCGACTCTCCAAGGACCCACATTTGCCGGCTCGATGGAATCGTTTACTTCGAGCGAAAACGTTCCTGATATCGACTCATGGGGAACAAGCTGGGAAAGAGCTGAAGGGACATCGGTCACGCGGAACATCACCGGGCGATCCACTTTTACTTCAACTCCTGCATCCAAAAAGCGACTGTAATAAGGGCCGTCGGATGGTTCGAACCAACTTAGGCCCGCCTTGTTGATGGCAAGGCCGCCGAGCATCGAAATGAGTCCCTCGTAACCTCGCCGGGTCGACCACACCACTTCCGAAAGATGGTCGGTCGTCCAAAAACTGGATTGGTGAGAAACAACTGCGTAGGCTTCGACTGGATCTCCGATGGCATAAATGGTTAATGGTCGGTTCTCGCCCAAAACTCGAAGCCACAGATACTCATTCCTCATGTTAAGTCCACTGCGTGAGTGGCTGAACTTGCGATAGCAATCGTGCAATTCCATCCAGTCGGACGGCACTAGCCGTCGCACGGGGAGGTCGGACTCGATGCGTGGCCATCGATGGGTAGGGCAGGAAACTTTGAGCCTTTTGCCGACAACCTCGTAACCAAACTTTCGATAGAACGGTTCTCGAAAGGCATAGAGCGAAGCTAGGGGAACGTCGGTTTCACGAAGGTGAGAGACCAGCCAAGACATCATTGTGCTGCCAACTCCACTCTTCCTTAACTCTGGGAGAACGGCAACACCTGCAACTCCGGCTGATTTGAGAAGTGCGGGTCCCCGCGTCGCCGTCATTTCGAGGATCGTGCAGGCACCGCAGACTTCTTCACCGATTCGGGCAATAAACGATTTGTTCCCTGGCGAGTCCATCACTTGCCGTTCGGCGGGAATGGGGTCACCATTGTTGTAAGTCAACGATCGAACCGTGTGGAACCCCGCAAGGTACTTTTCTTCCAGCGGTTGAACAACAATATCTGCCATCAACGACGGAGCATACACTTGGAAGGCCTTCAAAGTGGGAAAATATGCTTATGCCTCTTCGAGTCGGCCTGTTAACTGCTGCACACCTTCATGTCGGGGGCTATGCCCATGCCTGTAAGAATCATCCCGAAGTCGAACTCATCGGTATGTGGGATGATAACGTCGAACGGGGATCTGGATTTGCCACCCCAAACAACATCCCTTTCTGGGAAAGTTTCGATGAGCTGATGGCAAATGTCGATGCGGTGGTCATCACAAGCGAAAACATGCGTCACGCCGAATTGGCGGTGAAGGCTGCGGAACTTGGCAAACATATCCTTTGCGAGAAACCGCTAGCGGCTACCGAAGAACACGGTCAGCAGATCTTGGATGCAGTTGAAGCAGCCGGAGTGAAGCTGATGACAGCCTTTCCATGCCGTTTTTCGCCCGCGTTTCAACAGCTTAAAACTCGCGTTGCAAACGGTGAGATCGGTGCTATTCAAGCGATTTGCGCGACCAATCGCGGCAGATGTCCGTTTAGTTGGTTTGTTGAGAAAGACCTCTCCGGCGGCGGCGCCATGATCGATCATGTCGTTCATGTCACTGACCTTTTGCGTGATCTATTGGGCGAAGAGCCGATCAGTGTACAGGCACAGATTGGTAACAATGTTTACGGCCAAGACTGGGAAGATACCGCGATGATCACCATGGTCTTCGGTAGTGGAATATTTGCTACCCTTGATTCAAGTTGGTCTCGTCCGATGAGTTATCACACCTGGGGCGACGTCACGATGAACGTGGTGGGTGAAAAGGGCGTTATCGAACTCGATATGTTCGGACAGTCCATTCAACGCTATGCGTTTGGAGACGTGACGCACGTTTCTCATGGGTTTGGAACGGACCTCGATGCGGCCATGGTTGCGGAGTTCGTTAGCGCAGTTCTTGAGGACCGCCCCGCTTCAGTAAGTGGTTTTGATGGAATGCAGGCAGCCCGAGTTGCGATTGCCGGATACAAGAGCGTCGAGACTGGTCAGCCGGTCAGTTTGGTCTAACCGAGAAAATCTCCCATTCGAGATCCCCGATCCATGAGCATGCCGACTGCTTGAGTCGGTGTGATCTTTCCTCGCAGGACGGCTTCTACGGCAGCGAAGATTGGCATCTCGACTTCGTGCCGGAGTGCGAGAGCGCCCGCTGCGTGGCTGGTTGGAACTCCTTCCGCAACTTGGCCAAGATCTTTGAGGGCCGCTTCAAGGGTATGCCCCTCACCCAGAGCTCTGCCAAGACGGTAGTTTCGGGACAACTTGCTGGCAGCAGTTGCGAAAAGGTCTCCTACGCCGGCTGGTCCGAGGAACGTTTCCATCGACGCCCCCATTGCAAGTCCAAGCTTTGCCATTTCAAGAAGACCTCGTGAGAGAAATGCTCCTTTCGTGTTGTCGCCAAATCCCAGCCCATCGGACATCCCGGCGCCGATCGCTAATACGTTTTTAAGTGCGCCTGCAAGTTCGACTCCAATGACGTCGGTTGTTGTTGTTACTCGAAAGGTCTTGCACATGAAGGCGTCTCGAACCATTTCAGCCGCGAGAGTATTTGTGAATGCTGCCATGGCGATTGTCGGGACTCCCCTGGCGATTTCTACGGCAAGGTTTGGACCGCTGAGAATGCCGATGTGAGCCCCCGGTAGGACTTCTTCCACCACCTGGCACATCGTTTTTGACGATTCGGTTTCAAGTCCTTTTGAAGCCACTACGACCAAATCGTGCTTGCCCGAGATGGAGCTCAGCACGTTTCTTACGGTGGATGAAGGGACGGCGAT
The DNA here is from genome assembly GCA_903899015.1 of uncultured Armatimonadota bacterium. Lineage (GTDB taxonomy): Bacteria > Armatimonadota > Fimbriimonadia > Fimbriimonadales > Fimbriimonadaceae > Fimbriimonas. The sequence goes on along the minus strand of CAIUHP010000111.1, from coordinate 46,125 downwards.
GACCGTCATTTCAGGATGACGAATGGTGTCACCAAAGCTCGCAAAGTGCACCGATTCAGGAATTTCAAATTCAGGAAGGTATCGATAGTTGTGATGGGTTTCACCCATATCCGTCAACTCCGTCTTGTTCCTTCCGACAAGAGTGACTTCATGCCCATTCCGAGCGAGAAGAATTGTAAGAGCGGTTCCCCAACTTCCAGATCCAAGTACCGAAACGACCATTCGTCGGCAGGATACCGCGACTCGACCCGAACATGTTGAGCCAAATGCTTTGAACAAGCTTATTGGGAATTTGAAGGTACAACCCAATGCATTCATGCTTGAGGTTTTCAGACTCGTTAAGCAATACAAGCAGTTTCGGGCGGTAGACGATTTAAGCTTTACCATTTCTCCCGGTGAAATCGTTGGCTTACTGGGGCCCAATGGAGCAGGGAAGACGACGGCGCTTCGTTGTGTCTCAGGCATTCTCAAACCGACCGAAGGGGCCATTCGAATCAACGGCTATGATGTCGTTGCCGACCAAGCACAGGCCAAGAAGGGCTTAGCTTTTGTCCCTGAAGTACCGTCGCTCTACGAATTACTGACCGTCGATGAGCACCTCCGTTTTGTGGCGATGTGTTTCAACACCCTCGACCAGTACGAGTTGCTTCGTGACGAACTTCTCGCTCGATATGACCTCACCGAAAAGAAGGATATGTTGGTAGCTACTTTGAGTAAGGGTATGAGGCAAAAGCTTTCCGTTGCCTGTGCTCTCATTCACAACGCCAATGTCCTGCTGTTCGATGAGCCGATGATTGGAATCGATCCCGCCGGGGCTCGGGAACTTAAGGATGAGCTCTTGCGCCAGAGAAAGAATGGTGCTGCCATCCTCATTTCTACTCACCTCCTGGATACCGCCGAGAAACTCTGCGATCGGGTCATTATCGTAGCCCGAGGGCGCAAGGTTGCCGAAGGCACGCTTGAGCAACTTCAACAACTAAGTAGCCGAGAGGGGCAGAGTCTGGAAGAAGTCTTCCTAGCGCTTACGGAGGATGGGCATGCAAGCCCTGCTATTTCTCACCTCTAGATCGTTTTATAACGGCATCAAACGAGCAGTCACTTCCGGTAGGAGGTTGTTTACTCTGCTCTTTGCGATTGCTTACTATGCCTTCCTGGTTTTTCGACCGATGGGCAGGAGCGGTCGTGGCTTGCCACAAGGTTTGCCTCATTACAGCTTTTCTAGCAGTGAAGCCGATGTCATCATTTTTGCCTTTTATGCGGTGATGTCATTGATGCTGATGATTTCATTCTTGGCCCCGAGAAGTGGGTTTAGGCAGTCGGACGTAGATGTCCTTTTTCCAACTCCCGTCAGCCCTCGTCTCGTGATGCTTCTAAGGCTTATTCGAGACTATCTCTTCACCCTGTTAACGCCTCTCATCCTTGTGATATTTGGAGGACGAAATTCGATCATGGTTTTGCAGGGATTTCTGGCGGGAATGAGCAGCAATGGTCCGCTCGTGAGAACCGTCGGGGCCCTGGCTTGGTTGCTCATGTCGTTCGCCTTCGTGACCATGGGCTATGCCGTAGGCTTTTTCGTTAATCGAAGTGATCTGCTCGCTGACCGCAACAAAAAGATCATCGATCGGACGGTCTTTGCCATCGTCATCGGCACAGCGCTGTATTTTGTGGTCAACCTTCGATCCGATCTCTCGTGGAGCACAGCCATGCGATGTGCCCAGAGTCTTCCCGTGCGATCGGTCTTTTTCTGTGCGACGGCTGCAACTCGGATGGTCACCGGCGCATTCCAAGGTGACCTGATGCAAGTAGCCTCTGGAATCACCATTTTGGTCCTAACCAGCGTTGCGAGCTTATGGATCGCTTTAACTCAAATTCCGTTTATGTACGATCAGGCTGCGGTTAAGGGCTTCGGGAGTTCGGAGTTGCTTGCAATGCGACGCAACAACGACATGTATGGCCTAATCGCCAACCAAGCTAAAAGCGGCAAGGTAAAGGTCGGTCGGTTTAGTCGATGGATTGGATCCATGCGATTTAAAGGTGCCAGCGCGCTGGTTTGGAAAGAAATTCTGCTCCAATTAAGAGGCGCGAAATATCTGTACCTTATCTTCGGTCCGCTTCAAATATTAATGACTCTTGGACCCGTGTTTGCTTTAAGTGAAGTGACTCGAAAGGGAGTCATCGAAGCAACCGGCAGCGTGATTCTGGTGATGCAGGCGGTAAGCGTGTTGATGGTCACCATGAATAGTGCGGTGAGTGGATTCACCGAACTCTTGAAGCGCGTGGATTTTCAAAAGCCGTTACCGTTTCGACCTTCGAGCACCGTTTTCTGGGAGATCGCCTCGAAGTGCATTCCAAACCTATTATTCGCGGTGATTTCGTCGCTCCTCGTCATCGCATTCCGACCCGTGTTGTGGGATTTCTCACTGGCGTCCCTCATTCTTGTATTGGGGTTCAGTTTGCTGGTCTCCGGAACGGTATTTCTCGTCACAATCGCTTTTCCCGATGCTGGAGATGCTTCGCAACGCGGATTTCGGGGCATTTTGATTCTTTTGGGGATGGTGATCCTCGGAGCACCGGGAGCGGGTCTATTTTCTCTCCTTCACTACCTGCTTCACGTTGACCCGATTATCGCAGCGATACCCGCTTCCGGCTTGTCGATCGGACTGACCTTGATCGTTTCATATTTCTCTGGGTTGATGTACGACACGTATAACCCGAGCGAATAGAGAGTGGTCGAGGCACTTACGGCGGTACACTTTCAAATCCTGAGAACTTGTGGCGCTCTATCTTTGTTGGCAAGTACGGGTGTGATTGAATGAAGCTTCGAAGTTCCACTAAGATTGCGATCGGTTTTACGGTTATTGTTGCTGGCTCGGTGTACGGATATCAGTACGCGATGAGGCAAGTCATCATGGGGCAACACTTTGCACCCATCAAGCCAGGCACCGTTAATATGGTTGGTATTAACGCTGGTGCGGGTTTTAAGATCCTGGTTGTGAACCAGATGGCTCAACTCGTTCAGGCTTCGGATAAGTTCGGTAGTACATCGTCAGATGATTCCGGAGCAACTGAAGGTTCGATCAAAAAGCATATCCCCATCCGCGAAATGCTTGAAGTTCTGAAGGGGAATAACAAGTCCCTTGGCTCCTTCATCATGAAGGTCAACGACCGAGACGAGAACGATTCCTGGCCTCCGGTGAGAGTTGTTTGGACTGCCGAACGCTTGAGGAAAGCACTGGATGGAGATAAAGTCGAGGAAGCTAAGTTAGTTCACGACCTAAACATGAATCTTGACGGAACGCCTTTACCTGGGCTGATCCGGTCGTCGATGGAGAACGGCATTATCATTGACAAGCCTGTTCCAGTTATGGTGGAGATTGCCGGCAAACCTACTCAAGTAGTCGGTCGGTTCCAAGAGCCGTACAAACCGACGATGCTTCAAACAGTTGAGAAGCGATATGCAGACAAGCAGGTCAATATCGACACGATCCGTGGATATTACGGAGAAGAAGCAAAGGCGGCTTTGGAAAATCCCAAAAGCCGAGAGAATATCCGCCAGTCCATTGAAACTCGCTTATCAAAGGGGAACGCTCAGGAATTGGCAAACTACCCGCAGCATATCCTTGAGAGTGCTCAGGTCGTCATTAACGATTCGTTAATTGATAGCGCAAGTTACCGAAGCGTAGACACGACCAACGGAAAAGTTTATGAGATCACGATTCAGTTGACCGATGAAGGACGCCGACGACTTTGGCGATTCTCGGAAGATCGGATTGGCACGCAAATTATGTTGATCAAGGATGGTATTGCTTTCGCAGCCCCTAAGATCAATCATGAATTGGCTCAAGGTGAACTTACGATCACTCAAATGCAAGATGAGCGTTTGGTGCAAGATGTTGTGAACGCTCTGAACCGGCACAAAAAGTAAAACGATTCGGTATTGAAAGGTGAACATGAGAAAGTACGCGGCCATTCTTGTTATCGCGACCTTTATGGTCGGTTGTAATTCGGATTCAAAGAGTGCTGACAATGGCACCTCTACCAAGTCACAGCCAGAAGTAAAGAAGGCAGATCCGGCCGTTGGTTCCACTGAGGCACCTAAGCCGCCAACGACCCCATCCACCGCATCTTCCACCGATCCTGCGACGTCAGCCAAGAAAGACGGCGATGTTGCGGGAGTTTCGGGTGGAGTGGTCACCGCGGTTGTTCCACCTGAATTGAAGCATGCTGGCTATGAATATGAGGGTTTAACAAACACGAAGCCGGTTGATATGGAATTGGTCGCTAGCGGTCGCCCCGATGTCATCACCGGATCTCAATCCGTGACTCTGATTGGCGTCAAAGATGGCAAGGCCACCTATAAGATCGAACGAACCGGCAAACTTTCCATCCTTGGTTCCGACGAAGTGTCGGTGGAGAAGGATGGAGTCTATACGAACTCCTCTTCGGTAGCGAAACTGAGCGCTCATGCGATGGAACTGCCCGCGTCTCCTAAGCCTGGCGATAAATGGAACTTTCATGTCACGTCCGATCAGAAAGACTCTGAGATGGATATGGAGACAACCTGCAAGGTCGTTGGAATCCAGAAAGTAAAAACGAAGGGCGGGACATATGACAACGCGCTTCTTGTCGAACAAACGAGTAAAGGCAAACTGAGAGGAAAGAACGTTCGAACGGTTTCACGTAGTTGGTATGTCAAGGGGATAGGAACTGTCAAAGCTGATCTGACGACAACGAACCCAGACGGCAAGACGGAGTCTTTAACGATTCAGGAGACTCACCACTAATGATTACAACTCTGATTCTCGGCCTCGTTCTTCAAAGCCCAATGGCTGCTGATTTTTTCCCTCTGAAGCCGGGAACAGTGTTTACCTTTGAAGAAAAGGGTGGAACGGCTCAAATTGAACGCGTAGTCGGCTCTCCGCTGGATATGGGTGGCGTGCCCGTTTACGCAGTCACTGACAAGCAAGCCGGTCGGCAAGTTGCTTCGACCTATTATCGAGTTGACTCCGATCAAGTATCGGTTATTGCCTACGACATCAAACATCCCCTGACTCCTCCAATGATCCTTTTTAAGGTTGGACCGAAGTCTTCGAGTTGGGACTATTCTGGGCGAACGATGGTGGGTCCAGACGGCGAACGTTTGTTAACTCATGGAGAATCAAAATCGCTGGGTATGCGCGATGTTCTTGGCAAGAAGGTTGAGGCAATCGAAGTTAAGATGATCGCCCGCATAGGAGTAGGAATTTCTGCTCTCTCCTACGATCAGACTGCCATCTATGCAAAGGGTTTTGGATTAGTTGAATGGACTGACAAGATCACTCTAGGGCGAAGTAAAAAGCCAAACGTCGTTTCCTACCATCTCATCAGCATGGAAGCGCCCAAAGGCTAGATCAGAAAAGGCGAAGTCACGTGTCGAGAGGTATGCCATCGGAATGAACCCGCTTGCTGGATTATCCCCGATGCCTGGTTACGGCTCGGAACAAAGGCGCGTCCCAAAAGTTGATTGGCTGCTCGTCATCGCAACCGTGTTCCTGATTAGCATCGGAATGATGTCTCTCTACAGCGAGGGTTACACGCACGATAACGGCGCAAATTTCAAGAAGCAACTGTTGAACACTGCCATCGGGTTGTTGCCTTTCTCTGTCTTTGCCTTCACACCACCCATCATTTGGCGACGAGCCGTAAACTTTATCTATGGCCTGAATATCGTCACGCTATTAGCAGTCTTTGTGGTCGGTGCACACAAGAAAGGTGCTGAACGTTGGATACAAGCGGGACCCATTCAGTTTCAGCCCAGCGAAATGGCCAAGATCCTAACCGTGTTGACGTTGGCTGCTTTTTATGCCAATCGCCAACATCTGATGCAGAAACCGTCTACGTTCTGGCTCGGTTTGTTGCACATATCGGTACCGTTTGCTCTCATTCTTAGTCAACCGCATCTCGGCGCGGCGATGGTCATTTTGGTGAGTTGGATCGCCATTTCATTGGTTGCCGGAGTGCCAGCCAAGAATTTCGCATTCTTCGGTGTAGCCCTGGTTCTGGTCGTTGGAGTTTTAGGATTCTCTGGAAAATTACTGCACGGCTACCAAGTGGAGAGGCTTCTAGGAATGACCTCTCACGAATCAAAGGGTAAGTCGTATCAAACAGACCAAGCCGAAATTGCCTTCGCTGTGGGCGGTGTCACCGGAGTTGGCTTTCTGCATGGGGAAAGAAAAGCAGGCCATTTTGTCCCCGAACAGCACGATGACTTCATCTTCACAGTGATGGGAGAAGAGGGAGGCCTCATCGGTTGTACGCTCGTGTTGGCGGCTTATGGTTTCTTTTTTTATCGCCTTTGGCTCGTCATGTTGCAAGCCACCGATCCTTACTACAAGATGATCGTCGCGGGCTTATTTGCAGCTCTTAGCTTCCATACATTCGTGAATATCGCGATGGTGCTCCATATTCTTCCCGTCGTGGGCTTGTGGCTACCGTTTATTAGCTACGGTGGAACCGCAATGTGGATGTGCATGTCTTCGGTCGCTTTGGCTCTCAATATTCGAAAGCGCGAACGACCTTTGCTTTTCTAGACAAAGTTATGTTTCCTTACCTTATCCTCGCTCTTCTCGCGCCTTTGCACGACAGTCTCTCCGAACCCGCTTCAATCGTAAAGTCGAGCCAATCCAAGCCAACCGTAATAGACGGCCAGAGACTTCCCAGCTCTGGGACACACGTGGTACCGGCTCAAGATGGAACTTCGGCATGGGTGATTCGTTCGAGCAACCAATCGATCGACCTCAGTGCTCGTTTGCTCAAGTCAAGCAAAGATCTGTCGGGTCAATCCAATTTCACGGGCACCGGGCTCTTGTTGGATGGGTGCAAAGATCTAACGGTAAAGAATGTCAATGTTTCCGGGTTTCGTATAAATATTCTGCTTAAAAATTGTACAAATGTGCGTCTACTGAATTGCTCTGCTAATCTCAGCCGGGCAATCAAGATGGGTAACGAAGGGAAGCCGATTGATACGTTTTTGAACTTGAGGGACCTCGATTCTTGGCGCAACTATGGTGCCGGCATTTGGCTTGAGAATTGCTCAAAGTGTTTGGTAAGCCATTGCGAAGCCACTGCCGCTCAAAACGGTTTGCTCTTGGTCAATTCCAATGAAAATACGATTTTCAATAATTCGTGTTCCTACAACAGTGGTTGGGGGATCGGGTTATGGAAGAGCTCTCGAAACGTCGTCGACTGGAATCACGCTGACTTCTGCAATCGACCGTGGAGTGGAGGATGGGGTGGAGATGCTGCTGGCCTGGTGATGGCAAACAGCTCGAATATGAACAGCATCGTCGGCAACTCCCTAACTTTTGGAGGCGACGGGTTCTTCCTTACCGATCGAGTAAATGGCGGGTTTGATTCGTCGACTCAGAAGTTTAATTTCGAGGGTTCCTCGAACCGAAACATAGTCGCTTACAACGATGGTTCATGGTCATCTAATAATGCGTTTGAAGGCACGTTCTCGGAAGGGAACACCTACTATCAAAATGTCGCAAACAATTCGAACTACGGATTTTGGCTTGGGTTTTCAAGTCATATGTTCCTCAACTTGAACATCGTTAGACAGAATCGAAGCGAAGGGGTAGCGATCGGTCAAGGCCAACAGAACACGCTGTTTAGGAACCAGATTGAAGGGAATAGCAGCATAGGTGTCCATATCTGGTCTGACAAGGGAGCAGTTGAGTCCGACCAGCCATCCGATCAAAATGCGATCATCGAAAATCGAATCGTAGGTTCGAAAGTCGCCATTAATCTAGATCGATCCACCAATTATCAGGTCTTAGGCAATACGATCGAAAAGGGGGCATTGCCCAAATCGATCCGCACTGGATTCCCAAGCTTTGCTCAAATCCAGTCTCTGGAAGGATGGTCTCGCTTCGGGGAAGTGAAGCGAATTGAGGCTCTGCTTAAGCTTCGACCGATCGGTTGGAAATACTTTACTGAAATGGGGAATATGGATTCAGTGGTGATCAAAGTCGGCGATTATTCACCGGTCAGAAACTGAGCTAGTCCTTACTTGCCAGTTGGCTTCCTCAAGGTTTTCGTGCAACGGCTCACCGATATTTGGCGTCCTACGCTATACTTCTGGTAGGTTCCAGGGATTGGCACCAAAAGAAGGTTAAGGATGAGTGTACGCGCCAAGCAACCTGCCGTTGGCAAGGTGCGGGTCGAGCCAAAGGTCTCGCACCGCCATTTCGATATTGCCGGCATCTTACTGTTCGCGATTGCGATTATCGTGATCGTAGCTCTCCTTACGTCCGACTCTGGGATTATTGGGTCAACTTTAGGAGCACTCTGCAAGATTCTTTTTGGCAAGGGAGCTTGGGCAGTTCCACCACTGCTGGTCACAGTTGGAGTTAGTTTTATCAGAGGTCGTGCACTTGGGCGCACCCATCTCACCGTTGGTGCCCTTCTCCTTTTTCTAACACTTCTTGGGTTTCTCGCGGCAAGTGAAAAAGGCAACTACTTCGATCCTGAAGCCATAAAAGTCAGTGGAGGCTACTTTGGAGCCGTTCTAGGATGGGTTTTTGCCGAACTTCTTGGATCGGCGAAACCAGTCGGTTTAGGCACGATAGGTTTGGTCGGCTTGGTCTTCTGCGTGGACGTTCCGATCCGAGAGATGCTTGCAACAACTAAAGACCGAGCGGTCACCTTGAAGCAATTCACGATGGAGCGAACTCTGGAACGTCCACGATCTCAGCAGACTCCTGAAGATCGCGTGAAATCCATTCGAAAAGAAATCGAAGAGGCAAATGCCCCTGCAACCAAGATTCCTGTTCAGCGGATGCAGAAAAGCATTGTCATGGAGGATCCGGAGCCCGAGGTTGAGGCCTACGAGGAAACGCCCAAAACACGGCGAGTTCCTGTTGCGAAGGAAACTCAAATGGCCCCGACTCCGGTGCTTTCAGCAGAAACACCGACGCCAAAGGAAGGTTACGATTTACCGCCAATCAGTCTGCTTGCTGAAGCTTTGCTAAACCCGAAGCGAAGTCAAGCGGAGATGCAGAAGAATATCGAGACGCTTGAGGGCACGCTCGAGCAGTTCGGAATTGATGCCACAGTTGTTCAAGTTGCGACGGGACCAACTGTTACGCGTTACGAAATCCAGTTAGGTCCAGGAATTCGTGTTGCACGAATAACTGCCTTGGCCGACAATATCGCGATGGACCTAGCAGCGTCTCAGGTACGTGTTGAAGCACCTATTCCAGGTAAAGCTGCAATTGGTGTCGAGGTCCCCAATTCTTCTCCCACAGTTGTTACACTTCGCGAACTCTGCGAGACGCCTGACTTCATGAACCATCCGTCGCGCTTGTGCGTTGCGCTTGGAAAGGACGTCAGTGGCGTCAACAAGTATGCAGACCTAACGAAGATGCCTCATCTGCTGATCGGTGGTGCAACGAACTCAGGAAAATCTATCGGCTTGGCGACTCTGATTACGAGCTTGCTGATGCGGAACACCCCAAAGGATGTCCGGCTCGTCATGATTGACCCTAAGCGAGTTGAGCTCACTCTCTTCGATCATGTGCCTCATTTGATGTGTCCTGTTATCAAGGATGTCAAAGAAGCGGCGGGCGTTCTTCGCGCAGTCTGGCGTGAAATGGATAGACGCTACGATTTGTTCAGCAACGAAGGAGTTCGGAATATCGATGGTTGGAATGCAAAGGCAACCTTTCAAGATCGAATGCCCTACATCGTTGTCATCATCGACGAGTTGGCCGACTTGATGATCCAATGCGGAGCGGAAGTCGAGAGCACAATCGTTCGACTAGCCCAGTTGGCTCGAGCGGTAGGCATTCACCTTGTGATCGCAACGCAACGTCCCAGTGTTGACGTCATTACTGGAATTATCAAGGCGAATATCCCGTCACGAATTGCGTTCTCAGTTGCTTCCCAGATCGACTCTCGAACAATTCTCGATGGTAAAGGAGCAGAGAATTTGATTGGTAAGGGAGATATGCTTTTCCAACCCATCGATTCCATTAAGCCGCTCCGCGTGCAAGGTTGCTACGTATCTGAGAAGGAAATTGATGCCGTGTGTAAATTCTGGCGCGCTCAACAAACTCCCGAGTACGTACTCAATCCCGTTGAAGATGCGATCCATGATTCGTCGAAAGAAGGCGGTGACTTTGGTGACGAAGTCGACCCATTTTGGGAAGATGCGGTGCGGTGGGTTGTTGAGCGAGGACAAGCATCAACATCGATGCTTCAGCGCAAGTTTTCGATCGGGTTCCAGCGGGCATCGCGCTTGTTGGACATGATGGAAGAACGAGCCATTGTTGGCCCAAGAGATGGACCTAGACCTCGTGAAGTGCTCCTGAACATCATGGATGTAGACGCGCTCTTTGGAGTAGGGCCGAAGTATGATGTCGGACCCACTATTGACGACGACTAGGCCAAGAAAGGGACGAATTACCTAGTAAAAATACCTGATTTCTCTCGAGTGCTGGGCAGTCCGACTTGTAATGATCTAACTGCTATCCCAAGAAGAATACAATGATGAACCTAAATGTCTTTAGGGGACTCCTACCAGCTGTTTTGTAACTCAAGAAGTTCTTACCTGCTTGGATGGTTCCATTCACGCTTGACAAACAAGCGCCTTGGTTCAGCTGAAGAGGAAGCAACCACTCCCAACTTCGAGCACGAAGGCTGCCTTGGCAGTTGGGAATATCATCCGTCCTCCAAGGTTTGGGAGCTGTCACCAAGTATTTGGGAAAGGCTCGGACAGGCTCCAAAACGAGATTCACTCGGATTTCATCGGTTCGCTCATCCTAGTAATTGGGAAGAATTTCAAAATGCCATTGAGCATGCTCTGGAAACGAAGGCTCCCGTTGAGTTAAAGCACAGGCCCCATCCCGATCTTGGGACGACAAGTATTTTAAGATCCATTGTCCTTGCGTATGGGACTGGTATTCATGGCACCCGTGTCGCTGGCCTAATATTTGAGGATTCATTTTTGGCGACGTTTGATATTCAGCAGGCTGTAAATAGTGCGGGCCAAGCGCATTTAGAGCAGAGTGCAACTGAAGATCAAGGATCAAGGCGGCGGCTAGCTAACTTGGTCGGGTCACTTCCCGAATGGCTTTACTCCTCGGTTGGAGAAAATCTTTCGCTCAAGTCCATCGAGACTGAGTTGCTGTCGGCGCTAGGGTATCGCTCGATGGGCCGTTTAGAGCCTATTAGGTTGAGAGATATTGTTCATCACGAAGATCTAGCTGCATTCGATCAGCATTTCATAAGTTTGGATCTGTGGCTCTCGAATGAAGCAGTGGAAACAACTTGTCGATTCCGAAAATCTAACGACGAGTGGCGCTGGATAAGAATCTCTAATCGCGTCGTCGCTAGAAACAGTGAAAATAGACCCGAGCGGTACGTCGGCAGCTTCCTTGATGTGACTGAGCCCCTAAGTGCAGAAGCTCAAATACTAGACAAACTCAAAGAGCTGAGAGAGACCGAAGCAAAGTTAATTGAGCGCCAGACCCAACTTGAGAACTTGAATCATCAGCTTGCGCTCCTTGCAACCACCGATGGTTTGACTGGTTTATACAACTACCGAGCTTTCAACGATAAATTGATCGAAGAGATACGCCGAGCAAGACGATACGATACGCCGCTCTCGCTTCTAGTGTCCGATCTGGACGACTTTAAGGCGTTCAATGACCAATATGGGCATCCTGCTGGTGATGAACGCCTGCGTAGATTTGCGAGCTTATTAAGAGAAGATTCACGCGACACCGACTTTGTTTCGCGAACCGGTGGGGAAGAGTTTGCAATCATTCTCATTAATTCCGATGCGATCCAAGCGGGGAGACTAGCCCAACGATTAGTGGACAGCCTCAACCAAGACATTGGTCCCAAAAAACTTACGGCAAGCTTCGGTTGTGTTCAACTCGAACCTCGCGATCGAACCAAAGAGGATTTGATTCAGCGAGCCGATAAATGTCTCTATGAGGCAAAAAATCGAGGTAAGAATTGTGCCGTCGTTTCTGCGAGTGATGTCTCCGAAGAATTGACTCCTAGGAAGTAAGTGCCTTCAAAAGGGTAAAAGCCCTTTATGGTGTTTCTCGTCCCGTTACTTGCCCTCCACCAAACTTCTGCCGATTTGACGAAGGAGGTCCGCCAAGACCTCATGAGAGAAGTTGTAACTCACCTTTCGGCTATGCCGAATCGCAACACGAATAACTCAACTTTAACGGAAGCAGCTGAATACATCGCGTCGCAATATCGGCAGATTCCGGGGCTTGACGTGCAGATCTTTAAGTATCAGGCGCCGGAGGGCCAAAGGGTTCCCGTTCAAAAAGAAGTTGTCGAGGTCGTTGCGACTCTAAAGGGTGAGACGGATCGACGGATTCTCGTCGGAGGTCACTTTGATTCCATCAATATGCAAGATCGAAACTTGAACGCCATCGCCCCCGGAGCAAATGACGATCTGAGTGGAATGTCACAGACGATGGAAGTGGCAAGGGTCATGGCTCAGCATAAGTGGAAGAACACCCTTGTATTCGTGGCGTTCAGTGGAGAAGAGCAGGGCCTGCTCGGGTCGAGAGCCCTTGCAAAGAAGGCTAGGGTTGATGGATGGAAAATCGAAGCCGTCTTGAACAACGACATTGTCGGGAACAGCGCAAGCTTGAATGGCCAATCTGACAAGCACCACCTCCGCGTGTTCAGTGAAGAATTACCACCGACAACGAGCCGAACTTCAACGGTTCCTGCCCATAACAGCCGCGAATTGGCTCGCTTCATTGAGTGGAACTCTCGTGGAAAGATCCGGGGATTTGGACCCAAGCTCGTTTTTCGGCGCGACCGGTTCCAGCGGGGAGGCGATCACACATCCTTTAATCTCGAGGGATTTACGGCGGTTAGGTTCACCGAAGTCTTTGAAGAATTCACCCGTCAACATACGACACTCGATTTGGTGAAGGATGTCGACTTTAGCTATTTGGCGAATGTCGCTCGACTCAATTTACTGACGGCTGCTACCCTTGCTAATGCGGATCCTGCTCCGGCTGAAGCAAGAATGGATCCCAGGCAGTCTCACGATACAATCATCAGGTGGAAGTCTGCGGCCGGTAAGTACCTTATTTATTGGAGAGATTCGATCAGTCCGGTTTGGCAATTCGCAAGGGAAGTTGATGCGTCCACCGGTGAAGCGAAGATTGAAAAGGTCAACAAAGACGATACTGTTTTCGGAATTGGCGCAATCGGTGGAATTCCGATTTCCTTAGGTTAACTCGTCTTACCATCCCGCATTGAGGAGAGCAATCGCCTTGTCGCGAGCAGGGTCAGGACCTTTTGCCGTGTGGATGGTAGGGTCGGAAACGACGAAGTCAGGGGTGACTCCTTTTCCCTCAAGCCGTGTTCCGTTGATGGTGACATAGTCGGATAGTGGGAACTGAAGCATGAAGCCGTTCGAAGCGTCGACATAGAGCGAGACGAGGACGGCGCCCGCCGATTTAGTTCCCACGATTTTGGATCCGAGGACATCGCGAAACCCCTGAGCAAGGATCTCAGATGCGCTTCCTGAGAGGCCATTGATGAGTACAACGACTTTGCCGGAGTAGCGGAGCGTGTCCGGCTCGGGAATCGGGCGCACCTTTTTCTTCGTCCATTTCGCAATTACAGCGAGGTCGGTGGGACTACCGTGAGTGGCAGCCGAATATTCATTAACAATTGTGCGGTCAATAAATGTTCCGACTGGCTGGTCAGAGGTCGTGAAAAAGCCCAGCAGGTGGCGTAAATTGCCGATTTCACCGCCTCCATTATCTCGCAGGTCAAGAATGAGCTTCTTGCTTTCTTTAGCCTCGCTCATGATGTCTAACACTCTCTTGCGGTCATAAGCGAACCCGAAGGTGTTAATGGTCACGACCGCGGTGTCTTTATCAATCCAAGTCAGTTCCTCTTGGCGCAAAGCGGAGAACTTCCGGCGCGTCAAAATGTAGTCTTCCGTGGATTTGTCGACGTGTTGAACGGTTAACGTGACGTCGGTGCCTTCTGAACCTTCCATGCCTGCAGTGCTAACCGCTGGCTTTCCGTCAATCTTGACAATAATGTCGCCGGCGACAATTCCACCCCTTTCGGCGGGAGCATCAAAGATCGTGCGAGTTACCAACAATCCGGCGGGATCAGGTCGTGTACTAACGCCGACCCCAACCATTGAGCCCGTCAATCGAAGATCGGCGACTTTAGGTGCGTTTAGGACGGTATGGCTCGCACCAAATTTCTTGAGAGCCGCGTTAACCGCCTTTTGAAAATCATCATCGTTGTTGGCAGCATCGATCTGAGCTTGTTCAGCCTTTATGAATTCTGGCCATTTTCCAAAATCAACGCCCGGAACAAACGCGTTTTTTGAGAGGATAGAGGTGACTTGTTCCAGAACCTCTTTCTTCAAGAGGGGATTGTCATCGACCGTTTGTGCCTGAGCACAAACCACTGCCGCAATTAACCCCGTAACTACGATGGATCTACGAAAGACTGAGCTAGCAAATGGATTCATAAATGGGGACTCAGATCGATGGGACGGAACTCTATTTCACAGACTTGGTGTGAGCTAAGACGGAACATGCCTTCTCGATCGCTTCATCAGGTGCCCCTTTCGGCGAAGCGATGGGCTCCTTGACTTCAAAATCAGGCACCACTCCATTGCCTTCAAGTCGGACGCCTTTCGACGTGACATAGTCTTGAATAGGATATTGAAGCATAAACCCATTGGAAGCTGGCACGATGATCGATGCGAGCACTGCGCCCGCAGATTTAGTGCCAATAATGGGTGCTCCTAAAGTGTCATGGAGGGCCGCCGCCGCAATCTCCGATGCACTCGCGGAAAAGCGATTGACAAGTACCGCTACATGTCCATTAAAGAGAGGCAAGTCACTTCTATGAACTGGGCGGAATTTGTTTTCCGTCCACTGGGCTATGGCAGCAAGGTCGTTCGGCTTGCCTCTGGTTGCTAAGACGTATGCGTCAACGTTTGAACGCCGAATAAATGTTCCGATTGCTTTTGTATCTGGGATAAAAAAGCCAAGCAGGTGCTGAACGTTGGTGACGGCACCGCCGCCATTGAATCTCAGATCAAGAATGATGTTCTTGGCGGATTGAGCTTGAGTGAACAAGTCCCCAACTTGAGATCGCTCATAGCCAGTATCAAAGGAGTAGATCTTGATTTGAGCGGTTTCCTTATTGACCCAGTTTAATTCGGGCTCCCTAACCGTTGAATATTTTTGGCGAATGAGCTTGTAATCTTGGATTTTGCCGTCTTGATGCTTCGCCTTGATGAGAACTTCAGTGCCGACCTCACCTGTAATACCCTGAGTATTGGTGATCGGTTTGCCGTCTACTTGGGTGATGACATCTCCCGCCTGGATGCCCGCCTTATCGGCCGGGGCAGAAGGAACCACGCGAACCACAGAAAGACCGTCCGCGACTGGGAGGGTGCTGATTCCGATTCCAACTGTGGAACCGGTGCGTCGGATTCGAGCCAGTCGAGGCGTCATCAACATTACATGGCTCGCGCCAAATTTCTGTAGGGCGGCATTGATCGCCTTCTGGAAATCGTCGTCTGATTTCGCTGTATCAATCTGACTTTTTTCTTGATTCAGAAAGTCGGACCACTTCTTGAAATCGATACCCGGAACAAATGCACGGTCGCTTAGAAGTGTTGAAACGGAGTCGACGACTTCATTCTTGACTTTGGTGTCAAGGAGATCCGACTGCCCCAAAGAACCGGTGGTGATCGCCCCGATAGCCAATATGACTGCAAACATCTGACTGGCTGACTTTCTCATGAATCCCATCTGACTTACTCTACGGCTTTTATGATATCGGTTGCTCCTTCCTTAGCAACTTCCAACGGTACGATTGTGAAGTGGATCCGTTTGCGATATTACAAAGAGACGATAAATGGTTTTTAGGAGGTGGGTTTGGCGCAATATACGCTCCTCCGTTCCCCAAGCATCTCAACGCCTTAGGGTTTTGGGATGAATGCTATCTTGCCGACATTCGCATTCCTCATCTCTTCACGATCTTACTCACGGATGAAATCGGACATCCAATTCGAATCCTTTCGAGCAAGATTGTAACTTGGAGACCAGACTGCCTTGAGTTAAAGCACGAAACGAAGGGCTTTTCGCTAGTCGAGCGTCGGTGTGTAACCGCAGAAAATGCGTGGGTGACGGAACTAACACTTGAAAACGCGCCTGGCCCGATTCGGGCCTTTCTCTGGAGCTTGCTTGATATGCGGGAACCTGGGATTGCGGCTCCTTGGTCAAGCGTCACTGACGTTACAATCCAGTCCAATTCTCTATCGGTTCGCTTTGATACTTGTTGGCCGAACGAACTTGAGCCAGACCGTTCTGCGATTGAAGCAGAACGAATTGAGGCAGGAGCTTCAAAAATGGGCTCTGCCTTACCAATCTTCCTGTCATTTGGAGCTTCTGACGTCCGGGAGTCTTGGACCGTCAATCTGGCGCAACGTCACGACGAATCACCGTTGTATGAGACGAGCGTCTTACCGCAGAAACTGAAAAATGGTCAGCTTGTGGGCGACTTCAAGGTTAAAGTTGGTTCAGAGCCAGATGGCTTACTTCATTCCGTTCAGCAGTTCTCTCTCCAGCCTGATAAGCCGTTACGATTCAGCTGCGGAAGTGGACTCTCCGCTGATGAAGCCGAACTTTCGCTTCAAGCTGGTTTGGATTCCCAAGTCTTTGAGAAGAACCATGAATCATGGGCTCGTTACTTCCAAGCGGTCCCTCAATTCGAGAGCAGTGATCCTTGGCTCACCCATGCTTATTGGTACCGCTGGTTCGGATTGAGGCTGAGTCGAGTTGACATCTGCGAATTGCCAATCGCAGAAGGAAAGGGAATGTTCCTGCCGTATGTGACCGAAGGGATTGGGTTCTTCCGGAATTTTGTGTCCTACTCTGCTCAGGCACATTTGCGCGAAGTGTCGTGGATGCACGACCCATCGCTTGCGCTAGGGATTCTTGGCAACCTAAGTCGCTGTCAGCGAGAAGATGGTAGCTATCCTGGTCACAACTATTCTTGCCGCCCTAGCCGCGATTTCTATCACGCTGACTTTGCAACGGGTATCCAGCAGCTTGAAAAACTGCACAATGTTCGGGTCAGCGATGAAGTAGTGCAGTCGATGGCTCGATATGGTGACTACTATTTGAGAGAACGTCACTCGCCATTCGGCATGGTCATTTTCGATCAAAACGAGACTGGCCAAGAGTATATGTCGAGGTATCAGTTTGTCACTGAGTCCGCAGATAAGTGGGTTGCGTTCAAAGTAGTTGGGGTGGATGCGACGACCTACGGATGCATCCTCGCTGGGTGGCTCTCTCAGCTCCAGAATGAAGGAAGGTTAACGGAAGTCCAAACCCGGTGGACGGGGCATTACGTTGGCTTGAAGCGTTCGCTCGCAGGACTGTTTGATCCGTCGATTTCTTATTTCCTGGATCGTAAACTTGAAGGCGAGCGATCCTGGGCCAAGCCAGCAACCGGAATGTATCCGATGCTCGTTGCCTCCGAGCTGGAGGAATTTATCTCTACCTCTACTTTCCTCGAAATCGCGGACCGATGGCTTCTCAATTCGGATCAGTTTTGGCTCGAGAAAGGACTTCCGGCGACCACGAAATCTGATCCAACATTTAGTGCGGATGGAGAATGGAAAGAGCGTCGACTGAATTGCCCGTGGAGCGGGCGCAGTTGGCCGATGGCGAATAGCCATTTGGTGGATGGAATGGCGAATGTTGCACTGAATGCCAAGACCGAGATAGCCAAGCAAAAGGCGGGTCAAGTCTTGATGAAGGCGATCAAGTTGATGTTCCATGACGGAGATCCATCCCGTCCAAACTCATACGAGCACTATGATCCGGTTAGCGGGGTGCCAGCCCTTTACCGAGGCTATGACGACTACATGCACTCATGGATCGTGGACTTGATCTTGAGACATGCGGTCGGAGTTCAGCCTGGAGTTTCAGAGGTCCTTCCTTTGACGTTGGATGTTGATTGGATTGAATGTTCGGCGATTCCGAATATGGGAAAGAGGATGCACGTTCGGATCGAGCGTGGACTTGCCCCAAGAGTAACGTGGGAGTAATTATTCTTCCGAAACTTCAACTCGAATGCCGATCTGGGCAATGATACGAGCAGCTTCTTCGCATTCTTTCTGTGCTCCATGATGGACGACTGATTTGCCGAGATTATCAACTTCCCAGGTTTCCATATTGGCTTCTTCCTCATCGCAGCCAGTGGCCGCCATTAGAATAAACACAACCTCATCCCAGGTGTTTACTTCGTTATTGAATACGGTGACGATCCAGTGGGCTCCTCCCGAATTCTGGCTATCAAGAAGGTCGGGTCGTTCTATCGTTCCTGGGGAAGACATCAGTCGTTCCATTCCTTGGACACCTCCGTCTTGATACCGATCGATGAAATGATCGCCGCTGCCGTGTCGCATTCTTCCTTGGATGCGAAATGGACGGGAGCTTTTCCAAAAGTATGGGCCTCCCACATTTCAATGGCAGCTTCTTGTTGGTCGCATTGAGTTGCGATCATCAGAATATCGATGACTTCATCCATCGAGTTTGACTCGTTGTTGTAGATAACCACCATCCACCGGCCCGCTCCGGTCTCGCCAGAGCTAAGGTCGGGTTCTAATACAACATGACTCATATGCATGCTAACCGCCAAACAAGTTGAATCATTATTTCTGATCAGTTGGAGCGCGTCAAGACGGCTCTGGCTTTTGCAATTTGGCGCTGAGGAAGCGCGGCCCGACAGCTAGCGCAAGCATAGCTATCAATGCGATCACCGCTAAGAAAATACCAGACATGAAGCCTGGTGGTACGTAATTCAGTTCAACTTGGTGGTCTCCCGCTGTAAGATCGAATTCCATCCATGTCGTTCCGGAAACAGCGGCGGGCATGCCATCGATATGCGCGATCCAGCCGGGCATATTTCGTTCTCGAACGATCAATTTTCCAGGTCCCATCGCGTGTATTTTCATACCGGTTGTGGTTTCGCTTTGGATTTCAGCCTGGCCCTGCGGCGTTGATGCCCGCCCTGGCCCATCCAACCGATACTTCAATACACCAGACTCCTCCGTTGGGTTGCTGAGTCCCTTAATGGGACGTTGACTCCACACTTCCGTGACTCCTGCGTCGGCAAGTTTCTTCAAGTCTGCACTTGGCTTGACGAACATCATATTTCCGTTCGCTGCTGGAGCTGGATCACGATCTCCGTCAATTTCCCTTAGCATGGCTACCGTATCTCGGTGCAAAAGCGAATCATAGCCATCGATGCTGTGAATCCGGTTTAGGGTTGCGAGATTGGGCGGGAGCGTCGCGTGCTGGGCAGAGAAAATGTCCCAGGCGTTGTTGATGGTGGCAATTCTCTGGGTTCCAAGGTTGTGAGTGACCTTAAGATCAGGCGTCCCAGTTTGTATAAGGCTCGTCCCGAGAAATGCGATCGAGGACAGAATCGGAACTGCAACAAGGAGACACTTTGTTAGCATCGATCTTTTGAACACGGCCAAACCAATGGCAACCGGCGAAAGAACAAGAATTCCCATACAACCGCTGATAGCAGCCGATTCTGCTTGTCCCTTCAAGTTCCGAATGATTTCTGGGTCGATCATCTTGGGAATTTGGTAGCCGTTCATGAGGAAGGCGCAGGCGACGATAGCAATGGCCAAACCTCCCAACCCAAAAGACAGTTTCCTTCGAATATCGGCCACCGCTTCAAGGCGCGAGGCTGCCAAGCCGGCACCGACACTTGCCGCCAAGACAAATAAGCATATTGCTCGTCCTGGTGAACCGGTTGATGACCAACCAGGCACTCCAAAGTAGAAAAGTCGATCAATGGGTGAACCGATAGCGATCAAAAAGCCGACGAGACCCGTGATGATAATGCCCCAAATCGGCTCCTTTCGTTTGGCAAAGAAGGGAAGAAGTGCAAGGAGCAGTACGGTGAACAAACCAAGGCCAATCGCAGACTCCGCAAAGTTAGCCCCGGGCTTTAGGAGTGCCGGATAGTACGTTGAAACTGGAACTCCATCTGCTAATTGGCGCGGGTTTCCTTGCAACGTCGGCACGAATACCTTGATCAACTCGTACGGTTGAATCGCACTATCGACAAACGAGTGGTAGCCCACCTCAGTAGGCGTGTTTCTGCGGTGAGAGAATTGGCTGTATTGAAGAACCGATAGTAAGTGAGGAGCCGCGATGCAAACTCCCAGAACCAAGCCCAGAAGCATGTGGGCGCAAGCCTTTAAAGTTGACGCGCGTTCTGATCGATCACTAGTTAGAGTTAACCAAACCGCAAACAAACCCAGAGCAATGAAGCCGTAAGCCGCAAACTGAAGGTGCCCAGCAAGGATGAGCATGGATACACTCATGGCTAAACCTGCTACGTGCAACCAATACTTGTGCACTGAGGAGACCACGAAGCGTCCGGGAGCCACTTGCTTTTTCCGCTCGGGAGCCGTCTGCCAAAGAATCGCACAAAACGCGAGACTCCAAGGAATCCATGAAACAGTTTCGATGACGCTAGGCAGCCCAGTCCATGCGATCATGAAATTACTAAGCGAAAAGCTACTTCCCGCAATCACGGCACCAACTCGATTGGCACCGAGTCTTCTTGCTAAATAGTAAGTTCCCAAGCCAGCCCAGAAGAGGTGAAACCAAGCAAGCAAGGTCATTGCGGAGGCGGTCCCCAAATGTAATATGCCCGCCAGGATATGGGGAGGATAGAGACCAGCGGATTGAGAATTCGCGAGAAGCGGATTGCCTCCAAGTTGGTAGGCGTTCCAGAAGGGAAGTTGTCCCTTGCCCCAACTGTCAAAGACTAAGTCACGCCAGACATAAAACTGGAGCACGCCGTCCGCTTGTAGGACATCCCACGGTTGGGCAGGCTTACTACCGTTCCATGGAGCCATCTGGCGTATCTGATCAAATGGACCGATGGCTTCGCCAGATAGGATCGCTCGACTAAGCGGAATGAGAGGCAACAAGGCAAGGAGAATGATCGGCCAAAAACGCTTAATAGCGGTCGGGACGGGAAAAGCGGTTGGGCTAGTCATCAGTAATGGCTTGATACCCGATCTGTCGCACCGATCGTCCGGCGAACGTGATCCCATCAAAGCTTGCCGAGTTTCTAAGGGTGGAGGGGAGTCATACTCCCCTAAGTTGTCTAGCAGTAAGTGATCTGCTGGAGAGCTTTTTCGTGGGTTGGGTCTGCGGCCAAGATCGTTCGGAAGTTGGCGCATGCTTCTTCATACATGCCCAGCATCATTTGGGTCATTGCCAAATCGTACCGAACGGCCAAGTTATTGGAATACTTGGTGCACAGATTCTGAAGCGTGACAAGTGAACCGTCGAAGTCGCCTTCAAATCCTTGGATGAGGCCGATCTGATGCAATGCATCAACATGAGAAGGTTCTGCACGCAAAACCTTCTGAAGTTCTATTCTGGCTTCTGCGTAACTCCCGTTGCAACGCAACTGGAATCCTCGCTGATATGCTTGTTCGATGTCCGTAGTCATAGCCACCGTTGAGCAAAAAGTATAGCATGCAGCATTTCTGGAAGATAACTCGTATCAGGCTTCAAGTCGCTCCATTGTATACATTTTGCTCAGTTTATGACTAGGCTGGACCTGGTTCCAGCCTAGGTGGTGGGATTTGTGCTTTCGATTGCTTCTCAATGTCTCTTGCATCTTTAGAGGCATCCGAAGGAGGCTCAGGTGCAATTGGCAATGGAGCAAGTTTTTCGCCAGCCATAACAGTAAGGAAATCTTCTCTCGAAAGAGTTTCTCTTTCAAGCAAGGCTTCGACAACTGCATCAAGTTTCTCGCGATGAGTTGAGAGAAGTTCCGTTGCACGTTGATGGCATCGATCAACGATCGCGCGAACTTCTTCGTCGATCATCTTGGCGACTTCTTCGGAATAATTTCGCTCGTCGTTGTAGTCGCGTCCTAGGAATGGGTTGTGACTACGGCGGCCTAGAGCCAGGGTTCCGAGTCGCTCACTCATTCCGTATTCGCAAACCATCGCTCGCGAAATCCTTGTTACTCGCTCGAGGTCATTACTTGCACCCGTTGTGGTCTGATTGTAAACGAGCTCTTCTGCAACACGACCTCCTAGCAAGGCGGTGATGTCGTCGTTGAGTTCATCGTTGGATACAAGGTACTTGTCCGTGATCGGCATCTGCCAGGTGGAACCTAAAGACATTCCACGAGGAAGTATCGTGACCTTGTGTACCGGGTCGGCATGCTCCAAGAGCTCACCCACGACAGCGTGACCGGCCTCATGGAAAGCGATAACTTCTCGTTCTTTCGGATCAATGACTCGACTGCGTCGCTGTGGGCCAGCGATGGTTCGATCAAGTGCTTCTTCAAGGTCTTGCTGCTGAATCTTGTTGCTACCGCGACGAGCGGTTAGAAGTGCACTCTCGTTGAGCATGTTTGCGAGGTCGGCGCCTGTGAACCCAGGCGTGCTCTTCGCAATGATCTCAAGGTCGATATCGGTGTCAAAAGGCTTGCCCTTAGAATGAATCTTAAGGATCGCATGTCGACCAACGGCATCGGGAGCGTCCACAACAATCTGGCGATCAAAGCGACCTGGTCTCAAGAGAGCCGGATCGAGAACATCTGGTCGGTTTGTTGCCGCAATCAGAATGACGCCGGAGTTCGGATCAAATCCATCCATCTCAACGAGGAGTTGGTTGAGCGTCTGTTCTCGTTCATCGTGACCACCGCCAAGGCCTGCGCCTCGCTGGCGACCCACTGCATCGATTTCGTCAACAAAGATTAATGAGGGACGATGGGCTTTTGCGGTCTCAAACAGATCTCGAACGCGAGCCGCACCCACACCAACGAACATCTCTACAAAGTCAGAGCCACTGATATGGAAGAACGGCACACCAGCCTCTCCCGCAATTGCTCGAGCTAGGTAAGTCTTACCGACACCGGGAGGGCCTGTTAGGAGGATGCCCTTAGGAATTTTCGCTCCGAGAGCAGCATATTTCTTGGTGTTCTTAAGGAAGTCAACGATCTCGAAGAGCTCTTGCTTGGCTTCTTCAATGCCCGCGACATCGTCAAAAGTGACTTTACTTCCTGATTCACCCACGCGCTTGGCTTTGCTGCGTCCGAAGCTCATGGCCTGATTGCCGCCCATTTGGGCAGGGCGAATCATCAAGAAATAGAATCCAGCTAACAGCAAGATTGGAAAAATCAAAACTCCAATTCCGCTGATGATTTGCGCGATCACGGGAGGGCGATCGTACTGCCATTTGATATCGTTGGCAGTCAACGCGTTCATGATCGAGACGGCAGCCGCGCTGTCCTGACTTGGCACGGTAGCGATAAACTCGCCGCCACCATTCACGCCTTTAACGAAGGTTCCAGTGAGGTTAGTGCCTTGCCAATTAGCTTCGGCAATCTTCTTCTCCTCAATGAACTTCATGATCTCATTGTTCTTGAGGGTCGTGGGTTTAGGGCCCATTAAACTGGTGCTGTTAGACAGCTGGCTCATCAACGCTACCGAGCAGATGACAGCGATCACAATAAGCAGTAGATTTCGTGCAGGTTTACTCAAAACTTCTCCGAGGGAAGGATCCTTTTAATGGCTACGTCAATCGAGTAGCGCTTGTTCCGTCTATTATGCCAGCCTTATGGCCTTAGGGGGCCAAATTGCAGTCGAATGGCCGTAGTTGTCGAGGTATTTTGACGGGCTCTTTCCGCCAAACAAACGCCAGGTATCCAGATCGGACCCACTAAATCGCAGACAATCGGGATGCGATTTCTTGCGGCTATCGTCAGTTTCGATTCGGATAGGATGTCTGATACTTTTCGACGTCCTGAGAAACCAAGTGGTTGCATCTGGTCTCCAGCCTTGATAGTGCGAAAGTAAAGTGAGCCTTTTATCGCTTCGGTATCGATCAATGTATCCAATGTTTTGCGTTTTGCAACTTCACCAGAATGTTGATCCACGAAGGCTGTGAACTGCCATCCAAACTCATCGCTAAGTGTTTCTCCTGGGACTGTCAAACTTTGACGATAGGATTGGGCAGGTTCTAGCCTTCGAACATCAACATATCGTTCGTTCCAATCAACGACGACTTCGCCTCCTTCCGCGCTGATCGAACCTTTGCTGCCGGACAGGACGCCTTCGACCGCGGTTGCCGTTTGATCGAATGAGAGCGGAGCACCCAAAGCCTCTGCTGCCAACCTGAGACTGCGCTTGAGCAAAGCAAGTGGCAAATGAGCCATTTTCGGGCGATCAAAGCGAATCTCCAAAGATTCAGTGAGAAACTGCAGGTCTCCATTCAATGGAATTTCCGATTGCTCAAGAGCGGCCGCTGCCATGCCGTTTAAGAATCGATCTTCTTCAAGCGCGGTTTCCGAAAGTCTGAGGATCGCCTGATCAAATCCGGGATTGATCAGTTTGAGCTCGTTTACAATTCGGTGACGAACTCGTGCCCGTGAGAAACTCGTGTCCGAATTTGCGGGGTCATCATGAGTCCAGAATTGCCTTTCGTCGCAATACTGCTCAGTCTCCTGTCTTGAAAATGGCAACAGCGGACGGATGATGTTTTCTCTTATCTCCGGGATTCCTCCTAATCCGTGGAGTCCAGTCCCGCGGATGACATTGAGGAGAATCGTCTCGATTTGGTCTGTTTGAGTGTGCGCGGTTGCAATGAGCTGACACCCCAATCGGAAAGCCGCCTCTTGGAAGAAAGCGTAACGGGCTTTTCTTCCCGCTTCTTCCAGTCCGATTCCCATATCGCGTGCCATGCGTGGTACGTCGGCACGGCCGCTCGCAAAAGGAATATCGAGACTGTCTGCAAATGCCTGACATTGCTTAAGTTCTTGGTCTGCTTCCTCGCGTTGCCCATGATGGAGGTGACCAGCAACAACATCCACGCCGCACCCATTCAGTAAGTGGAGGAGGGTGGTGCTGTCCGAACCTCCGCTGTAGCCGACCAACACGCGGGAACCTTTTGGAATCAAAGCCGACTGGGCAAGGTGTCGGCGGAAACGATCTACCATTGAATTCATACTACCGGTACGGGGTGTGCCAACCCAAGATTTACCAGATGGGTACGGGACACTTCGAGGCGAAATGGCTGTTATCGTAGAATGGAACGCCAATGGCTTGGGCATACCGAGCGCCGACTAGAATGAGTTGTTGGGCACCAATATTCAACGGTTGTCCTACGATGATCTGCCTGGTGTCGGTCTGTAAAACCATCAGTGGCTCTCCTGGGCTACCTCCGGTATCTGGGCGAGCCTTCCAGTGAAGTACCAAGTGGTAAGTCACGCCTCCGGGAGTGAGTCGCGAATTGGGTTCGGAGATGATGACGATCGCGTCCAGATGGGTGAGTGGGCCAATGGTTTGCCTCGGAAACAAGCCTGGACCTTGCCGCCGTTTGTAGATTCGCTCTCGCAGGTCGAAGGTGATGCTCGTGAGAGAGAAAGCCGCCGCAATTCCAGCCGCCGTAACTAGGATTCCGATACCCACCCACCAGTCGGCATAGATCGGACCATCAAATCCCGTTGCCTTAGCAAACAGTCCGTAGAGAACCATCGCGATTCCGGTGCCGATGCATCCTCTCACGAGACCGTGATAAAGAAGGGGGGCAGAGAAAACAAGACGCTTGTTTTCTCCTTGAAATCGACCGAAGAGAGGTGTCTCCAGCATGATGGCTAATTTATTGAGTGAGTGCGTAACCCGGAAAGAATTCTGGCCCGATGGTGATCGGGCCAGTCACTCGGCTAGCGACTCTTGGTCGGTTTGTCGAGGGCAAGTTTCAACACTTGATCGGCATGCTTCACGAAGTGCGCTTTCAGGCTTGCACGAATTTCCGCCGGGACATCTTCAAGATAATCCTTCTCGTTTTGGTCCGGCATGATGAGAGTGTTGACACCTGCACGGTTCGCCGCAAGCACTTTCTCTTTAATTCCACCGACCGGCAAGACTTGACCGCTCAGCGTGATTTCACCCGTCATCGCGAGCCGAGACTTGACCTTTCGGTTTGTGAGAAGCGATGTGAGAGCCGTGAGCATCGTGACGCCCGCACTCGGACCATCCTTAGGCACCGAACCAGCCGGCACGTGGACATGGATCTCGATTTTGTCAAAGAAATCGGGGTTAATGTTTAACGATTCCGAATGGCTGCGAATGTAGCTGAGAGCGGCGGTGACGGATTCCTTCATCACATCTCCCAATTGTCCGGTCACCGTAAGCCCCTTGTGTCCGGGCATCTTTGCCGTTTCGATAAAGAGCACGTCTCCACCTACCGGGGTCCATGCTAGGCCTACTGCGACACCGGGAATCATCTCTCGAGAAACCACTTCATCGATCAGGAATCGCGGGGCTCCTAAGACCGATTCAACGAATTTGGGTGTGACCGTTACCTTGCCCTTATGACCCTCAGCGAACATTCGAGTTGCTCGGCGCGTAACGCTTCCAATTTCTCGTTCCAAATTACGGACGCCAGCTTCGCGAGTGTAATGTCGCACCAGATTCTGCACACTCTCTCGCTTGAAGGAGATTTGAGTCGGACGAAGACCATGTTCATCGATCTGCTTCGGAATGAGGTGCCGTTCTGCAATCTCAATCTTTTCTTCTTCGGTATAGCCACCCAACTCGATGATCTCCATTCGATCCCGGAGAGCAGGTGGGATCGTATCGAGTCTATTTGCGGTGGTGATGAAGAAGACCTTGCTGAGATCGAACGGAACGTCCAAATAGTGATCTCTAAAGGTGCCGTTCTGCTCGGGATCCAATACTTCGAGAAGCGCTGAAGAGGGGTCGCCTCGGAAGTCGTTGCCCAATTTGTCGATTTCATCTAGGACGATGACCGGGTTGTTGGTCTCCGCTCGGCGGAGGCCCTGAATGATTTGTCCAGGTAAAGCACCGATGTATGTACGGCGGTGACCTCGGATCTCCGCTTCATCACGCATGCCACCAAGGGAAATTCGTCCGTACTTGCGCCCCATTGCGTGAGCAATCGACTTTCCAAGCGACGTCTTACCTACACCGGGAGGGCCCGCAAAGCAAAGAATGGGCTGCCGGATTTTTCCGTCGGTTTTGACTTTTCGAACCGCAAGGAACTCAATAATTCGCTCTTTGATTTTCTCAAGACCGAAGTGATCCAAATCAAGCACTTCCTTGACATGGATCAAGTCGAGATTGTCTTCGGTCGTTTTTGCCCATGGCATTGCGACCATCCAATCAATGTAAGTTCGTGCGACGGTATATTCGGGCGCACCGGGATTCATGCGTCGAAGACGGTCATATTCTCGATTAGCTTCCTTGAGCGCCTCGGCACTCATTTCCGCTTCGTCCATCTTTGTCCGCAATTCGTCGAGTTCTTCCGTCCGATCGTCGACTTCGCCTAACTCGCGCTGAATGGCCTTGAGCTGCTCGCGTAGGTAATACTCACGCTGAGATTTGCTCAACTCGGTATTGACTTCGCTTTGAACCTTGCTTGTCAATTCAAGGACCCGAACTTCCTTTGAAAGCATTTCAAGAAGAATTCGCAGGCGATTCTGGACATCAACCGTTTCAAGCACCTTCTGCTTATCTTCCACGCTCAGAGTCATGTGAGCTGACACCAAGTCGGCCATCACGTTGGTCTCTTGCACCGCTTGAGTCAGCGTTCTCAATTCATCTGGCAACTGAGGAGACAGTCGAATCGCCTGCTCGAAGAGTGCAGCAACCGAACGTCGGAGCGCTTCAATTTCTTCTGACTTGTCATCAGGTAACTCAGGCTCGTCGATCACTTCAATTCGAGCTCGTAGGTAGGGCGTTTCACTAAGCCGTTCGACGATTCTGAACCTGGAAACTCCCTGAACAATGAGGCGCACCGCGTCCGGCATCTTCACAAGCGTTCGGATAATGACCGCGCACCCGTATTCGTAAACATCGTCAAAGCCAGGGTTCTCGTCTTGGGGCTGTCGCTGAGCGACCACTCCGATGACTCGATTATTGCCAACAATGCTCTCATCGATAAGTTGAACGCCGGCTTCGCGAGCCACGCTTAAAGGGGCGATCAGCATGGGATAGATAACGCTGTCGCGAAGGGGAAGGATATTGAGTTCAGAAGGAACGTCGGGTCGTGATTCCTCCTCTGAAGGCTCTTGCATCTGAGGCTCGCCCGCCTCGATGTCAAATATCTCTTCTTCAATAGGTAGTTTTACTTCTGCCATTAGTTGCTCTTAAATGTGATGGTCCCCGTCACGGTGAATTGGTCCAGTTTTGGGATTGTCACAAGGAGGAATCCATTTCGATATTGGGCCTTGATGTTCGCGGGATCGATCGGGATATTGGGTAATCGAACCTCTTTCTGAAACTCGCCATAGAAAATTTCCAACTGGTGGATACCGGTTCGCATCCCGTCGGAATAGTCTTCTTCGTCTCGATATCCTCGTAGAAGGAGTGAATGCTGCTCAGGAAGATAAAGGAGTTGAATCTCATCCCCTTTGACACCCGCAATCTCAGCTTTCAGCAGGAATCGAGTTTCTTCCTCGATCAGATCAATTCTCGGTTCCCAGGCTCGTCCAGACGCCACCTTGGGTCTGCCACTGGCAAGCTCCTCACTGATTCTGTGAAGTTCGCTTCCAACCTGCCAAAACCATTCATCGACTTCGCGCCGTGCCATACCTGATTCTACTTGACGATGAAGGACAGGGTTTCCTCGTTAGGCAAAGGAATCGACTTCTCATCTATTCCTTTATGCGAGACCCGACAGGCCCTTCTTAGACATGGAAGCGGCAATCGCTCCTAGCAGAACGCAAAATCCGCCAATTTGCATTGAAAGTGACACGCCGAAGGTAGGTAATTCGACGAGATTTCCTGAAATTGTTAGGTGGTGATCGATTCTTGTTTTATTGGCGAGCCAGCCGAAAAACAAGACGCCGAAAGGCGAAAATCCATTGAGGGCCCAAATATGCATCGCGAGGACTCGTCCACGAAGTCTTTCGGGTGACATCAGTTGAAAAAGTGCGTTGGTGGTATTGAGTTGGGCAACGCCCGCCGCTCCAATCACGGCGAGGGTCGGGAAGACGAGCCATGGGCTGTGCGAGAAGCTCAGCATAATCAACCCAAATCCCAAAGTCCACATCGAGCCTCGAATGATCCCGGCTTTGCGATGGCTCTCACCATATTGCGTGACAAGTAACAGGCCCGACATAGCGCCGACACCAACCGAAGTGAATACATTTCCCAGCGTCTTTTTAGCTGCCTCTTCATTTAGAATCCCCATCACCTGGTGAACAAATGCAGGAAGCAACGGTAGATAGGCCAAGCCAAATCCAGCCGTCACCGTTTCGAGGAGAAAGAGGGTCCTCAACCTGCGGTCACGCATGGTGTATAGAAAGCCTTCGGTGATCAAGTCTCGAATCGGCTGAGGCTCTCGGTTTCGCGAACCAAGGTCAGCTTTAATCGCCATGGCAGCCCAAATGAGGGCAATGAAGCTAATGCCATTGAGGAGGTAGCACATAGCTACTCCGAAATGAGCAAGAAGCAATCCTCCAAACGCGGGGCCAAAGATTCTCGCAACATTAAATGTCATCGCGTTGACCGGGACGGCTGCCCCAAGGTCTTCCGGAGGAACAACCCGGCTGACAACCGATTGTCGAGTCGGCATTTCCACGCACGCAACGAGTCCCAGCAACAGGGATACCGTCACTATTTGCCAGTATTGGACGAATTTGAATTGCGTGGCCACCGCGAGAAAGAGTGCGCCAGCTGCAAAAATCGCCTGAGCAATGATGAGAACCGTCCGCTTATTGAATGCATCGGCAAGCGAACCCGCAACAAATCCAAAAACAAAAACGGGAACACTTGAGCAGAAGGAAACGAAGCCAAGCTTCGATTCATCTCCGGTCATTTGATAGACAAAGTAGCCTTGAGCGACATTTTGAACCCAACTTCCGGTAAAGCTTAAAAAAGCACCAATCCACAAGAGTCGGAAGTCGTGATAGCTCAGAACTCGATAGAGGTTCGATTCTGAGATTCTTTGCGCGACGGTCCTTCGCGAGTCGCTGGGCGGCGGCTGGGGCGTGACCATGATCTTCAGTATGACCCTTTGGTTAACTCGAATAAGGTATTCTTTCTGCGCCGGGGAGCATAATCAGATTTGGGCGGGTCGCAACCATTAAAAGTATTGCAAATGTGTTCAAGCAGCGCTACCTCGGGCGCTGAGAGACACGTCTTCACCCTAGCTCAAGGCCTAAAGAAACGAGGACACCATGTTCAGGTGTTGACTCCGGGGCCGGGATGGCTTCTCGATATCCTTCAAGCCGAGAAAATTCCCGTTCACACCAGCTTCATGAAGGGAAGCGGATGGTGGCGAACGATGGGCTACTTAGTCCGCGAAGTCCGACGCAACAAGATCGATGTGGTTCATACCCACCTCACTCGATCTGCCTATATTGGCCATGCACTTGGTTTGATCACGAATGTTCCTATCGTGACCAGTGTTCACATTGCCAACAACGATCAGATTTATCGACGCCTCGCTCGCAAGCGAAACAAACTCGTTGCCGTAAGCAATTTCGTTCGAGGAATGTTGCACGGTAAGGGGATTCCCGAGCGATTTATCGAGACCGTTTACAACGGAACCGATTTCGTCGATTACGAATTAACGCACCCGGAAGCCGTTCTCGATGAATTAGGAATTCCTCGACAGCGCCGATTGGTCGGGTTGGTCGGAAAAGTTTGCCGTGATAAGGGCCAGCTTGAGTTGATCACGGCCATGCGCAGCATCCATACGGTCCACCCAGAAGCTCACCTCGTTTTCGTTGGCAAAGTCGAAGAAGAATTTAGGCCGGAAATTGAGCAAGCGGTTATCGATGCTGGTCTCGAAGATCGAGTCACGATGACCGGTGTTCGACACGACATTCATCGAATGCTTGACGCGTTCACTTTGAGCACACTCCCATCCCATATGGAAACGTTCGGAGTGGCCGCTATCGAAGCTATGGCTCGTGGAAAAGCAGTTGTGGCAACTCGGGTAGGGGCCTTGCCGGAAGTCGTCAGACACAAGCAAACTGGTTTGCTCGTTGATCTGCGTCCAGCTGAGATTGCGGAAGCAGTGAGCTATCTCCTCTCGAATAATGACGAAAGGGAGCAGATGGGGCGCATGGGGCGTCACATTGTCGAGCAAAAATTCACCCTACAAGAAATGTCCGCTCGGTTCGAAGGGGTTTACGAACGAGCAGTTCGCGGTTAATCTGTTGAACGGCGACACCGCATCGCCGCCTCCATCCGTCATAATCCAAGTGATGCAGGAGCGCCCGAGTTGGGATGCGTATTTTATGCAGATAGCGCATCTGGTGAAGACACGTGCTACGTGTCCTCGACGAGCCGTTGGGGCTGTTATTGTCCGTGACAAGCAGGTTCTCGCAACCGGCTATAACGGTGCGCCCCGAGGATTGCCCCATTGTCCCGAAGGTGGCGGGGAGAATGACTGGCCGCTTGGTTGTCTGCGGGCCGGACATTGTATCCGAGCCCTTCATGCCGAACAAAACGCGTTGCTTCAGGCCGCCAAGATGGGAATTGCCTGCGAAGGCAGCACGATTTATGTGACCTGCCAACCCTGCAATAACTGCGCGAAGATGGTTATCAATGCGGGAATTGTGCGAGTCATCTATGAGGGTGATTATCCCGACGAGTTCTCAAAAGAACTTTTTCGAGACTCAAGCATGGAAGTCCTTCGATACCGCAACGATAGCCTTGAGCCGGTGGACTTAGGCTAATGATTCTCGACTTGGTGATGGCAGTTGGCTCGGGGCCAATGCAAGGCTTCCGCGCACCACTGATGACGGCTTTGATCGCCATCGTTGTCACCTTTCTATTGACGCCATACGTTCGGAACGTTGCGATCCAAAAAGGCGCCGTCGACGATCCCACAATTGACAATCGTCGAGTGCATACCGAGCCTATCCCAAGATGGGGTGGTCTAGCGATCTACGGTGGAATCGTCATCGCGATTGGTGTGGTGATGCCGTTTGCGTATCCCAATACGACGATGTTTCCCGCCTATCTCACTGCGATGCTGGTGATCGCCGGTGTTCTCGTGGTTGTGGGAGCGTTAGACGACCTCTATCAGTACAAAGCCAAGGTTCAGGCTCTTGTCCTCTTAGTTGCCGGAGTCGCGGTTCAATTTTTTTACGGATCGGTAGGCAGGGTGCAGATCAATACCCTTGGCTTGCCGATTCGGGGACCCGTCGCCTATATCGCGCTTGGCGCATTTGCGATACCTTTGACCGCGCTTTATATCTTCGTGGTTACAAAGACGATGGACACGATCGACGGCGTTGATGGTCTGTCGGCAGGCATTGCGGCGATCTCAGCGGGAACCTTGGTCGTGATCGCAGTTTATTCGCAACAGCCGCGAGTCGCGATTGTTGCGGCGGCAATATCGGGGTCGGCGCTTGGGTTCTTGAGGCACAACTACAACCCAGCAAAAATCTTTATGGGCACCGGTGGGGCCTACGTTTTGGGATTCCTCATGGCATGCTTGAGCATTGTCGGAGCGCTCAAAACGGCTGCCGCTGTTTCCCTTATCATCCCACTGCTCGTTTTCGGCGTGCCGATTGTGGATGCATTCATCGTTATCACGAGGAGAATTCTAAGTGGTCAACCGATCACTCAAGCGGACAAGCGACACCTCCATCACACGCTTTTAGGAAAGGGGCTTTCCCAAAGGCAAACCGTTCTCATTCTCTACGTTGCAGCTGCTGCCCTCTGTGCAGTTGCCTTGTTTGTTATCCGTGGAAATCATGTCTAAGCCAGTTATTTTTTGCGTTATTGGTACTCGTCCCGAGGCAATCAAAGTTGCCCCAGTCATGCTCGAATTCATGAATTTCTCAGATGTGTGTACGCCGATGTTGATTTCAACCGGTCAGCACAAGGAGATCTTGTACAAGTCGTTAGAAACGTTTGGACTCAAGCCAAACGTGGATTTAGCGATCATGCAACACGGATCGACCCTCGCTCAGGTAACTTGCCGAGCTTTGGAGGGACTCGACAACTTAGTCGCCGAATATCAGCCAAGTTTCATGTTTGGACAAGGCGACACAACAACCGCGATGGTGGCGGCAATGGATGCCTTCTATCGCAACGTTCCATTTGGCCACATCGAAGCCGGATTGAGAACCGATGACGTCCGCAATCCTTTTCCTGAGGAATACAACCGCCGGATTTGTGCCGTCTCGGCCAACCTACACTTCCCGCCAACCACTTGGAGTCGCGACAACCTTCTCAAAGAGAACCGTGATCCAAGCACCATTTTCGTCACCGGCAACACGGGAATAGACGCAGTTTTGCTTGCGGCCGAACAAAAAGACCAGCCTTGGTACCCAGAGCACCAGGGGCGAGTGGTCTTGTTGACTACCCACCGACGCGAGAACTGGGGTGAACCACAAAGACAAATCGCAACGGCAGCCAAGCGCCTAGTGGAGAAATTCCCCGACGTGCTCCTGGTTGCGGCCATGCACCCCAACCCAACCGTTCGAGACGTTCTTCTCCCGATCTTGGGCAACCACGATCGAATCAAATTGATCGAGCCTCCTGAATATTCACAATTCGTCAAGTTGATGCAACGAAGCAATATGATCCTGAGTGATTCAGGTGGTGTTCAGGAAGAAGCCCCAGCCTTTGGCATTCCGGTACTCGTGATGAGGGATACTACTGAGCGCCCTGAAGGTGTGACCGCGGGGACAGCAAAATTAGTAGGTACCAATGAGGAAAGAATCTTCCAGGAGGGAAGCAGTTTGTTAGGTGATGAAGCAGCTTATAAGGCGATGGCCAATGCAGTTAGTCCATATGGCGATGGCAAGGCGTCGGAGAGGATCCGTTTCCTCGTGTTGAAGTCTTTAGGAATTGAGACTCCTGAGGTGCCAATGTGGGAATAGTTCACGCGATTATTCTTGGCATCGTTCAGGGACTTACGGAGTATCTACCCGTCAGTAGTGATGCGCATGTGCGCCTCACGATGCTTGCGCTCGGGTTAAGTGACAAAGGTGGAGCGGCCTTCACAGCCATGATTCACTTCGGCACGATCTTGGCGGTCCTCATCTACTTTTGGAAGGACATCGCCACTGCAGTAGGAGCCTGGGCGAAGAGCCTGTCGGGGAAGGAAAACAAGAACTCTCCTGAAGCCCGATTGGGTTGGGCCGTTTTCTGGGGAACGATTCCTGTCGTCATTGCTGCGCTTATTTTGAAAAAGCCGGTTGAGACGACGTTCCGGTCGATCTACTTTATCGCGTTCGCATTCATCGGAATGGGCATGGTTATGTTTGCCATGGACCGCTTTGGAAAAGCAAACCGCAAAACGGAATCGGTTACGGTTCTCGACGGGATCCTCGTTGGAGCTTGGCAAATCTTCGCACTCATTCCAGGAATGAGCCGGAGTGGAAGCACGATTGCGGGTGCTCAGGCACGCGGATTCGATCGAGCTTCAGCCGCTAAGTTGTCATTCTTGGTCGCCATTCCAACGATCACCGGTGCGGGGCTTTTCGAAGCCTATCATTCACGAAAGGAATTAGGCCACGGATTGCTGATGCCCGTGATTGTCGGAAACATAGTTTCCTTCGTCGTTGGCTACGCTGCGATTTCGTTCTTGATGAACTTTATTCGTAAGAATGGCATCGGAGTATTCGTCATTTATCGCGTCGTTCTGGGTGTAGTCCTCATCGTTCTCATGATGACGGGGCGACTTGATCCGAATGCAGGAGCCGACGAAGACGTCGCAAAGACTCCAGCAGTTGCTACTGCGGTTCGCTAGTCCATCATGGTTTTTCGCCGTTCATCCAAGCCTACGATCCCTCCCGAGTGGATTATCGTAGGCTTGGGTAACCCAGGAGGCGAATATCGGGGCACTCGGCACAATGTGGGCTTTGAAGTCATCGATCTACTTGCCGAAAAATCCAAGATCAAACTCGACCGGAGTAAGCATAATGCTCGCTACGGTATCGGGAAAATCGGTGACACGACCGTGTTGCTGATGAAGCCAATGACCTATATGAACCTCAGTGGTCGAGCGGTCGCTCCCATGGCGCGAGAGCACAATATCAAGCCCGATCGGGTGCTCGTGATTGCAGATGACCTCGCACTACGATTAGGTCGTAATCGGCTGAAGCCGGGCGGTAGCGCAGGGGGACATAATGGCCATAAGAGCCTTATCGCCCTCCTTGGAACCGAGGATTATCCTCGTCTGAAAATTGGAATTGGTAGTGCCAATGGCAACACCGTTGATCACGTTCTTGGTAGTTTTGAACGGGATGAATTGGACGTCATCAAACTTGCCGTACGAAATGCGGCTGAAGGCGTTGAGACGATTGTGAATCAGAGCCTAGAAGCGGGCATGAACGTCGTCAATGTTGGCTAACTATCGGAGCAACAAAGCTGGCGGTCTCTCGCTAAACGAATGCTGAGTTGATAGCAGGTGAACTGGACCTGTGCAGCGCTCCCAAACCGGTTGACTTCGGTTCATGAACGCGTAATAGACAAGTGCTCCGTCCTTGGTACGAGCCCAGCGAGGCGTTCCAGCCCCTGTGAACAAAAGCACGTACATGCCGGGTGGAATCAACGCTTCGTCGTTAAAAATATGGGCTGCGTTCATCAAGTCACCTTCGTCGATGGCAACTTCACTGAGAACAAGGTGTCCCCGAAGATTCAGGCGTAATGAGCCTTGATTTTGGAGCAGGACAAATTCCTGCGCCGCCGATTCGTTCCTTTGTAAACCCACTATACGGATCACGAAATCTGCCCCCCGACACCCTATGCTGACTGATGACGAATCATAGATCAAAAAGGGCGTACGATTATTCGTCTAAGAGCGCAATTTCTGGTAGTTCCGGCAAATCAACGACTCTTCGTTCGTAAAAGTTCTTCGCGAAGGCCTCCGATTGTTGTGCGAATTGGAGAAACTCAGAATCAGGAATTCCATAGAGGTCCGAATCCCAGTGGGCTCGAATGATTTCCACTAATTCATTTCGCACTTGGTGACTCACGATGTTCAAACAATCGTTAAGGTTCGCGCGTCGCAGCAAGAGCGGAATCGAGAGTTGGTGGCAATACTCAGCGTAGCGGCTCACTTCGTGATGAAAGGTTTCATCCTGACCAAAAGGCAGTCGGTCAAAAAGTTCATAGCGAACATGGTCTCCTACAAGCCGTTGCCATGATTTCATCGCCTCCAAAATGCTTGTAGTATCGTCGCTCGCGGATGTCTCCAGAAGGTGATACGTGGCTGCGATTCCTATTAATCCATATCGCAACCCAAGCACCACCGCATATCCCGGACGATGGAAATGGCCATGTCGCGGAACTCGGTATTCAACACACTTTAGGGCTTGGACGAACTGTAAGTCGACTCTAAAATCGATCGGTCTCATGGAGTGATCTATTTATCGGTCGGTTTTATTGTTTTCCCTCTCTTCTTGGGCGGAACTTCCTGTAAAAATCTCGCCAAATTTAGATTGACTCTTCGAAGCAAATCGATGATCAGGTTGATCTGAGCCGGGTCGATCCCTTCGACCATTTTGGTTTCCGCGAAGGAGACACCTTTCACGATGGATTGCATCGCTTTTTTCCCACGGGGTGTTAATTTGAGGATCTTTCGCCTGGCATCGTCTGAGTCACTGTGTTGCTCAACCAATTCGCGGCTACACGCTGCCTTCACGGCTTCGGAAAGGGAAGGAGGGGTGATTCCTAAGCGCCGTGCAACTTCCACCTGGGTCGCTCGGCCTCCACTTGCATAAATTGCACTTAACAGCTCAAATGTTCCGAGGCTGATTCCGGCCTCTTGAAGCTTAGGTTCCATTGCGGAAGTAAGTAGTTCACAAAGGAGTCCCGCTTGTCCCGAAAGAGAATCCTTCATATCGTCCATCGCATTGATTATGAGGTTTCCTAACGAAAGAATGCGCTGGGTTCGATGCCAGTTTTGAGTTCGGGCTCCAAAATGGGAGCCCCTAAATGTTACAAAGACACTGGCTCAAACTTGGTAAGGAGCTTCTAACTCTGGCGAATTTCTGAAACTCAGTCGAACATCTGGGTGCTTTGATAGAGGAACTTCGAATGGACTGAAACTCTTGGGTAGCTGTTCTAGTGGAGTTCATACGATCAATAATTGAGGCAGAGTTATCCACATATTTCGGTGGAAAAATAAATGAAAAAGTTGTTGTCATCTGGAAATGTGCGGCGTATATTAAACATGTAAGCCGCTGAGGTGAAACGGATCTCAGCCTCCAACGAAAGACGGAGATCAGGAGCCTCTTCTCCAGATGGTGAACACAGCAGAGAGGCGGAGAACTTCCGCGACGATCCTGAAAAGGACCGGAGAGAGCAGGACAAAGATCGCTCGAACGAAGCAAACAGCCAACCGCGACCTTTTAAGGAATCTTGGACCAGTGACTTAAAAGAGTAGCGCCGAGGAGCCAAGTGTGTCTTCGGTGGCATCGGGAGGTTTGGCCTTTTGCTCCCTTGATCGGGATGATGACGATTGATCTGATCAAGTGTAGGGGTGAGACGGGTGTACATTCGCCCTCCCCTCTGTTACGCCGTTTTCACTTACGGCACAAAGCGCATGGTTCAAGTTGTCAAAGTAGATCGTCCCATCGGATCCGATCGCCGCGCTTGAACCGACTGCCATGCCGGATACCGTCGAATTGATCCATTTCACCGTTCCGTCTTGGTTGAGGGCATAGAAGTTAGAACCGGAACTGTCTCCGAAGTAAATGGTGCCGTCAGCTCCGAGAGCGGGTGAGCAAGCTAAGGTTCCTCCGGTGTCGTATCTCCAATTCAGTGTCCCATCTGGATGGATGGAGTATAGGCTGCCTGTTTGGCTGACTGCATAAATAGTGCCGTCGGAACCGAGCGCAGGCGAGTTGGCGACCGCTCCGAGAGTCGTAAAGCTCCACTTTACGGTTCCGTCTGAATGAAATGCGTAAACGTAATAGGAGCCGGACACCGCAGTTGGACTGCCCGTATAGATCGTTCCGTCGGCGGCAATAACTGCAGCCGATGTGGGTTGGCTGAGTGACCATCTTGTGGTCCCATTGGAGCCTCCGCCTAGTCCCATTCCCGAGTTCTTCGAATTTCCAGACTGCTTGGGCCAAGGCGATCCGTATTGAAGTGCTTGAGGACTGACTGCTAACGATGCGGTTTGAACGGTATGCGAATCGCTTGCTGAGATTAGGTTTTCGTAGGTCGAGGTAGGGATTTCGAGGATCTCAATTGCAAACAGAACGGATGAATGACTTTCGGGAACGACGACTGTGCTTGGCACCAGGACGGACGAAGGGTACTGGCTCGTTAAGCTAACCGTTAGGCCACCATCGGGCGCTGGACCATTGAGGTTGACGGTACCAACAACAATGGTGTCTCCATTTGTTTGGGTTGGATCCAATGACAAGCTGGTAAGTTGGCTCGGCATAGCCGTCACTTGGCTAGCTAAGGTCGAACCACCAGACGAAGCCGAAATATTGGCGGTGACACTACTGGTCACAGGAACCGATGCGACTTGGAATGTTGCGGTTGATGAGCCACTCGGAATCGTGACGAGGGCTGGCACTAATACGCTGCTTTGGTCGCTTGAGAGGTAAACAACGGCGCCGCTTGCCGGGGCGACACTGAATAGGGAGAGATAGCCCAACGTGTTCTTACCGCTGACGACGGATGAAGGTGAAAAGCTAAGGGAAGCCACGGGAATATTGGCGACCTGGGTGCCGAACATAAAGGACGAGCCAGTTAGCGACCCAACAAAGATCGTTCCATCCGGTCCAATGGTTGGGCCGGAAGGATCGCTTGAGACCGTTTTGCTCCACAGTTGTGTGCCAGTAGGATCAAATGCGAGTAAGGTGTTGTCGGAGCAGAAGTAGATCGTCCCATCGACTCCGATTGCTGCATCGGTCGTTTGGCCGCTGGTTGAGACGTTCCATTTCTCATTGCCAGAAGGGTTGATCGCGTAAAAATTGCCTTGGGTATCCCCGAGATAAATCGTTCCGTCGCTACCGATTGCGGGTGATGTGTTTCCTCCGCATTGAGTGAGGAACGTCCATTTTATAGTTCCATCCGGATTGAAAGCGTAAAGTTTGTCATCTTGCGAAGCAATGTATATGGTTCCGTC
The DNA here is from genome assembly GCA_903899015.1 of uncultured Armatimonadota bacterium. GTDB lineage: Bacteria > Armatimonadota > Fimbriimonadia > Fimbriimonadales > Fimbriimonadaceae > Fimbriimonas. The sequence continues at coordinate 6,961 of CAIUHP010000111.1, read as the reverse complement.
GGTGCCGATGGAGGGAGACGCGGGCACATTCCAACCCGTTTCGTAGGCCCACTTTTGGGTTCCATCGGGGTTGACCGCATAGATGTTGAGATCCATGCTTCCGAAGTAGATCGTTCCATCATTCGCAATTGCCGGTGAGCCATAAATCGTGCTCCCGATTGGAGGGGTAAATGTCCACTTTGACGTGCCATCGGGATTCACGGCATAGAGCTTGCTATCGAAACTACCAACATAAATCGTTCCATCGGCTGCGATGGCAGGAGATGAAACAATGGGGCCCTGGGTTGCGAAGGACCATTTTTGTGTTCCATCTGGATTGAGGGCATAGAGATTGTTGTCACCGCAACCTACATAAATGGTTCCATCGCTACCAAGGGCAGGCGAACCGTCGACGGTATCTTGGGTGACGAAAACCCAAAGGGTAGATCCATCTGGATTTAAGGCGTAGACCTTATTGTCTTGGGTGCCCACATAGACGGTGCCATCCGATCCAAAAACGGCTGGTCCCGCTTTTAGAGCTGAACTCCATTTCTGAATACTGTTCGAACCTCCACTGTTCGACATCGCCGTGTTATGAATGTTGGAACGATACTTGGACCATGTGGCCAATGTCGTATTTGGCGCTGGAGATAACTCAGCTGGCACTTGCGCATCTAAGTGGATCATCTAACTCCCTCGGCGCCTGTGAAACGAGTGGACTGAACTTGGATCGATTGACCTTTCATCTGTGAAACCCCCGGGAAACAACTAACTACTAATCAGCGGATGATCTTCCGTTGCTAGAGGTCCACTCGCTTGAAAATTCAAGCGCGAGTTTGCAGAATCCGAGCGTCCGCGAAAAGTACCTGACACTTTAACTGGTTCGTGTCAAAACAAGTAAGCAAATATCCCAATTCCTAGAAAGTTTTATCTAAAGGGCTCCCTTGACTGCGTTTTTATGGGCGGATTTAAGGCACAATGCGGCTTTTATTTGGGTGAGAAAAAATCAAAATATGTTTAATACCATTTATAGGAGTGTAAGTGGATCGGTTGTATTGACAAAAGTAGACGGGGTTGGAATAGTTGGGTCCGCCATTTATCTTCACCCGCTTGTGGTGGGTGTATAACTTAACGGTGCAACCGTTGACCGCTGGTCTTCTACTCGTTGGTACGTTCCTTGGGCCGAATCACAAAACGACTCGACCTCAAGATCCAATTGGGGTCCCTCCTGCAGAACTTGCGTCGAACGGCTTCTACAAAAAATGCGTGTATTTCCGAGGCCTGGCAATCATTGGATCAGAGAAGGTGGATGACAAGGCATTTAGGCAAATCATTGTCACCTTTACCAAAATGCTTGCCAAAGTTCCATTGTCAACGACCGATGAACTGGTTAAAGCGGGAAGCCATTACTCGATCATCGCAGCAACGGAAGGCCAGACCGATTTACCTGAATACGCCGATTTACGCAACGACCCAAAGATGGATTGGAACAAGCGAGCCCGCGGTCTGGGTGGATTGATCACAAGCGGTGGGGAAGAGAATATCTTGGAATACCCCACTGATCGTTACAAGGGCGAATGCATCTATATTCACGAGTTTGCTCATACACTCTCGAACTACGCGTTCTCAAAGTCGGACCCGAAATTTGAAAAGGATTGGACTGACACCTATAACAAAGCGATCGAAGAGGGCTTGTGGAAGAAGACTTACGGAGCAAGCAATCGTGATGAGTACTGGGCCGAGGGTGTCCAGATGTATTTCGATTGCGCCCGAACCGCTAGTCCCGCTAACGGAGTTCATAACGAGGTCGGCAATCGAGTCCAGCTCAAGGCATACGATCCCAGACTCTATAACCTCATCGACCGCGAATTTGGTCACAACCCGTGGCGCTATGAAGGGTCCTACAACACGACTCATAAAGGCTAAGTCGACTTCGGTCGACCATCTTTTAGATTCTTGACTCGATCTTGGATGGCTTGAATTTCATCTCGCAGAGGACCTTTCGGCAAAAATCGAAGGGACCGAGCGGCGATCGCCCTCATGTTCTGGTATTCACCTCGAAATTCGTAGTAACGAATATCTTCGCGGGTCGCAAAGTAATTCGATGGATCGACTTTCAGGGCCAATTCAAAGAAGTTGTTCGCGAGGCGTCCCGGCGATTTAAAGGCCATCGCTAACGAAAAGAGAATCGCAGCTTCCTGAGGAGTTCCCGCCAATCGGTCGGGGATGGAAAGGGTGTCCTTCGTTTGAGATGGAAATAGTGAATCCTTAAAGACTTTTCGGGCGAATTGTCGTTGACTACTGGTCGACTGGCCACGAAGTGCTTCTGCGAGAAACAGCGGGATTTTGGTGTCGTCAGAATCGTGGCCGGGCCTCGTCGCCCAAGCTTGCGCACGACGAGCTGCTTCTACGATTCTCCCCGCAAGCAGTTCACACTCGATGCCAAAGTCCTCAGTGAAATCGTAGGTGTCGGGATTTTTCTTCTGGAAGTCGGACAAATAGGTATTGGCCTACTTGGTTTTTCCTTCGTTAATCAGAAGAAGTGTCTGCTTCCGGGCTTGATTGCTTCTCACAACGATTGCGGTGAGCTTCGGGTCAGAGAAGGACATGTGTTCGTGGAGTGGGTCTGAACGAACCTGGTCATCCGGCAACGGTACGGAAGGCGAAAGCAAGATCCCACGCCAACATCCCGCCAATATCAAAAATCCAAGTGTGCCCATGTTGTATTGACGGGTTCATCGGTTTAGAGTTATTCGAAGACAAGAGAAATCTAGCCTAACTCACAGAAATCGCTAAGGGGCTGCCAACTTGCGCTGTCCTTTGAACCGGAATAAGAGATGTCTTGCCTGAGTTTTGCCATTCGACCGACTCGACGTACAGTTCGCCTTCCGTGAGGTGAACCGTCAATTCGTTGCCGACCTGACGAATTGTGCCAAACCCGCTCGCAGTGCAGAAGAAACTCTCGAACTTGTCCGAATCAAGTTTAGGACCGTACGAGAGGATCTTGCTAACGGCCGAATATCGAAAGCCAGATAGGGCTCCAACGAGTGCGAAGCTTGCCATCGCCCGGGCATAAAAACTGCCGCATTCGTATTCGTTGAATGGGTTTCGGACGTGGCCATCGTATCGACTCCTGACCGAGTCAACAATCGTCATGCCCTCATCCACGAGCCCCATCTCGATCATATGTGAAGCAACTTGATATTCGATGCCTGTCCAAACTTCGTCAGAGTAGACAAAGGGAAGAGTCGGCTTTCCGCCGCGCGGCCAGGAGCAAAGCAGAAGGCCAGATTCGTGTCCAAGTGCGTATCCTGGTCGTTGAAGGCAGGCGTGTTCAAACAGGTCGGTCTTGAAGTTGTATTTGAAGACGGCTCGAAGGTGACTCTTAACGTTCTCCATCGACAACGCCGTCTCGATCCCATAGATTTTGGACATCCATGCACCAATCACCCCATCAGAAATGCAACCGATGCCGTACTGATACTTGGGGCCCTCGTCTCGCAGAAGCGCAGACATTTCGTCTATGCTCTCGTCGGTCGGTAAAGCGGCCAACATATTGGCAAACGAGGTGTCTCGGAGGCCCTCCCACTGAACTTTGTGCTCGTAGTACTCGCCGTTGAACAGCTCAGAGTCAATGAACTTCGCCGACCGTTCTGCAAGCGTCGAATAGTACGTCTTATCTTCAAGCATTCCAAGCGCTTCGGCCATTTCACCCATCGCGACGAGGGCTCCTAAGTAAATGGTGGAGCACATACCGTCCGGTCCCCAAAACTCGATGTCATAAGTGTTGTGGTGAGGCTCGAAAAGGGCACCTTTCTGCTTGGGATCCCAGCCCAAGATGCCAAAGTCGAGGCTTCTTTTGGTTAGGGGGTACATCCTCTCAAGCCACGCGTGGTCGCCACTGATTTGCCACTCGCGGTAGACCTTTAAGATGCCGCCTAACTGACCATCGGCAGCCGCGTGGTAATCGTGAGAGGTGGGCCCATCTGGAAGCGCGGCCCGAAAGTTCACGTGCCCTCGGTCATCCATGGCGCAAAGATATTCCTGCTCTCTTAGCGTCTGTTCGAGGGCGGGGAAGAGGTGAGGAATGCTCTGGGCATAGTTCCAGACGTGGGTACAAGACCCGTGGCAGCAGCCACTATTCGGGAAACAGCCTTCCCAACACCACAGTCCGCCAGACTTCTGACGCAACACCGTTGGCGATTTGATGATGGCCAGGTTGGAAACGATTGCGTCAATGGCTGAGGAGGGAAGTGTAGAGGAGCTAATCGCCTTCTGAAACGCGCGAGTTCTTGATTCGAGGCTGCTCAAATTGTCCAAGACATAAATGGCTATATCTTTAGCATTAGCCCAAAGATTCGTGTAATACGGCTGCCAACCATTGTCTTTATTTTCATCAACACCTCCAACATTAACTGGCGAGTTGGGAAAATACCAGGTCAGAACAATCGGAATCGTTACACTTTGCCCTGGTGAAAGGGATAGAGCGACCATTACAGAGCCACCGTTTCTCCCGCCCAGTCCCGACTCGCTTAGTTCTCCGTCATTCTGAGAAAATGTACCGGTGCTTACTTCGCGCCACAACGCAGAAATTGAGTCGAACCAACCTCCTCGAAACCACATTGCTTTGATTGCGGGGTTCACACTGGCGACAGCTAAGGCAGTGCTTCCAAAGCGATGATGAGATGAATCATCTGTATTCGTAAAGAAGACGCCGCGACCAGGAATGATGGAGTTCCGAGATCCTTTCTCGCCAGATGGGCCTTGAGCAAGGTGAGAGAGGTGATAGGAGAATTCAAACTCGACCGGTTCGGTACTCGTGTTTGTAAACGTATAGTTTAAGATCGCACAAGGGATGCTGGAGTTGTGGTCGTCAAGCGGAATGAACGGGTTCCACCCTTCCACTTCTACTTGAAGCGGAACTTGCGCGTCTGACAGCTGAACTGTTCCAAAAGGGAATTCGTTGGTAAATCGGCACTCTTGGAATCGTGGAAGGCCCTCATGTCCACCTTTTCGACATCCCTGCCCCTGGATGCCTTGGTCGTATATTCGCTCAGATGGAAATGGACCTTCGATTAATTTTGTAATCGCTTGACGCCCTTTCACATGAAGGGTGGCAAAAGCCGCTTCGCAAGAGTCCCATTGATCTGGAAGCGCCGTTGTGGCGGGCTGACCATAGATAGCGAAGTCTTGAATTCCTCCAATGCCGTTGAGGCTCAGACATCCGGTTCCGATCCCTCCCATCGGCATTGCGATTTGTAGGAGGTTGGCACCGTCAAAAGTACGGGGCCATCGTTGACTCTTCTTTGAGGTCGATTGAGGTGTCATAGCGATTTCTGAGCATAACCCAAGCCGGGTTCAGATTCGCAATGCCGATCCCGTATTCGGACATAAAGGGTGCAATCGATCCCATTTGCTCGTCTAAGGTATCGTAAGACATGAAACGACCAGGCAAAAAAGATATCAAGGCGGCGATTCAGGCCCTTAAGAACGGCTCAAGCGACACGTCAAAGAACTCAACTGATCAAGATTGGGAAAGCGGTCGTTTGACTTCCAAGAAGTCAAGCCAACGCATTAGAAAGCAAGGCGTTTAAGCCAGTTTTCTTGTCGCCAGTATTGGCGATTTCTAGCTTGCCAGTTACTAGGTAAACGCGTAAACTAGTCAAGAGTTGCCGCTCGAAGGAGAGAGGAGATCTTGAATAATTCTGCGTTTACGCGTCGTGTCGTCTGCCTAGCCCTTGGTGTTTCCGTGCTATCCGTTTGCGCGTCGGCGCAGCCTTCCAAGTTGCCATTGTCGCTCAGAGTATTGGGCACAAGAGTCGTTGATACGAATGGTAAAACCGTGCTCCTCCGAGGTGTCAATACTGCCAGCTTGGAGTGGAGCGCCAACGGGGAAGGTCACATACTCGACACCGTCAACGAGGCCATTCACCATTGGCATGCCAACATCGTTCGGGACCCTTTAGCTCAAGATCGCTGGTTTGGAGTCTCTCCCGAACAGCACGATAGAGGATTGGCTTACCAGAAGCTCGTTAGGCAAGTGGTCGATACCGCCGCAAACCAAGGGTGTTACGTGCTTCTTGATCTCCATTGGAACGATGCAGGAATCTGGGGAAACGCGATCGGCCAGCACGTGATGCCTGACATGAACAGCGTCACATTCTGGCGAGATTGTGCACGAGAATATCGTAACCAGCCTGCTGTGCTGTTCGACCTTTACAACGAGCCACACGATGTAACGTGGGACATCTGGTTTAAAGGCGGCCTAGTTACCGAACGCGGAGCACGCGGCGGTAAGGCTGTTAGCTACCAAACTCCTGGTATGCAAGGGTTGCTCGACGCGATTCGAAGCGTCGGAGCCAACAATTTGGTCGTTTGCGGAGGGTTAGACTGGGCATACGATCTATCAGGCATTCTAGCCGGTCGTCAACTTCACGACCCAATAGGAAACGGAGTGATCTATGCCAACCACACTTACACCGTCAAGGGGGACACAATGAAAAAGTGGACAGCTAAGATGGATGCCGCGATCAAGAAGATCCCAGTCATCGTAAGCGAATTCGGAGCGACCGGAGCACGAGGGAATAGGGGGGATCCAGGGCAAACGGCGTTGGATTGGAACAATCTAACACTCGACTATATTTACGCCCACAACCTCAGTTTCACAGCCTGGGATCTGCATCCTGCCGCTGGTCCAACACTGGTTTCTGATTGGAAATACACTCAGACACCAACTTTTGGTGTGCCCGTAATCACGGGCTTTGATTGGGGGGGGATGTAGCCGACAACATCGGGAAGAAGAAATAACTTACTTCTCCTTCTTGGGGTCGTCCCTTACTGAATTGGTGTGGATCACTTTGACCGGTCCCCGGATGTTGACCCACCTAGAGTGTTAGTGCCTCTGCCTCCATTTTAACTAGATTTGCTTTGTAAGTCGCGGGAGAGATTCCTCCAAGTGCCGAGTGAGGACGACGTTTGTTGT
>CAIUHP010000110.1 GCA_903899015.1 uncultured Armatimonadota bacterium | reverse complement strand
GGGCAATCGCATTTGAGTGGCGCTGTTCTTCCTCTGATTTGAACCTCTAGTGCCCATGCGCAGGTTCAAATCAGAGGAAAACAGCGTTTCTGATCCGGCCAGAACCATAGGTTGAATCCACACAAATCTTCATAGACCCAGTTTTGTAAGGTGCCTACCATGAACGTGGAGGCATCTCCTAATGACAATTGAGAAGCAAACTCATCAGCATCCACTGCAAAAATCTGCTCCGGTAGACACGCCTGCGTCGGTAGAAATTTACCGCCCATTCTTCTTAGCCGGAATTCTTACCGTTTTGACTGCGGGCTGTACCCTTGGTGCAATCGCTCTTGCAGGCCTATGTTTACGAGGCAACTACGTAACAACGGCTTGGACTCCCTATGTTCTGGCCCATGCCAATTCCCAACTTTACGGATGGGTTGGATTCTTTATCATGGGATTTGCCTTACAAATGCATCCGCCCAAGGCATCGGCAATCAAGCTCTTTCGGATTTTGTCGGTTCTCTCGCTGACTTTTATGGCGGTCGGGATCTCATTGAGGTTTATTGCGGACCCTCTCGCGAGTGCAAACGGCAGCTACTGGACGACCATAGGAGTTTTGTCCGCAGTATGTCAGACGGTGTCAGTCGGTCTGTTCATGGTGAACAACACCGTTACCCGATACGCATCGGGTGAAAAATTATCCTGGCAGACTAAGTTCGTTTTCGCGTCGCTGGCGTGGATGGCGCTCATTGCGATTGCCGAGCCTTATGTTTTTTGGATGGCACACCAAGCTCCCGAGACTTCGATTCTCTTTGTCGCAGAGTGGTTCTCACCGCTTAGAGAAGCTCAATTTCTGGGTTTTGTTGCGAACATGATCTTTGGGGTCGCGCTCGTAAAGTTGCACACCTGCTTCGGCGCTCAGGAAGCGAATCGCGAACTCGGCAATGCGGCATTCCTTGGTTGGAATTTTGGAGTTGTTCTCCGAATGGTCGGCTGGGTCACCTACTTCCGCGCGGGAATGTCTGAAGATGCGATCCGGTTTTACGTTACGAGTGGAACGATCTTGGCGATTTCAGCTACTTGCTTTGTACTGTCGTCTCGCATGTTTGAGACGACGTCCATTCGAGTTCCGTCCCACAAGTTCATCCGTACTTCCTTCGTATGGCTGCTCATCTCCGGTGCATTGATGATTCTGGAACCGGTTCACCTTAGGCAGACTTCGCTGCCTTTCTCGCACGCCTACATCGGCGGGATTCGACACGCTCTAACCGTCGGCTTCATCTCTCAAATGATTATCGGGATCAGCAGTCACGTAGTCGCCAAGATGAACGACATTCCTGACTCGCTTCAAAAATCCTTCCTCCTCACTTTCTGGCTGCTCAATATCGGTAATGCCGGTCGCGTTTTCTTGGAAATCGCCACCGATTACACGCCGCGGGCATTCGGACCGATGGGCTTTACAGGATTTATCGAATTAACCGGATTGGTCCTATGGGGAGCTGCGATGGTCCGAATAATGCTCGTTGGGCGAGCCGCCTCCATTCGTCACCAGAATCGACTTCAGGTCGCGTAGGGGTAACGTTCAGGAATGGCAAAGAGGCTAGTCGTCGATGGTTCCCACGAAATTCAGTGGCTCGAATTTGAACCCAAAGAATCAAGCGAGGACGAAGTGCAGATTTCTCCCGAATTTGGAGTGGAGAAGCACGGTACGATGGCGGCCTTTGTAAAGGGTTATGGCAATGACCGAGGATCTTGGGATTCTCAGTCATTGCTTTATCGAGAAGGGGGAGTTCTTTGGAATTATCCCGTGCCGCTTGGCAATATGCAGTTCGGAACTCTTGCTTCCGGCGAACGAGTGGCTTGGTGGGGTGCTTTTGAAGACGTTGCTACCGTCAAGCGCGCGAGTCTCTTAAATCTCGGTGAGGTCGATTGGCAAGATGCTGCGATGCAAGATCCGGGGGAATTCGCCCTTGCTGCGCTCAGAGACGGTGGATTTCGAATCGGAGATCGAGTCGCGGTCTTTGGCTTAGGTGCGATCGGGCTTGCGGTGGTTCAATTGGCGGTCGCAAGTGGTGCTCGTCAAGTCTTCGCGATCGATCCAATCGCTACCCGACGTAATGTGGCTTCAGACTTCGGAGCCGAAGTCCTTGACCCTGCTCAAACAGATATTGGTCTGGCCTTGAAGGACCTTACTCGTTCGTTGGGCGTGGATTTAGTGGTGGACTATTCTGGGTCTCATCGAGCTCTCCAAGCGGGATTTCGCGGGTTGGCTTTTGGAGGCACCCTAGCATACGGAGCGTTTCCTGCTCCTTTCCCGGCGGGTCTGGATCTGGGTGCGGAAGCGCACATGAACCGCGCAAAGGTGGTGTTCACCCGATCTTGTTCGGATCCGAATACGGACTATCCCCGTTGGAATGAAAACCGGATTCGAGAGACTGTTTGGGATCTGATCTTGAATGGAAAGTTAAAGGGAAGTCGCATCGTTGATAACCCGATTCCCTTTGATCGATTGAAGGCAGAATATCCACTGATCGCGGCCCAGCCGGAATCACATTTGAAAATGTCCGTTGTTTATCCCCGTTGAAGGTCGGATGTGATTCAGATCATATGTCGGCCTCATGATTGACGCGATAATAATCTTTTGGGAATGAACAAATACTTGATGGGTTTTTTGAGCCTGGTCCCACTGGGGATTGGCATCTGCCAGTCGGTTGGACCGACCGCGGAAGAGGATTACCTTACGGGTAAGGGAACCGATCCAGTCCTTGAACTTCAAAAGCAGATCCAAGCCGGAGCGATTAAACTCGTTTTCGAGCCCAAGAAAGGCTATTTACGTTCCATCTTGGCGGAGCTCAAGATCTCACCGTCGTCTCAGATACTCGTCTTTTCAAAAACGAGCCTGCAAACCCCGTTCATTTCCGCCTCGACTCCGCGGGCCATTTACTTTAATGACCGCACCTACGTGGGTTGGATTCCTGGCGCGCCATACTTAGAGTTTGCAAGTGTCGACCCAAAACGCGGACCCAGGTTTTATACGCTTCGCAACACTGAGCAGCGTCAGCCCGCATTCAACTATCAAAAAGATGAGTGTCTTCAATGCCACGATTCCACCATGACGAGTCATGTGCCGGGCCTAACAGCACGATCGGTGTTTGCAGGTTCGGACGGCCAACCTCGACTCGCAAGCGGAACATTTGTCACTTCCGACAAGAGCCCCTTTAGCGAGCGATGGGGAGGATGGTACGTTACAGGCTCGCACGGATCGATGCGACATATGGGGAACGAACCCGCCCGGGGAGACGACACCAATGCGACGATCGACATGGAACGAGGCGCCAACGTAACCGATTTAAGACCCTACTTCGAAGCCGAGCCGTATTTGACTCCTCGGTCAGATATCGTGGCGTTGATGGTTGCCGAGCATCAGATGTCGGTTCAGAATTTGATTACGAAAGCTGGCTTCTTGACCCGAAACGCGATCCGCGACGAATCTATTTTCTCCCCTGAATTGGTGGGAACGGGAAAGCATTCGGAAAGCACGAAGAGTCGCATCGCCCATGCATGTGAACCTTTGGTCGAGGCGCTCCTGTTCGTCAATGAAGCACCATTAACTTCACCCGTGGTTGGATCAAACTCATTTGCGACGGAATATTCCGCTACCGCACCCAAAGATCACCTTGGAAGATCCTTAAGTCAATTAGACCTAAGAACAAGACTACTTCGTTTCCGGGTAAGCCCCATGATCTACTCGGATTCTTTTAAAGAATTGACCCCGGAAGCGAAAACCCAAACCCTGCGTCGCTTGGTCGAAATCCTATCCGACAAAGATCAGTCCGCGATCTTCCAGCATATTTCGAAAGATGACAGGGAAGTGGGACGGCAGATCCTTTCCGAGACACTGCCTGAATTCAAAGCCAGTATCCTTTCGAAATGAGTAATGAAGATTCCGTTGCAGTTGACGAGAACCCTTCGGAAAAAATCATAGATTGGATCACGGACTTAGTGGGTCCTGTTTCGGTGATTTCAAAGTTTGGGCATCTTCATGCCTCTTCGCAACTCTGGAGGGTTGAATCTGGAGGAGAGATGCTTTGGCTCAAGATGCACGCTCATGAAAGAAAATGGGCGGGCGAAGTGCACGCCCTAACCCAGTGGGCTCCTGCGATGGGACGCACTCCCAAAATCCTCGGCTTCCGAAAGGATCCCTACGCAATCCTATTGAGTGAGGTACCAGGCAAGGACGCTGAACAAGTTGATCTCAATCCTGAAGCGGAACTTCGCATGTGGGGGCAAGCCGGTGAATGGCTTGCTCGAATTCACCAAATAACGAACGAATGGCTTGGAGAAGTCCAGTGGGAAGGTACGCCAAGCGGTCCAACAATTTCTAATCCCATCACGATGGTTTATTCGGGCGTTGAACGTCGGTTAGCCGAGGCAGCTCCATTGAACTTGTTCGATGCAAGAGAACGGGATTTTATTCATTCCGCGATGTGGGATTGGCTCCCTGCGCTTGAGAATGAAAAAGCAGTAGCGATCCATCGTGATTTTACGCCTCGAAATTGGCTGGTTGATGGTGATGGAAATCTGACCGGAGTCATCGACTTCGAGCACGCGCGGTGGGACGTACGAGCGGCTGACCTCAATCGACCTCCCGATCATGAGTTCCTTGTGAATCCTTGTCTCAAAGATGCGTTCTTCGAGGCCTACGGTTGGCCAAGTGAGCAATTGGAAACCCAGATTCTAGCCCTACGCCTATCCCAGATTGTCGCCGCAATTGTCTGGGGTGTTTTGGTGGGTGAGATTGACTATTCAAAGAGAAATCGAGTCGCTCTTCTTCGCATGATGAACGATAGAGCTAAGCTCTAGGTACCAAGTCCTCGATGAATTGCATCCCCGAACACCGCGTAAGTTTGACAAAAATGGTTCTCTTTAGAGCTATTACGCAATGCTCGAATGGTTGTCGACTCTAAAGAATCTCTCTCGCTGTATTGACGGATTGCGTCTTCGCGTATCCCTACTGCTCTAGCACAGGTTACATTGGAATAGGAGAGATGTTCGGCGCGAACCAAATACTCTCCTGTCAGCATTCCGACGATCGGATAAACATCGGTGACATGCTGATTACTAATTCAAGTGTTCGTTGGATTGGCCTCACCATCACTCACAAACCTAAGTGCTAGCTTATGCCGAAATTCACGCTGCAAACTAGGTGTGGCTGCAAAACTCGTGTTGAGAAAGGCGAAAGGGAGAGCGACACGAATTCTGATCGTATGAGAGCTATCCACAAGATCAATCTCGATTGGGAAATCCGGCACAGAATTCCTTTGGGCGTATGGTCATCAGACTCGCCAAAGGAATCAGGGGAACCACTCAAAGAGATGAGTGGCCACCAATGAGTGGCCCTTGCGGTTGGGGTGGTTTGATTGAGCCATTAACGATGTCAAGGTGATTCCGGTTGCGGTGGCTCGCTGGAATGCGGCGAGGCTATCTACTAGCCCAACGTGGAATTCTTTGGCAAGGCTGCGAACCTGGTCTGCTTGCTCGTTCAGAGGATCGTTGGGATCGTCGAGCTTCGATTCTTCGTCGGGTGTGGGGGTGAGTAGGATAACTTTTACACCCGCTTTTGTGGCGGCGTCGATCATTTGGCTCCATGCTTTCTTGGATCGCTCGAGACCAATAAAACGATCATTGAGGCTGTAATCGATCGTGATCACGTCCGGTTTGAGAGTCAGGACGTCAGTGGCAAACCGTTTCGCACCTTGTTCCGAATTTTCGCCTCCAATCGCCGTAACAATGACGTTGATCACAGCGTGGGGAAACCTAATTGCAAGCTTGGAGTGCAATAGGTAAGGGTAGGCCGAAAATGTGTTTACAACCGGAGTTTGGAAATAGCCGGCGGGAACACTGTGGCCGTGGCATACGATGTTGACGGTTCGATTCTTGGGCCACTCAGCCTTAAGGAGTTTGGAAACGTCGGCTAGGTACGTTTTTGAGTCGGCTATGCTAGGCGTTTGGGTTCCGATAGCAGCGACGGCGAGCAAAGGCAACCAAGTCAGAAACATCTATCTTTCTCAACGTTTTACTAGAGTGTTTAGGTGCGCGCACCGCCAAGTCTCCTAACCATAAGTGGACCGACGGAAGCCCTAAGGTCGGTGTGACCGAGTAAGTCTGGCAAACCACCAGCAGCGATTATCGGAATCGCTGCTGGAGTTTGTCGAGTTCGGCAGAGCCGGGGCAGAGGATGTCAAACGGCTGATTGTAGAGTGCTTCTGGAACCGCCTCATTTTGATCCATCATATCGACGGAATCAGGCGAGATGTACAGAAGGCCGGTTGCGGTTTCTCCCTTGGCATGAAGCTCTCGAATGTGAGAATAAGCTCGATCACGGTCGGTAGGATCGTAATCCTCTCCAACCTTGCTTAGGGTTACCACGCTACCGTCGTGCAACTGGACACGCTTGGTGGTGTTCGGAGCGTACTCGGTGGTGATCTCTTCCTGGGGCATCGTGAAGTCAGCTTGGATGACCTCTAGCTGATGCTCACGGGTGTAGGCGTAGCTCTTGGTGGACCCTTCGTGGTCGTTGAATGTGACACACGGCGAAATCACGTCGATAAAGGCGAAACCCTTATGAGAGAGGCCAGCTTTGATCAGCGGTACCAACTGGGCCTTGTCGCCCGAGAAGCTTCTTGCGACAAATGTTGCTCCAAGCGTTAATGCCATGAGAACGCCGTCAATTGCTTCCATGGAGTTGATGTCACCCTTCTTACTTGTCGAACCTGGGTCGGCGGATGCCGAGAACTGACCCTTTGTAAGGCCGTAGACACCATTGTTCTCGAGAACGTAGAGCAAGTTGACGTTACGACGGATAGCGTGGCACAGTTGACCGAGGCCGATGGAGAGTGAGTCGCCGTCGCCGGAAACTCCCACCATCACGAGTTCACGGTTTGCAGCGGCGGCTCCGGTTGCGACCGAGGGCATTCGACCGTGAACGCTATTGAAACCATGAGCTTCCCTTAAAAAGTAGGCCGGTGTCTTGGAGGAACATCCGATACCGGAGAGTTTGGCGACCTTGTAAGGCTCGATGTCGAGTTCCCAAAACGCTTGGATGAACGCGGCGGTAATGGAATCATGTCCACAGCCTGCGCAGAGGGTGCTAATGGCACCTTCATAGTCACGTCGGGTCAAGCCGACTGCGTTCTTCTGGAGTGATGGGTGGTGTACTTTGGGTTTGAGAATGTAGCTCATGCAGCCATCCTTAGCTTGTTTTTGACCGCCGAAATCACGTGATGTGCACTGAGCGGGTAGCCAGAGTAGTATCGGATCGAATCGAGTTTGGAGCCAGGAACGCCCGTTTCCAAAAGCAGAAGGTTGCGTAATTGACCGTCCCGATTCTGTTCGACAATAAAATTAGTTTCGTGCTGATTGAGGAATTCGGTTACTTCTTCTGAGAATGGGAATCCTCGAACACGCATAAAGTCGGCTTGAATGCCGTCCGCGGCCAGAAGGTCAAGAGCTTCAACACAGGCTCCATGGCAACCTCCAATCGTGACGATTCCGACCGATGCGCCTGGCCTCTTCATTACCACCGGAGAAGGAACGGACTTGGCCGCGCCTGCTACCTTTCGGCCAATCCGGTCGAGCACTTCTTGATACTCGTCGCCATCTTCGGTGTATCCACCAAACTTGTTGTGACCAGAACCGCGAGTGAAATAAGCACCCTTAGGATGGACACCAGGAAGAGTTCGATATGGGATTCCATCACCGTCCACGTCGTAGTAGCGATAGAACTTTTCTGCTTTTTCGAGGTCTTCAGCATTGAGCACCTTTCCTCGGTTGGGCTTGTAACTGTCATCCCAGTTCAACTTAGGAATCATCCAGTCGTTCATTCCGATGTCAAGATCCGAAAGAACGAATACGGGGGTTTGAAACTTCTCAGCGAGGTCAAACGCCGCCACTGCCATTTCGAAGGCTTCCTTAGGATCGGCCGGATAGACGCAGATGTGCTTGGTGTCGCCATGCGAAGCGTATGCGCAAGACATGATGTCGCCTTGCTGCGTTCGGGTTGGCATACCGGTGGATGGACCGGTTCGCTGGACGTCGAAAAGGACGGCTGGGATCTCTGCGTAGTAGGCGAGACCCAAGAATTCACCCATTAGCGAAATACCCGGGCCGGAAGTCGGAGTGAAAGCACGGGCACCCGCCCAAGATGCACCGATGACCATTCCGATTGCAGACAGTTCATCTTCCGCTTGAATGATCGCGTAATGCTTCTTCTTGGTGATCGGGTCGGTTCGATACTTTTTGGCAAAGTTCGTGAACGCTTCCATCAACGACGTCGATGGTGTGATCGGATACCAAGCACCAACCGTCGCTCCTGCATAGAGACAGCCCAGACCAGCGGCGGTATTGCCGTCGATCAGGATGCAATCCTTAGTTTCATCCATCTTCTCCAGTCGGATGGGTAGAGGGCAATCGTAATTTGCTTTCACATAATCGAACCCGAGGGCAATTGCCTTTCGGTTCGAGTCGAGAAGGGCTGGCTTCTTGGAATACTTTTCAAGTGTGAGCTGAACGACAACTTCGGTGTCGATATCAAGAAGAGCCGCCAAAGCACCTGCATAGGCGATGTTCTTCATTAAAATTCGCTCGCGGACGCCCCGGAAACTTGCGTTGCACATTTCAGCGAATGGAACACCGATGTACGTGACGTCCGAACGTCGCAACCTTTCATCGAAGGGCCATGAAGAGTCGTACATCAGATAGCCGCCGGATTGAACTTCCTCAACATCTTTTGCATAGGTTGCAGGGTTCAAGGCGACCATGAGGTCGAAGTTAGGAGTTCGAGCGTTGTATCCGTCTTTGCTGACTCGGATTTCGTACCAAGTCGGCAGTCCCTGAATATTTGAAGGGAACAGGTTCTTGCCGGTAACCGGAATACCCATTCGGAAGATGGCCTGCATAATGAGTCCGTTCGCACTAGCCGAACCGGTGCCATTTGCAGTTGCGATTTTGAATGCGAAGTCGTTTGCTCGTGAACTCATTAGGCTCCCACTCCGGCCGTAACGGGCTGTCTTTGAGCGCCTGGGTCGCCTGCCAGCGGAAGATTGATCACGAACTTACGCATATCCCATGCAAAAGTCGGACATCGTTCTGCGCAGAGTCCGCAGTGTAAACAAACGTTTTCATCCTTAACCATGACTCGTCCTGTCTGCTTCAGTCCGCCGGAAACAAACAGTGCTTGGTCGTACTGTGTTGCAGGCGCGGTTAGCCTTGTTCGAAGCTCTGGTTCTTCACCAGGCTGGGTAATCGTTAAGCAATCGACAGGACAGATGTCGATACATGCGTCACATTCAATACATTGAGAATCGGTGAAGTGCGTTTGAACGTCGCAGTTCAGACAGCGCTCCACTTCCGTTTTAACTTGTTCCTCGGTGAATCCTTCTTCAACCTCGGTGGTCATGTTGGAGAAGCGCTGCTTCAACTCGATGTGGCGCATTTTCTGGCGCTTGGAGGGATCGTAGTTGTTGCTGTAGCTCCACTCGTGGAGACCCATTTTCGTGCTTGTCAGATTAATACTGCTGAGTGGTCGATCACCAACTGGTCGCCCCGAACAGTAGTTGTGAATACTGATAGCGGCCTGGTGGCCTTGCTCAACAGCCCAAATAATGTTGAGCGGTCCAAATGCAGCGTCTCCACCAAAGAAGACACCTTCTTGAGTGGACATAAACGTTGTCTTGTCGACAACCGGCATGTCCCACTTTCCGAATTCAAGACCGATGTTCCTTTCGATCCAAGGGAAAGCGTTGTCTTGGCCGATGGCAAGAATCACGGTATCGCATGGAATCGTGACTTTACCAATCGGTTCTTGAACCAATTTGCCGTCGATTTCCTGTGAATGGAACTCTTCAAATTCCATCCCAACGAGCTTGCCGTTCTCATAGACAAATTGAACTGGCGACAGATTCTCTCGAATTTCGACCTGCTCTTCTTCCGCATCTTCAAGTTCCCAAGGAGAGGCTTTGAAATACTTACGAGTCTTTCGAGCGATGACTTTGACGTCTTTCGCTCCAAGTCGTTTTGAAGATCGGCAACAGTCCATCGCGGTATTGCCGACACCAATAATGAGAACCTTTTCTCCAACCGAAGAAATGTGGCCGAAGTGAATGGATTCGAGCCACTCAATTCCTATGAAGATTTGATCGGAATCATATCGGCCCGGAAGGACGAGTTCTTTTCCTTTCGGTGCTCCGCTACCTACGAACACGGCGTCGTAGACTTCAGAGTCCAATAACTCTTTGAGGCTATCGACGGGGGTGTTGTATTTCACCTCAACTCCCATGTCGATGATGTATCCGATCTCTTCGTCGAGAACTTCCGCAGGAAGTCTGAAGGAAGGGATGTTAATCCTCATGAGGCCGCCAGCTTGGGGGCCCTTCTCGAAAATCGTGCACTCGTAGCCGAGAGGCATGAGGTCGTTTGCAACGGTGAGCGCAGAAGGTCCGGCGCCGACGAGAGCGATCTTCTTGCCATTCTTGGTGGCAGGAGATTTTGGAATACGATCCTTAATATCACTCTTGTGGTCAGCCGCGACGCGTTTTAAGCGGCAAATCGCAACTGGCTTCTCGTCCAATCGAGATCGTCGGCAAGCGGGTTCACATGGCCGGTCACAGGTTCGACCCAATATGCCAGGAAACACATTGGAGTGGCGGTTGACGATGTACGCATCGTCATAACGACCTTGGGCGATAAGCCGTATGTATTCCGGCACATTGGTGTGAGCCGGACAAGCCCACTGGCAATCCACGACTTTATGGAAGTAGTCGGGATTCTCGACATCCGTCCGTAGCATGGCCAATTATAGGCACATTTGAACGTAGATTAGGGTCAACGCGGCAACTGAGAATTGTGTTTGTGAAGAACTTTTTGAAAAACCGTCAGCGAGTTGCACTAACTTCATTTGAATTGGGACTTTCTTGTCCAGAGTTTTGACGACTACCAAATTTTCGTGTCCTTTCGAAGCGATTCATAGGGCCATTGCCTTATAGAAGAAATGCTTTGGGTGGGTACTTGTACCCCTTGTATGGGTTGTCACGACACTGTCACGTCTGTGTCACTCAAGCGGAATTGAATAGACCCGTGCCCAATACGATGATGAAGTCGTTGGAGCGCAAGGGTGATTTTTTAATGCAAAGGATGAACTGGAAGACGATAACTGCGATTTACGGCCTGACGACGGTGGCAATGGTGGCACCACAAATGGCTCACGCATCATGGCCGCTGTACAAGCGATATGAGGTGCCGGGCTACTCGTATTTGCCTAACGCAGCGCTAGCCGTGAACTCATATAACTATGCCGTCGGCTCGGCCAACTACACGTCGAATGCACAAGACTTTACAGCCATGTTCGGCGGAGCAAACGTGGCAAGCACGTTCTATACGATGCCGAATCTTTGGAATTCGATGGAACTGAATAGCTTGAATAGTAAGGGACAAGCTGTCGGTTCTGCTTACATTAACGGAAGGATGACCGCCGTTTACACTCAACCTGGTCTTCCTTACCAAAACATGCAGGCAGGCTTGACCTATACCTACCAGAGTTTTGGAGCCGGCGTAAACCACTTCGGTATAGCGGTAGGCGGTTATAACCGAGAGGGAACATCAGGTGTTGAAACCCACATGTTCCGCTATGACCCGGTCGCTCAAGCTCGAACCGGAGACTGGATCAACCTCATTCCGGGCGGCATCAACGAGAATGGATTGATGGCGGCAGTAAACATTAAGCCCACGAATTACTACAAGCTTTGTGAACTCGCATTGGTTCCTGCCAACGGAAACATGACGATTAAGAATGCGCCGGGTTATTTCACTTGGATGCAGCCCAACAGTGTCAGCACGTACGGTGGGCTCACGGTTGTGGGAGATATGACCTCGTACCTTCTAAACGCTTCCAACAGTTACAAAAACGGCTTCGCATACAACAAATCGCTAGATAAGTGGATGATTCTTGGAGGAGTTGGGAATCAGTACTTCGAGACTCACGGACTTGGCGTTGACGTCTGGGGAACGAAGGCAGTTGGCTACACCGTCGACCAGAACGGTGTTCAGACCGCAACTGTGTGGGAATACAGCAACGGAAATTGGAACCCAACAGCAGTCAGTGATCTTCTCCCATCCGACTTCAACTGGAAATACACCGAAGCAACGAGCATTAGCCCAACGGGAGCGATTTCCGGCATCGGTATGCGGCGACAAGGTGAGCGTTGGGTTCCAACATCGTTTGTTCTCACTCCTAACGCACTGATTCGATTGGGTGCGTTCGAAGGTGGGATCTATGGCGGCCTCACAGCCTCACCGACGGTTCACCTCAATGGACGCGACCCGTTCACACTCACCATTAATATGGGCGCAGATTCTTCCCTGATCGGACTCCTCAATGTCGTTCGAATTGAAGGTGGAGAAACGGAGGGTTCGTTTACTATGCAGACGAAGGGTGTGGATACGAAGACCACCGTTGCCGTTTCTGCCAATTTAGGTGGATACAGCACCGTTCAGCAGTACCTGTTGCTTCCAGCCGTTCTAGAAGGAATGACAGTTAGCTTCGGCGATGGCGGCGGAGCGGGCAAAGTGATGCTCAAGGGGAGCGCAGGACCATCGGGCGACACGATTCGGATGACCACTTCTGATCCAAACGTGACGGTTCCAGCTACCGTTAAGATTGGAGCAAACCAAAATTCAGCTCCTTTCCGAATCATGGTGGGAAGCGGCGCTAAGCGTGGATCGCTTGTTACCATCACCGCGACCTTAGGGGACGGCAGTGTTTCCCAAGCGTTCCGAGTTCGATAGGCGGAATTTGTCGTCTCGCTGGCTTTCCAGCGGGACGACTTAAGCCTTGATTCGAAGCATGTAATCGACGGCAGCTGTCGAGTGAATTTTGGTGGTATCGAATGAAGGAATTGGAATTTCTTCCGGAGCAAGTAGCAACGGAATTTCTGTGCAACCAAGGATGACTCCCTCAGCTCCTTTGTCTTGCAACTTCTCAATTACTTTAAGGTACTCCGCTTTCTTTTCGCCGGTGAAGATTCCTTTGCCGAGTTCGTTGAAGATCGAATGATCGATCATGTGTCGGTCGCCATCGGAAGGAGTGATGCATTCGATTCCAAGGTCTGCAAGAATCGAAAAGTAAATATCCATTTCCATGGTCTTCTTTGTCCCAAGGAGTGCTACTTTGTGAATTCCTTTCTCGTGAACAGCTCGAGCGGTCGCTTTTGCAACGTGAATCACAGGAAGTCCGGTTGCAGTCTCAACCGCTTTTGCATACAGGTGCAGGGTATTGGCACAAATCAATATCGCGGTTGCATCCGAAGCAGCAAGTCGCATGGCGGCGTCGACAACAAGCTTTTCACACCCTGAGGAATCGTGTAGCGAAAAATTACGAGTCACATCACCGAAATTCAGTGAATCAATCGTAAGGAGCGCGTATTCACTTCCTCCAAGACGAGCATTGACCATGAGGTTAATGTGTCGGTAGTACTCCACGGTGGAGATCCAACTAGAGCCGCCAATCAAGCCGAGCCGTTTCACGATTCATTATAGAAGGTGATAGGTTAAGACTTATCCATCGAATCGAATTGAGTTCTTGCAGAAGAAGATAGCCCTGTCTGTCCGCTGAGGCGATTCAGGAGATAAGATGCTCTCACAGAAAGGAAGCATGCGAAAAATCGTGATCATTGCGAATCCAGCTTCTTCGCGAGGAGCAAATGCAAAGCGGCGTTCCGAGCTCATCTCCGAATTGGACCGAATTGCGATTCCGGTGGGATTTGAGTACGATATCGTAGAGACCACAGCTCGGGGCGAGGCGGTTAGGTCTGGAGAATCGTTGCCTGGGAGCGGCAGCTCTCTGGCTCGTCGAGCGGCTCAAGAGGGAGCAGAAATCGTTGCTGCCGCAGGTGGAGACGGTACGGTCGGGGAAGTTGCAAACGGATTAGTTGGCACCGAATCGATCCTAGGCGTGATTCCGATGGGCACCGGTAATGATTTTTCACGGACGATAGGAGTTGGAACTGATCTTCGAAAGGCCGTTTCAACGCTCGTGACCGGTGAACCAAAGCGGATCGATTTGGGGAAGACTTGTGGGGGGTACTTCATCAACATCGCAGGCTGTGGTTTTGATGCGGTTGTAGCCGACCGAGTCAACCATGGTTTTCGATATCTCCATGGCACGATGGCCTATCTGGCTTCGGTCGTGCAAACCTTGATGTCCTATCGTCCCGCCGATGTTGAGATTGAGATCGATGGGCTGATCGTTCGTGAGAAGATCATGCTTTGCGCGGTCGCCAATGCGCGCAGCTATGGAGGGGGAATGCTTGTTGCACCGAACGCTGTGCTCTCTGATGGAATGTTCGATGTGGTCGTTGTGGGTGACGTAAGCGCACTTGAATTTCTCAAGACCTTTCCGAAAGTTTTCAACAGAACCCATCTCTCCCATCCCAAGGTTTCGGTCAGAAGGGGGCGTCAGGTTTTGATTCGCTCGTCGAAGAATTTGCCCGTCCTGGCCGACGGTGAAGATATCGGTAATGTTCCGGCCTCGTTTGACATCTGCCCAGACGCCATTCGGGTCTTAGTGCCTCGAACTTCGCCTGATTAAGTATCAATTTGAAAGGCGAAAGTCGCGTCGGCGTCGATCTAAATAAGTTGTAGCCGGTCCTTCCCGGCGCTCGTTAGAGGTGTAGATTCAGCCATTGAACTTCTGATTCCGTGTTATGATGAAGTCCTCGCTTATGAACTTGAACTTGGTCAAACGACAGGTGTCTTTGGGAGTTTTTGCGGCTTCTATGACCGGGTTAGTAACAGCGGTGATGGTGCCTCAAAGTGGCACGGTTTTGCCTAAGGCAACGCCCGATCAACGCACTTTTTTTGAAACCAAGGTCCGTCCGGTTTTGGCGGCTAACTGCTTTCCCTGTCACGGCGGAGCATCTCATTCTTCGGGTCTGAAACTCGATAATTTGAAGAGTGTCGAGAAGGGTGGAGAGTCGGGGCCCGTTCTGGTACCCGGGATGCCGGAGAAGAGCCTTCTGCTACATGTAATTCAGCAGAAGGGGAACCTGAAAATGCCTCCTGGGGGAAAGAAACTCGCGGCAAACGAGATCGCAGACATTGAAGCATGGATCAAGATGGGTGCTCCCTGGCCAGATTTGCCAGATGCGAGTGCGACGCCAGATAAGGCAGTGGCTTGGTGGTCACTAGAGCCCGTCAACAAACCATTGATCCCGTCGGTCAAAAATGTCGGTTGGGTCCGCAATCCGATCGACGCCCTTGTGTTGTCGAAGCTAGAAGCAATGCATTTGACCCCGAATGGACAAGCCGACAAACGGACCCTGATCCGTCGGCTGACTTTTGATCTAACCGGATTGGCCCCGACGATTTCAGAAGTTGAGAACTTCCTGGCTGACAAGTCCGTTGACGCCTACGAGAAGCTAGTCGATCGCATCTTAGCCTCGCCGCACTACGGTGAAAGGTGGGCTAGACATTGGATGGATGTCGCCCGTTATGCGGACACAAAAGGATATGTCTTCAATGAAGACCGCGGCTATCCCAACGCATACACTTACCGTAATTGGCTCATTGACGCTTTCAATAAGGATCTTCCTTATGATCAATTTATCATCCAACAGTTAGCGGCGGATCGACTTCCGGCTGTCCAAGCAAGTGATGGCAAAAAGATCTTGGCAGCGCTTGGATATTTGACCCTTGGACGCCGATTTATCAACAGCGTGCCTGACATTATCGATGACCGCATTGATGTGACGATGCGGGGATTCCAGGGCTTAACGGTGGGTTGTGCACGCTGTCACGATCATAAGTTCGACCCCATCCCGACCCAGGATTACTATTCGCTCTACGCTGTGTTCAATAGTTCGGAAGAGGTCACGAAGCCAATCTCTGAAAGCGCTGTCAATGACCCCTGGGAAGCCTACACAAAACAAGTTTCTGGGATCGAGGCAGATCTTCGCGATCGGGTCCTGAAGCAAACTCAGAGGCTCCGAACGATTTGGAAGACACCCGGCGATACCTCGCTTTCGGCTCCGGTAAAGCAAATTCTACAGTCATTGGGAGAGGGGGCTTCGCCAGATGCTTCGCAACTTAAGACCTTGTTGCCGAATTACGAAATGGCAGAACGGGAGAAAATTCAGCAGTCGGAAAAGATGCTTGAGGACTTGAAGCAACATGCTCCGAAGGTTCCCGAACTGGCGATGGCCATGCAGGATCGATCTAACTGCAGCGATGGCGTCGTTTTCAAGCGGGGCAATCCAGGCAATCCCGGAGATCCAGCACCACGTCGATTCTTGCTGGCACTGAGTAAGCATGGTACCGAACGACCTCATTGGACATCGGGAAGTGGTCGGTTGGAGTTGGCCGAATCGATAGCGTCAAAAGAGAATCCGCTCACTGCTCGGGTGTTTGTGAACCGCGTATGGCAAGATCATTTTGGAGCCGGAATCGTTCGGACCCCTTCCGACTATGGTCACCAAGGCGAGAAGCCAACGGACCCCAATTTGCTCGATTTCTTGGCTAGCTGGTTTATGGAGCATGGCTGGTCCATAAAGAAGCTTCATCGGCTCATCGTGACCTCGGCCACTTACCGTCAGTCATCGTCGGTGAGTCCACAAATGGCAAATGCCGATCCCGACAATCGACTTTGGGGTCGGATGAATCGGCGTCGCCTCGATTTTGAACAGACCCGCGATGCGCTCGTTCAGGCTTCTGGACAACTGGCGCTCAATGAAGTCGGGGGCAAATCGATCGATTTGTGGGCAAAGCCCTTCACGACTCGTCGGGCGGTTTACGGCTTTATCGAAAGGCAGAATTTACCGGGGATTTTTAGAACGTTTGATTTTGCCTCGCCGGATAGTCATAGCGCTCGCAGATTTCAGACAACGGTGCCTCAACAAGCTTTGTTCTTCATGAATTCTGCTTTCAGTATCGATCAAGCGAAAAGTTTGTGTGGTCGGACAGAAATCAAAGCATCAGCTGGCAACGCTCAATGCGTGCGGCGGCTCTATCTCCTTCTCTTTCAGCGGATGCCTGATGCTGAAGAATTGAAAGCAGGCATCAGTTTTCTCGGAGCCGATCGAAACGAACTTGTGGAGGCGCCGGTTTCCGAGTGGCACTATGGTTACGGAGGCTTCGACGCGGCGAAGCAACGCACCACTCTTTTTACTCCTCTCGATTATTTTGGGGAGAACAGTTACCGGGTAGGTAAGGAATTCCCCGATCGCATTTTGGGTTACATCACCGTTAATCCAAACGGAGGCCATCCTGGTCATGATGGCTCCCATGCGGTGATTAGGCGCTGGGTAGCTCCGGATACCATGACCGTTTCGATTTCGGGTTTGTTGAGTCATCGACAGAAAGAAGGCGATGGCGTTCGGGCAAGAATCGTTTCCAGTCGATATGGTTTGGTAGATGAATGGTCTGTTCACAACTCCGAGGCTAGAACGGATGTGGCATCGGTATCCGTTCAAAAGGGAGATACGCTCGATTTTGCGGTTGACCCTATAGCCAGTGATGGTTACGACGGATTTGGTTGGGCTCCCGTTATTCAGGTGAAGGGAGGGCATAAATCCTGGGATTCCACAGCGAATTTTGGACCTCCCTCAGAAAGGCCGTTAACTCGACTAGAACTTTACGCCCAAGCTCTGACGATGACAAATGAATTTGACTTTATTGATTAGTAGGTAACGATGTCTGAATACAACCACAACGATCCCTTTCGAGACATGTTTCTTAGTCGCCGAGACTTGCTTGGGCGTCTAGGGAACGGATTTGCAGCACTTGGATTGATGGGGTTGATGGGCGAATCAGCCTTGGGAGCAAGTTTCCAATCGAAGGTGCAGCAACGAGATACGTACAATCCTCTCGCGCCGAAGCTTCCGCCGATGAAAGCGAAAGCTAAGCGAGTGATCTTCTTGTTTATGAACGGTGGCCCGTCGCAAGTCGACACGTTTGACCCTAAGCCCGCTCTTGAAAAATATGCGGGTAAGCCGATTCCACTCCACCTACCGACCGAGCGCAAAACTGGAGCGGCCTTCCCGTCTCCGTTCGGATTTAAGAAATACGGGCAGTCGGGAATCGAGGTCAGTGACATCTTTCCCAACGTCGCCAAGCATGTTGACGATATGGTGGTGATCCGGTCCATGCATGCTGATGTCCCGAACCACGAACCATCTTTGATGTTGATGAACTGCGGAGAAGCTCGGATGGTTCGACCGTCGATGGGCTCTTGGGTTCTGTACGGTTTGGGCACTGAGAATCAGAATCTTCCCGGTTATGTAGCAATGTGTCCGCGAGGCTTCCCGATTCAGGAAACTCAGAACTGGCAATCAGGTTTCTTGCCGGGGGTGTTGGCCGGAACGTATATCGACCCGGTACAAACCGACATTGAAAAACTCGTTCAGAACATCAAAAACCACTACACGTTGCCGAGTGATCAGCGTGCTCAACTAGATTTGGTTCAGAGGCTCAACAAACATCATCTGTCAACTCGTGATCAAGATCCGGCTCTCGAGTCACGCATTCAGTCCTATGAATTGGCTTATCGCATGCAGACGGAAGCCACCGATGCCTTTGATGTTGAGCAAGAACCTCAGGCTATTCGTGATATGTATGGAACGGGATCGTTCGCACGGCAATGTTTGATGGCTCGACGATTGGCCGAGCGAGGGGTGCGATTCATTCAACTCTATCATGGAGACGGGCAGCCCTGGGACAGCCATGACGACATTGCCATTCAACATAAGAACCTAGCCCATGACTGCGATCAAGCGATTGGTGCCCTGTTGACCGACCTCAAACAAAGGGGAATGCTTGAGGAGACATTGGTTATTTGGGGTGGTGAGTTTGGCCGAACTCCAACGGTTGAATTGCCGACTCCTGGCTCGAATGCGGGCAAGATGAATGGACGCGACCACAATCACTATGGGTTTACCTATTGGATGGCGGGCGGTGGAGTGAAAGCCGGGACGGTTTACGGATCAACGGATGAGTTCGGTTTTAAGGCAGAAGAAAATCCGGTCCACGTACATGATCTCCATGCGACGATCCTTCACTTACTCGGGTTCGATCATACCAAGCTAACCTATCGACATGCGGGGAGAGACTATCGGTTAACGGACCTTTACGGGGAAGTAATTCATGGTTTGGTCGCCTAACGAGTTTTGGCGCTGATACTATGGAGACGATGAAACCGTCTTGAACTTCATGCAACTCAGCCCCGTGGCTTCCCGAAGGTCATTTGCGGTGCTTGTTGCGATCCAATGCTTATTCGGCATAAGCTTGGCAACGGCTCCGAGCTTGAGGCAAATAAAGCAGTTCGTTGTACCCGCAGGTCCTAAGTCTCTTAGGTTTTCACCGGACGGATCCCAAGTCGCAGTCGATTGCCTCTACGGCCATCAGGTGGCCCTGATTGATCCCGTGACTTTTGCCATTCGCAAGAAGATCAAGGTAGGTGGCGAACCGGTGGAATGTGCTTTTACGCCCGATGGCAAATCACTTTGGGTGAGTCTCTACAACAAACATCGAGTACTTCGCCTTGATTTGGCGGCTGGGGAAGTAGTTGACCGAATAGATGTAGGAAAGGTGCCTAAGGTTGTGGAAGTATCGCCGGATGGCAAATGGGTTTACGTCGCAAACTGGGAGTCGGGAAGCCTAGTAGTTGTTGATGCAAATAGTCGCACGGTGGTTCGAGCCTTTCATGTAGGTAGGATTCCGAGAGGCATCGCTTTCACTCATGACAGTCGTTTTGCTTACTTAGCGATCATGGGTGATACACAGTTACTCAAGATCGATGTCGCGAACGGCCATCGTGTTGTCGGACACATTCAAGTTGGAATCACTCCGCGACACATCGTCATCACTCCGGATGATCGAACGCTTTATGTGAGTAATAACTTGGCCCATACCGTGACAAAGGTGGACCTGACTACCGGCAAGGCGATTTCAGTGCTTCGCGTGGGAAAGATGCCGCGCACGATTGCATTATCTCCAGATGCAACAACGCTCTACGTATGCAATTACGAATCTGGAAGTATGGGAGTAGTGGATCTGGCGAATTTCAAGATCGCGAAAAATTATCGGACGAGAGTTCATCCCATTGGTGTGACCGCGAGTCCGGATGGAAAGCGAGTTTGGGTGAGTAGTTATCGAACGAGTTCTATTACGGTTTTTGTCGTAGAAAGATAGGCACCTTTGTCTTTGGTCCCTCCATGAACTTTTTAGGCTCTTCAATCGCCCTCGCGTCCTTGATGATGTTGTCCTTGGGACATACCATGCATTCGGGGCGGCAAGATGGCGTGATGATGCCGTTCCCAACCGGGGAAGTCCCCTACTTGACCGAGTCCATTCAGATTTTTCCTCTTTCGGAAAATGAATTAGTAGTGCTTGCTGCTCCTGCTAAACGGCAAGGTTCCAAGTTCATTGATCGCTTGACGGTCCGTGAACTTCATGTCTTCCGAGTGAGTTTAAATTCTAAGACGTGCGTTCGAGTTCCTTCGCTGGAACAAGCAATAACGGAATGGCCCTGGTTTGGGTTTTCTCTCTCGCCAAGTGGAAACAGATTGCTCTGCATTCCTATTGACCGTAGTCACCCAGGTCGAATCGTCAACCTCGCCAACCCTGCCTTCAAGCCATTTAATCTCATGACTAATTCAGAAGTAGCGTGGATGCGCGGAACGAACTCGCTCTTGAACTTAGCAGTTCCCACAACGCCACCCCCTCCCTTTCGAATCGACAAGCCCAATCGACTCATGGGGCTTGATCGGGATGGGATGACATGTGTTCAAACTTTAAACCTGGGGATGCCTCTTGAGAGCGATGCAGTTGTGAACCAAGATCGTGGAACTCTGATCGGATCACAACCAGGTGGAACAGTTGTCTTTGCGGCCTTGAGATCTGGTTCAACTCCCCAAGATTTAAGATCAGCGATGGAAGTTAGTAGATTTAATATCACCGACGATCGACTCGCGCAGAAGGACTCCTTCCAGTTTTTTCTGCCTGAAGTGAGCACTTCATCAGAATCGATCAGGATGAATTCCCTCGGCACTCGGATCTTGTGGCATGCATGGAAGTTATCGAAGCAAGGTGAATGGGATTGGATTCTCCACTGCTCAAACCTTGACGGCTCGGAAATGCGCGATCTTCTATCTATTCCCATGAGGAAAGTGCAGCTAACGTTAACCGCTCCGGCTCCGTTAACTGACGCTCGAATTGGTTTTCAACAAGCAAGCATGCCCGTTGTGGGTGCAGAGTGGATGCCCGATGGAAGTCGAGTCGTCGTGATCGCGAATGGTTCGATTTACTTAATTAAGGATCCTTATTCCGTGTCCAGTCGCTGAATCGCGGTTTCGATCATGCCACTGTGGGTGGCAATAATATCGGCACGGATCGAGGCAACTTTCGCAGGAGCATCCTTACGAGCATCGCGTAGAGCATTTACATCGGCGATGAAGCGCTTGAGATCACCGGTGGAAGGCTCTCCAAGGACTCGCCATACGGTTAGCCAGTCCGCTTTATTTCGGTCTTCGATCGACATGAGCATGGAACGAAGATCTCCAATTTCATCACCGGACATGTCTTCTACGCTGATGAGGGCTCTCAAGCACTTTAAATATCTAGGTCGCATCGCGTCACTGATTGGCAGGCGCCCAACCATGCCGTCGTAGACGAGAACCGAACTTTGGAGAGGTGAGATCTTTGCAATCCAGAAAACGCCGGCAGAGCCCAGACGAATCTGTTCGGGATTCTTGCTCAGCAATTCGACTTTCCAACCATCTGGCACATTTTTGGCCTTGATGGTGAATTTTCGGCCACCTGCTGGTTTGACGATGATGCCATCAATCGAATCGCCGAGTTTGAGTCTAGGAGGAGGGCCGGGCTTCATGCCTCTCATTGTGACTTAAGCAGGCCCGTCGCCACTGGGATGAGAGAAACAAAAACGGGTTCGAGTGGATTTCCACTCGAACCCGAAAGTGATTTGCTCCTGATTAGTTGCAGGGGCTGGTGTTCCAAGGCTGGGAGGTCGGATACCACTTGGAGCCGTACTCGTAGTTGTTTGGATCCAAGGTCTTGCCAACAGCCTGGTTCTTCGCGTGACCATCTGCAAAGCAGTAGTTAGCGTTTTGGCCACCGGTGTGTCGGTCGAAGGCAACACGAATGATGTCGTACTTCTTGAAGAGCGATTTGTTTGCAGCGTAGTTCGGAGAAGCGGCAGCTAGCTCAGCTTTTGCAACTGCTTCTGGGAAGTAGCTGTACTGATTTGCGCCAGCTGGATATGGGACGAGTGCCCAGTTTGGACAAGGCTGAGAAGGGAAGAATCCGCTCGTTCCTTTATGACCATCAGCAGGAACGTTATCGTTTCTGTGCTCCGTGATCATGATCTGGTTAGCTGGAGTGTCGATCTGTCCGAGAGAAACAACGGTCCAGTCATGTGCTGGCATAACGTTGTAAACCGGAATGTAGCTGCTCTTCTGAGCGGCCCAGTCGCAGGTCATTAGTCCACCGGTGAGCGTTCCGACCTCGGCATAGCCGTTGGTGCAGACTGCATCTGTTGGAGTCGGCGTTGGGTCCGATGGGCAGACAAAGAGGTTCCAATTCTTAATGTATGGCTGGATCAAGAATGACCAGTGAATCTGGTAGGTGCCATTTGGATTGGCAGGATTGTAGTTCTGTGAGCCGGCAGGACCTTGCTCGTAACTGGTCTGACACATGGTGTCTTCGCTGTCAGTGGTATAGAGATAGACGCCAAGCGCCATCTGCTTTGTACTGCTGAGACAGGCTGTCTTCTTAGCGGCTTCTTTTGCCTGGGCAAAAACTGGGAAGAGGATAGCTGCAAGGATTGCAATGATTGCAATGACGACTAGCAATTCGATGAGAGTAAACGCTCTGCGCATGAAAAGTAGTCTGCGAGTCGGTGGTTAAATGATTGTTAAGGTCGAATTAAGGGAGTGTTAAGACGATAACATTGTTAAGAAACGCCCCAGTTGACCAATAGTCCCATTCACTGAACTTCAAGATCGCAAAGGCGTCATGACTCGCATTCCTCGATTCGCTGGAGAAACGAAATGAAGTTGATGAACATCTCAATCGCCCTTGCCGTT
The DNA here is from genome assembly GCA_903899015.1 of uncultured Armatimonadota bacterium. Lineage (GTDB taxonomy): Bacteria > Armatimonadota > Fimbriimonadia > Fimbriimonadales > Fimbriimonadaceae > Fimbriimonas. The sequence continues at coordinate 4,886 of CAIUHP010000110.1, read as the reverse complement.
GCTTTTGGTTTTGCTGCTGTTGCGCCTGCACAGGTCATCATACGGCACGGCCATCGACCGACTGTTATCTCGGGACCAACAAATCAAACGGGTCTAAACGCTATCCAGTCAGATTTGATTTCGGCAATTGGTTCCATGAAATCGGCACTCCCCATTTATGATGGAAACCGAGTGCGAGCCATTCATGCGGCACACAATGCCTTAGTTCTGGTTGATCATGCGATTGCAGGAGCTCGAGCGGCAAAGCGACCGAGCCCCACCGTCACCGATCATGTGAAGTTCGCGAATGCAAAGTCTAAGTACAACCAGCAACAAATCGCGGCGAGCCAAACGAGCATGGAAGAAGGTCTCAACTATTTAAAGCTCGCATATCGGGATTTAGAAGCCACGGTAGGATCGACTCCAAATAAGCAAGGGATTAAGGCTGGGGAACTGATTCAGAAATCCGAGCGAGAAGCCGCCACGGCACTTGCATTGCACGGCAATCGCGCCTGAGTTGTCGGTGGCTGAAAGAACGAATCTCCTGATGCGGTAGCTTATGGAGATGGTTGCAGTGGATTCGGTCGTAATCTTTCGATCTTTAATAGCGATGACTTCAGTGGTACTTGCGGTGGTTTCGCTTGGTCAAGCGGAACCACCTAAAGAGTCTGCCAAAGCTTATCGTGATCGAATCCTGATTTGGCAAAAGTCCATCCAAGTCGACCTTGAAACACCCGAAGGTTGGCTGAGCGTTGCCGGGCTCACTTGGCTGAATGAAGGAGATAACTCCATCGGCTGCGCGTCTAAAAACCGAATCATTTTGCCGACCTCAGCGGGTACGCCCATTGCTGGGAACTTATTGCTTCGCTCGGGAACCGTGACCTTTCAAGCCCAAGCCGGGACGAATTCCAAGTTCAAAGGCAAGGTCGTCAACCAGATGCCCATTCAGCCTGACGAAGACCGCATCCAAACCGGCGGCATCATCTGGATGATCATTCAACGGGGAAAACGGATCGGAGTGCGTATGTACGATCCGAACGGCCGAGCTCGTAAGGAATTCAGGGGTTGCAAATGGTATCCGGTGAACCCCAAATACCGTGTAACGGCCAAATACACTGAATATCTCGTTCCTAAATCCATGCCGATCACGAACGTTTTGGGAGACACTCAACCCGTATCCAATCCCGGATACGTCACTTTTCAGATCGACGGGCGCGAGTGCCGTCTAGAAGCCCAAGCGGCTGGTAAAGGCCTCTTCTTTAATTTTCGCGACAACACAAGCGGTAAGACAACCTATCCTGCGGGCCGTTTCTTGGATGCTTCTGGACCAGTAAACAATGAGGTGGTTCTCGACTTTAATCAAGCCACCAATCCGCCATGTGCCTTCACATCGTTCGCAACTTGTCCGCTGCCGCCCAAAGAAAACTATCTGTCCGTATCCATCCCTGCGGGTGAGAAAACTCACCATCCGGCGGACTAGGCCGATTGTTAACATTTCTTAATCATCGGCCCTCTTGATGTGATTCATCGCCCCGGTGTTTTGTAAATTAACCGATACTAAGTCCTTGACTTAATCTCTTATCCATGTTACAGTTCCGTTCCTGACAGTGGAAATCTATGACGAAAGACCATAGAGTTTTTAGCTGAATCCGATCCCGTATTCATTGCGAGATGGAAAATCTATAGGGCTTCCGCAAAGTTCACTTTAGAGTTTGGAGTAGCTTCATGGCCGACGATTCATCAGCAAAGAATGAACACCAACAATTGCGGCAGAGGTTCATCGACTTCTGTGCCGGGCCAACTGATCTGATTTACAGCTCAAGTTCTGCTGAGTCCCGTCATCGACATGAGAATCCAGATCCACTCGTCTTCCAATTTAAAACACGACTCGTTACCCAACAGGCTCTAAACTTAAGCAACCTGAAGTGCCACGCACTTTTGGTATTCGAGAATATCGATTTCAAGGAAGCTGTCAATCTTGATTTCGGCATCTTCAAACAGTCCGTCATTTTTCAGAATTGCTCTTTTGCCAAGGGATTCACCTGCAAACTGGCCCGCTTTGAGTCAAATTTATATATCACGGATTGCTTCGTCGAAGTGATCGACCCTTCTAAGGAAAACACTGCACTCACACTTCGTTCGGTCCACGTTGTCAATCAATGTGATCTTTCTGGAACGACCATCAACGGGGATCTGAACCTGACCCGTTTGACGGTCGGCAACAGCTTGCTACTCCGATATAGAAAGGAGAGTAAGAAATTCGCGGTCGTTAACGGGAATTTGGTCGGCCCGGATATGCGAATCAGTAAGTTGTGTGATTTTGGGTTTTTGAATGTAGCTAAGAGGCTCGATCTTGATCGCTGTGAAATCGGATCAAGTTTATCGTTCATGGACCGGAGGGTCGACCGAAAAGACCTAGAACAGCCAAATGGCTCGTCAGCACCGCAATTACCGTGGGTACAAGGGAAAATCTCCTTGAGGGGGGCTTCAATCGGTCAAACCCTCGACTTTCGAGCCGGGAGTTGTGGGGGAATTGACCTCACGAATGGGAAAGTGGGTGGGCACCTTCGATTTGATTCGGATGAGATCCATCTTGTCTCATCGAAATTTCGCGAGCGTGTGAAGTTTGATGGAGCCAAAATCGGCGGGAACGTAAATCTCGATAACGGCTGTTTTGAAAAGGGCATTACTGCAGAAGGTGTCGTAATCGGCGGCAGCCTTTCCTTGATGCGCACGAAGGAATGGGTGGACAAATGTTCAGCTAAAGTCGGCCGTATTGAAGGAGAAACCTACACCGCTAGCTTCTGGGCAATTTATGCACAGATTGGTGGTTCTCTTTTGTTCTCAGGAATGGAATTTGAATCGGCCGTGAATCTGGCACGATGCAGAATCGGAAACAACTGGTACATCCAAGACAGTAGCGGTAACCCTGATCTGAAATGCAAGATCGGTGCAGGATATTTAACGGTATCGCTAGGGAAACCCTATAGCGAACTCGTGGCTAAGGCCTCGCCAGAGCATACTAACAGCTTAGAACTGGTCACTCTGTTTACACCCGAAGCTCAGGTAACGGGCTCGCTTTACTGGACCCACCTAGAAACACTTGATGGCCCCGTCATCGGCGAGGGATTGTCATGCTTCCAAATAAAGCTTTCAAAAAACACGACTTTCAAAAGTATTGTCGACTTAGCTGGTGCGACGATTCACAACGATCTTGATGTTCGCGAAGCCAAGTTCGAGAAGGGGCTCTATCTCACAAGCGCAACTCTGAGCGGCAATTTGCTTGGGACCGATACCGAGTTTGGAAGGCTCGGAGAAGACATTTGCCCGCCGGAGTGGTTCGAGAAGAATTCATGCGACAACTCCGATGTGGAGCCGTGGGCTGATTTCGTCAAGCGATTTCCCGTTGCTTCCCTGACTTTAGTGAATGCGACGATTTTAGGATTCGTCGATCTGAGGGCAGCTGTTCTTAAAGGACCGATCAATGGTGACTTTGTCGACTGTTCGGCCAGCATCCACCTAGATTCTCTCGACAAAGACCATCAGACGGTCGTTGGTGCTGGCTACCATTCGAACGGATATGTCTATAGCTTGAGCCTAAACGGGGCCAACATAAAAGGAGGGGTCTATGCCAGGTCCGTCAAGTTTGAAGCTGCGATTGACATTTCGGTTGCTCAAATCTCTGGCGACCTCAACTTAGTGAGCCACCTTGAGGGCGTAAGGACGGAAATTAGGGGATCGACATGTCATAACGCGGCGGGACCGGACTTGCTGGGGCTTTGGTTACGAGCAACAACATTTGGCGGTCAAGTTCAGGTTCGAGAAGTTTCCGTCGGAGCCGGAGTCTGCATGGTCGACTGTACTGTTCAAGGAACGGTCGACCTACATCGCTCGGAAATCAGATGGTCAAGTCACCGAAGTGGAACCTGGTTCAGCCTAGACGCAAGAAGCTGTACAGTTCACGGACCTCTGCGTGCGACAGGAACGGTCCTGGCCGGCGATGTATTGCTAAAGGATAGCGACATAGCGGGTCTTCAGATCCATGCAACCAAGAATCAGAGAGATTCTGGTGGCGCGGACAAACCAATGGTTCGGGAAGCGGCAGTAGTTTTTGGAGATGTCGTTGGTGACCACACAACGATAAAGGGGCCTGTGAACTTTACGGGATTGGTTGTGACGGGTGGGATTTCTCTTCCGAATAGTACGATCCCTGGAACGTTTGACATGCAAGCCGTTCCAGGTTTGGTTTTTGTAGACAGGTTTGGCAATTCCAATTTCTGCAAGCTAAATGCCTTACATGAACGGATATTTAAGGGCGATTCAAAGTTAGGTAGTTCGGTTAAGTTTGTGGAGCCGGACGATATGACTGACGTTTCCACATACTGCGGCACCTTGCGAAACGAGAAAGGTATTTCAATGATGATGCAGGGTGTGAGAGTTCATGGCTCATTATATTTGAGAGGCCTTTATGCACTCGCTGGCGTTAACTTTAGATCAATCCATGTAATGGGTGCTCTAGCGCTCGATCCGGTCAAATACAAGGGACCAACGGTTGGGGCCGGAAATCAAGCAACCGATCTCAAAAGAGTATTCACTCGCATAGGGAATGGCACCTACCGGGACCGCCGCTTCTCATTGCGGCTATCTAATGCTACGGTCGACAGTCATTTTGAAGGAGATTCGTTGCAATGCAAAGGAGGAATCAGTCTTACCAATTCAAAAATCAATTCAGATATTCGTCTAAGGAACATAACGTGCCAGGACGGGGTGACCTGTTCCCCTTAGGCTGACCCACTTGAAGTGTGAATTCCGTCTGGAATTACATCGATGAGAAAAGGCAAGCGTTACTCAGAGGACGAGATCCTCAAAGTGCTTAAGGAGATTGAGGCTGGCGGCGCCATTGCTTC
>CAIUHP010000109.1 GCA_903899015.1 uncultured Armatimonadota bacterium | reverse complement strand
GGTTACTTGGCATCGCACCACCCATGTCGGTAGCGTAGTCAGCAAGCGTTGTGTCGTATGCGTTAGCACCGATTGCTTTGGACTGAACAGCCGTTGCAAGTGCTCGTGCGTTGGTGTTAGCAGCGCCTTGTCGTGAAGTCTGAACCGAGCTGAGGTAGCTAGGAAGTGCGATGGCAGTCAAGATGCCGAGGATCAAAACGACGACGAGGAGTTCGATAAGGGTGAAACCCTTCTTGTTCATTGAAATTGAGTTTTGCTTCATCACACTAATAGAGTAAGGTCACGAAAGCAAGGCCTCAAGTCACGTCTTTGCGTTACATTATCCGGATTTCGAATTTCTGATACGTGCGGACGAACGATCGACCGAAACGATCTCACTGAATATATCTATTAACTATGGGCATCGAACGATTGGTTCGTCTGGCCGGCGTAGTTCGGATATTGAAGGGAGTGAAGACGCGACGATGTTCTGGCGGCTCGCAGAGATAAAGTTCCTCATGGAAACCGTGCTGTACGGGAGAGGCGAATTCTTTAAGTCGCCCTGCCCCAAGGACCGTCGGAATACTGCAGCCTGGAGCTGCGCTTCGAGCTCTGCCAATCTTGCTCTCTCGGAGCGAAACCTGTTGACATCGTTCGTATCAGGTTACGAGGTTTAAATTAACGATGGTAAATCAACCTCACGAACCCTGTCACCGCCAGAGACTTAAAATTCAATCAGGCGAAGATGACTTGCATCTTCGCCTGATGATCGAACCACGAGGGTCTCGTATGAGATCTTAGAGTGTGAGTGAGAACGTTGTTGGAGTCCAAGTTCCGCAGTTGGCACCCGTTGTAGCAGCGACGGTTGCGGTTGTTGCAGTTGCCGTGATCGTGTAACCGGTTGTGGTACCTGTGCAAGGGTTGCTTGGCATCGCTCCACCCATGTCGGTAGCGTAGTCGGCAAGCGTTGTGTCGTATGCGTTAGCACCGATTGCTTTGGACTGAACAGCCGTTGCAAGTGCTCGAGCGTTGGTGTTAGCAGCGCCTTGTCGTGATGTCTGAACCGAGCTGAGGTAGCTAGGAAGTGCGATGGCAGTCAAGATGCCGAGGATCAAAACGACGACGAGGAGTTCGATGAGGGTGAAACCCTTGCGGTTGCTGTTCTTCATGATTAGTAGTGTCCCATCCTTCTTCGGTACAAGAAAGTCACATCTTTACGGGACACAGGATTAGGTGACCAAAGGGCCCAGCCGAGTCAGCCGCCTGCAAAGTATGCCTAAGAACCGGAAGAGGCGATATTGGGAATATTCATCTTCCCCCAACCTCACAAAGCGTTCGTAGTCGTCGAATGGTTCGTATCGACGTTTTACGGCCTGAACCTTGAGCGATGTAGATTGGCCGTGTTGTAAACCGCCAGAGTTCAGTTCACAAACGAATGAGTTCTGGAAAGGGTGATTCATTCGTTAAGACGCCGTGAACCCGAGGGCGGTCGGAATGCTGCAGCTCGAATCGAAGCCTGTTGACATCGTTCGTATCAGGCTACGAGGTGCAAATTAACGATTGAAAAACGACGGTACGAACCCTGTCACCGCCGGAGACTTAAAATTCAATCAGGCGAAGATGACTTGCATCTTCGCCTGATGATCGAACCACGAGGGTCTCGTTAGAGATCTTAGAGTGTGAGTGAGAACGTTGTTGGAGTCCAAGTTCCGCAGTTGGAACCCGTTGTAGCAACGACGGTTGCCGTTGTTGCAGTTGCGGAGATCGAGTAACCGGTTGTGGTACCTGTGCAAGGGTTACTTGGAATGGATCCGCCCATGTCGGTTGCGTAGTCGGCAAGCGTTGTGTCGTATGCGTTAGCGCCGATTGCTTTGGACTGAACAGCCGTTGCAAGTGCTCGTGCGTTGGTGTTAGCAGCGCCTTGTCGTGAAGTCTGAACCGAGCTGAGGTAGCTAGGGAGTGCGATCGCGGTCAAGATACCTAGTACCAAAACGACGACCAGAAGTTCGATAAGCGTGAAGCCCTTTTGAAATTGACGTTGTCGGAGATTTCCCATAGTTCTCCAATACTTGGCAGGTTGGGAGGTAATCCTAACCCTTTGGATTCGATAATTTGCAAGAGTTTTCAACAGAAACGTACGCTTATTCGCTCGGTTGGACCCGTGCACCTCTAAATATTAGAGCAGTTAATAAATGGGTTTGTGCCCTTGTATTTAATGAACACAAATTAGACATCAAGCCGACCATAACGAGATCGGCTTGATACCAAAGAATTAACCGCCGTGTAGTGCTTTACCTAGGTTGAAGACCGGCATATAGAGTGCCAATAGGATCACTAGTACGATGCCACCAACGAGCATAGTCATCATGGGCTCGATCATTCGTGTCAACTTGTCGACGCTGTATTCGACGTCACGATCATAGAATCGATTGACCTCGTCAAGCATCGTATCCAAGCTGCCGCTGTTTTCACCAGCAGCTAGCATTCGGGTCACCATCATGGGGAACTCTCCTGTCTTTTCTAGCTCGGGTGCGATTGGAGAGCCTTCACGAATTTTAACGGTAGCGGTTTCGACGGCATCGCGGATAACGGTATTACCCGCCATGTTGCCAGATATTTGGAGAGCTTGAAGCACAGGGACGCCACTTCGTAAAGCGCCACTTAAGGTCTGAACAAACCGGGCGATCGCGATCTTTCTGAATGTCAATCCAAGGACAGGAAGTTTCAGCGAAATAGTGTCTAGCCTGCGTCGTCCAGAATCAGTTTCGGAATACCTTCTAAAGAAATAGGCCCCGATTCCGCCGAGGAGGAGAATCAACCATCCAAATCGAATAGAGAGATCACTTATCGCGATGAGTAGAAGCGTGGGTCCGGGCAGTCCCGATCCAAGCTGGCGATATACCTGTGAGAAAACTGGAACGACTACAATAATCATCACCGCGATTGTGCCAACGCAAGCGGCAATAACGATCTTTGGATAAGTTGTCGCTGCCTTAACCTTTCGCTTTAGGTTGTCCTCTCGGTCCAGCTGTAAAGCAGCCGCTTCAAGGGTTTCCGCCATGTTACCGGTGGCTTCACCTGACTCGACGAAGGCTACGATAAGTTTGCTAAAGATCTTTGGGAAGCGGCTCATTGCTGCAGACAGCGATTCGCCTCCTGAAACGGCAAGTTCCAAATCATGAAAGGCTGACTTCAAGACTGGTTTGGTCATCTGAGAGCCCACCAGATTAATGGTTTCCATCATGGGCATTCCCGCGTGCATCATCGTTGCTAGCTGTCGGGTAGCGATAACCATATCCTGGAGCGTCGGCTTCTTGGCGAATAACACCATTTGACCCGCACTTGTGGCGGAACCTTCTTCACCCGAAGCAGCTTTGATCTGAGTTAAGAAGAGACCATTTGCCCGCAAGACATTTCTCAGATCTGCTTCATCGTGTGCTTGAAGCTGACCGGTTGATGATTTTCCTGCACGATCACGTGCTACATATCGGTATTTGGGCATAGATCTATTCCTCTTGTGCAAACACGCGGATAATTTCTTCGAGAGAAACACTCAACGCAAGAGCCTTCTGGATGGCAGCTTCTTTCATTGTAAGCATGCCTTCTGAAACGGCTTGAATCGTAATTTCTTGGCCGGTGCATCCTTGCAGCACCATATCTCGAATCGAATCGGTAATGGGAAGGATTTCCATTACGCCGCTTCGACCCTTTGTCCCACGACCGCCACATCGCTTGCAACCAACAGCGCGAGCGCATTTGGGAGTCTTGCCATCAATGATGGGCAATCCAATTGTCAGCGCCATGTCGATAGAGGGATAGTACTCCTCGCGGCATGCTGGACACAGCGACCGCATCAGGCGTTGCCCAACTACTCCGACGATTGCCGAGCTAATGAGGAACGGTTCGACTCCCATGTTTTGAAGTCGAACAACGGCACCGGGTGCATCGTTGGTGTGAAGGGTGCTCAAAACCAAGTGTCCTGTAAGAGCGGCTTGGATCGCCGTCTCTGCGGTGTCTCTGTCTCGAATTTCACCAACCAGAATGACGTCTGGGTCTTGACGTACAAGCGTTCTCAATCCTGCTGCAAAGGTCACGCCAATTTTGGCGTTTACTTGCATCTGATTGATTCCATTCAGCCGATATTCAACCGGATCCTCAATCGTATTGATATTCTTCGAGGAGTCGTTGATCGACTGCAAACCAGCGTAAAGCGTCGTCGACTTTCCAGAACCCGTCGGGCCCGTGACCAAGATCAAACCATGCGGCCGCTTGATAAATCGCTCGAACATGGCACGCTGATCTGGGAAGAATCCGATTCGTTCAATGCTTGCCATCGAGTTGGCTTTCTCAAGCAATCGCATACAAGCCTTTTCGCCATAAACCGTAGGCATAAGGCTCATTCGAATATCAAATTCACGCCCACTGTCGTCCCGAGTGCTAAATCTTCCGTCTTGGGGACGTCGCCTTTCAGCAATATCCAGGCCACTCATGATCTTAAGTCGTGAAACGCACGCGGCAAGGTGGCTGTGAGGCAGCGTCATCTGCTCGTACATGACACCATCGATGCGGTATCGCACTCGAATTCCGTTTTCCTGCGGCTCAAGGTGAATATCACTCGCACCACTCGCGATGGCACCGCCAACCAAGCTATTAACGAGCTTAACGATAGGAGCATCGTTGCTTTGGTCGATCAGGTCGTCTATCGGCTCGTTATCGGCTTCGTTTGAGAATCCGATTTCTGTAATAAGATTTCGAACCTTCTCCCGAGCATCATAGGACCGCTTGATCGCCTCGTTGAGGTCTGCTCCGAGCGCGAGACAGGGTTCGATTGGCTTGTTGAACGTAGCCCGATATTCGTCGATCGTACCGATATCGAGAGGGTCCGCCATTGCGACCAGGATGCGGCCGCTCACTTCTCGAAACGGCAAAGCCATCTTCAAGAGAACGGTGTCTTTGGGGATTCGGGCAACTAAATCGCGATCAATTTCCTCTTCTGAAATATCGACAAAGGGAAATCCCGTACCTTGTTCAAGATACGGCTTGATGTCTGCCGAAGACATGAAACCCATGGATACGAGAATGTCTCCAAGGGAGCCTCCAGACTGCTGCTGGCGTTCAAGGGCCAGACGTAAGTGATCCTCACGTAAGAGACCATCGCGAACGAGTCTTTCTCCTAACCGTCCGAGCGATTGCCGTTGTTCTTTTCTCGTCATCATGGCTTTTTAATCGCTCTCAATCCAGAATTGGGTGTCGTTGCTTTGCATGTTGCACAGCACATCCAAAAATTGTCCGAGTACGTCAGCATAACTTAGTTTTTAGTTCCTTGCATGTCACGTCTTCTCGTGATCGGTAGGGAGGTTTTGTGGCTTTTTGAGAAAGTTGAATGAATTACGGATATCGACAACTCTATCAAATAGTGAATCCCCTATTGGCGACGGTTTTTGTCTTATTAATGTCGGTATTGAAAACGAATTTTCCAATAGGGATAGGCAAAAAATCACCTCGTTTTTCGACGTTGAGAGCTAATGACTTCAGTGTTCATCCCCGCAAAATGAAGAGCTCCACTGTATCGCCCGTGTTCCATTTTTATGCACCGGTCGACGACTACGTGCATTCCTGCATCAATGGCACGATCGGCAGACCTGAGGTCGATGATCCTGAGCTGCATCCAAACTGCTTTCGCTCCCACTTCAATAGCTTCGTCCACGATCCCAGCTACTTCGCTTGATGGGCGAAAGACCTGCACGATATCGATGGGAACCGGAATGCTCTTAAGGTCGGGATAACACTTCATCCCCAGAATCTCAGAGCTTCTAGGGTTGACGGGGATGATCGTATAGCCTTCATCAATCAGATAAGAAGCAACCATATTGCTTGCTTTTGTCTTTTCGCTAGAAAGTCCGATGATTGCAATCGTTTTGGCGCTTGCTAAGAGATCGCGCACCACGATTGAGTTCTGATACTTTTCTCTCTGCTGTTTAGAAAGTGTGGTGTTGAGCCTTATATCGCAAACAGCGCTTGATCCAAATCCCATAGTAAATCCTCCAATGTCTCTAAGCCTACTGAAAGGCGAATGGTTCCGGCCGAGATGCCTCCTGCCTCCAACTCCTCATCCGATAGTTGTTGGTGAGTCGTTGAGGCAGGATGGATGACCAAGCTCTTAGCATCCCCCACGTTGGCGAGGTGAGAGAAGAGCTGAAGGGACTCAATAAACTGCTTTCCAGCCTGTCGCACGTCGCCTGATGGTGGTTGAATTTCGAAAGCCATAACCGCGCCCGGACCTTTCGGAAGGTACTTTTGGGCAAGAGCGTGATGTGGGTGGCTGGGCAGCCCAGCATAGAACACCTTGCCAACCTTTGGATGAACCTCAAGGTACTTCGCAACTGCCAAGGCGTTTTGAACGTGGCGATCCATGCGTAGGGCCAAAGTTTCGAGGCCTTGCAGTAGCAAGAACGAATTCATCGGAGAGATGCAGGCTCCGGTATCGCGAAGGGTTTCTGCACGTAACTTCACCAAGAAGCCGTAGTGCCCAAACGTATCGTAAAACTTCAGTCCGTGATATGAGGGCGACGATTCCGCAATGTTAGGAAATCTTGAAAAATCAAAGTCACCCGAATCGACAACCACCCCTCCAATGCTTGTTCCATGTCCTCCAATAAATTTCGTCGCGGAATGGATAACAATGGTGGCTCCCCAATCGATTGGTCGACATAGGTAAGGTGTCGCAAAAGTGCTGTCCACAATCAGGGGAATTCGGTGGCTCTTGGCTAAGGCTCCTAGAGCTTCGAGATCAGCAATGGTACCGCTCGGATTGCCGATTGTCTCCACGAAAAGAGCTCGGGTGTTAGGCGTGATAACTGCTTCCCACTGATCCAAACTTGAAGGGTCCACAAATGAAACATCGATAGAGAGCTTCTTCAATGTGTGGGTCAACTGGGTCATGCTTCCTCCGTAGAGTTGCTTGGAAGCAACCATATGGTCACCAGGAGACATGAGGGTCATGATCGTCGCAAACTGCGCAGCCATGCCGCTCGCCAGGGCCACTGCCCCGGTAGCATTTTCTAAAGACGCCATCCGCTCTTCAAAAACCGAGCTGGTCGGGTTGCTGATACGGGTGTAAATGTTGCCGTACTGCTTCAGCTCAAAAAGGTGAGCTGCCTCGTCGGTGTCTTGAAAGACATAGGACGTGGTCTGGAAAATAGGAACGGCCCGAGCCCCCACATAGGGATCAGGTATTTGACCCGCATGTAGCATGCGAGTTTCGAATCCGAAATTGCGTGAGTTCTCCACTAGTTGAATGGTTCTACCCTAGAGGGCGAGCAGGAGTTCCACGATGCTTGCCATACCTTCTGGGCCGGGGGATGCGTGACTCCCGTTCAAACCCTGATGAATCCAGCCACCGAATCGTTAGAGTTGAGTTCGTCTAGTTCAGCCGGACCCGGTCTCTGAGGTCGGTCGCGCACGGGGTTGACGATGCACAAGAAGCCGAGTTCCTCATCGTTCGTTGCTCGGAACTGATGCCAGGTAAAGGGTGGAATTTGAACCACATCGTGAAGTCCAATTTCGGAAATCTTATCACCCACAAGAACCTGCCCAGATCCACGGATAATCGTTACCAAGTGAGCGTGCTGATGCCGTTCGAGGGTGGTGTGCCCGTCGACGCCGACTTCAAAATATCGAAGTTCAACGTTGAGATCGTCGGCACCATGAAAGAGCGTTTGGCGGGTAACACTCTTGAAAATCGTTCCATCCTCTTTATAGGGATGTACATCAATATCTTGCCAACGATAGTCGCCGTGTCGGTGTCGAATCATGTTTGTTTTAAGGAACCATTTGCCTATTCAGCCTCCACAATTCCTGGGAAGTCAGTCGAATAGGCTCGAACGTTAACGTAATTATACTTGGCGGCTCCCGCTCAGCTAGCATGATAAACCGTCGCGGGCGGAGAGTCCTATTTTCCGAGAAGGATGTACAGCAAAGCCGCAAAGACAAGAACTGACATCCAAGCAACCGGGTTTTGGACAGTTTCCCAAATCTTCTGTAGTCGATCCGAAGCTGAGTCCAAGCGTTTGTTGGCTAGATACCGATCACTAGGGATCACCAGGCCAACGTTAAGGGGGGCCTGACTTTGTTGCCTGTTTGGAACCTGGCCAGACTCAAAACGAGGCCAATCCTTTACTGATCTCATTCCCGATAGGAGCGAAATCCATGCTCCAAAATTGCTCGGATTCAGCATGCAGCACGTTCGGAAGCACGCTTGACCTTCGAGCCGATCTCCTCTTTGAACTAGGAATCTGCCTCTTCGGAACCAAATTAAATCGTTTGTGGGGTCAAGATCAGTCGCTCGTTGAAACGAAATGGTTGCTCGATCCGACGAGCTCGATATGGATTGAGCTATCGCAAGATTAATCCAAAAGAGCGGAGATTCTGGGGAGAGGCCGACCGCTTGCTCAAAGTCATGAACGGCTTCAATCGTTTTCTTGAGTTTAAGGTGAATGCCACCACGATTGTTCCATGCTTCCGCCCAACGAGGGGCAAGGCGAATTGCCTTGGAATAGCAATCGAGTGCTTCATTTCGGCGATTGAGTTGCTCAAAGGCGAAACCCAGATGGTGCCAAGCCTCGGGATTCTTAGGAGTACGCTTGACGACCCTTTTAAGGAGTGCGACAGAGAGGTGGTATTTCCCGACAACACTGTATTCAGTCGCCCGTTCAAGCCAACGATGCCAGTCTCCGTTTGACAGATCTTGAGCGGAATCAACGTGCATTTCGGTCGGTCGCTCAACAACATCCTCGATTGGCGAGTCAACTTCAAGGAAAGGATCGGACGTAACACGGAAGTCCCATTGATTACGAAATCGTTCTGAGAGCCGGCGAGGAGATTCCTCCAATCCGACTGCCAAAGCATCTCCCTCGTGCTTCATGGGATGACCTCTTCAGTGATGGGCCATCGTTTTAGGCAAACCTGGCAAAGCTGTTTTGCATGCGGTTTAGTGACTGAGGAATTCTTGGACGGAACGGTTGCCAAGAAGCTAATTTTCGCCTTCTCGAACGATGCAACAAGTTGCTTGGCTTTCTTTTCTGAAAGGGTGCCCGGCTTGCCGCCGTATTTCTTGGGATACAAATATCCCCACACGAAGGAGACCACTCTTTCGTCTCCCGTTTTTTGATGCACGTGCTTCGCTATTTCAGACGGTGTGAGCCTTGCCGCCTGAATAGGCAGAAGCCCATCTCGATCGAGATGATCCATCAGAGTATTCCAAAGGGCCTCATACGCTCTCACGGGTGCTTTCGCCTCTTGGAAAGGATAAATGAGCCAACTGCTAGTCCAACTGCAACGACGACGATGGAACTTGCTCCCTCAACAAGTGGTGGAGTTACAAGCATGTCCCAAAGGGACTTCTTCTTGTCGTTTGCCACTTGAAGCTTCTTTGCTTCCGGTTCTTGCTTGGGAAGTTGTGTTCGCGGCTGTTCGAGAGGAGGGGTTGTGGCCTGAACTTTGCTGTGACGGGGATTGAGGCGTTCAGGTGGAGTATCGGCAATCCTGATTTCGAATAGCATCATCAAAACCAAAGCCATCCCCAGCGCGCTAAGGAATGACACGAAGTACCACTTGAACGGTAAGGATGGGGCGTTAGAATGCATCGATCTTTATTGGATGCTCCCAAGCATGGTCAAGTCCCGGTACAAGGCATTGAGGTGAACTGCGATAAGTCGCTCGAGGATATCGGGAAAGGAGGGCGTAGGAATGCCGATAGCTTGCCATTCCAAGTAGCGTGAACTCAAGTAGCACAACGATTATTTGGGGTGCAATGGGTTCGAGTAGATTGTTCGCTTTCATAGCTGTGCTAAGCAAATGAGTTCCAACAACGACGATAAATATCGGCGCAAACGATGATCGTTTGGAGATAACTCTTTGAAATGCGATGACGAGCAAGCTTGATCCAACTCCGACCCATGCCGCAAAAGGAGTTGGAACGTTCTCGGCGACCGACAGAATGACAACCGAGCAGGTGGCTAGGGATGAAAGTGTGAGGGAGCTTCGAATTTGGTCGGGTTGACTAGCATTTTCCAAGATGCAAACACCGCTTAACATCGCGCCAATCAAGAGTCCAAATCCCGACCATCCAGATAATATTTGGCCTCCGAGGCTGGCTAAATGCGTGCACGAATAAATTAATGCAAGGCTACCAATCAAATTGGCAAGTCGATTGAATTTTGCATCGATGTTGGCAAGGATCACGATTAGAGCCTGACCACCTACAAGCGCAAGCACTCCGATGGATGTCCAGCCACTCAGAAGGGAACATAAAATTCCAAACCCAACGATTGTTGAGATCAAAAGGCGATTTACTGAGCCCTTAACAAAGTAAGTGCCAGTTTTATCGGGAAATCCTCTAGGCACGACCATTCTGATTCCGAATCCAGCGATGGTTAGACACACGAGTGAGGCCATCCAGGGGCCAGTAACACTGCCAAGGTGACCGAAACCGGAGCCGGCAAATAGTGCAATCGCCACCGCACCGAGCACCATCTCCCGATAAGACTTGTCTTGATCCAAAGCAGACTGGTACCGAACTTCTCCGCGATTGTGCGGTAAGAGGGGCTTTCGATGGGTAACAGCCTTAAGCTCTCGCTCCGCAAACTTCATGCTTCGACGACCTCCGTGACAAGGGATGCTTGCCATTCTGGGGAAATGGTCAAGACCGCTTCGTTTCTGCTTAGAGGGTTGGGCTCGTGGTCAGTAAGTGCAACGAGCAGCACAATGGCGTCGGAATTGCGCTCTTGACGGGCAGTTATTCGGCGTGCCGCTTCAGGGTCATGAGTCGGAACAAGACGAGCCAGTTTTCGTTCCAACTTTGGGATGTCCTGAGCAGGATGTTTGAGTAAAAGGTTGACAGTTTGCTCGCCTGGCTGAAAGGCCATGAATCTCACCGTATGCTTTTTCTCGCACAATCTCCGACACAGAGAAACTGCAAACGAGATCGACTTCTCCAATCGATATTGCATGATCAGCGCTTCCGTTGAATTTCCGGGCGGCACGGACGTGTCCAGAACGACGCAGACGGTGGTGTCGGTGGGATCTTGGAATTCCCGTACTACTAATTGCCAAGGATAGTCCGGCATTCGTAGGGAAAGGGCAATGCTAACATTTCTAGGGTTATCGCCGGGCCTGTAATCCCGGACTCCAACGAACTCCTCCATGGCGGAAGGGGTCGATGGTTGGTGACTGATTGCGCTGCGGTGCCCTTGAAGAATGCGATCGGCTTGGGGGCTCAGTCGATATACGGTCGGTAATGCCAGTAACGGGAGGTCAAACGCAAAGAAGAAGTCGCGTTTAATGAGGCTGCCTGGAAATGAGGTTCCTGCTTCTAGTCCGTGTAATTGGCATGGCCCACGTTTTCTAGCCGTTATGTGCCACTCGAATTCTCCCGCACTCCGGATCGGAAGCATCCCTAGAAACTTTTTGGGTGACCGCAACAAGTGGTTATCGCAAGTTGCTAGGATTTCTGCGGTGAGGAAGAGAAGGGGCCATCGGCTGCTTGGATTCTCGAGCCTGATTCGAACTGGGACTCGAGACTGTGCGTGGAATTCCCCAGTAAGAAGTGGACGCTCGCAAACCAGCCCATTTCCGGATGTGAGGTGGGCAATCATCGTTGCCGCAAGGAACCAGCCAAACACAAGGCAACTCATCGTCATCGAAACGATGGCAAATGGAGATTTAGACGCTGACGTCATCCCAACCATGACCCAGAAGAACGCTGCAAGGAAAGCGATTAAGTTTCCTTTTGCCACCGTGGTTCCCGATCTGGTTGGAGAAATGAGGTCCATGTTGAATGAACTATCCGTGAGGCACTTTGG
This sequence comes from uncultured Armatimonadota bacterium, assembly GCA_903899015.1. Lineage (GTDB taxonomy): Bacteria > Armatimonadota > Fimbriimonadia > Fimbriimonadales > Fimbriimonadaceae > Fimbriimonas. The sequence goes on along the minus strand of CAIUHP010000109.1, from coordinate 15,353 downwards.
TGCTTTCGATGATTCTCCTGATAATTTCTTGCTTCCACTCAGTGGTGTTCATGGTTTCGGTGGAGGAAGAGTTTGGCGACACTCGGTGTGGCAAGACGTGCGACGCAAGTTGTTTGACGTCGTCGGGGACCACATACGTACGATTCTCTAGCAGCGCAAATGCCCGACTCAAGTGCATCAACTGAAGCGCGCAGCGAGGGCTCGCCCCGACATAAAGGAGTGAAGATTCACGGGTCGCTCGAACGAGGGTGATCACGTAGTCCACGAGCGATTCACTCATCGTAACCTTCAAAACTTCCGTCATGATGGCTTGTAGCTGGCTGATGTTCATGACCGGCCCTAGGCTCTCAAGTGGATCGCTTGATTGTCGTTCCAAGAGGACTCGTTTTTCTTCCTCTGCAGACGGATAACCGGGAGTGAGAAGGAGTTGGAATCGGTCTAACTGAGCTTCCGGCAAGTCATTCACCCCTCTGTGTTCAACTGGATTCTGGGTGGCAATGACAATAAATGGTTTTGGCAGTTGATAGGTAACGCCCTCGACGCTCACTTGATTCTCACCCATTGCTTCGAGCAGAGCACTTTGCGTTCTTGGGGTCGCGCGATTCAATTCGTCCGCAAGGAGGATGTTGGTGAATACAGGGCCCGGGCGAAATTCATGTGATCTCGGATCGAAGTATCCAGTGATGTCGACGGGCAATAGGTCTGGAGTGCATTGGACGCGCTTGAAATCACAGTCGATTGACTTTGCGAGTGCTCGCGCCAGCATTGTTTTGCCTACGCCTGGCTTGTCCTCCAGAAGGACGTGTCCGTGGCTGAGCAACGAAGCGATTACGAGTCGTATCGTGTGTTCTTTGCCAACGACAACTCGGCTGATGTTGTCGACAAGGGACTGGAGAGTTGAGTTCAATTCGTTCATGTTCGGGCTGTAAGAAAGGCAGAGTGCGATCTGTGGTGATCAGACAAAAAAACGAGTGGACGGCTTCCGAATACAAACGGTAAGACCCACCGAACGGAGCCCGACGTCAATATTGAGCCGACAAGGACAATTGCGGTATCCCTGATGGGGCCAATCCCTACGGAGGCAATGAGGTGTTCGCCCAACTGTGAACCAACAAGGTATTCAAGCTGGTTCGCAGAAGCCTCTGGGGTGATCCCTCTAGCCAAAATTGCTCCTCCTAGGCCGAGGCCTATGATGCGACAGCCCGATAGAAATGCGGCCATCCAATTGGCATTCGATTGAGCTTTTTGCCTTCGAACAGTGAAAGCCATTCGAGCTGCGGCACCCATTCCTGTGATCCCGATTCCAAAAGCAAGGAAGAGAAGAATCGAAATTCCGATTTGTTCGGCGCTAATCGGACCCTCATTGAGCGCTGCCCCAATCAGAAGCAAAGCCAGATAGAAGAGTGCAGAGATCGACGAGAGGTCGCTCACAAATGCAAAGCTTCCTAGTCCATTATGTATGGTGAGGCAATGTAAACAAGTTTGATGACCGGCTAGTCGTTGCCAATCGAACTGCTTCATGAAGAAGAATCCAATTCCCACCAGAAAGCTCAATCCAGCCGTCCAAACAGCGAGCTTTCGGCGAGTTTCATCGGTCAATCCGTTCGCAGGATCTTGGGTTTGCTCAACAAGGGGTAAGCCTCCGGTCTTGATATCGGGTCCGGGATTAATTCCGCCCGCGGTTACGGACATATCCCCGGGCATTGCTTGCGCAAAGGCTGAATTGCTCAGACACAGTAATGCGAATAAGGCAACGATGATGGATAGCCCAATCCGCATTCGCCAAGAGTACACCCACTGAACGAGCATTTCCTGTCACTTTTCTTGGCGACAATTAGCTGACAAACAATATGTTAAAAATTTCACGGGCTAGCGAAACTTTTCGCGAGAATGTGTGTTAATATTTTAACGGGCAAGCATATGCGACCAACAAACTATCTGAGCAAGCGAGAGCAAGAGATCATGGAACTCGTTTATGAACGGGGCCACCTCACTTCAAACGAAGCCATGGAACACCTGTCGGGTGAACCATCCAATTCGACCGTTCGAACGCTTTTGCGCATCCTTGAAGAAAAGGGCCAGTTGATGCACGAAGAACGAGAAGGGAAGTTCTTTTATCTTCCCGTTGTGCCACGTACTTCAGCGGCTAAGCAAGCTCTTGAAGGCGTGATGAAAACGTTCTTTCGGGGTTCCGTCGGAGACGTTGTGGCGGCTTTATTGGACGACGAGCACGCCCACCTTTCGGTAGATGAGATCGATCGACTTCAGAAGCTGATTGACCAAGCTCGGGAGGAAGGTAATTGACCGAGTTTCTTTTAGAGGTGCTGGTTCGCACGTCAATTTTGTCTTTGCTGTGGTTCGGTATTGCGGTGGCCACGAAAAAGAAGTCCGCCGCCACTCAGCACGCGCTATTAGTCTGCGCGATGGTCAGTATCATGTTACTTCCGCCGACTCACGCGCTTGTAAACGAAGTTCGGTTAGCGATTCTTCCCGCACTGCCGCCATTAACGACTCCAAAAGATGTGCTGATTCCGGGAGAGGTTAACGTAGTCAACACGCATTCATCCTCCGCGGCGGGATGGGGGCTTCCATTTGGACTCACCTCCTACCTGTTGGTTTGGATAATAGGTTCTATGTTTATCCTGGGACGCTACCTGATTGGCCTTTGTCGCGTGCGTGCTTGGGCTAAGAATGGGGAAAGCTTTACCAACTCCATTGGATCCTTTCAGACCGTTATATCAAGTCATGTCTCTGTTCCGATGACGGCTTGGATTGGCTATTCGGTCATTCTTGTCCCTGAATCTTGGCGAACTTGGTCAAAAGACAGACAGGAAGCTGTGATTCTTCATGAGTCCGCTCACATTCGGCGTGGTGATTGGCTCACTCAATTGATTGCTCGCTTGACGTGCGCTGCGCTGTGGCCCAATCCGATTATTTGGATCCTTGCCCGAAAATCACGGTTCTTAGCCGAGAGAGCGGCAGATGATGCCGTTCTTGCTCGCGGGATTCCTCCAACGAGTTATGCCCAGATCCTCTTACAAACTGCACGAGAGGCAAATGCCTCTCTGCCCCAGACATCCGTTTGCATGGCTCAAGGGCCAAACGTTACAAGGAGAATTGAATTGATACTTCACAACAAAACGAATCGTGCAACCACTTCCCGAACTGGATTGGTCATCGGAGCCATGCTCATCCTGGCTACCTCGCTTCCTACCGCAGTGATGGCGATCACGAACCGAGATTCTCCGGAAGCACCTTCTCAGGAAAAGGCAAAGGTCGAGCCAATCCAGATCGTCGTCGATTGCACGGTTTTGAAACCGGGTGTGTCTTTCTCTGAAACCGGCCTTAAGGTCTTCGCTGAGACCAAGACCGTTCACTCAGGAAAGAAATCAGCTTCGACACTGTCGAACGGATTGGTTTATTCCTTCCCAATCGATTCTGCCACGCTGCTATTGAGCAAGTGGAAAAAGGAAGGCAAGATCGTTTCTCATCCGGTTGTAATGACTTTGAACGGGCAACAGGCAACGATCTCAACTTCTATGAATGCCGATAATAGCCAAACGATGAAGTTTCTGCCGACGATCAATTCCAAGGGTGAATTAACCATGGGGTTTGATTACGACTTGAAACAGGCCAAATCAACGAGCTTTAACGAGTACATAACCTACACTTCCAAAACGCCGGGAACAGTGGTTATTTCGAGAAGCATGGGCTCTTCCAAGGACCCGGAAGTTCTTGCGGTTGTAACGGTTAAGGTCCGAAAAGAACGTTAAACCTAATCAGTTGAGAGGAAAAGAGCGAGTTAATTTGACTCGCTCTTTTTGGCACTCATCACTCGCTTGAGCTCATCATCGGTATTCACACCGAGCACCGCAATGGGATCGATCCCGTTTTCTCTAAAGTCGCCCTCATGAACTTCAACTTTCGTGAGGTGTTCGATCCAAGCCATGATCTTTCGTTCACCGGTTTCAGAAATTTTGGAAGCAGCTTCGAAAGCAGAAGCCGTATATAAGGCGCAGAGTGGCTGGTGACGTCCACCCATTACCGGTATCGCCGAATCCGCGGTGCCGATTTTTGACGACAGCAACGTAACCACCTCGTTGGTGAAGCAAGGCAAGTCGCATGAGGCGACGAAGACATAAGTTGCGGTGGGAGTGAATCTCGCAATGGCCGCGAGCGGCCCCCCAAATTCATCTCTGTCTAGTTGGAATTCGGCCCCATCAATTGCTTGCCGCCCTAGGACCGTGACTTTGATGTTGGCAGCCTGAAAAGCATCTACAATGCGCCGAGCCATAGGAACACCGTCAACGGGAATCAGTGCCTTGTCCGTACCCATTCGACGGCTTGCACCACCGGTCAGAACGACTGCTTCAATGATCAAATTCATAGCAAACGCCTTCTTCCGCAATTCATGATAGGGATGAGAGTGTGGAAATGAGCAAACTACCTAAGCGATTTACTTCCTTTGTTGAAACTTACCCAGAGATCGGCTCGGCCTATAGCGAGATGAGTCTTGCAGTGGCCTCGGCGGGGCCCTTGGACGAAAAAACCAGATGCCTTATCAAGCTTGGCATTTCCATTGGAGCGGGGATGGAGGGAGCAACTCATAGTCAAGCTAGGAAGGCGCTTGAAGCAGGTGCAACTGCGGAAGAATTGCGTCATGCCGCATTACAAGCACTCACGACGATCGGCTTTCCAAGCATGATGCGTGGCTATGCTTGGGTCGAAGATGTTATTGCGAAAACTGAGGGTTAGTTGTCCGGCAAGCTGCCGGACAACTAAAGAGTAACGGGTTAGCCCTTGAGAGCGGCTGCCTCGAACTGCTTCACATCATCGTGGAGCTTATGTCTTGACGACTTTTCGATGTACATCATGTGTCCGGCAGGATAGTACGCGAACGAGACATGTGAGCGAGACTGATCATCCAAGCCCATGTGATTCACAGTGTAGATCGTTGCGTTTAAGGGGCACGCCAGGTCGTAGTATCCGCAGCAGTAAAGCACACGGAAATGTTGATTTCGGCCCAACACGTTGCGAAGGTCAGTGGCGGTTTCGGCATAGCTTCCTTCTGGCTCTTGCCATGGCCGAACCGCTCCTGAATTGAGATAGGGAAGATCCGTCTTAATTTGTAGGTCGTTCTCGAGGTAATCATTCAGCGAAGTCGTGAACGGCGCCGTCGTGGCGTCGTCGCTCGGATCTCCGCCTGACCCTCGATCACCGACTTTCAGTTCGTCCTTACCGAGTAAGCGTGCATCGTACCGACCGATGGTGTAACCCTCGTCACGCATCAACTCTTTAAAGAACTGTCGTTCCGTGATCTTGAGATTTGAACCCAAGATGTACTTCTTTGATATCCCAAGATACTCCGACAACTTTGTCGCAACGTGGTCCTTTTCCTTGGTCGAAAGGCTGTCGCCGCGCTGAAGATCAGCGGCATATTCTTTATCGATCCACTCTTGGACCTCTTTGACGACGCTGCTTGCGTCGTGGAATCTTGCCGCTAATTTCTTGTGGTACCAAGCCGTAGCTGCCATGGATGGCAAGAAGCCGATGTAGGTTGAATCGTTGCCTCGCATGCCGTCAAGGGTCATGAAGTTACTGGTTCCCGAAATGCTGACAAAGCCGTTAAGCGCAATGCCTGCTCTCCAAAGACTAGCACTCAAGCCGGAACCTCTGATGCCGCCATAGCTTTCACCCGCGACAAATAACGGTGAACTCCAGCGATGGTGAATCGTGAGCCAATTCTTGACGAACGCAGTGAAGGCGGCAATGTCTTGCTGAACACCGAAGTATTTGGTGGCAAGTCCGGGGTTGGCAATTCGGCTGAAGCCAGTTCCGGGCGCATCGATCAAGACTACGTCGGTGAAGTCGAGCCAACAATCCGCATTGTCAACTGCTTGATACGGCGGCGCTGGCAACGAACCATCGTCATTCATAGGAGCCCGCTTCGGTCCGAGGGCACCCATGTGCAGCCAGAGCGTCGCACTTCCGGGGCCACCGTTAAACGCAAACGTCACGGGGCGGTTGTGAGCATCCGCGCCATCTTTTAGATAGGATGCGCAGAACATGCGGCATTCCACTTCACCAGCATCGTTCTTCAACGGAACTTGAGCGGCGATAGCCGTGTATTTCACCTCACCACTTGGCAGATTGATGGTGTGATGAGTCGTACTTGGAGTCAACTCAATCATAGGAGCGCCAGCAACCGGAGGGGTTGCTTCGGTCGTTCCAGCACCAGGAGCGCGAGAAGGACGGCCTCCAGGCTGAGTTCCTTGTTGATTGCGTTGCCCAGCTTGAAACGTGCCAGGAGCAGCCTGGGCAGGATCTTGAGCCGGAGTCTTACCAAGCATCATGAGTGCGGCAGGGACAAATAACAGCATGTCGCCAAGAATACCGATAAGAATCCGGTTTGACCAGGTTTATATCGCTTAAGGGCGATGCCACTTGAGAACGGTAAGTGGCTTCTAACTTTACTTATTTGACCGCAATCGGTCGCGAGGATTGACGACGGAGATTGAAAGAGCTCCCTTTGACTTTAAAATGTCCGTCATGCGATCTTCAATCGGAGAGGTGACGTCGACATCAATGGCCAGAATGCTCCCTCCACTTTTGGAGATGATCGCGAATGTGTTCGCAAGAGATAAATAGTAGTCGATAACGGATTGAACACCCGATAGTCCGTGGGAAATCGATGCCTCTTGAAGACACTCGCCAAATCCACCTTCGCCAATGACGATGCCAAATCCAGGTATTTCAAACTCATCGAGCATCCGTTCTGCACGTTTGAAATGCGTAACCGATCGGGGATTGGTATCCATAAAGCCCTTTGTCGTGCATTTCTGGATATCACTTGCGTCTTCCTCACCGATAGAATGCCCACTTGAGGGGTAGAGCATTGCTTCGGCAATTGTTTCTGATTCGTCCATTTCCTCAATCGCGGAGACATCATCGTCTGGATTTGCGGTTTCGATGCCGCCGCCAATTTGAGATTCCCGATCTGACGAACCTTCTCCCGGTTCTTCGGATAGAACTCTGAGATTCCCGAACGGTTCTACGACGTTCTCCAGCGCGTCTAAATGATTTGCATGGGCGACCTCGCCCAATTTAACAAGCGAGAAATCCTGCTCCGAAACACCCTCCGAGATGAGTTCGCTTAGTGCGATTTCTGCATCGCTGGTATGGGCAAAATAGGCGATCATTAACGGAACATTGCGATGGGGCGAGGTGTTTTTGGGAGTCCTCATACGGTTTCCTCATGAAGCGACCTCCTTCAAAAGGAGTCGTTGGTAACTAGTGGACTTAAAAAAAGCAATCGAGTTCCGAACCTAAGATCGATTTGATTTCTTTCTCAATACGTCGATCTGACTTTGGAGTTTGCTTGCCACTATCTCGGCCCTATCGACGCTTGTTGACTTAAACGCCTCTCCCCTGACATAACCAATATACGGCAACCATGCATCGGATCGAAGTTGCCGTCGTTGGGCGACTAGTTTGTAAATGGGATCAGCTTGAATCAGTGCAAAGTCACCCTGGTAGGGCAAGTCCGCATCATTTATCCCTAAGCTTTTAAGGACCGCTTTTGCCATAAGCCAGTGTCCCAATTCATTCATATGCACTCCGTCGCCACTCAGGGTGAAGCGAGGATGGGTTCGACGCTGAGCTTGCACGTAGGTCATGACGGGCTCGTGAACATCAACCACCTGAACGTCAGGCCCGTCTAGTGTTTTCTCCCATTCGCCATATTTTTGAACGACGTCGTCGTACCCCTCGTACACGTTCATCCAGCTAAAGTCGGGAGCAGTGGCGGGTCGAAGTGAGCCGCCGGCTGCAATCGGGTCAAACGGGGGAGGTGTCAGGAGGATCGTTTTTACGCCCGCCGCTTTATTGATTGCTAGAAGCTTCTTCACCCCGTCTTTAAATGCTTTGAACCGATCTTCGCTTAGAGGGTGATAGATGCCGTCGTTGATCCCGTAACAAGCGAAAACGAACTTGGGCTTTACCATGTCGAGTGCTGCCCAAAGACGGTCATGGACGCAAGGTCTAGGAAATGGATGCATGGATTCAGATAGCCCCGACAAGGTCTCACTCGCCAAGCCAACGCTTATCAGATCAAACTGCTGACGAGGCAGTTTGACGTTAAGCACATATTCGATGTCCGAGACATAGTAACCCGCCATCGTGATGCTGTCTCCAAGAAACATGATTCGACCTTTGCTTAAATCCGAAGCTTGAACTTGAGGAAATGGTGAGCTCATGGCGGATGTGGAAAGCGCGATGGCAGTAAGCATGAAGGTTCGAATAAACGTCATTTTTCTTCTCGGGCTCACTATAGTAGAGCGCAAAAGCGATTCCCGCAAGTCTGCGGTACCCTGGCGATACTTACCATGCCATCTTCTATCGAATCAGCTGAATCCCCCTCTTCCCTAGGGATTTTTGAAGGCACCTCCGAAATCGGGTTGACGGTTCACCGGGGTGGACTGGAATTCGATCCTTCAGAAGCATCCTACACCGTCTCCGGTAGTGGAGAGAACATGTGGTTTGGGTCGGATGAATTCTTCTTCGTATGGAAGAAAGTCTCTGGGGACCAAGCGCTGTCGGCAGACATTTCTTTTTTTGGAGAAGGAAAACACTATCATCGCAAGGCATGCCTACTCGTCCGACAGGATTTGACTCCAGAGAGTGTTTATGCCGATGCTGCTCTTCACGGTGACGGATTAGCATCCCTCCAATATCGTGATGAAGTCGGCAAAACCACCCACGATATTCAATCAAATATCGTGGCACCCAGCAGAGTTCGCGTTGAAAAAATCGGCCAGACGGTCACGATGTCGGTTTCAACGCCAAACGACGAAATGACCTATTCAGGCGGCGCAGTCAATTTACCGATAGAAGGGGATTACTATATCGGTATTGGCGTTTGTAGTCACGATCGAAACGAAGTGGAAACGGCGATCTTTAAGAACGTGGTACTTGAAGAATTGAATCGATCGGACTCCGACCTGAGTTTGTTCAGCAGCCTCGAAACGGTTGCGATCGCTTCAACTGATCGACGAGTTGTTTTGGTGCTCAATCAGCATTTTGAGGCACCCAACTGGACTCCCGACGGACGCGACTTAATTTACAACTCGAACGGACTGCTTTTTCGGATACCTGTGGCGGGAGGCTTACCGAAACAGATTCCTACGGGGTTTGCCGTTCGATGCAATAACGACCATGGTATCTCGCCTGATGGGACGTTAATCGTCATCAGTGATCAATCTCAGGCACCTCACCAATCAATCATCTACACGTTGCCAATTGAAGGCGGTACCCCAACTCGAATCACCGAGAACTTCCCATCGTTTTGGCATGGTTGGTCTCCCGATGGTCAGACGCTTGCCTATTGTGCTCAGCGAGAAGGGAAATATGGCATTTTCACGATCCCTGTAGGAGGTGGAAGTGAGACACGACTTACCTCAACCGATGGCTTAGATGACGGTCCGGACTATGCACCTGATGGCTCAAAGATTATCTTCAATTCTGATCGAACCGGCAAAATGCAGATTTGGAGCATGAATTGCGATGGGACGAATTTGACCCAAATCACGTTTGATGACTACAACAATTGGTTTGGCCATATCTCGCCAAACGCAAAGTGGATGGTGTTCCTAACGTATGGTCCGGATGTTAAAGGCCATCCTCCGGACAAAGATGTGATGCTGAGATTAATGTCTCTCGAGACCGGTGAAATTACGGTTCTTGCGAAATTATTTGGTGGGCAGGGCACGATCAACGTTCCCTCATGGTCTCCCGACAGTAGTCGGGTTGCCTTTGTAAGCTATCAGTATCGGTAACGATTTGCGGCGAAAAGCGTTATGAAGAAAGTGATGGTTCGATGTTTTAGTGTCTGCTTGTTGGCAATGGTGGTTGGACCAGGAGTCGCTGTCGCTCAAGACGATCCACCTTCAAGACTTCCAATTGAAGTCCCCAAGCATGCTGATATTAGCTTTGAAGCGGATGGTGAAGGTAAGGATTTTGTTCCGATCATCAAGCGCTATCTTGCGTCAGAGGGTTCCGAACCCGCTCAGCAAAAAGTTTCGGTTAGCACTCCGTTTGGAAACATTGACTTGTCAATTGACGACCTAAAACCCCTTATCAAGCAGATTCACCATTTGCACATCGTGGTTTACACGGGCGGGGGCAAAGAGGATCCATTCAAGGTTCAAGAGAAACACCTTCAGGATGCGGGACTCAAGAAGGTTGTGATGGCTCCCGGTTCCGACGGGCCTCTCGTCATGCGCAAATCGAGTGGATCTGAACAATACGGAATCGTCACTAGAATGAAAGGTTCGGTTGTCGTCCTCAGGTCTGAAGGCGGACCCAATCTGGGTGACTTTGGCAGAATTGCCTATCAAACCTTGGCTCAACTTGTTCAACAGTCAGCCAACGCGAAACGCGGACGATAATGTTTTTCTAGTAAATCGTCCGCGATCAAAATCACACAAAAAAAGCGAGTCCATCGATCATATTGATGGGCTCGCTTGGTGATATTGATGCTCGGTTAAAAGTCGTATTTACCGATGTTCGATTTGTCGAATGTGACGAGTGGACCTGCGCTAATCACATTGTTCTTTTCGAGTTTTCGCTTTCCGAGATTTGGAACGTCGATTTCGACACCTTCTGCAGCTTTGAGCTTGCCAGTGTGGATCGCTTGACCGAGGTAGGTCGCGATGTAACCCATGTCGTGTGGACTCCACAACTGGAATGAAGTGACCACTCCGCTGTTTACAAATGCTTTTAGCTGGTTAGGGGTGCTCAAGCCGGTTAGCTGAAGACCCTTTCCTGTGGCATGAGGTCCACCGGGATAAACGCCAGCCAACTTGATCGTTTGAGCCGCCGCCGCGAGGCCGACGCTGGTTGGAGAAATGATGCCTCTTAGGTCGGGGTGGGTTGAAAGTAGGCCTTCACACACGGTGGTGCTTTTCTCCGGCTGGTCATCTCCATAAACCGTGTCAACCAGTTTCATCTTGGCGTACTTGGGAAGCTTGAGCGTTTCCTTCATCTTCGCAATCCAAACGTTCTGGTTGGGTGCATCGGTTGTTGCGCTAAGAATGGCGAATGGGCCTTCGTAGCCGTTTAACGAGCCGAGTAATTCGACTTGGCTTTCACCAATCTTGCTAAAGTCCGTGGAGAGGACTGCGGCATCTCGATGGGATTCGTTTTTATCGAGGTCAGCATCAACCGTAAGGATCGTGATTCCTTTCTTCTTTGCCTCGTCGAGCACGTTGTTCAAAGCATCTGGGCTGTTGGGCGCGATCGCAATGACGTCGACTCCGCGTTGGATCTGATCCTTGATGATTGCGATTTGAGAAGTTGCGTCGCCTGTTGCAGGGGCGGTTGTCGTGAAGTCCGCCTTGATTTCCTTGCTCGCATCCTCAAATCCTTGGATGACAGGTTTGAAATACGGATTACCCGTATTCTTTGGAATGAAGACAATTTTGAGGGATCCACCTGAGGCAGCAGGACCGGTCGACGCGCCAGGAGAGTTGGAAGCCTCCTTTGTGACTGGTTCCTCTTTGGAACAGCCAACGATGGCAACAGAGAGTCCGAGAAGCAGCAACACTGAAAGCTTCGACATAGTTTGCAGAGTCTATTCGATACACGCGCTAACAATTCCTTTTAACGCTACAATTACGCATGTCTGTTCAGGACCTTCATGGGTTGCTGTCCAATATCCAGCGAAATCCAGGCATTCCGCTCGATCTCGACTGGGTGGACTCTATCCACATCAATCGTAGTGCCGTTGAACGGCGAGCCGCAACTCTACCTGCGCGTCGCTCGGTCAAAAAGACGCATCAAGTAGCGTGGTTACTCCGTGCACTCACATGTATTGACCTAACGACTCTGGGAGGAGACGACACTCCAGGCAACGTCAAACGGCTTTGCGCCAAAGCGAAGCAACCCGTACGAACAGATATTCTCGAGCGGTTGGAGGTCTCATCGCTTAACCTTCGAGTCGGGGCGGTTTGTGTTTATCATGCGATGATCCCAACCGCAATTGAAGCGCTTCGTGGTTCGGATATTCCAGTAGCAGCAGTAGCGGCGGGCTTTCCTCACGGATTGAATCCGATGCCCCAGAGAATTGAAGAGATCAAGGCAAGTGTCGCCGCCGGCGCAAGTGAGATCGATATTGTCATTACTCGGGCTCATGTCCTAAACGGAGAGTGGCGCGCATTGTACGATGAAATAGCCGCTTTTCGCGAAGCTTGCGGCGACGCTCACCTAAAGACGATCCTTGCAACCGGCGAACTTGGAACATTGTCGAATGTCGGAAAGGCTAGTGCGGTTGCGATGATGGCGGGAGCCGATTTTATAAAAACTTCGACTGGCAAAGAGGCGGTTAACGCCACGCTTCCAGTGGGGTTGGTGATGGCACGTCAGATTCGAGAGTACGACGAGAGAACTGGATACAAAGTGGGTTATAAACCAGCAGGGGGAATTCGAACCGCTAAGCAGTCCCTCGACTGGCTTATTTTGATGAAAGAAGAGCTTGGCAACAATTGGCTTACACCGTCTCTTTTTCGCATAGGCGCAAGTAGTCTGCTGTCGGACATCGAGCGTCAACTCGAGCACTCCTTAACGGGACATTACTCGGCATTCCATCGGCACCCAATGCCCTAACTGCAGCTGCTGAAAATTACATGTCAATCACAGATATTTTTGAAAACATGACCTGGGGCCCTGCACCTGAGGGAGCGGAAATCGCGATCGAATGGCTTGAAGGGCATGGTCGGAAATTCGGCCACTTCATCGGTGGCGATTTTGTTGCTCCGTCGGAAGGAATCTATTTTCAGACGTTCAACCCGGCTAACGCAAAGCCTCTAGCTGAGGTAGCTCAGGGCTGTCAATTGGATGTCAATGCAGCAGTCGAATCCGCCAAAGACGCTTTTAGATTCTGGCGTGAGATGAGTGGATTTGAGAGAGGCAAGTTCCTTTATGCGATTGCGCGTCAGATTCAAAAGCATGCTCGATTATTTGCTGTTCTAGAATCTCTCGACAATGGCAAGCCAATTCGAGAGACGCGAGACTTAGACATACCTCTCGTCGTCCGGCACTTTTACCACCATGCAGGTTGGGCCGAGGCTATGGACTCAGAGTTGCCAGAACGCGAGTCGGTTGGTGTTTGTGGGCAGATCATCCCGTGGAACTTCCCTCTGTTGATGCTCGCATGGAAGATTGCTCCAGCGCTGGCAATGGGCAACACCGTCGTCTTAAAACCCGCCGAATACACGCCGCTCACCGCAATCCTTTTCGCTGAAATTTGTCAACGAGTCGGATTGCCACCAGGAGTTGTGAACATTGTTACGGGCGATGGAGAGACCGGACGTTATATCGTCGAGCATCCAAGTATTGACAAAATTGCCTTCACCGGCTCGACTGAAGTCGGAAGAATGATTCGGCAGGCAACGGCTGGTACGCGAAAGAAGCTCTCGCTGGAATTGGGAGGAAAGTCTCCGTTTATCGTTCTCGAAGATACGGACTTGGACAGCGCGGTCGAGGGACTTGTAGATGCGATCTGGTTCAACCAAGGTCAAGTTTGCTGTGCCGGGTCGCGATTACTGGTCCAAGAGAGCATTGCCGAGCGTTTTTACAATAAGGTCCGATCTCGAATGGAGAAGCTCCGAGTCGGTCCTCCGTTGGATAAGAGTATCGACATCGGTGCGATCGTAGCGCCGGTTCAACTCGAAAGAATTGAATCGCTTGTCAAGCAAGGGGTCGAAGAAGGGGCAGATCTCTTTCAGCCTTCATCGAATTGCCCAAAGGATGGATGGTTCTATCCTCCGACCTTGCTTTCCAATGTGAGCCCGTCTGCGACGGTTGCCCAAGTTGAGATATTCGGTCCCGTACTAGTCGGCATGACTTTCCGAACTCACAAGGAAGCTATCGATCTTGCAAACAACACGCCCTACGGACTAGCAGCAAGTGTTTGGACTGAGAATGTCAATTTTGCACACGAACTTGCCAGCAAAATTAAGGCCGGAACCATTTGGGTGAACTGCACCAATATGTTTGATGCAGCGTCCGGTTTCGGTGGTTATCGAGAGAGTGGATATGGGAGAGAAGGCGGAAAGGAAGGTCTTTACGCATATACGCAGCCGAAGAAAGTCGTTCGAACGTCACCTGCGCCAATCGAGACTGAGGATTCTCAGACGCGGCAGGAAGGTCTCGATCGAACTCACAAGCTTTACATCGGTGGTAAGCAAGTTAGACCTGATTCTGGCTACAGCTTGACGATCGGTGCCAACGAATTTGGTCGTGGGAATCGAAAAGACGTGCGAAATGCTGTCGAATCGGCCCGGACATCTCAAGGTTCTTGGTCGGGAACAAGTGCCCATGGTCGAGCTCAGGTGCTCTACTATCTAGCCGAAAATCTGTCTTCGATGAACGATGAGGAAGCGGTTGGAACAGTCTTCGGAATTGCTGGTCGGTGTGATAAGTTTGAAGGAGCGACCCACAGCGTACCGATGCTTGGGATCTGCTACACGATTAACGAACCGGTCGGAGTTATCGCCATTATTTGCTCCGATGACCGCCCTTTGATCGGGCTCTTGGAACTTGCTTGTGGAGCGATTGCGATGGGGAACACGGTGGTACTGGTTCCGTCCGAAGTCAACCCACTGCCTGCGGCCGAACTATATCGAGTTCTCGAAGCATCCGACGTTCCGGGCGGTGTTTTCAATATCATCACCGGCTTACGAAGAGAACTTGTGGCCACTCTTGCCGAGCACGAGGATATCGATGCGATCTGGTGCTTCGACGGAGAATGTGGTGCAAGTGTCGAAAGGATGTCGACTAGCAACTTGAAACAGACTTGGATAGAGGAAGGTAGCCAGTCGACTGAGACCATTTTTAGGCATGCCACCCAAGTTAAAAACGTCTGGGTTCCGTATGGCGGCTAATTCGTTATTCGATTCGGCGGATATTACATCTTCGGAACTCGCCAACCACCCGTGACATCCTGGAGTCTGGTTGGTATAATATTTGGGTAGCGCGGGTGTAGCTTAGTGGTAAAGTTCCAGCCTTCCAAGCTGGCCATGCGGGTTCGATTCCCGCCACCCGCTCCAAAGTCCGGTATTCCATGCGGGTGTGGCCCAATGGTAGGGCAGGACCTTCCCAAGGTCAAGGTTGCGAGTTCGAGTCTCGTCACCCGCTCCAAGACGGCCCCTTAACCCTCGGCTCTGGCTCTACGCCATTCGTGGGGGCACCCCTCAATTCTTCTGACCTTACGAGCACATTACCCTCACTCTTGTTCGGTAGTTCTCAAAGTTTCTAAATCCATACGCCTGTCGCGAGAGTGTTTCCATCTTGTTGTG
>CAIUHP010000108.1 GCA_903899015.1 uncultured Armatimonadota bacterium | reverse complement strand
TTCCTAGAGTTCTACAACAAACGTCGTCCTCACTCGGCACTTGGAGGAATCTCTCCCGCGACTTACAAAGCAAATCTAGTTAAAATGGAGGCAGAGGCACTAACACTCTAGGTGGGTCAACATCCGGGGACCGGTCAGAGGAGATTCTGGGGGATCCAACGGGAAGCGCGTCGGACTTTCGATTTTGACAACAGACCACCCTGTTGTCAACGCCATTTGTCTACCTGTTCTCGCGAAGGTCATCCCGTTGTTTTAACCTACTCGGTTGAACCTACAGGCTACTAGGCGGCAAATTCAACTCTCCCCGCCTCCACCAAAACGCGGAAACAAAAATGGCAATGCTTACCGCTTGCCCGCGAATAGAAACAGGTATTAGCCCACCTGTAAAGCCAACACACCCGTGTTTACATGTTCTGTTTCCAAAGTCACGGAATCGAGCAGTTTGCCGGGGGCCTCGCGCTTAGGGGCTTCAGTATTCGCCGGACACCTCTCGCTATCTCCACCATCCGGGTCATAGTCGTCGGATGAGTCGTACCGACGTTTTATTTTCCGCGCTGTGAGCCTTGTTGGCTCAAACCGTAATCGATTTACAGGTTTCCGACGACCGGAAATAAAGCAATGGAGCGAACCCTCCTCCGACTATGCCAACAGCACTATAAATTTGCGATCGTGCCTTGGAACTCGGTTAAGAGGTCGCGGACTACTTTTTTGACGTCGGGCGTTTCGGCGTGATGGCCGATGACGGGTTTGGCGATGGACTTGATGCCTTCATTGGCGAGGCTTTGCTTATCTTTTGAGCCTTCAAACCAGGCTTGCGCTTGGGAGTCTTTGAGGTCAATCGCCATGCCGTTGATTTTTAAGAAGGTCAAAACACCTACGAATGCAGTGGCGTGATTTCCAGCCTCTAGAGAATTCATCTTCAAGAATCCGGGCAGGAATCGGGCCGCTTGCGACACGAGGTGATTGCTGTCACCATAAGCGTACTGATAATACGTAGCCTCTTCCAGTTTGGCGAAATTGAACGTATTCACCCTGCCGGTAATTTGGGAATTGATCCAAAGGATGTCTTGAACGGTGAGATAGTGCAACTGGGCGGCCATTGTTTTTGAGTCTACTTGAACGACACTCGGAAATAAAAAGGAAGTTGACCACTAGTGGTGACCAACTTCCTTTCGGTCTACGATTTTCCTTTAATAAAGGAACATGGGCATGCCCATCATGTCGGAAACCTTAGGTCGATACTCGTTCTTGTCGTAAAGTCGATCGACATCTACTCGCTTGAGGCCACCTTGAATGCTGGCGACCGGAACGGTGCCGTACTTACCGTTGTGAAGCCCGACCATCAAACCGGACTCACCCTTAATGATCAGTTCCGTTGCGAGGTTGGCGTAGCTCATCGCAACCATTCGGTCGAGCGCATCGGGCTCGCCGCTTCTCATCAGGTAGGCAACCTGTTGGTAAATGATGTTCTGGCCGGTGAGTTCTTTGAGAACATCTCCAGTGTAGCTACCAATTCCACCAAGTTTTCGGTGACCGTATGCGTCGGCTGGGCCCGTTTCCATAACGCCCTTACCAATCATTTCTGCTCCTTCGGAGATCGTCATGATTGCATAGTGACTTGGATTGCGCTTCTTGTCATCCACCAACTGCTTGGCGAGGATTTCAGGATCAAACGGAACTTCCGAGATGATCGCTCGATCGACGCTGGCGAGATAGGCTGAAATGAGAGACGTCTCACCAGAATTTCGACCAAAGAGTTCGACGATACAAAGTCGCTCATGGGATCCTGCAGCCGTTCGCAGAGATGTAATGAACGAAACGCTTCGTGATACGGCAGTCGAGAATCCGATGCAGTAGTCGGTTCCAAAGACGTCGTTATCCATCGTTTTAGGGATGGCGATAACTTTGAATCCTTCTTTGTCAAGTCGGTGAGAGTAGCTGAGAGTATCGTCTCCGCCGATCGTGATAAGCGCATCAATTCCAAGGTGATCGAGGTTCTTCAGGATGTGAGGAGTGAAGTCCCAGATCTTTGCATTCTTATCGACCGCTTTCGAACCATCTTTCAGGAACTCAGGTGCCTTCTCAGGCGATACCTTGCTTGGGTTGGTTCGCGAAGTGTGAAGGAAGGTGCCACCAAATCGATCGACCGTTCGGGTGTTGATTCGGTCGAGAGGCAAGGTCCACTCTTTGGCCGATTCGGGGTCATCGATGTTGTAATTGAGTAGGCCGCCCCAACCTCGTCGAATGCCCACGATTTCGATACCTGCATCAGTAACATGGCTAACCGCCGCTTTAATACAAGCGTTGAGTCCAGGAACATCACCGCCCCCAGTTAAGATTCCAATTCTTTTCACGCGTAGATTGCTCCCTATTCCTCCGTTGGAAGGAGGTTAAATTGAAAGCGGCGACGCACAAGGCGATTGGGAACTACGCTGTTCTCCCCGTAATGTGAGACGTTTGCCGCTTTCTGCGAGGTATTTTTACCCCGAAGCCCGACCTCATCGTGGCTTGTTTGCCGTGATCCCATCAAAAAAGCAGGTGTCTTCGGCAGAAAACACTACAGTTGCGCGATTTAACAGTTCGCTCGTTTCACGGCTGGGCGAATCCACCTTAAACGCCGAAATTCAGCCGTTTTTCGGTTGATGAGTGATTTATCGGTTAGTCTCAAGTTTTCAGAGAATCGGTTGTTCACTATCCGACCGCTTTCCATGTAACGGGCGAGAAGGGACGCGTTTATTTGCGTCCCTAATATCCATTCCGTGTCCGATTAGAAGGTTTCGCCTACCGATGGCGGTGAATCGCCAGGACACAGTCTTTTGGCAATCCGATTGCTTGGAAAGATCCGTTTGTAATCTGAATTTTTTGATCCGTCATCCCCGAGTTTGTGGTGTCAAAAACCTTTGCTTGGTAGGAGCCATCGTGCAGAGCCAAACCAGAAACGGTCACGGCAGATGTGTCGCTTCCGAAAACTCGAATGAGCGCCCAATCCCGATCTTGCATCCCATGTCCGGATGCCGTTGACCCGATTCCAGGAACGGTGATACTCGTAAGTTGGATCCAATCCTGGCCATGATTCTCCAATCGAATCACAACCGGCCCGGCAGGATATTCAAGAGTAAAGGAATTGCGTCCCTGACGAGAACGACTCCCATCCGCTGCCCCCTCAAACGTATGGTCCAATACCTTCGCTTCATTGACAAATCCGACGAGGGTGCCACCTTTCGTTGAGATTTGGTTGACTGTCAAAGTCATCTTGCCGGCCATCGGCGCGTTGAATTTAACAACAAAAGGCTTTGCCCAGGCCTTCTGACCACCATCAAGGCTCTGAAAATACTGTGACCAACCGCCTAGCGTTCGAACATCGACGTTCGGAAGGGTCAATTCAGAAACGGTGGATTTGCTCCACCCGCCTCCAGCAGAAAGAGTCAGGTCTGCTTTAGAGGGCGTCGAAACCCAGACGCTCATCGGCTTAGCATTGGGATGAGCAAGCATCCCAGATTCATCAATGACTTTCCGTGCTGCCGAGAACTCTGGCGTAAGTCCATTGCGATCCACTTGGTCCCAAAACCAATATTGTCCCGCCCCCGCATGGCCCGCAAGGATGCCAGCGTAAATGCCGTCACGAACCATTTTTCGATAGCCTTCGCCACTGGGACCATTTCGACCATTGCCGGGAGGACCAAACTCTCCAAAGAAGCCGGGCTTATTTTTGAACTCGTAGCCACCGATTGATGCCAAAACATTCGCGGGATAGGTGTGGGGCTGTAAGTAATCAACGGAGTCGAAAACTCCCGAGTCGAGGGACTCAGAGCTACTGCTTGTCAATAAATGGTGGTAAGGATCAAGGGAACGGACGTATTGGGCCATTTCTTTATGCCACAGCGCGACGTCACCAACTCGCTCAGGATGTTTTTTGATGGCGTCGACCCATTGCACTTCGTTAAACAGTTCCCAAGCCATTATGGACGGCGAATGGGCATAGCGAGCGACCGCGTACCGGAGCCAAATCTTGGTGCGCCTCGTGGCTTCGGGGTCGGTAAAGAAGTCGGTCGGGTCCTTTAGAAAACCACCATTGGCCACGTTCCAAGGGTGTTCGTGCCAATTTGAGTCGGTGGTCGTGCTGTAAGGGCCGTGATGGAAAAGGACAAATTGGAAGCTGACTCCCGCCGCTTCGGCAGCCGAAGTGATATCGTCCCAGGTCTGAAGCGGCTCTTGTCGAAGTTCTCGCCCAGGCAACTTGGGGTCCTTGTCGTGTGGCCAGAACGGATTTTTATCATCCCAGTGGCAAGTCCAAATCCGCGACCAATTCGCTCCCATACGCCCCATCTTGGTCATTCCTTGAGCAACCGTTTCGTTGGGAAACGCCTTCCAGCCGTAGTCGTAACCGATCGGGAAATAGGGTGTGCCGTCGGTCCAAGCGAATTTCCGTCCATTGAGCCCGATGAATCCGTGGGCCAACTTCTTCGTGACTTCAATTGGAGTTTTTGATGTGAAAACGGGCTTACCGTTCAAGAAGAATTTTGCCGAAAAACGCCCAGGAGATTGGGTAACGAGGGTTGACGCGAACTTGCCATTCCCGATGAAGTAAGCAAGCCGGTGGAGTGTTTGCCCACGCTCATTTGTGAAGTCAACCGTCACATCGTTGTCCGCAGGGTCGTAAGGATTGCCGGCAGTGACGATCGGTGCAGTAAGAGTGATTGGGCCGTACCAAGCAGGAGTCATTTTGCTAACGGCAATGGCAGCAAGAAGGCACATCATTGTGAATGGGATGCTACCCTTCTCATGTAGTTTACGCGTTAACTTCTTCTAAGGATCGTGCCAGTCAAACCATAAATCTAGGCGCCAACTTACCCCGCGAATAGCCACGACCATTCTGTGTCCAACATTCTTGCTGAACGTAGTTGAGGAGAGCCAACGCACCTCAAAATGCACAACAATCTGGTCCACTCATTTGTGGGAACTCCCTTATAATGCTGGGGATGATATTGAGAAGCCTCGCCTCATTGGCGTTTACGGGTTTGCTTGCAGTTGGCGCCTTCGCTCAGGGTTGGCTCGGATACGGAGGGAATGCCCAGCATTCTGGACTCTATACCGGCACGAGCCAAACCGCCGCCTTGATTAAATGGTCAGCCTCGATCGATGATGATCGCGCCTACTATGGTGGCGACGTCTTGGCTCACTACGCAGCACCCATGGTTACGCCGTCGAACACCGTCGTTTACGGATATCGGTTTACCACCCAGCAAGGTAGCAACCACGATAACTGGCGAGTCATGGCTCGCAACGGCACGACCGGAGCCGTTACCTGGCAATTCGACACCGACTATAGTGCGGCTCTCATATGGCCAAACGATTGGACCTCCGTTTTTCCCGTCACGCTTTACCAGGCACCGGGCAGTGCAAATGGACGAGGCGTTGCTGCTGCGGCTCTAGGTGGTTCGATCATGGTGCGAACTTCAGCTGACACCGCTGTCGGTACTCCGAAGCGATTAGTTTTTTACACCACTCTGGCCGATTTTAATGCCAACTCAGCTGCCTACGCACCGGTCAAGATCAACACTCCTTTGACCGCTGATGCATCTGGAAATGTGTACTTCGGCTACGAAGTAACCGGCAACGTTCCGACGAATCTTGCTTCACTTGGAACGGGTGGATATGCGAAGGTCAATGTCAACACGGGAGTTTCAAGTTTTAAGTCGGTTGCAGCACTCAACTTGGATCAGAGCCTAAGTCGCCCTGCGATGAATGCGGCGCCAGCCATTACGGTTGACGGCAAGTACATCTACGTCGCGATCACGGGCGGGAATCCAATGATGGCGAAACTCGACTCAAAGACGCTCATGCCAACTGCATCGGCCCGAGTGCTTGATCCTTCGATGACTGGCGCGAGCGCAGGACTTATCAATGAGTCTTCCGCTTCTCCAATGATCGGAACTGACGGTCACGTCTTCATGGGCGTATTCGGCAACTCGTGGAGAGAAAGCCATGGCTGGATGCTTCAGTGGGATTCCAATCTCAAGCAACTCGATGCAAAGGGGAAGCGATTCCCAGTCGGAGCATTTGGCTGGGACGATACCGGCTCCGTCGTACCGGCGACGATGGTCCCTTCCTACAAAGGCACCTCGAAATATCTGATTCTCACAAAATACAACAACTACGACGACAATGGCGGTGACGCAGGAGCCGACGGCTCGAACAAAGTTGCCGTTCTCGATCCTGGCAGTGATTCGATTTCAAAGGACCGACAATCGGGAATTCCGGTCATGAATGAAGTCCTGACTGTCCTTGGACCAACGTTAATCAACAACGATAGCAACCACCCCAACGCAAGAAACGAGTGGTGCATTAACTCAGTGGCGGTCGACGTTGCTCGTAAGAGTGCGATCATCAACAGCGAAGATGGTCACATGTATCGATGGAGCTTTGTGACCAATACGCTGACCGAAGGCTTAAACCTTCAGCCTGCAACTGGCGAAGCGTACACCGAGACTGCAATCGGCCCTGATGGACAGAGCTATGCCATCAACAATTCGATTTTGTTCGCACTTGGAACGAACAAAGCGACCGCGACGATTGCAAGCAAGGGATCAGGGGTATCGGGCAATGCCCAAAACACTTGGTACCTGGATGGCTCGAGCTATAAGATCGGTTCGGTGAGCCAACCGGCCGGACAGACAGTGCTTGTCGAAGCAGATTTCACCATCCAAGCTTCCAACCCAACTTCTCTGAATGTTGTGTCAACTGTTTCAGCCCTAAACGGCGTGTCAGGAACACTTTACGTCTACAACAATACGACGAAGAAATTTGATGCCATCGGCTCGCAAGCCTTATCAACAACTTTGGGCGCATTCAATGCGACGATTACTTCCAACGTCGGAAATTACATCGGCACTGGAGGCAAAGTTAAGGTCCAAATCGGGGGTGTTCTTCCTCCCGCCATCGGCAAAGCTAAGTTCACTTTGGCGATCGACCACGTAACTTGCGGCGCGAATTAATCGCGGGCGAAGAATAAATGAGTTGAGGGTCATGCCACTTGGTGGGATGACCCTCAATTTTGTTTTAGATTCGCTCTTTGGCGGCATCGACCAGCGTGTCCAGCTCCGTTTCAAGTTTGGCTGCGGAAGCTTTTGTCTCTGGCTCGTAGGTCCTGATGAAGTTCAAAAGCTCCTTCGCGTTGGCCTTGGTGTTGACCTTGACCCACACCACTCCCGATTTCTCGATATCGTTCTTCAGCAGAAGCAAATTCATACGGAAGCAGTTGGCTGTAAACGTAATATAGAGTTTTCGATGAGCTTCACCTTTAGGCAAGTCTCGGGTCTGGAATCCAAAAGATCGGAGTCCGGCAAAGTCCCAGATCCGCCTTCGTCGTGGGAGCGTTTCGCCCCAAGCTGATAGATCATTCGAGAGGACTGCTTGCCGGCGAGCATTAACGTAGACGTTGTGAATGGGATAAGGACCATCTTTTGAGATACTTTCTGAAAGCCACATCCCATATTTTGTTTTGCCGTTAAAAGACGTTTTGAAGAGTCCCTGATCCGAGAGCCAACCGGCCCAAAACCAAGAGAGCCTCAATTGGTGAAGTTGATCTACGAGGCTGGGTCCATTGAGTTTCTTCGCTTGGTTTTCAGCATCCATACCGATGCCAGCGGCATCCCGATCCATCATCTGCCGTGCAAATTCGCCCACTTCCCAGATGGGGTTGTAGTTGCCAAATTGGAGTACGTCCTGCGAGACATTCAGTGGCGAGCCCTCTGTTTGATTCCGGAGTCTGTCTTGCCAAACCAGTAATGCCCGAAACTTGAGAGTTGAAATCGCCGCAAAACCTGGCATGCGGCTGATATTCACCAACTTTAGATGCTGAACGATGAGCTCGTGCAGTTTTTGTGGAGTGGGTTGAGCAAGATAGGCGTCTTCAAGCGCATACCATACATCGAGATCGGAAGGGGCTATCTGGGGAGGAACTTCTGGCAGCCATTGGGCAATGGAAGAGTGCTCGTTACCGTGCGCAACGTCTTCCGAGAGTCGATTCAACGGGAATCCGATCTTCAGCTGATTTGCGGGCACTTTGAGGAGCTCAGCCTCTGCACTCTTGGCTTGATCAAGCGATTCAATGGGACCAGAGAACAGAGTGGGGAATTTCTCCTTGATCTCAAGCCCAAATGCGAGGTCTCGGTCTTCCGGTGTTTTACCCGGCAAGATTTCACCACCCGGCTGAAGTGGGCGATCAAGATTTGGGTCGCGAAGCTGGGTCAGTTTGTACTTTAGCCTCAGGGCGTGAATGTAATCTACTAAAACTTGCGTGTCAGTAGGGCCAAGGTGGGGAAGGGCGCGTCGATAGAGGTCGCCATCTTCAAATTTGTAGGCTGCAAGTTCAATTCCATCCGGGCTATGGCATGTCGCGCACGCCGCACCATTTTGCACCGCTCCCGGTTTTCGCCATATCTTTAGCCCGTCGACGAGAATTGAATCCTGTCTTGTGTGGGCAAGGGTGGATTTCGGGGGAGCATGGTTACTTGCCAGAATCAGGCTTGCGGCCAGGAAAGGAATCCAACTCAAACAGCGTATGCCAAGTGTCTGCACTACGTCTCCTATAATACGCATCTGAAGAGATATAGTGAGACATGTTTTGTGTCGCAGTTGCCGTACTAGCATTGAGTCAAAAGGCGTCTAAGGCTCCTACTCCAAACCTTCCGATTTGCGGTCTTCATTTGACCGCACCATCGACTCAAGCGGTACCGCTCCTTTGTGAATTCATCAAGACGTCACTGGTGACCGAGGGCGTCAATACCCTCGTGCTGGAGTTCGATTACCGATTCAAGTTTACAAGGCACCCCGAAATCGCAGATGGCGATCCTTATTCGGCCTCTCAGGTCAAACAAATCGCCTTAGCTTGTAAGGAAGCTCACATTCATCTCATTCCTCAAATCAATCTTCTTGGTCATCAATCCTGGGCCAAATCCACTGAATCGCTCCTGAGAGTTCATCCTGAGTTTGACGAGACTCGAGGCAAGTATCCCGACAACAAGGGAATCTACTGTCGAAGTTACTGTCCCAATGCACCGGGACTTCATAAGGTCATCTTTGATTGTATCGACGAAATTGCCGATGCTTGTTCGGCAGATGCCTTCCATTGCGGAATGGATGAGGTCTTTATCCTTGCGGATCCCGACTGCAAGTATTGCAAAGGCAAAACGGCATCCTCAGTGTTTGCGTCGGAAGTCAACGCTCTCCACGACCATCTCAAGGCAACAAAGCGATCGATGTGGATGTGGGGAGATCGTCTGCTTGACGGTCGCACGAACGGGTTAGGTGAATGGGAAGCCAGCACCAACGGAACGTGGGACGCCATCAATAAGATCCCTAAAGACATCGTCATTAGCGATTGGCACTATGATCATGCAGAACCAACTCCAGCCTATTTTGCATTGAATGGATTCCCGGTTGTTGCTTCGCCCTGGCGAAATTCAAATCTCGCAGTTCAGCAGCTAGACATGATGGAAGCGCTACGAAAGGGGGCCAACCCCAAGATCGCCAGCAACGCTCAGGGCATGCTTCACACTACTTGGTGCGATGCGGAAGCATTCATCAAAGCTTATATGGGCAGTAAGAAACAAAGTAAGGATGTTGAAGAGACGGCCCAATGCTTCAAAGATTTGTTCAAGGCGATTCGACAGAGTAAAGCAAACCATTGACATCGTCAACGGTTTGTGATGGAAAGGAATAGGCGCTGAAACGGGCCTATTCCTTTAGTAACTTCACGACCAGCGCGGCTGTTTCTTCCTCGCCCTGAGGAGTGTTTCCAACTTGAACGCGTCGGACGATACCCTTTCGATCGATCACGACCATTTGGGGGATCGAACTCACTCCGTACTTACTTTGAGTGATCTGCTTCGCATCAAACACAACCGGCCAAGTTATCTTGAATTCCTTTACAAAGGACGATTGCATCAGTTCCAATTCCTCTGTCGGCTTCACGTTCTTCTTCGCGCCGAAATAGCCATAGAACGAAGTGATACTTATGACCTGGAGCCCTTCGGGCCCATTTTGCTCCTGCATCTTTCGAATGCCGGGAAGCGCCGCTTTGCAAGGACCGCACCAGTGAGCCATAAAGTCGAGAACGACCACTTTGCCCTTCAATTTTTCGAGGCCCCTAAAGTTGCCGATCGTTTGATCATAAACGACCTCAGGCGCGGGTTTGCCAATGGCGGATGTTTTGGCGAGAAAGTCGTCCACACGATAGACCGGGCTTTGTCCGAAGGCATTCTTGGATTTGCTCGCCGCATACTTGACGCGCAGTGCCTTCATTTGGCTGAGCAATGCTTGGCTCGGCGCGTTGTGGTACTTCATTTCGAGCACCTTCATCTCAAGGTCAACCGAAACGTAGTCGGCCATCGAGTTGCTTGTTGGATCAAGTGTGTTCGGAACGTTGTCCACTTTCGCTTCTAAGATGCGCAGACCTTTTTCCACGAAGGCAGGTTTTGTTTGATCTAACTTCAAGCGCGCGCAATTTCCGTAGAAAATTTCACCCATCATGCCTACTTCGCTGGAAATAGAATCGGGTGCGTGCCGCAACAGATAGAGAACTTGATCTTCTTTTCCTTCCTTAAGTAACTCGGGAAGTAGATCACTCGTCGTGAACATGAGTTGAACGCTGTGGTAATTCAGTGCCTGCGCTTGAAGGGTGCGTGCATCCGATACGTTTCCCGCCTGGGTATAGAGGCCAGCCCATTGGGATGCCTCCGAGACGGGTATCGCCGATACCTTGATGTCTTTCAATAGTTCCGCGACATAGACTCCCACTTTCGTTTCAAGCTCAGATCGATTGGTTGTCACTCCTGCAGCTTTACTATCTGCATAAACCTTTGAGCGATAGGAGTTGATCTGGCTTTGAATGGCCTCAAGATTTGGCTTCCCAGTATCCGATTGTAGATTGGGAGTAATCGGATATGCGTTGGGAGTAGAGTGCCCACCTAAGAGGCTAAGTGCGATAAGGAATGGAGAGACAATCATGGTTGCTAAAAATAAGAAAATCCCACCGACTCTTCAGAAGGTGGGATGAATGAGGCTTTAGTTGTTCGGGTTTGAAAGCGACTTGTCAGGCACGAAGTAATAGTTCGTGTTGGGTGGGGCAGGCATGCTTCCACCGTTTGATGACCAAGTGAGGCTTGCTCCTGGACCGACGAGTGCTCCCGTATGCAGATTGTCTGTAATGCATTGATAGGCAGGCGTGACAGTCGTTCTGTCTGGAGGCAGTTGAAGCCTCATCCCTTTCGCGTGGGTGTCTTGGAAAGTGATGTTCGCGATCAGATTGTGCCGAGCTTGCATGTTGGCGGTGCTGCATCGAACGCCTAAGCCGTTCGACAATGTCTTTGGCAGAACGAGACCATTGAAGCTCGATTGAGCTTGACCGCCACCACCGGCTGCGAAACCGGAGTCTGCGAGGAGTACGGAATTGGCGGGTTCATCCCAACCAGTTGCATTGGGGAAAGGTCCGTAAGTCGAGCCATCAGCGGCGGTCAGACCCGAAACCAGCAAAATATTCTTATCGTAGCCAAGCGGAGCCTTGCTTGCATCAATGGTGAATGGCGCGCCTCCGGTTGAGGGTTTGAGATTGGTGCCGTCTGGGCAATTCACAATCGCGCCGCTCTTCTCGTATGGGTAAAGCAAGCCATCTTCTGGAAGAAGTGCGGCGAGGCTGGCATTCTGGAAAGTAAGTCCGAAATACCAGTAGTGAGTGTTACTGTAAGTAAAGCCACTTGGCGAGCTGACGGTGCCGACCGGATACATGTCATCCGAATCTCCCAGATAGAGTTGGGCGGCGGTACCCATCTGCTTAACGTTGCTCAAACAAGATGTCTTTTTGGCTGCTGCTTTTGCTTGAGCAAACACAGGGAACAAGATCGCGGCAAGGATAGCGATAATCGCAATTACCACGAGAAGCTCAATCAGTGTGAATCCAAATCGTTTCATCGTGAACTTATCCTTCGATTACTATTTAGATGTCGTATCTAGGCGTTGGGGAAGTGCCGAACCTTGTGCTACTATTCTTGAAGATTCAGTCGCACTTGTCATTGAGTTTTAACATTTAGCGAGCTATTCGTAGGTGAGAAGCTCGATTCTCTTTTCGAATGAGACAAGAGAGGTACTCATCCAAAAACCTGATAAAGATAAATGGGATTGGGAATTAGTTGCCCAGAAATTCAGAGAGCGTCGCAAGCTTTTTGGATGGTCGGTAGATGAAGTAGCCCAGCGGTCGGGGGTATCGCGCGATACCGTTATGCGTGTCGAAAAAGGGAAGCGCTGTAACAACAAAAGCTTTCAGGCCTTGCGAAGCGCGTATGCCCTTTTTTCTGCCCAATTAGTCAAACACCCCGTCGAATCAGAGCACTATTCGGTTTGTCATGCCGATCAAATTCGATGGATGGCAGCCAATCTCAAGGACCATAAAGGGCGGCCCGTCAAGGATATCGATTACAGCTTTGTCGATGACGCCACCGAAAGACAGCGACGAGCAAACCTCGGTTACCAGCGATTCTTTACGGGATTCATTCGAAGCGAACTTGCCGACGGAGTGATGTCGAGCGGGATCATGGAGATTTATAACACCAGTCCCGTGGACCAGCACTTTGGAGAAGAGTTCATCTATTGCTTATCTGGCGAGGCCCAAATCACCGTTGAAGGAGACTCTTGCCATTTGGCAGCGGGCGATTCAATGGTCTTTGATGCCCTCAGTCGTCATCAATATGCGCCTGTCGAAGGTTCGCCCCTTCCGGCGATCATTCTGTTCGTAGTCGCCAACCGTTCCGACGAAGCCAAACGAGTCGCCGACAGCCTGCCCCAAAGAACCGGCTGGGGCGTTTAAGACTCGCGATATAAGAGTGCTCGAAGCTCTTGAGTCCAACTGGAACTTAAACGCCAAGGGCGGCGAGCGTCACAAATCCAACTGCACTTCCCACAAATGTGAGCACCGCCCAAATAAGGAATTGGGGGGTTGTGTTCGTCACGATTGAGCCTGAAAACATGAGTAAGAAGCAGAGCGCGAATACCGCGATCAGGACTTTGGGTTTCAAGCGCGTTCTTGGTGTCACACCGTGTGAGTGCGATTGGCAGTTTGGACAAGTCGTTAGTTGGAGCCCACTCACACAGAAGGTTGTGACTCCGCACTGAAAACATTCCAGGTCCGCTCCTTTTCTGAACTCGGCTGCAAAAGATCCGGGGAACGGATGGCTGCAGTTGATGCAAGTAATGAGATCGGAAGGTGCTTGATCAAGTGGCCGCTTTTGCGTGCGGTGGCACATGGGACAAACCACACGCGTGTAAGCTTCCGAAAACCTCATCTTCGCGGCCGCGTTCTTTTCGCGATATCCAAAATGCTGATCGTCTGCGCGTCGAGCCGAGGGCATGGGCGGAGGCTCGGCAGGATAAGGGCGCTTGAGTAGGACGCTTAATTGAGCCTTGATGGGATAGACCAGGTTTGCCCATGTCACATGGAAATCTGTGATCATGGAATCCATGCTCAACTTTCCGTCGGGCCTCAAATCGTTTATTTCTTGAGACCGGGAAGCTTTGTTACTCGCCGAGTTCGTCCGGTTTTGAATGAGCCTAAGACAACCGGGGCAATACTCCAATCCCATCAAAAGAGTCGTGCCGCAATGTCCACAAATTTTTTCGATCATATACGGCTCCTTTCGATAGTCATTAGACCCGTCAACACCCTAAACCGGTTCGTTAATTATTGACCACTTTTTCGTGATACCAAAATCTTGTTGCCGAATCCTTAACCATCTTTGAGCAATAACGCATTGAATCGACCCACGTTTTGCGTTCTCAAATGGGCAACCAGGTTAACGAACGAATTGGAAAAGGTCTCGAGGGTTGGCAGGAGTAGGAATCAGGTCGATCATTTGACCCACATCAAGGGTTTCTGCAAGTGTTCGAAGCAACCGTAACATTGAGAAATCCTCGATCGCAAATCCAACCGAATCAAAAATCGTGACTTGGCTCTCACTTTCTCGACCAGGAGTCGTCCCGCAGAGAATTCGCCACAGTTCCGTCACGGGATAATCGGAATTCACTTGCTGGATCTCACCTTCGATCCGTGTTTGAGGTTCGAATTCGACAACGACTTTGGCGTCACGGAGAATTTGTGGGTGAATCTCAGTTTTTCCGGGACAGTCGCCACCTACGCCATTAATATGCATTCCGGGCTCAATCATCTCTGGACTCAGGATGATCGCGTTCGTTTTATCGGCGGTTGCGGTCGTTACAATGTCGGCGCCTTTGACTGCGTCGCTCACGGAGTCCGCGGCAACAAGCTTCAGGCCGCTTGTGTCGTTGAGGTTATTGAGGAATTTCTCGGTTGCTTTGCCATCAATATCGAAGATTCGAATCTCGTCGACTCCAAGGAGAACTTTAAAAGCCATGGCCTGGAATTCACTCTGTGCGCCCGCACCAATGATTGCCATCGTTCGAGAATTGGGGCGCGCAAGCACTTGAGCAGCAACCGCCGATGTCGCGGCCGTTCTTAGCGCGGTGGCTACTGTCATCTCGCTCAACAGGACCGGCACCCCGGTTTGAACCTCTGCCAACATGCCGAATGACATCACCGTCAAGAGGTTACGGTGGCAGTTTTTGGGGTGTCCATTGACGTACTTGAAGCCATAAAGCGATTCGTCCGCGGTTGGCATGAGTTCCAAGACTCCCCCAGGAACATGATTGGCGACGCGAGGAGATTTTTGAAACTGCTCCCATCGTTTAAAGTCGTCTCGGATCGCATCCGACAACTGGATGAGGAATGATTCGAGCCCAATTTCCCGAACCAATTGGCCAAGTGCTTCAACGTCAAGAAACCGTGTCATGAGGTGTTTGTAACGAGAGATCGCATTAAGAAATTCCCCTCGCAGAAGGGGCATAAGAAAGCATCCTCGTCTAGGGATAGGGTACCAGTTCGAGTTGACGGCTCTTGCTGCGCCCATGGGACTCATAGGTCGATATGCCTCGAAACCGTCGATTGTTCCGTCAAAGTTCAATCAGGTACCATCGAAACGGGCGGGCGGTTAGCTCAGTGGTAGAGCACCAGTTTCACATTCTGGGGGTCGTAGGTTCAAATCCTATATCGCCCACCACTTCTTCAGTGTCCATTCCGGACACATCGCGCTAGGTTCTTGGGAGTCTCGACTGCCCCATGAATGATCAAGAGCCCGGATGAGTGAGATTCCCGAGAACCTAAAATTAGCTCTCCACGCTTTTCGTCGTGCGGTCTTAAATGGTTTCTTGAGTGGCGAAGCCTACGGCTCTGCATGTAGTGGTCGAGCGAATTTGGAGGCTCAATAGGAGTTGTGCCAGCCAATCACTAATAAGAAGACTGACTAATTCGAGGCGACCGAACCGCTGCAACGCACAATTCTTTCGATGAGCGCGTCGCATCGAGCGGTCTCGCGAAGGACTCCCTCGCCGACATCCAGTGTCGCTGCCGGGAAGTGATGAAAGACTTGGCGGAGACGTCGCAGGTGGTTCGACATCCCCTTTAGACTGGAAACCGGGACTTTCGATAGCTCAACCGCTTCGATCCGCTGTGAAATCGCGGTGACACAATCTTTTGCCGCCCAAACTACTTCTGGAGCGCAAGGTAACCGCCCTTCTGGTTCACTTTGAAGACGTTGGGGCAATGAGAACGCAAATGCTCTCACAAGTCCTTCACTCTTCAGAGTGGCGAACTCATCGTACATCTCCACGTTTCCTTCGGTGTCAGGAATAGAACCTCCTTCGGGAGCTTGCTTAAGGATGGATTCGATCTGTTCGACCCCTCCCCAAAGACTCAACTGCGCTGAGGCCACTGTATCAATCGCGTCTTGCCGATGAGACCAGAAATCGGAGTTCAAAAGAAGCGATGCCGTGCCAGGAAAGACCACGTAAAAGAGATCGTCGCGAGCCTGCGCAGGGGAAAACTTTCCATCCGAAGTCGCCATGCCAAGGCGTTGAAGGGTTGAGAGGGCCGCCTCACCTGATTCGGTTGTCGGTCCAATATCTCCAAAAACTGCATACGCGACTTTGCGCGTCGCCGGATCGTAGACGGCTGCGACATCTCCGATCCTAGCCTCGGGCACCATGTCACTGGGTAAGACGATGTACTGAGTGCGGCGGGCATCCAAGTATCGGTTCGGGTCGACTTCGGGCAAGGCAATGTTCTGCATGCTCGTACGCGAAACATAGAATCCCTTGAACTCGCCCGCTGGCTGAATATACGGCTTGCCCTGTGTCCAAACGACAACCTCGGCAGAGGGCTGAACCATCAAAGCACCATCTGGTTGGTCGTCCTTCCGCTTACCACCGGCTGACTCGATGACGTCCAGTGAAAGGCGATCGTCAACGGGATGGTAGGCATTCGGTGATCCATCGACATCACAACTCATCTTGCTTTGGTAGAAGAGTGGAGTGGTATTTCGTAGGCGACGCAAGTGAACCCGATGGTCGCTCTTTTGAAACGACATGTTCCGGACGGTCTCGATATCGAGCCGCTGCATTGCAATCACTGTCGATAAAGCCAGCCCGATAAACATGAACCCATCCTACCGCTAACAAGACCGTCGGTGGGGCTCTTGCCTCCGCGGAGAATTTGGATCATTTACTTGGATTATTTGCAAAAAAACCTTCAGAGACTTGTTATCGATTTAATAAGGCCTGCCGATACATTTAACTGTGCCGCCAGCAGATGTTAAAGCACTGTGTCCAGTGGTCTGAACATCGTAAACAACAAGATATTTATGGCTCTATGAGATTTTGTGTGGATGGAGTTCAAGTTTTCCCAGGAAGAATAGGATTGCAATTCTGAAGTTTCCAAACTGTCTGAATCCTCTTGCTACAGTCTTAATCTCCTGAATGAGAGCATTGACGGCTTCCCCGTA
>CAIUHP010000107.1 GCA_903899015.1 uncultured Armatimonadota bacterium | reverse complement strand
TACGGGGAAGCCGTCAATGCTCTCATTCAGGAGATTAAGACTGTAGCAAGAGGATTCAGACAGTTTGGAAACTTCAGAATTGCAATCCTATTCTTCCTGGGAAAACTTGAACTCCATCCACACAAAATCTCATAGAGCCATGCGTATACTGTTAAAACCGGGTTTGCACAGGCGGACCGAGTGATACGACCACGTTTGAACGTTTGTGTCGGCGTCATCCCTGCCACCGGCCACGGAGGGCTATAAAAAATGCTGGTGCTCACACGAAAAGTTGGCCAGAGCATCGTGATTGGCG
Source organism: uncultured Armatimonadota bacterium (assembly GCA_903899015.1). Taxonomy (GTDB): domain Bacteria; phylum Armatimonadota; class Fimbriimonadia; order Fimbriimonadales; family Fimbriimonadaceae; genus Fimbriimonas. The sequence goes on along the minus strand of CAIUHP010000107.1, from coordinate 102,991 downwards.
ACGAGATAGAGGTGGTAGTTTTAGAAGTTCGAGGCGAACAAGTTCGCATCGGTATCCGGGCGCCTAAAACGGTGAGTGTTCACCGTAAAGAAATCTACGAGCAGATCCTCGATGAACAACCCAGTGGATCCGACAACGAAAAGCCAGCCTGAGGACCCGCAAAGCCGGGATCTCGGGAGCCGGTTTTCTCTTGCACTTCAATGCTCACTTGTGATGTTCGGGTGCGCGGGCGGATACGGTGGATACATCGCTTACACCAATTCCAATTCGGATCGCTTACCTTGGGGCGTTCTTATCGGAATTCCTGCGATTGCCGCGATGCTTTTCGTTCTTCTATCGGAACTGATTAGAAGCTTATTTGCTCCGCGCAAACTTATCTTTCCTTTGCCTCTCACCCTTCCGACCGTGTATCTCTCGCTGGTATATCTCACCGCGACGATGCTTACAAGTACAGGGAATAGCCTAATTGCCCCTTTCGAACAAATTCGAATCGCTAGGTTTTGGTCGACACCTAGCGTACTGTGCTTGGTCGCATTTTCCCAAGTTGTTTGCCTGAGTGCAATGGCGATGTTGAAGAAAGGGCCAGTAGACTGATTGAGCGATGCAGGTTCACTTTGGAGTCGGACTACTTCAAGCGGAGTGGCGGAAAGCAGTTGCTTGTGTGGGCACCTTTGATGGTGTTCATCTTGGCCATCAAGTTGTTGTCAAAGAGGCCATGCGATTGGCCGATGCAGAAGAACTTCCCTGCATCTTGGTGACTTTTGACCGTCACCCAGCCGCGATTCTTGCCCCAGAAAAGTGCCCTAAGGCCTTAGCGGGACTCCAAGAGAACCTTGAAGTCTTCGACAAACTTGGCATCGCGGCGGCCGTTGTATTACCGTTCGATGCAGAACTGAGTCGCATGTCGGCTGAACGCTTTCTTCGTGAGATTCTGATCGGAGCCGTTAAGTCATCCAGCATCGTAGTCGGTCACGACTTTGCCATGGGAAATGGTCGTGAAGGAACGACTGACTGGCTTTCAGCCCGAATTCCATCCACCGTGGTGCCACCTTTCGAAGTCGATGGTCGACGTGTTAGCTCAAGTCTCATTCGCCAGGCGGTTTCCAGCGGCAATCTCGACGAAGCAAACCGGTTCTTGGGAAGATGCTTTAGCCTTTCTGGGCTCGTCGTTGGCGGACAGAAGCTTGGTCGTAAGTTGGGTTACCCCACCGCTAACCTCGCTCGATCTTTTGATCAGGTCGTTCCCGAAATTGGTATCTATGCGGGGTGGGTTACATCCCCGCGCGGACGGCACATGTCCTCAATATCGGTGGGAGTTCGTCCCGCTGTCGGTGGAGGAGATCGGACGATCGAAGCGTATCTTCTGGACTATCCAGGCGAATCACTTTACGGCATGGCGATCAAAATCGAATTCGCGAAGCGACTTCGCAACGAGCAAAACTTCGCTTCGCTAGAAGATTTGACTCGCCAGATTGCAGCAGATGTAGAAGAAACACGAATTGTGCTGAGAAACCATCCGTTTTCGACGTCATGACGAGTATGAGAAACTCGACAAAGGCGTTTATGATCCTTGGAATCGTTATCGTGTTCGCAGTCGGTGGACGCATGATTCTTTCGGTCCTTAATCCTCCGAATGATCTGGCCCTCATCAAGACCGCGTTAGCCGATTCCATTAAAGCCACTAAAGAGGGTCGACCAGGTGGAGTGATGGACAAGCTCAGCATGAACCTAAAATTTAACGGTGAAAGCGAATCTGGTAATCGAAATGAGATTGCTCGATATATTAAGAACTCACGTCCCGAAGTCACAGTCGAACAAATTGAACCGGTCGTCACAGGAGACGAGGCGCGGATTGTCTCGCCCGTGGACCTCAAGATTGGATTGCTAGGAGTCAACAAAGAAGCTCATCTCAAAGAAGTTACGATAGTTTTCAAGAAAGAAGAGGATCATGAATGGCTTTTTTTTTCATCGCAAAAGTGGAAAGTTGCCGAAGTTCAGGTTCCAAATGACTCTGTTGCCGATCTGTTTCAACCTTGAAACCGGCTTTTTCATGTAACTAGGGCCAAACCGATTGTATAATGCGGATAGACCCCCTCGGGGTGTTTGCGGAGTAATCCGCTCTCAACATGGAGGATACGTATGAAAAAGTTTATGATTCTGTTCGTTGCAGGCGTCCTCGGCGCTGCTCTCATCGGTTGCGGTAAGGCTGACGACACAGCTGCTGGTACAAGCGCAAGCGCTCCAGCTGCTGATGCTCCTAAGGCTGATGCTCCTAAGACAGATGCTGCTCCTGCTGCTGACGCTCCTAAGGCCGATGCTCCTAAGACCGACGCTGCTGCTCCTAAGGCAGACGCTCCTAAGGCAGACGCTCCTAAGACAGATGCTCCTGCAGCTGGTGCAGCTCCTGCTCCTGCAGCCGGTGCTCCTAAGGCCGACGCTGGTAAGCCTAAGTAATTAGCTAACCCAATTAAAGCCCCCTGTGTCCAAGAGCACGGGGGGCTTTTTTGTGTCTGGGGCAACGGGAATAAAGTCTCCTGCCCTCCCTTGACCTCCTAAACTCAAGCTTCACACTCAAAAAGGTATTCTGGGCGGTTCCAATGAAACCACAAACGATTAACGTCGCAGTTGTGGGAGCCACCGGATATGGCGGATCGGAAGTGATTCGTTTGCTGGCATCCCACCCGAGTGCAAAGGTCACTACGGTAACTTCGGCGCGTCGTGCAGGCTCATTGCTTCGAGACGAGAGCCCGTGGCTTTCCAGCGACCTGGTCCTCACCGAATTCGATCCTAACACGATCGAGGCCGATATTACGTTCTTGTGCCAGGAAACAGGCTTTGCGATGGATGTCGCGCCCACCCTCCTCAAACGAACGCGAGTGATCGATCTTTCGGCTGACTTTCGACTGGCAGACCTCTCCGTCTACGAACAATATTACGGACGCAAACACTCCAATCCCCAACTCGATACGATGCCCGTTTACGGCCTTCCGGAGTGGATCGATCGTGACCTGATTCGTAATGCAAGGCTTCTTGCAAATCCAGGCTGCTTCCCAACCGCCAGCCTCATGGGCCTTCTACCTTTCGTGAAGGCAAACCTTGTAACAGGGGTTCCGATTATTGACGCAAAATCAGGCGTATCGGGAGCGGGCCGTTCACGCACCGAGACAAGCTACACCTTCTCCGAACTCGACGGAGGCGTGAAAGCCTACGGAACAGTTGGACATCGTCATACGGCAGAAATCGAGCAATTGTCAGGTGTACCGGTCCGCTTCACGCCTCACCTCATTCCGATGGCGCGAGGCATACACTCAACGCTGCATATTCCCATCAAGTCAGGAATTGCAGAGCGGGAAATAAAAACTCTCCTCCAAGAGACTTATGCTTCCGAGCCCTTCGTGACGGTTCAAGACGCTCCCCCTTCCACGAAGCAGGTTTTAGGAAGCAACCGTTGCGTGCTGAGTGTATCGGTAGATGAGCGCCTGGGGTACGCAGTTGTCTGCTCGGTAATCGACAATTTAGTTAAAGGTATGGCCGGTGAAGCTATACAAAACATGAACTTAATGGCTGGCCTCCCTGAGGAGACCGGCTTACCCATGGATGGCGTTTGGCCATAGGATAAAAAATGATTCCAATTCCTAAAGGATTTAGCGTGGCAGGAGTCCGATGTGGACTCAAGAACAAAAGGAATGATCTCGGCATGATCGTCTCAGACCGTGAGTCTAATTCCGCTGGCGTCTTCACGACGAACTATGTCCGTGCGTCAAGCGTGAACTATTCACGAAAGGTCGTCGAATCTGGCAAGCTACGCGCCATTGTCGTTAATAGCGGAAATGCGAATTGCTGTACCGGTGAACAAGGCGAGAGAGACACCGCTCGAATGGCCGAATTGGCCGCACGTGAACTAGGACTAGAAACCGATCAAATCGCAGTCGGTTCGACTGGCATCATTGGTCACCTTCTTGACATGAGCAAGGTCGAGCGCGGCATCAAGGATGCGGGCCAAAAGCTCGGAATGGATGCTAGAGCATTCATGGATGCCATCCTGACAACCGATCTTGTAGAGAAGTGGGCTTGGGTAACGAGCGACAATCATGAAGTCGTATCCCCTCAATCCTTAAGCCAGCGCCATCATGATAGCGACCAAGGTGGACTTCTCATTGGCTTCGCAAAAGGTTCTGGAATGATCGCACCCAACATGGCGACCATGCTTGGGTTCATGGTTTCGGACATGGATGTAAGCGATCTCGATTTTCAGCCCATTCTCAAACGCGTTGCCGATGTGAGTTTCAATTGCATGACGGTTGATGGCGATACCTCCACAAATGACATGCTTATCCTGCTCACCAACGGAGCATCCGGTATCAAAGCAACAGAGGCTGAATTTGAAGCCGCTCTCACGGCGGTATGCACATCACTTGCCAAACAAGTTGCGCGCGACGGAGAAGGTGCTACCAAACTTGTCGAAGTACGGGTGACAGGTACGTCAGATCCCAAGAAGATCGCTCGTACGATCGGCGAATCACCCTTGGTGAAAACTGCGATGTTCGGTTGCGATCCCAACTGGGGTCGCATTCTCATGGCGGCTGGACGAGCCGGGGTACCTTTTCAAACCGGTGACGTTCGCTTGAGCCTCATCATGGGAGACGAAGAGCACATTCTTTTCGAAGACAGCGGTCCCGCATCGTTCGACGCCAAACGCGTCTCGTCAGCCCTGAAGTCTGATCATGTGATCATCGACCTAAAGCTAGGTGACGGCGATCAAGCCACCGTCTACACATGTGATTTCGGCTACGGCTACGTCCGCATCAACGCCGAATATCACACCTAAGATCAGGGGTTCGTAAACGAACCCCTGAAAAGGAAGAAATCGGGACATCCCAAAAGTAGTCGCATAAACGCAATTGAACTAAAGTAGGCCCGGCAATCAAAGAAGATGCCCTGGACGAAACGTGCGAGACTAGCTGAATATTCGGGAGATTTGGAGTGGTGTTTAGCTTGGTCTGGTGTAATGGAGTGTCCGAACATGCAAACGAGATCCAGACCTGTCTGGATGAACGAGCATCAAGTCCTAGCCTCTAGCCTATTACGTGCTTGGAATCGACCCTCCGCCCGCTTTTACGACTTTGTGCAGTCGTGGATCGCGGAAATCATTAGCGTTTCAGGGAGTTTGCGATCGCGGAGAGACGCTTGATGTACTCTTTGGAAGCGACGGCGAAGCACTGTGCGTGGGAGGCGTTGGGGACGATCCAGAGGGGGCAATTGGCTGCTTTTGCAAGGCGTTCGGCATGCTCCATCGGGATTAACTTGTCGTCAGAACCCTGGATCACGAGAGCAGGTTTGTGCCACTTGGCAGCGGAATTCGATGGAATAATCTCGCTGGGATTGATTTTCGCCATCGCGCTGGCAATCCAGATCATCGGTTTGAGATACACCGGAGAGCCGGGCATCTTTTGACTCAGCCAATTGTTCATGGCTTCATCAAACTGAGCATAGGCTCCTTCCGTAACCACCGCATCAATCGTTGGATCCTGCTCCGACGCCAGCCAAGAGGCTGCTCCTCCCATCGAGACGCCTAACAAAATAATCTTAGGAGGCGCGCTGTACTGGCCTCGAACCCACTTCACGGTATCCAAAATGGTCCTGGCCTCGTAACGACCGAATCCAACCGTCTGCTCAAGGCTTACTTCTTGTCCGGGCATACAAGGAGCGACCGATTCAAAACCGTGTTTCGTTAAGTCGGCCATTACGCTTGCCCAACTCTCTCGAGTCCCTCCATAGCCATAGGCAAGCACAAAGACCACGGGTTTCCCGTGTTTTAAAGCCAGGCCGGGCGAGGCCCAAACAGGGATTTGAGCATGTGATCCCGGAATAGTAATATCCCGCACCCAGTTAGGCGTCATGGAAACTTCGCGGTGCGGGTGCACATACTTGTAAGCCAAGTACGTGCACAGAAGAAGATAGGCTACTAGCCAACAGGCTAGTGAAATTCCAAATTTACGCCAGCGTTTTTTCGGCGGATTCAACTGCATTGCTCAATAGGCTCGCGACTGTCATCGGTCCTACGCCGCCAGGAACAGGAGTGATCCATGATGCGACTTGGCTGGCCGATTCAAATTCCACATCACCCACATCGCCTTTTCGACCCTCGACCTTGTTGTATCCCGCGTCAATGACCACTGCACCCGGTTTCACCCAGTCGCCTTTGACCATTTCAGCTCGACCAACGGCCGCAACCAGGATATCGGCTTCTCGACACAAGTCGGGAAGATCAACTGTCCTTGAGTGGGCAATGGTGACAGTGGCGTGCTTCTGCAGGAGCATGAGCGCGGCCGGTTTTCCGAGAATGACGGATCGACCTATGACAACGACCCGCTTCCCTTGAATCGGAATCTGATAGTGCTCCAGAATTTTCATGATGCCCAATGGGGTTGCGCATCGGAATCCAGGAAGATCCGCGACGAGCCGACCCAACGATTGGGGTGCAATTCCATCAACATCTTTCTCCGCTCCCAGCGCAATCAGTGCTTCTTGCTCATCAAGATGGGCTGGAAGGGGGTGCTGAAGCAAAATGCCATGTACCAGGGGGTTGGCATTCAGTTCGCCAATCTTGTCGATCAGCTGTTGCTGAGTCGTATCTGCAGTGACGTCGTAGCTTTCACCTTGCATGCCCGCTTTTGCAGCCCAGGTGTGCTTCATCTTCACATAGGCTAGGCTCGCCGGATCTTGGGCTGCGACCAAAACATCCAATCTTGGAATAATGCCCTTCTCTCTCAAGGCATCGACTCTCACCTTAAGCGATTCGCGAACGATGCGTGAAAGTGCCAATCCATCTAAAATCTGTGCGCTCAAACTTACTTACCCTCCGTATTCGAAGGAATCTTGGCGTTCCCAGATTGAAGTTTCCAAACGCCGTAGCGCGTCGCGATCTTCGCATCTTCTGAGCCCTCTTCAACTACCTCTTCGATAATCTCGGGTTCGGGTTCTTCGCTGACCACGTAATCAATCTCAGGGGGAGCGGTCTCGGGATCCCAGTTCGCTTTCGGTGTGTCTTTCAAAAGTGCTCCAAGAACTCCGTTTACGAATTTGCCGCTCTCAGCAGTGGAATACCGCTTTGCAATTTCGATTGCTTCGTTAATAGTTACGGCAGGTGGAATCTCAGGAAGTTCCAAGATTTCGTAGGCTGCGACTCTTAAAATGTTTCGATCAACCGCGGCGATCCGACTGTAATCGTATTCCTTAATGAAGTAGGCCAGTCGGCGATCGATCTCGTGCTGATTCTTGCGAATTCCCAAAACCAACTTCTCTGCATAGGCTGAAATATCCGGTGCAAGCGAAGCTTCCTCCAAGGTGATTTGAAGCGCTTCGGTTGGATCTGAGTGACCTAACTCAATTTCATACAGCGTCCTAAGCGCCGCTTCTCGTGCTTTTCTCTTCGATCTAACGACCAATTGGTGCTCCTATGGTGAACTTCACTGAGCGTCACCAGACAGGAATCGCGGGACAAATCCGGTGTCGAAGTTTCCTGATGTATAGCCTTCGGATGCGATCAATCGACGTAAAAATGGAATGTTTGTAGAAATACCGGTGACCTCGAATTCGTAAAGTGCGGTCTGAAGTTTCGCGACCGCTTCGTCTCGAGTGCGTCCCCGCACAATCAGTTTGGCGAGAAGTGGATCGTAATAGGGGCTGACCACGAATCCCGCATAGCAATGAGTTTCGACTCGAACGCCTCGGCCGCCTGGCAATCTCCAACCGGTAATCGCTCCCGTGCTTGGCGCGAAATCCTTGTCGGGGTCCTGAGCTGTGATGCGGACCTCGATCGCATGACCCTGCAAGTCAACATCGTCTTGCGAAATCGGAAGTGGCTCACCACTGGTGATTTTGAGCATCAGATGGACAAGATCCAGCCCGGTGATTTCTTCGGTCACGGGGTGCTCCACCTGAAGTCGAGTGTTCATCTCGAGGAAATAGAAGTTGTTGTCCGCGTCGACCAAAAATTCAACCGTACCGGCATTTTGATAGCCGACGCTGGAGGCAACTCGAACCGCCGCATCGCCCATTGCTTGACGAACTTCCGGAGGAAGTTCAGCATAAGGGGCCTCTTCAATCAGTTTTTGGTGGCGCAAGTTCTGGATCGAACACTCACGCTCTCCAAGGTAGATCATGTTGCCGTACGAGTCACCGATGACCTGAATTTCAACGTGGCGAGGTGAAACAACGAATTTCTCGATGAGGATTTCGCCGGAGCCAAAGCTGGCCTGAGCCTCTGCCTGAGCCGTTTTCCAAAGGCTTGCGAGTTCCTCGGGAGCATCCACTCGGCGGATGCCTCTCCCTCCACCACCCGCAACCGCTTTGAGGAGGACTGGGTAACCAATTTCTTCCGCAATGCCTAACGCATCGTTTTCGTTCGCAACCGCTCCATCACTGCCTGGAACAACTGGGCAACCCACGGCAATCGCAGCTTTCTTTGCGCTTGCCTTATCTCCCATCGCTTCAATCGCTTTGGTTGGAGGGCCTACGAATTTGATTCCGAGTGATTCGAGCGCGACCGCAAAGTTTGCTCGTTCGCTAAAGTAGCCATAACCCGGGTGCACGGCTTCGGCGCCAGAAATGGTGCACGCCATCAGCACGTTTGCCAGGTTCAGATAGGAATCTGCATTGGAACCATGTCCGACACAAATAGCCTCGTCGGCGAGTTTTACGTGCAAACTCTCGCGGTCAGCCTCTGAATAGATGGCAACACTCTTGATGCCGAGTTCACGGCATCCACGGATCACGCGACACGCGATCTCTCCTCGATTGGCAATCAGAACCTTGCTAAGCATTAATATTTCTCATGGCCAGGGTGAGGGCAACTCACCTTGCCGGTTGTTGGATCGTAAATGTACTTTTCGCCACCAAGGGGACACTTATAGAAGTCGTTTCCCAGCTTGGTTTCCTCGATACTTGCGGGAAACTTCTCGTCGTTGTTGCTTTGCGCGATCATGAGCGCCTGCCTAACTTGACTGATGTTGCTTCGGCAAACGGTGTCCTTCGCATCGTACTGAACCTGGCCGAGAACAGTTGTCCCTTTGCCATCTTTTCGCGGAGAACCAGCGGGAGCGCCGAACGCTCCGCTTCCCTTAAAGAGCACCACTGCGAGTAGTGCCATCAGTGCGATTGTGACAAGCAGTCCGACGAGAGTATTTCCGCGAATTCGGTTCATGGTTTCACCTTTGCCAAGGCCTGACCGTACTCAACAGGTTGGTTTGGCTCAACCAAAACTTCAACTATTTCGCCAGTCACTTTAGATTCGACGTCATTGGCAATGCCTAAAGCCGATACTATCGCGATAATATCGCCTTTTTTGACTTGGCTCCCCACTTTCAATGGATGCTTCGATTCGCGGTAGTAACCCACCAGGGTGGCAGTAATCGTCTCCAATTGAGGTTCCGTCGATACGGCTTCGACCGAGGCCCCACCTTCACGGCGCTTCTTGGGCAAAGGATCTAACTTGGCAGTGAAACTCTCTCCACCGACCACCAAATCCACTTCCGCGAACCCGTGTTGACGGGCAACACTCAAGGCATGGTGCATGAGTTTAGGATCAAGCTTCGACATCAGGTGTCGAGTTTACCAGGAGCTACTAAAAGCAAAAAAAAGGGGACGCTTCCATGAGGGTTTAGGAGCGTCCCGGAGAGGAGATTGTCTGTGCGTTTGGCCGCTTCATTGCGACTCTCTTTATGTTCTTAAAGACAATTTAACATGTCCGTGCGTTCCACAAAAATCATCGGTCGTATGATAAATTTGATGATAGATCAAACTGCTGACAACGAACGTTGAGGCGACAAGTCCTGACTTGCAACCCAAAACGGCATTCCGCGTACCATCTATCAAATGGCAGAGCGAAAGATTTTAACCGGCATCACTTCGGAGGCGTTCACCTCCGACTCCGATAAATGGGCGCTTGACAAGCTCAAGAAGGTCCCCCTTCTTCCGCTCGTCATTCAGAAGTTTTACGAATTAGGCATCGACCGCTGGATGTATTGCCACAACATGAGCATGTCCGTTAGATGTGGTCCAAATCAGTATCCGACCCTCCACCGCATCCTAAAGGAATCGGCACAGGTTCTGGATATGCCTGAGCCAGAGCTTTATTTGAGTAGTAATCCATTTCCCAATGCATTTGCAGGGGGAGTCGAGCGACCTTATATTACGTTGCGCAGTTCCATGATCAACACGATGACCGATGAGCAGCTTTACCATCTCATCGGTCACGAGTTGGGGCATATCAAGGCCAACCATGTGCTCTACTTCTCGGTTGCAAGTGTTCTCCTCCCGCTCTTGGATCTGCTGGGTAAACGAACGCTCGGCGCGAGTGACGTAGCAACCTACGCGCTTGTCTTGGCGATGTACGAATGGTCGCGTCAGGCCGAGTTTTCAGCGGACCGCGCTGGTTTACTCGTCTGCCAATCCCTTCAAACCAGTATTGATGCTGAAATCGCCCTCACCGCCGGTCCCAATCGACTTTCGGGCGAGATGAATCGAGAAGCCTTCATGGATCAGGCTCGGGCTTACCAAGACGCGGACACTTTGGACAAAATCGGCAAGGTGATCCTCTTTGCCATGGTTGGTAAAACATTTACTCACCCCATGCCGGTCCACCGTGCGCAACAACTCGAAAACTGGGTTCTGTCCGGGGCTTATGATCGCATCATGGCCGGGGACTACCCCAATGCGCCAAGAGTTTCCGCCGCTTAACTTCAAGTAATCAAACGCGCCGTACAAGGCTGACCAAAGCGATCGAGTTATTACTCGCTGTGGTCAGCAGGCACGCTAACGGTGGCTGTAATATAAGGGAACATTGTCCTTTCGATGTCCCAACCGTATTAGCCTGACCCTTGCCCTCGTCATCGGCCTTTTCGGCTTGATGGAAGCAGCTTCGGGTCAAGGTAGCCTCGCCAAGATTAAGTCAAACGGCGAACTCGTTATCGCCACCGATCCGACTTACCCTCCTTTCGAGTACATGGAAAAGGAGAAGATGATCGGATTCGATGTTGATATCGGCAACGAAATCGGCAAAGATCTCGGCCTCAAAGTCAGGTGGGTAGGTCTTGAATGGGCAGGAGTTCTCGGTTCACTTGAAAGCGGCAAATGCGATCTCGCCATGGCGGGAGTGACAATTACCGAAGAACGCAAAAAGCACGGATATGTGTTTTCAAGACCCTATATGCTTTCGGGCCAAGAAATTGTCCGACGAAAGGGTGACAATCGAATCAACGGTCCGAAGGACTTGATCGACAAGATCGTATCGGTTCAGCAAGAAACCACCGGACAATTTGCGGTGCAGAAACTTGGCGTACCCAAAGACCGACTCCTGCGATTTGACCAAGTACAAGACGGGTTAATGAACGTGCGTAACGGTAAGTCGGACGCTACCGTAGGCGATCTTCCAACCATCAAAGCCATTCTGCAAAACGGTTATCCCGAACTTGAAATGGTGGGCGAACCGTTTGTCAAAGAGTCGCTTGGAATCGTCGCTTGGAAGAACAACACCGACCTCATGGGGCTGATCAATCGCTCGCTAGCCCTCATGATGGTCGATGGACGATACGCCGCCGCTTACAAAAAATGGTTTAAGGATCCGCTTACCCCGGGAATCGTCGCAGAACTTGAAGCGCGAAAAGCCCAGGGCTCCCCAATCGCCGAGATTCCACTTGAGAATTTCGCGAAAGTAGCCGCTGCTCCCAGCGTCGGTGGATCCGCATTTACCTTCCGGTGGGACCTGGTTCGAGAGGCTTACCCTCAACTTTTGAAGGGTGCCTTGCTTACCATTGAGCTAACGCTGCTCGCACTGCTGATTGGCATTCCAAGCGGGCTGTTCTTTGCTTTGATGCGAATTTCGAGCGTCAAAGTGCTCAAAGCGATTGCAACGGTCTATGTCGAGATCGTACGAGGTACTCCGCTCCTCATGCAGATCTATGTGATCTACTTTGTCTTGCCGGCAGTTGGTCTTGAGTTATCGGCAATGCTTTCCGGCGTCCTAGCTCTGAGCCTTAACGCCGCCGCCTATATCTCCGAGATCTTCCGCGCCGGAATCGAGAGTATCGACAGCGGTCAGATGGAAGCGGCTCGGTCACTCGGCATGACTTACGGTCAAGCGATGCAAAACGTGATCTTGCCTCAAACGGTTCGACGAGTCTTGCCACCCATGACCAATGAGGCAGTCGCTCTCCTCAAAGATTCCTCCTTGGTGTCGGTGGTCGCACTTGCTGAACTCATGCGAGTCGGTAAAGAGATTGCTACCAACGGAGGATCTCCCACCACGGTCTACTTAACCGTCGCAGTCTTCTACCTCGCGATGACCCTCCCCTTGACCTGGCTCGTCAGACGACTAGAAGAGCAATGGCAGCCGATTAGTCGCCCGCGTAACGGAGCTCGACAATTGAAGAAGGTGAAAGCATGAAGCCGGTTATTCAAATCCAAGATTTGCACAAGACCTTTGGCAAAAATGAAGTCCTGAAAGGGATCAACTTGGAGATCGGCGAAGGCGAGGTCATCGCTCTTATTGGGGCATCCGGCAGCGGAAAATCCACGCTTCTTCGTTGTGTGAACCGTCTCGAAACGCCAACCTCCGGCACGATCGCCTACCAGGGCGAACCCATTTCAGCCGCAAACATTAACCAGGTGCGGCGTGAAATTGGAATGGTGTTCCAGCGCTTCAACTTGTTCCCTCATCTCACCGCAGCCGATAACATCGCTCTTGCTCCGAGAAAGGTTCTCGGCACCGACGGCGCGACCGCCCGAAGCGAGGCGACGGAATTACTTCGACAGGTCAAGCTTGAGCAGAAAGCAGATAGTTTCCCCGGTGAACTTTCGGGAGGACAACAACAGCGCGTGGCAATTGCCCGATCCCTGGGTCTGAAACCAAAGGTGATGTTATTTGACGAACCAACGTCTGCGCTGGACCCCGAGCTTGTGGGAGAAGTTCTTGAAGTCATGCGCGAGCTTGCCAAGAGCGGAATGACCATGATCGTGGCCACTCACGAAATGGGGTTCGCCCGGGAAGTGGCTCATCGGGTGATCTTTTTGGACAACGGTCGTATTCTTGAAGAAGGTCCGCCGGACCAAGTTCTTGGAAATCCCAAAGAAGAACGCACGCGTGAGTTCCTTGCCCGTGTCCTCAATCGATAGCCATGCTCACCCAATTATTGACTCTCATAACGTTGTCCCAACCTTCCTCCATCCTGATTCAAGGAGGACAAGTCATTGATGGGTCGGGATCTAGAGCACGCCTCGCAGACGTGCGTATTGTCGGTCAGAAGATCACTGCGATCGGGCACCTCAAGCCTCGTGCAGGGGATCACGTCATCTCAGCAAAGGGGATGGTAGTTGCTCCAGGCTTCATCGACGCTCATAGCCACGTCGATGGATGGTTGCTTTCCGACCCGGTTGCGGAATCCCAAATTCGACAAGGAATCACCACATCCGTAATTGGACAAGATGGTGGATCTGCATTTCCGATCAAGGATGCCTTTAAGCGTTATGAGGCCCGCCATGTTGCCCTCAATATCGCCAGTTTTGCAGGTCACGGCACGATTAGAGGCAAGGTTCTCGGAAAGGACTACAAGCGAAATGCTACTCCTGCCGAAGTGGCCAAGATGGCGCGAATCGCGGGTCAAGAGGTCGCAGATGGTGCGCTTGGTCTGTCGAGTGGATTGGAATACGAACCGGGCCGGTTCGGTTCAACTTCCGAGCTCGTCGCAATGGGCAAATCTGTGGGTCAAAAGGGCGGCATCTACATCAGCCACATGCGAAATGAAGATAACAGCGTTCTAAAGGCAATCGATGAATTATTCACGATCGCCAAGCAGGGTCATTTGGGCGCCCAGATATCTCACATCAAGATCGGCTCTGCCCGGGTGTGGGGAAAGGCACCTGAAATTCTGGCCAAGATGGCTGCGGCAGAAAAGACCGGAACCTACATCACGGCGGACGTCTACCCTTACACCTACTGGCAATCCACCATCCGGGTGCTGATTGAAACTCAGGACTACTCCGACCGAAAACAATGGGAGAAGGGGCTAGAAGATATCGGCGGACCGGCTCACGTTTTACTTGGCAACTACGGTCCCAATCCCGCGTGGAAGGGTAAGACGATTGCCGAGATTTCCCAAATGACGGGCAAAGATCCCGTTTCCGTTTGTCAAGAAATCGTTCAGGCAACCGCTGGTGGCGGCAAGGATAAGGAAGAAACGGTGGTGGTCACCGCAATGTCGGACAAGGACCTCGATAAATTTATCGCTTCCCCCCGAATTATGTTTTGCACTGACGGTCAAAGAGGCGGTGCTCACCCTCGCTACGCAGGCAGTTTCCCGCGAATCTTAGGGGTTTACGTTCGCGAGCGCCACGTCCTATCGCTCGAATCGGCGATTCGAAAAATGACCTCTTTCCCAGCCCAGCGGTTCGGTTTTCAACGCCGTGGCCAATTGAAGAAAGGATATCAGGCCGACGTCGTGATATTTGACCCAAAGAAAGTGTTGGACAAGTCCACAACCAAGGACCCTGAGGCTGCACCGGTAGGAATCGAAGATGTCCTCATTAACGGAGTCCCAGTCCTGGAGCAAGGAAAACCGACCTGCAAAACGCCTGGACAGGTGATCCGGCGGGTCGTTCGATTACGCTAATTGTGCGGACATCATCTTCTCAACATATCGAGCGATCACGTCAAACTCGAGGTTGACGATGTCGCCTACTTGACGACTTCCTAAATTGGTTTCCTGAATGGTGTGGGGAATGATCCACACCTCAAACGCTCCCGCAGAGGGATTGACCACCGTAAGCGAGATACCATCGATGGAGATACTTCCCTTGTCAATCAAGTATCGGTCGTATTCGGCGGGTGCTTGAAATCGGTAGACGACTGAATTGTCGACCGGTGTGATCGCAAGAATCGTCCCGGTGGCATCCACGTGTCCCTGAACGATGTGTCCGCCAAATCGCCCACTCGCGGACATCGCTCTCTCAAGATTCACAAGAGATCCAATCTCTAGACGACCGAGAGATGACCGTTTCAAAGTTTCTGGACTGAGGTCAAAACGGAGTGCGCCTCCCTCCTTGATAACCGTTAAACAGCATCCGTTGACCGCGATACTCTCGCCAACTTCGGTTCCTCCAATGGCAAAACCGTCGGGAGCTTCTACCGTGAGGACGCCATCCGTTAGGCCAAGAACCTTTCCAACGCCTTGAATAATTCCTGTAAACATGACTTAAGCTTTCACGACTAACTGAACCTTGAGTGGCTTTCCGGTCAAGACAACTTTCTCGTGAGTCAGTTTGACGGCTGCGCCATTGATTCGAACGCTCTTTGGATCGCCATGAACTACAAAGGTGGGAGTAATTTCTCCAAATCCCTTCGCTTTTTCATCAAAGCTAATCGCGATATTTCCGTTTGCGCCAACGAGCCGAATCGAAACCGTGCTTCGCTTGCCGTCTCGATAGTCGAATGAGATGCCGTCATCGGCCGAGTACTCCATATTGGACTCGCCAGACCAGGACGGCGGGAGGAATACGTGAAAATGAACGCTGTTCAGTTCCTTCTTGGCCGTTATCGGTGTGCCGGCTTGCATCGGAATAATCGCACCGGCTCGAATAAAGAGTGGTGTACTTGTTCGCTCATTTTTCACCGTTTCAGTGCCAGGCTGGACCCAGCGACCGTCGGTCGCGTCGTACCAAGATTGGTCGCCCGGTAGCACGACTTCACGGATCTTGGCTTTTTCTTCTACAAACGGAGCTTGCATCATCCATCGCCCCACCATGAATTGATCGTTGATAGCTTCTAAGCCGGCATCGTGAAAATCGTAGAAGACCGGTCGCATGATCGGATCGCCATGCAATTCCTGATCGATAAAGAGGCTGTACAGGTATGGGATTAACTTGTATCGCAGCCGAATATATCGTCGCAGGATGGACATTACCGGCTCAGGAAATGCGAAGGGCTCTTGGTTGCGACGGTTCTGAGCACAGTGGTTTCGGAAGAAGGGGAACAAGAAGCCTGCTTTGAACCAATCCACGATCAGGGCATCCGAAACATCGTCGCCAAATCCTCCCATATCCGGACCGTTGAACGGCTGACCCGATAGGGACATATTTACGGAGGTCGGAATGGAAATTTTGAGATAGAAATAGTTCGAAAGGTTGTCACCCGTCCAAATCGCGGCCCGCTTGCTGCTTCCAATAAATCCTGATCTTGAAAGTATGAAAGGACGTTCGTTAGGCCGAGCCTTTAAGAACCCCTCTTGAGTGGCCATCTGCATTCCCAATCCATATTGATTGTGATAGGCAGCATGGGGCTCTTTGCCGTTGTTAAACCGCATCCCTTGAGGGTCGACTGGACCGGTTGACGGATCATTCATGTCAATCCAGGTCGCACCAAATCCACTCTTGGCAAATGCTTCAACGTAGCCAGCCCACCAATCGCGAGTTTTTGGTTGGCTGAAATCTGGGAATACGGTTTCTCCCGGCCAAACGAGACCAACAAATTCCTTTCCTTCTGCGTTTTGACAGAAGATCTTGTGCTTGTGTCCATCATCGTAAACCTTATAACCGGTTTCGAATTTCACACCGGGATCGAGGATGGGAACGATGCGTCTACCATTTTCCGAAAGCTTGTCCGCAGTAATGTCCGCGCCAACAGGAAATGCCTTGTCGCTGGTCTGAAAAATACGGAATTCATCCATATAATCGAGATCGAGCCAAAGAGAGTCACAAGGAATTTTGTAATCCGCAAATTTTTGGTCAAGATCAAGGAGGTCATCATGACCGCCGTAGCCCCAACGAGACTGGTGGTAGCCAAGTGCCCAAGCAGGGGGAAGCGGAGTGACTCCAACGAGTTTTTGTAATTTGCGAGTCAATTCCTTAAGAGTGGGTCCGTAGATGATCCATAGATTAGGCTCGCCTCCTTCGCTACCGACAATCAGGTCGGGCGAGGTCCTTTGCCATTCCACGAAGACTCGCTCTTCGTCGATTCCTGGCGTCTCCATGAACGTTGGGAATGGATTGTGGAGGAGTAAGCCTACAAATTCTTCCCCAACTTTTACTACGAGATAGGGGAGGGAAAAATAAGGAGGGTCGGCTGGACTATCTCCCCACTGTTTGAAGTGAAAGTCGCCCCAAACGTCCGTGTTCCAATATTTCGTGCGGTAACCCGATAGCTCGATGGTTCCAAAATTCTTCTCGCCCATACCAAAGAATTTCGCGCTTTCGTCGAGTTCGAAAACAAACATGGAAGCTTCGCCCGAAACCCCAAATGTTCCTTTGAGCAACGGCTTACCCTTCTTCCCGAGCACATTCACTCTGAAGCCATCTTCAATTTTCAAGTGCTTCGTCGTCGCTTCATCAGGCACCACGAGGCTCTCTAAACAACGGTTTTCGCCCCACTGTTTAGCATCTTTCACCTGAATGTGAGCGATGTCTCCGCTGTAAGTGGTCACGTCAACCTGAAACTGTCGACTGCCAGCTTTAATTGTCGAATCAGATTCATTAAACGCGTCCACAAACGAGAAATTGGAACGGTGCGGGAATTTAGTGAAATACATGAGCGCATCCTATTTTGGCCTAAGTAGCGAAAGTCGGAGTCTTTGCCGCGCCGTACAATCTGGCCAAGATTGCTTAGCGATTCGATTGGAACCATCTTAACGAGGAAAATTCGTCGTAAAATGTCGCTATGAAGGAGCAAGGTTTAAAGCATTCACGATGGCTCGTCCTCGGTGCGGTTTGCTTTGGATTTTTGGCTGGCTGTTTAGTCATGTCAGTCAGCCAAAATCGCCCCGCGTTCCTTGCCGATTCCACTCAAGTTGCTCAAAAGCAAGAGAAAGGGACGAGTTCGGTTGATCGCGTAAGCTATTACTCCGTTCAATCCGATTGGAAGACCGTCTTGAATCGCGCTCGTAAGGAACTCCCGAATTATTTCGAGAGTGACACGCTGATTTCAGGATTGCGAGCCAAGGTTCTCACGGTGCCTCGAATTGAGAATGGGAGAATTCAACTGTTTTATCCTCCCGCTCAAGAAATCACTTTTATGCCGAGACGTTTCTCAGTCAATCACGACGGCCATGTTGTGGCGATTCTCAAAGAAGGCCAATCGTGGACCGGAATTCAAGTCCGAATCTATCGTCAGCCCCAACCGTTTGATGGCCTTGTTGAGTGGGTTCGCAAAGCATTCAAGGCATAAAAAATCTCGCGTAGCCTCCATGCCGCACGTGATTCCTGCCCATCACCGTAGGATTTCTGAATTCTGAGAGTAAATTGAAGGTGTGGTTGGACATGGTCGAACGTTAGGAATTCGGGTGAAGTCGGTTTTTCCTGCTCGGATTTTCACGTGTCTACTCTTCGTGGGATTCATCTTGTTTGGATTAGCTCCAAACTCCCAAGCGCAATCGGTACCTGTAAAGCCAATCCCGAGCGTGACTCATCGACCCGACCCAATCACTTTTGCTCCTTGGCGAGAGGTCGGCCAAACCGAAGACGAAACCGAGTACCTGGAAGAATTTCCGAGCCCCATTCAGGGCGATATCGCCTCGAACAACACGGTACCCTTGAGGATTTTTCTTCCCGTCAACAGCACGGGCCCGATACCAGTCGTTCTCGTTTTGCATTATTGGGGAGCCACGGATTTAAAGAGTGAACGCGCTCTAGCCCAAGAACTCAATCGATCCAACATTGCCGCGGCGGTTATGA
Organism: uncultured Armatimonadota bacterium; assembly: GCA_903899015.1. GTDB lineage: Bacteria > Armatimonadota > Fimbriimonadia > Fimbriimonadales > Fimbriimonadaceae > Fimbriimonas. The sequence continues at coordinate 84,274 of CAIUHP010000107.1, read as the reverse complement.
CACTGCCCTATCATTTGACGAGAACGCCGGTCGGTAAAAAATCGGGGGAAGTTGCCATTGAACCCGATCCGCGAAGTCTTGTCCTCACGATGACTCAGGCCGTCCTTGATACTCGTAGGTCCATCGACTTTCTTCAATCTCGTCCCGAGTTTGACCACAGTCAGATGGGACTCTGCGGAACGAGCTTAGGAGCACTCGTGGCGGCCGTCACGTATGGCGTGGACAATCGAATCACCCACTCCACATTCGTGTTGGGAGGAGTGAACCTCGCTCACATCGTTTGGTCGTCCTCGTTGTTGGTCCGCCAACGAGATGTCCTACGTCGACGAGGCTTTACCGAAGAGAAGTTCAGCGACGCGATTCAGGCCATAGAGCCCATGAAATACTTGCCTGGCCGGGCGCCGGGATCTTCGTTTGTAATTGGTGGCCTGTACGATACCGTCATTCCCCGACAAGCGACCGACGAGCTGATATCTTCCCTTCACACCCCCAAAGTGCTCTGGCTCGACACCGGTCACTATGGCGGGATCTTCGTCCAGCGCCGATTAATGCGTGAAGTCTCACGCTATTTCACCGCCGAATTTCATGGCCAAAGCTTCATGGCCCCCAAGAAACTCTATGCACCGACGATCAGAGTAGGCGTGAAAGTAGATTCTGGAAATGGGTTTGACTTGGGAGTGGGACTCGATCTTCTTAAATTCGACAAGAAGGGCGATCAATTCTCAACCCTGTATTTGACACCCCGTGGGGTTCAGATCTTTATCGGTCAGACCATCGCTAGTGGATTGTCGTTTGGCATTGTCGGGTCAACTCACCGGGCTGGCATCGGGCTCATGTGGAGCGCGGTGCTGTGAACTTGATTGAAATTCAGCGCGTGGCTTCCGAAAATCTACGCAAAACTTACTTTCATTTGGGCCTCGCCATCAAAGAGACCACCCTCATCAAAGAACAGGGATTTCAAGCCGTTTTGGGAGAATTCGAGCACCCGATTTGCAATTTCGCGGCTGGTCTGAATTTGGATCCCTGGTCTGCAAAACAACTGGTTTCGCTTGCGTTAAGCAAAAAAGCCTTTAACGTCTACGCACTTCCTGGGGACGAACCTGAGCACGTCAATGAATTGTTGCTTAGGAACGATTTTAGGGTGAGTTACCGCCTCGCTCAACTTGTAGCGCCGGGTGAAGCGGCTCCCATCGAAAAGCTCCCCGCGATGCGCCGTGCGGAATCGCACGAAACCCGTTATGCGATCGCACTCTTTATGACCGAACAATTCTTCGCCCGCCAGACGGAAGAATTTCGCCAAAAAGTCGCCCAAGCGACTTCTGATGCCGTCGACTTGGAACTCTACGACCTTTCAGAGGGCAAACACCGAATCGCGGCGATCATGCTTTGCCATTCCGCGCATACAATCGGGATTTACAACCTTTGCGTTGCCGGCCCTAAAAGGGGATTAGGAATCGGTCGAAACCTTACGCGTTGGGCAAGGTCGATGGCACATGACCAAGCAAAACTTGCTACTTTGCAGTGCGATGCCGGGATTCAAGACTGGTATGAACAACAGGGTTTCTCACGGATCGGCTCGATCGACGTTTTTACGTTGTCCAAAACTGTTCGTAGCGATATAATGAGTATTACTTAAAGTGCGTCCAGTTACCCGGGCATTTACTTTGGTCGAACTACTCGTGGTTATCGCGATCGTTGCGACCGTTGCTGCTATTCTTCTCCCAGCGTTTGCGGGAGTAAGAAGTGTTGCTCAACGCACTGCCTGCGCATCCAATCTTCACCAGCTTTCCTTGGGCTCCTCCACGTACGTCACAGACTACGATGATCGGTTTATGCCGATCAATTACCAGCCCGCATCCACCCCCAACTCTAGAAATGACCGAACTTGGGTGCAGATGCTCTTGCCTTACGTACGGAACTTCCAGGTGTTCCGATGCCCCGGTGATAACAGTGAGCGACCTACCGCCGAGGCCACCTTTGACCAAGACTTGGTTCCGGGCGATACCGCTTCGCAGTATTACACCGCGTCGATGCGATCGGATTACGGATACAACTTCCTGAATTTGGCCCCGGTTCTTCTCGTGAATTCTGCGGGAGTTGCCCAGCCGAAGGAATCCGGTAGCGTTTCAAACCCTTCTAACACGATTCAGTTTATGGACTCCGTTTGGAGTCGAACGGCAAATGGAACTCCACTTGGAGGCGGCAATTGGCTGGTCGTCCCGCCATGCCGATACTACGAAACTTCCTATACCGGCGAAGTTGCAATCGACAGTTTTACCGGTTCAAAGAGCACGAATGTTCAGGTCTTTACCACTTCGTACGGATGGGAACCACAGCTTGAATCCGCTTCAAACCAATTCGGCGGAGCGTGGCCATGGCATCTCGGCCGAGTCAACGTCGCGGAAGTGGATGGCAGTATTCGATCGCTTGATCCAAGAGAACTAACCACTGGATGCAACCTCCAGGGGCAATGGCAAGGCTCCATTCAAGACCCGATCACCTACATGTGGGATCTGCGGTAGGCGGGTAAGTGTTGGCCCGTCAGGCTACACTCCTAATTGCCAACGCCGCCAGTAGCCGATGGTTCCGTGCCATCGTTTTATTTTCAGAGCCATGAACTCGGTAGGTTAAGTCCGCATTCAAGGTGGACATCAAGCCGAGTCTTAGCGTATGCGATTCTCCCATTGGACCCCACAAAACGAGGCGTGGTCTCACGGGATAACCCGCGAGACCACGCGTCGTTTTTAGCAGCTCGAAAGGAAATTCGAACTGAGAAGAATGCCTTGCTTCTCGCCTGCCTCTGAGACGTTGAAGTTCTCGTCTTCCAATTCGATGCTGACCGCACCCTTGTATCCTCGAGCGATGAGGATCTGGAAGGCCTTGGTCCATCGCATTTGGCCGTGTCCAGGAATGGTATAGCGCCAAGCGTGGCTTCCGAACCCGTGTCCCTTGTCAAATGTTGCTGGTTGTTCCGTGCCGAACTCGTAGACACCTTCGCTGAAGACTTCTGTGTCTTTACCGTGGACGTGGTAGACACGATCGGCAAACTCTTCTAAGAACCGAATCGGATCAATTCCCATTCGGATAAGGTGGCTTGGATCGTAGTTGATACCGATGCTGGAGGAGGCAACTTCCTTAATAACTGCTCGGTAACCCTCGGGAGTGCAACAGAGCGCTCCCGCACCAGGCCAGCCTTCGATCACGAGGCGACCGCCATGCTTTTCGAGATGAGGGGTCAGGAGGTTCAGTCCCTCCACCATCAGGGCAAAGTTCTCGCTTCGCGGTTTTGAAACATCGGATGGAAGCATTACCAAGAAAAAGTTATTGGCTCCTGCCGCACAGCAAGCCTCAACATAAGCAGCCTGCTTGGCAACTGCCTCTTCGCGCTTAGCGACGTCGTCAGTAATGAGTCCACTCCAGCTAGGGAGGTCAACCGAGCCAGCGATGATACCGGCGTCTTTTAACTTGGCTGCCGACGTGTCGCCGTCGCCACCAAGATCAATCACACCAATGTTGTTGGACTTCGCCCAGGCAATGAGACCGTCGAGATCTTTTTGCCAGTCGGACCATCCGCGTCGAAAACCAATAGGAAAAGAACCAGTGCGCGTCGTAAGCATCGCGCCGGTTTTACCATAGATCGGCCCTAGAACCGATTAAGATTTCTAAAGCGGTAATGCAGGCATGGCTTGTCGAAGCGGTTTCAGCTTCTTACCACCCGAAACTGGCATCCGGAGGAGTTCGGCATAGAGGTCGTACTCCTCCGCTCCCGTAACCTTAGTGCGAACGATTTGCCCGGGCTCTGCTTCCCCTTGGACGAAAACCATGCCGTCAATCTCTGGAGCATCACGATGGCTTCGGCCAACCAGCCAACCATCTCTGGAATCCTCGATGAGGACATCCATCTCCCGACCCACCCAACCTTGATTGACGGCAAGCGAGATCTGTTGCTGTACTCGCATGATTTTGTCGTATCGCTCCCGTTTGACGCGAGGGGCAAGTTGTCCTTCGAGATCATGAGCGGGCGTGCCAGGTTCCTTCGAGAAAACGAACGCACCGACTCGATCCAGATGTGATGCCTTCACAAAATCGATCAAGTAATCGAATTCTTCTTGAGTTTCACCTGGGAATCCGACAATGTACGTCGTTCGAATGGCGCATTCCGGCATGGCCTTGCGGACTTTCTCAAATAGCCCGAGGTATCGCTCTCCATCCCAAGGTCGCTTCATCCGTCGCAGAGTTTCGGGATGCGCATGTTGGAGAGGGATGTCGATGTAGGGGACTACCTTCTCACAGTTAGCCATCGTTTCAATCACTTCATCGGTCAACCGGTTGGGATAGAAGTAAAGCAGTCGAATCCATTCGATACCTTCGACCTTGTTGAGCTCTTTGAGGAGCTTCGGTAGCGTGAACTCTTTGTAGAGATCAAATCCGTATTGTGTGACGTCTTGAGCGATCAGGTTGAGCTCTTTGGCTCCGGTTCGAGCAAGATGATTGGCTTCTTGTATGATTCGCTCAATCGGCTTACTTTGGTGCCCGCCGCGAAAGCTCGGGATCGTGCAGAACGTGCACCGATGATCACAACCTTCGCTGATCTTTAGGTAGGCGCTCCACGGTCGCCCCGTACGAGCCCGGGTTTGCACTTCTGCCCATCGGTGATGGGGAGGTGTCACGTCGATTCTCTGCTCGCGCTCGGCTTGGACCTCTTTCACGATCTCCGCAAATCGCCCCATCTGCCCCACTCCGACATACAGGTCAGCCCCCGGAGCCAACTTCATCAATTCCGGACCGAGTCTTTGGGCGAGACAGCCAGCAACGATCACCCTGCCCGTTCTGCCCGCTCGTTTTTCGCGAACCGCATCCTTGATCGCTTGAATCGACTCCGCCTTGGATGCCTCCAAGAACCCACAAGTGTTAATGACTGTGACTGCTGACTTCTTGGCCGCTCCGTCAATGGAATATCCAGCCTCAAGCAGAACTCCCGCGATCTCCTCGCTGTCCACCTCATTTTTGGCGCACCCGAGGGTGACAATTTTAACTTTCTCTACGGAATCCTGCATGCATCCTCTATTATGGCGACTTACCTCTGGCGATTCGTCGGCTCCGATACAACTGCCAAGAAGTGTGGACAGGTCCGACGATTCACAACATTGAGTCTGGGACTTCAGGTCGTCATGCTCCTGGTAACGTAAAGGAGTGGACAACCTTATCGCGGTTTCATCGTGGTCCTTGCACCGGACTCTTGGCGTCTCGTACCCAGATTCTCCGTCGACAGGTCGAGGGCAACGAACGCAACACTCCGAAAACCCACTGCCGCTTTTGGAATTACCAGTCGCTCTCAAGAAGCACGGATACTCTGCGATGCAGCTTTGCCATTTCCATCTTCCTTCCCGAGCATCGGAGTACGCGAATGACTTTCGGGCTGCCCTACGAGAATCAGGAGTCGACCTCCTCACTGTTCTGATCGATGACGGAGATGTGACCGATCCGGAAATAGGAGAAGCGAGTGTCGCTTGGACCGCAAATTGGGTGCGCACCGCTGCCGATTTGGGTGCGAGCCGAGTACGACTCATTGCTGGAAAGCAGCCTTACTCGCGGGAAACGATGGATCTGGCGTTTTTTCGCCTGATGCTTATTTCAAAGGTCGCCGAGGAAGTGGGACTCATATGTGAAATCGAGAATTGGCACGCTTTGCTGGCAACACCTGCAGCGGTTCACGAATTGCTTGACCGGAGCAAGGGCATGATTCGTTTGAACGCAGACTTTGGAAATTGGCCCAAGCCCGAACGCTACGAAACGTTGCCTCAGATCTTTGGGCGTGCGGAGACATGCCACGCGAAATTTGAATTCATCTCACCCACCGAACTGGATCAGGAGGATGCGGACAAGCTTTTGGCAATCGCAAAGAACGCGAATTTCCAAGGTCCGATGGTTTTGGTCAATGGCGGCCCAGGCGAAAGCGACTGGGACGCCATGGATATTCAACGGCAAGCGATTCTAAACGCTTAGATCGTGCCTTCAGGGAACCAAAGAGCAAGCTCGGCAGCGGCGGCTTCAGGGTCGCTGCTGCTATGGGTGAGGTTGTCTTCGATCGAAAGGGCCAGATCGCCTCGAACCGTTCCGGGAGTAGCCTCAAGTGGATTCGTCGCGCCCATCATGGCTCGAATAGCTTTTACGGCGTTGTCACCTTGGACGGCGATCGCAACGATTGGACCGCTAGTCAGATAATCGACAACGCTATTGAAGAACGGTCGTTCTTTGTGCTCGGCGTAGTGAGCCTCGACGGTCGCTCGAGGAGCGTTGAGAAGTTTGAGGCCGACAACCTTTAGGTTGCGAGCTTCGATTCGGCGAGTAATTTCACCGATGAGGTTGCGCTGAACTCCGCCTGGCTTGATAAGTACGAGTGTTGTTTCCATTGTCAGGAGAGCAGTTTACCGGGCCCGCGAAACGTCGCAGAAACGACGGCGACAATTCGGGCACCTTGGAGGCGTTCTTAACATGGATATCGAGGTTCAGAACGCGAGAAGCTCTTCTAACCGTCCTTGATTTTCAAAACACTGCCGGAATTGAAACCATTTAGGCAAGACCGCAGTATTCTAGGAACTCCGTGAGTGTAGCTACTATTCAAAACCTGGTTGTGCGCTATGGCAATTTCACGGCCCTAAACGGGCTTTCATGTGAGATTTCCGAAGGATGCACTGGCCTACTCGGCCCCAATGGCGCGGGCAAAACCACGCTCATTAAGACTATCTTAGGCTTCATCAAGCCGACTTCGGGCACGGCAACCGTGCTTGGATACGACATTGAGGCTGCCGGAACTGCCATTCGTCAAAAGGTTGGGTTGATGCCCGAACAAGACTGTCATATCCCGGGCACGACGGCCGTTCAATTTGTTGCCTACGCAGGTGAATTAGCCGGCATGCCGGGCGATCAGGCCATACGGCGCGCCCATGAAGTCTTGGACTATTGCGGATTAGGCGAAGCGCGTTATCGAAATGTGGAGACCTACTCCACAGGTATGAAGCAACGCATCAAATTGGCCCAAGCGCTCGTTCACGGTCCCAAACTACTTTTGCTAGACGAGCCCACGAACGGACTCGATCCGGCTGGTCGTGAAGAAATGTTGGAGCTTGTACGCTCGGTGTCTCACGGAAAGGGACTCAGCGTCATTGTGAGCTCTCACCTTTTGCCTGACATTGAACGCGTTTGCGATCGGGTGGTCGTTGTGATGCAAGGTCAACTCCGCGCGCAAGGCACGATCAAGGATTTAAAGAAGATCGAGGGACGGCCCGTCGATATCGAACTGCGCGATCCTTCACCGGCGTTTGTGACTGCGATGCAAGCACAAGGTGCAGTCGTAATGCCGCCGAAGCGCACAACGTATCGGATCCAACTTCCGGGACTTCCCGAAGAAGTCGCAAAAATCGCAATGCAGGTAGCCCGTGATTCTGGTGCTCAAGTTCGCGGATTCGTCATCGCCGAGAGATCACTTGAAGATGCATTCTTGGAGGCGATCAGTGCGAAATAGGACTCAGATGAATAGGAGATCCCTCTAATGGCTTCCCCGATTGCCGACCTTACTTACCGTAACTACGACGGGCCCCTTGAGCCGCCGATCAATCGCTGGTGGGCCATTGCAAAGTTGTCCATGAAGCTTTCAACCAAGAAGAAAGGCTTCTGGGCTTGGTCGACTCTTTCCGCCTTCTGGTACATCATTCTCCTGATCTTTTTCTATTTCACGGAGACGGTCGTATCCAACGTCGGGGCAGTTGGGCAAAAGGCTTCTCCGATCAATAACTTGATTTGGAAAGACCAATTCTTAAACGCCTTTGGTGAAAGCCAACTCTTTCTGTTCATCTTGGCGCTATTGATGGGAGCTGGCACGATTGCTAACGACAATCGCGCCAAAGCCCTTCTGGTTTATCTCAGTAAGCCGTGTTCAAAACTCGATTATGTGATCGGCAAGTGGCTGGGAATCTTCGTGCCGATGACGATTGTTACGGCCGTGCCGGCATTGATTTTCTATATGTACTGTTTGATGAGCTATCGATCAGCTGGGTTTTGGACTCAGGATCCTTGGCTGATCGTTCGGTTGCTCGGAATGATTCTCATCCCTGGGACCCTGTATTCCAGCATCACTTTGGCGATAAGTTCCATGTTCCAACAGGGCCGACTAGCGGGAGGTGTGTTTGCAGGCGTTTACTTCATCTCGTACTTTATCACGCTCGCAATGGAAGGAGCCTATGTGTCGATGAGCATGGGTGGGAGTAATCCTCCCGGCATCGTCAAAGGCCTTTTCTACTGCTCGGTCGATGGCCTGCAGGCGGCGATGGCGAAGATCATTCTTCACACCAATGGCAGTCCAAAGTTACCTATTCCGGGTGGAGCGAAATTCCAAGTTCCGGAGCCATCTACTTTCATTTTCGTCCCCGCATTCTTCGGTGTCTGCGCGCTGTCGCTCTTAATCGCCTGGAGCCAAATTCGAGCTGTGGAGGTGGTGCGCTAATGATCACCGCAACAAATGTTTCTCGATGGTATGGTCAGGTCATTGGTGTCAACGACATCAACTGTGAAATTGGTCCGGGAATTACTGCTCTTCTGGGTATGAATGGCGCGGGCAAGACCACGCTTATCCGACTTATAACTGGTCAACTCCGGCCAACAACCGGCGATCTTCGAGTTTTCGGACTCGAACCGTTCGCTAATCCTGACGTTTACCGGCGCATGGGTTACTGCCCCGAAATTGATAACTTCTATGAGCATTACACCGGCCGAGATTTTGTGCGCTATTTAGCGCGACTCGACGGAATGAGCGCCTCAGTAGGAAATGCTCGCACAGATGAAGTCATCGATATGGTTGGTATGTCCGAGCGTGCAAACCGAAAGATCGCGGGATACTCCAAGGGGATGAGGCAACGTATCAAGCTTGCTCAGGCAATGCTTCACAATCCCGATCTGATTCTTCTTGACGAACCATTGAATGGCCTGGACCCAGTCGGCAGACGTGAATTCATGGACTTACTCGGCGGGCTCGCCGATCAAGGTAAAGCGATTCTGGTCAGTTCGCACATTCTGTTCGAAGTAGAGCAGATGACTCGGTCACTGCTCCTGCTTCATCGAGGTCGCTTGCTTGCTACTGGTGATTTGGGAGTGATTCGATCTTTGATCGACACTCATCCTCACCAGATCCGTATCGAAACCGATGAACCCAGGCGAGCGGCGGCTCTCTTAGCCGAACTACCGAATATCGTGAGCATGAAATTTGATCGTTCGGGCGATGCCGTTCAACTTGAAGTGAGAGAACCGGCCGCATTTTACGATGCATTGGCAGCCGCCGTGCTTGAGAAAGGACTGACAATTAGGGGCTTCAGTAGCCCGGATAACAATTTGGAATCAGTGTTCAAATATTTGGTGGAGGCTTAAATGGAAGGCGCAATTTTCATGCAAGCCGTTAGGGAGAATCTTCGATTTCGCCGAGTCATTCCGTGGCTGTTTTTAGGTGGGGTTGTCGTTCTTGGATTTGCGATGAACTGGGAGACGTTTCAACCGGGCGCGGACAAGGAAAGTCAATACGCGGCCGTTTCATCCATATTCGTCTTTCACATTCTCGCTTTGATCTCCGCCATCCTAACTTCGACGATCCTGAATCAGGAAGTTGAGAACAAGACGATCGTTTACCTACTGACTCGTCCGGTTCCTCGTTGGAAACTTCTATTCTTCCGCTACCTAGCGTGCTCCCTTGTTGTCGCGGCACTAGCCTCGATCAATGCCGTGTTTGCTTCGGCAGGCGTCTATCACGGCTTAAGTGGAAACTCGTTCCTGATAAAAGATATTGCGGCTTTGACGGTTGGCGCGTTTGCGTATGGCGCGTTTTTCATGCTTATCGGATTGCTCTTTAATCGAGCAATGATCGTGTGCCTTCTGTTCGCATTCGGGTGGGAGACCGCGGTTCCGAATATGCCAGGACAGATGTCGTATCTGTCGATCAACACGTATCTCCAAGCCATTGCTCAGCACCCATCGACGGGGTCCAATAAGGGTCTGGCTGCATTAAGTGCGGCTTTGGGCGAAAACTCGATCTCCACATCTACTGGCTACATCACGATGATCGTTTTCATCGTTGTGCTTGTGGTGTTTGGCGCCGGTTGGTTCACCCATTTCGAATTCCTTCCGCGAGAAGACGCCGAATAATTCAATGTGGAAGATCTAGCCTCGCGAGGTCTTCCGAACCTTATCTCACAAGGTTCATAGGTCATTCGGTCCGCAGCCTTTATAGCCGTTACACGGATCACCACAATACTCACGATGCCTCACATCCACCTCGAAACGACTGCCGACCTCGCAGAAAATGCGAACGTCCCCGACATCTTGGAAGCCCTCACCGCAAAGCTCGCTCAGCAAGAAACGATTGCGAGCCATTCCATCAAGGCTTATCACACATTGAGAAGCGTTTGGCATATGGGAGAAGGCGCTCCAGCCGGATTTGCCCATTGTGAGGTTGCCGTGCTTAACACTCGACCCGTTGAACTACGTCAACAGATTGCCAAGGCGCTGTTTGAAGTCATGCAGGAGCAATTCGCCGAATCCCTGGAAGGCGATGCCGTTTATCTAACCCTTGAATTGAGGGAAATGGATAAAGACACGTACATCAAGTAGGGTCAAGACTGATAGCCGCAAAGCTTGTAGTACAGCTTGATCACCTTGCGTACGTAACCTTGGGTCTCTCGATAAGGCGGCACTCCACCGTGTCGCTTTACAGCCCCTTCACCTGCATTGTAGGCTGCTAATCCAAGGACGAGAGCTTGATACTCATCGCCTGTTTCCGCGCGATATTTATCAAGATGCCCTCGAATTTCTCGCACGGTCCCGTAGAGGTTCTCAATCGAGTCGTAAGGATTTGAAATTCCGTATTCGCTAACGGTATCGGGCATCAGCTGCCCAAGTCCCATAGCGCCCGCGTGACTCAATTCATTGGGGTTGAAATCGCTTTCGCAACAGCACATTGCTACGATTAAACGAGCATCTACGCCGTATTTCTTGCTGAACCCGAGGATTCCTTGGGCGATTCGATAGGCTTCTTCCTTACTCAGCTTGGGATTGTCCTTCTTAACAAAAGCAGCGTAGTAAGGAGTTGCTTCGTCGGCAGGCAAGGACCAAATGCGAGTAGGAGCAGTCGCATTAATCGAAACTCGCGAAGAGTTTTTGTGCCGAGAATTCTTCTGAGCGACACGAGGTTTTGTTCGGCTCGCTTTTGTTGCGGCCGCAACCATCGCTACCTCGATTGGACGAATTTCTTCTTCTTTCGCGGCCGCCAAAAGAGTTGCGTGGATAGGGCCATCGTTATCATCACGAGTCGCTTTGATGATGAGGCGCGCGGGAATCTCGGTTCCTACTAACCAGTCAGGCACCGAATCGGCATCCACGACCTGGGTTTGCCCATCCGTTTTCTCAAGCAAAAGCGACGTTCGGTTATCGGCTCGGAAGCTCCCTTTGACAACTCCCTGAATTTCAAATGTTCGAGTTCCGAACAAAGTCTCTAATGCAGGGATCCCAACGGACTCGAGAATGCCATATTGCTTCCGAATCCGGACGTAGTCTTTTATTCCCTGTGCATTTCCAAGTGAAATCAGAGAAAGAAATAAGATCGAAGCGGCAAATGTTCGATTCATCGGGGCTGTCCCGGTAGATTGGCGGAGAGATCGGGATTCGAACCCGAGAACAGGTTTAAGCCCGTTACCCACTTAGCAGGCGGGCGCTTTCGTCCACTCAGCCATCTCTCCGAAGCTCAATTATATCCTGAAATCATCGCTGAACGCGACTGGGCTGCCTATCAAATAACGCGGAATGTATTTTGTCTTGGATGTGAGGATTCGGGGTATCAACTAAAAATGTCTAGCACCGTATCCAAGACACGCGGATTTCACCATGTTGCCCTCCGCGCTTTCGACTTTGACGCCACCGTCCGATTCTATGAAGAAGGCATCGGATGTGTCCGAAAATTCGGTTGGGGAACTGACGACACTCGAGCTGCCCTTATGGACGTTGGAGACGGAAACTACATCGAAATCTTCGCAGGCAGGGTGCCAGGATCGGTCCCCGAAGGAGGAGTCATCCACTTTGCCTTACGTACCGATGATACGGATGCTGCCTTTGCACGAGCCGTTGCAGCCGGAGCAACTCCTACTGTCGAACCGAAGAACGCTCAACCTGCCAATGCCGATCGGCCCATAACGTTCCGGGTGGCATTTGTGAATGGACTCGATGGCGAGTCAATCGAGTTCTTTCAAAACGACGAGCTTTAACACGCCTATTTGGAGTAGCTATTTAGGTCGCTGAATAACCGGCTTCTGATAGCGGCTCCAAATGACTCTTCTCAACTGGACGGATACCGCAGTCACACATATCGGCACCGCGATGAAGACGACAAAGTCTGTGATTCGGCTGACCGAGCGAGATGCCGTCCAAGAGATGATTCCCCCGAAAAGTCCGCATGGAACGGTTGAGATTGCAAGCGATACCCACCACCGAGCCGGGTTAACGGCTAAGAGCACGCTGTTGAAAGCTCCGAAGAATGAGGCGACAACGCCGAAAAACAGAATCTCGCCAAGCCCGATATGGTGAAAGCCCGTAGGAGTTTTTCCAAGGTAGAGATAGCCGAGGCCATCTGCAACTGCGGGCAAGATGCCTCCAATGAGACACCCTATGAGAGCACATAGCCCGATGTAGATCAGCCCAACTTTAGTTGAGACATCTTGGCGAATTTCACCAGCCATTACGAGCGGACTACCACTGAGCGTCCACTCCGGCGCCCGACAAGGTCAGTAGATTCCAAACTGCTTTGTGAGCATCGATGTAGTTGGAATACGAACCTTCCACGGTGTAGGCATCCACGTGAGAAACCGTAATCAACTTGGCGCACATATCTGCCATCTCCGAGCGATTGAACTCGATCTTGATGTGAGTGGGCTCTGCATAAACTTTTGGTTGAACCGAACCTAACTTTTCGATCGCCTGCTTAGCCGCGTATTCAATGGCAGGCCCCGTTTCGCTCGGGTGCAACAGTCGCCCCATGAACCGCCCAAAACCGTACTTGGTGATCGCAGTCGCAATGCCGGGCACAAGTTCTGAGGCTTCCGCACAACCCGCCTCATCTGAACTGACCATCACAAGAGGAACGCCAAACCTACCGGCCACTCCCGCACTCAAACCCATCTCGCCGGTCAGTACTCCGTTGACCCACATGCGGTGGACGCCTCCCGAAATCGTGTGCTCCATGATGCCAGCGTGAGTTCCTGCCATTCCATGGTAGCCAACGAGGAGTGCGGCATCAAACGTCTCGTCCAACCCCATCATCATTCCGTCGGTTCCACTTCCGTGGCCGCTTACGAGTTGGGTGCCTGGCTCAAGATCTTCGATCAGAACATTCTTACTGTTTCCGTGCGAGTCTTTGACAACGACTTCCGTCGCCCCGGCTTCTCTGACTCCGCGGATGGCGGCATTGACATCGTGCGTCATCATACGGCGCGCGAAGAGGTAGTCAAACGACTTACCATCTGGTCGGCTGCATTGTGACCATGAAACGAGTCCCGTTATGCCTTCGATATCCGCAGAGATGTAGACCTTCACGGCGCATAGGTTACCGTGAGTGAACAGAAAATCTATGCAGTGATACGATCCGTGCCGACATAGGGTCTCAGCGCTTCAGGAATCAGGATTGAACCATCAGGCTGTTGGAACGTCTCGAGGATCGCAGAGAACAGTCTTGGACATGCCAAACCACTACCGTTTAGGATGTGTACGAACTCAGGCTTATCGCCTTGAGCGCGACGGAACCGAATGTTTGCTCTGCGCGATTGATAAGCTTCGAAGTTCGAACAGCTAGAAATTTCCAGGTATCGTCCGACGCCTGGCGACCAGAGTTCGACGTCGTAGCACTTTGCACCCTTGGCACCTAAATCGCCCGCGCAGAGCTCAATGACTCGATAGTGGAGGCCAAGGGTCTGAAGGATGCTCTCGGCATCTCGAACAAGGCTTTCAAGCTCATCGTAACTGTCTTCTGGCTTCGTGAACTTGACCATCTCGACCTTATCGAATTGGTGAATGCGAAGCACGCCCCGGGTGTCTTTTCCAGCCGCACCCGCTTCTCTCCGGAAGCATCCGCTGTATGCAGCGAGTTTGATCGTGAGGTCGCTGCCGTTCAGAATTTCATCTCGATAAATATTCGTAACGGGGACTTCCGCGGTTGGAACGAGATAGAGATCATCGTCAACCTTATACAAATCCTCTTCGAATTTCGGAAGATTTCCGGTTCCGATGAGACTCGCTCGATTCACTAAGTAGGGTGGATAGACTTCGTAGTAGCCGTTCTTAGTCGTCTGGTGATCCACCATAAACGAAAACAGCGAACGCTGAAGCCGAGCACCCGCACCCGTGTACAGAACAAATCCACTTCCCGAAATCTTTGCGCCGCGAGGCAAATCTAAGAGTTTGAGCTTATCGGCTACGTCCCAGTGAGCAAGCGGCTGCTCTTCGTACGTCGGCATTTCGCCCCACGTGCGAACGACTACATTCTCGGTCTCATCTTTACCGTTGGGAACGGAATCGTGTGGCAAGTTGGGAAACTGAAGTTCGATATCCCGAAGCTGGGCCTCGAGTTCTCGTTGTTGTCCTTCTCCGAGCGAGATGGCGTCCTTCAGATCTTTTGTTTGTGCTTTTGCGGCTTCTGCTTCATCTTTCTTGCCTTGCCCCATGAGCATGCCGATCGACTTGCTGATACGATTCATTTCCGCCTGCTTGTCTTGAAGGTCGGTTTGAATTTGCCTTCGAGTGACATCCACCTTTAGGAACTCGTCGATCGGCGCATTCAGCCCTTTCCGAGCGATGGCATTTCGAACTAAGTCGGGGTGGTTGCGTATAAGATCGCGATCAAGCATGGCTCCTGTGATTAAACCCTAGAATGAAACTGAATTCTTTTGAGCCTTCTACGGCGGATAAACCGTCCCATTTAGTTTTCCATTTAGGACTTTTTGCGAAAACTCTTGCACGATTTGCGAATGTCAGTCATAATTCAGACTGGCTTAACTCATAGGGTTAAGTCGGACCGACGCAGGATGCACGGACCGAGTGGCCAATCTTTAGGGATGGATACTCATAGGGAACTCAAGGAAAGTTGTGGGTTTCCGCCCAAAAGGAAGGGCATGAGGTCAGAGCAGACGTGTCGAATCAATAAACACAAGGAGCACTGACTAAGTATGAAGCGAACATTTAAGTACGCTCTCTCAGCTATCCTAACCGCTGCAATCGTATTGCCAGCAGTTGCACAGGATAACTTCCCGGACGTTCCGGACAATCATTGGGCATTTGAAGCCCTAGCACGCATGAAGAAGGACGGCCTTCTCGTCGGCTACCCAGACGGTCTCTTCCGAGGCGGTCGACCTGCATCACGCTACGAACTCGCAGTTGCGATGCACGCGGTCTACACCAACCTCAAGAGCGTTACTGACGGATTGGATTCACAGATCAAGGCTCTCGGCGACAAGCTGAACGGCGTTGCTTCAACATCCGACGTACAGAACCTCCGAGACGCTCTCACCGCTCTTCAGAACGAAGTAGCTGGCATGAAGAGCTATGGCGAGGACATCGCAAATCTTAAGAAGATGAGCGACACCTTCCAGAAGGAACTTCAGTCACTCGGCGTAGACGTCGAAGCGATGAAGAAAGACCTCGGCGACATTTCAGCTCGCTTGACCAAGGTTGAGCAGAGAAAGCCATCGGTTAACATTTCCGGCGACGTGAACTTGTTCATGCTCGCAGGCAACAGCCGAGACGGCCGATTCGGTCTGGATCAAGACGGTCGCCTCAATGGCGTCGACCCAACAACCGGAAAGGTTGCTGGCATGACTAAGGACAACGTTATGCTCCAGGAAGGTGCTTTCACTTTCGCTGGTACAAACGAGACCGGTCCTAAGTGGAAGGGCACCCTCGTTGTCGGCAACATGCTCGACACAGTTGGCGGCCAGTCGCTCGTCGCTTCGGGTGTCAAGTACACCCAAGGCAACAGCGATGTCTACCTCCAGGACTTCTCAGTCAAGTTCGACACTTCAGTTGCAGGCCTCGCCTTCAATGCAGAAGTTGGACGAGTTGGCTATAAGGTATCTCCTTACCTGTTCCAGAGAATTGACAACACATCCTATTTCGCTAACGCACGATGGGACGACGGTCAATACCGACTCGATGGCGGCATCTTCGGCTTCAACTTCGGTAGCGCAAAGCTTGACATCTTCGGTGGCGACACCAGCAAGCTAACCAGCTCGAACGGCGTTGAGATCAATGCTCTCCAGGCTGGCTCCGTTAACGGCGCATTTGGTGGTTTCGTGAACATGGTTATCGACCGAACTCTCGGCGCGAACCTCAACCTCCCGATCACTTCCAACGGCAACCTTAACCTTGCTTACCTCTGGCTCGACAGCAACGCTGGCATCACAGTCGGCGCAAATCAGCCTGATCGACTTGCAGTTTATGGCGGCGACCTCAAGTTCAGCTTCGGCAAGCTTGGTCTCTCCGGCGGCTACGGCAAGACAGATCTCCAGACAGGCAGCACCAACGTTAACAACAAGGACAACAGTGCTTGGAACGTAGATGCGAAGTACGACGTTAGCTCGCGCTTCAGCCTCAACGGCGGTTACCGAGAAGTCGAGGCAAATTACCTCGCTCCTGGCGACTGGGGTCGACTTGGCGTTCAGCGAAACCCAACTAACATTAAGGGCTTCAACGTTGGCGGTCACTATGACATCACCAGCGCATGGACTCTTACTGCAGGCGGCGAGTTCGACAAGGGCAAGAGCGATGCATTCGGTCCTACATCAGGCTTCGACACCGGCACGAACATCAAGAAGTATAGCGTTGGCCTAACATGGCACGTTAACACGAACTTGAACCTCATGCTCGGATGGGAAGACACTGAGTTCACGAGCATCGACCCAGCCGTCGTAACCAACCCAGGTGCAGGTACAAGCGCATCCTACAAGTGGACGACATTTGGAATCGGATACGGACTCTCTGACACTTCGAAGCTCATGCTTCAGTACCAGGTTTCCGACATCAGCAACGACTATCAGGCTACCAAGGGTGGCGCTGGTCGATTCACCGGTGGACTCCTCTCCGGTCAGCTCAGCATCAAGTTCTAATAAGAACTCTTGCTAAGCAAGAAGGCCCGATCGAGAAATCGATCGGGCCTTCTTTTGTATTAGGTTGAGTGGACTAGCTGTTTAGCTCGTCATTTTTCCGGACGTTGAATCTTAGAACTCGACTCCAATAGCATTTCCAAGGAACTTCAATTCGGCCATCATCTTTTCAAATTGGTTAGGGGTAAGCGCTTGAGATCCATCGCTTAGGGCGCTCTTAGGATCTGGGTGCATTTCAACCATGATTCCGTCGGCTCCCACAACAAGTGCTGCCTTCGCCATTGGAGTCACGTACTTGGCAACGCCAGTTCCGTGAGATGGGTCGACGATTACCGGAAGGTGAGAGTGCTCTTTAAGGACCGGCACCGCTGATAGGTCGAGCGTATTTCGCGTGTAAGTGCGGTCGAGAGGAATAATGCCCCGTTCGCACAAGATGACCTGTGAGTTCCCTTGGTTGAGAACATATTCAGCGGCAAGGAGAAAGTCATCGATTTGAGCGGCGGGACCCCGCTTCAAAAATACGGGCTTACCACTCTTTCCAGCCTCGATTAGCAATGGAAAGTTTTGCATTGAGCGAGCGCCGATTTGCAGAATGTCAACATAGTCGCTGACCAAGGAAACCATGTCGCCGCTCATCACTTCCGAGATCGTTACGAGACCAGTTTCGTCACCTACCGCCTTTAAAATCTTCAGCCCCTCTTCGGCCAGACCTTGGAAGGAATAGGGAGAAGTTCGGGGCTTAAAAGCTCCACCACGCAAAATCGTCGCCCCGGACTTCTTAACAATCTTTGCAGCGCTTGAAAATTGCTCGTACGATTCAACCGAACAAGGTCCACCCATTACGACAAACGATCCACCACCAATCTTGACGTTTTTAACTTGAACAGATGTGTCCGCACGGTGGAATTCGCGGGATGCTAGCTTATAAGGATGACTCGTATGAGTGATCTTACTGACGCCCTCGATTACACCTAGAACCGCAGTCAAATCCGTTCTCTGGTCATTGTCGAGTGAAGCAGGGATTCCAATCGCCACGCGATCTTGGCCGGGCATAATGAGGGGCTCAACCCCTTTACTGCGAATGGCATCAGCAACCTGGTCGATCTGTTCCCGCGTTGCGCCGATCTGCATAACGATAATCATTTCGGAGCCAGATTACCCCTGCATTGCCTTACACTTGCGAACGCGGTCAGACACTAAATTTGCCTGTTCTCATGTTCGAGTATCCATCGGCATGGATCTCAAATAGGAGAAGTACTCCCGGTTTATTGCTGCGAGCGATTGGAATGAAGCCAAGGTCAGATCAAGCTAGAACCCCGAACCATTACATCTAGCACTCTCTCAGGGCATCGGACCTCCCGCGAGTTAACTGCCATGCTTGTGATCGTACAAAACCATTTCGTTGAGAGCCGAATCGTTGCCTTGCACCTATCCGATTTCGAAATTACGGCTACAACGATCGTGATTGAAGGGCGTGATCACCTTGGCATCCACCTACTCATGCGAACAGGGAGCGATCTTGAATAGTAGAACCCATAGGTTGAGTATCGATCCAGGCCAGCAAGGCTTTCGGGACGCATACCTGCCCAACTTGGCCATTGCCTAAAATTCCAAACCTCCAGGAGATATCACTATGCTTTTAGCCCTCATCGGAACTCTCATGTTTTCAGCAAAACATCAAGGCACTGCGAGTTGTTGTGGCGGAGACATGACGCCCTTTATGGCCGACCCGTCATTCCTCGCCGCTCACTTGACCCCAAAAGAATTTCGTTACTCAGGAAAGGAAGGGTCAGCCACGACCATCAAGGATGCTAACGGTAAGGATGCCGGAGCGTTCTATGTGCCTCCGACTTCAGGTGTGAAGGTCGCGGTTGTCATGATCCACGAATTTTGGGGCTTGAATGATTTCATCAAGCAAGAAGCTCAAAAGATTCACGACACGACGGGTTACGCTGTCCTTGCGGTCGATCTTTATGAGGGCAAAATTGGCAAGACTGCAACCGAAGCTCGTGATTACATGGCTGCCGTCGACAAGACTCGAGCTACCGCGATCGTTAGCGGTGCGGTGATGGACCTCAAGCGAGGTGACTTAGGAGTGAAGTTCTCCAAGATTGGCACCGTTGGATACTGTTTCGGCGGGGGTTGGTCTCACGAAACCGCAATTCAAGGCGGAAAGAACGTTCAAGCCTGCGTCGTCTACTATGGTATGCCCGACATCCAGCCAGCCGCACTTGCCAAGCTTAAGGCTCCTGTCCTCATGGTCCATGCGATGAAGGATCAGTGGATCAACGACAAGGTGGTCTCCGACTTCCAAACCGCGATGAAGTCTTCGGGCAAATCGCTTGAAGTACTTCACTACGATGCAAACCACGCGTTCGCCAATCCTAGTAACCCGGTGTACGACAAGAAGAATGCTGACGATGCGTACAAGCACGTCATCGCTTTCTTTAAGAAAAACCTTGGCTAAGATCATTTGGTTGGGCTGACCTTCAGCCCAACCAAATCGGACTCTTACTTCAGCCGCCCCATATATTTGCGATACAGGTCTGTATAGTGGCTCTCAAGCTTTACAGGCTTTCCTTGAATAAACAAGTATCGAAGCTGAGAGGTGAGTTCCAGCGGATCGCCGTCGGTTACGATGACGTTCGCGATTTTTCCGCGCTCTAAGCTACCTAACTTATCTCCAACCCCCAAGATTGAGGCTGCATCGAGCGTCAGAGCCTTGATTGCGTCAGAGTGGGAAAGTCCAAACGCACACGTTCGGCCGGCTGAGAACGGCAGATTCATTGACGTATCAAACGAGTCGGTCATGAAGCAGAATTTGACTCCCGCATCGTGCAAGATCGAAGCAGACGCGTAAGTTGAATCATACGGATCAAACTCTCCGATGACTCCCGTCTCGTCGGGGCACGCAGCGCTGGGTCCTTTTAGGATGACCGGCATGCCGCTGTCCTTGATTAAACCGGCCAACTTCCACGCTTGGCCGCCACCAACGATAATTCCTTTGAGACCAAATTTCTTGGTGACCGCGATCGCTTCTCGAATCGATGAAGACGCGTCGGCATGTAAGAAAACCGGCTTCAACCCCTTCAGGTAAGGCTGCATCGCCTCGAGTTTCATATCGCTCGGAATGCTTTCGCCTGCCGATCGAGCTTCACCGTATCGCTTCGCGGCCTCAAAGTAATCTTCAAAAGCTTTGATTCTATCGCCAACTCCATTAACCATCAGCGCATATTGTTCAGCAGGCATAAACTCTTTAAAGCGAGGGTCAGGACCTGCTGGCACGTACACGTCAAGCCCGGCTGGACTTCCCAAATCGACGCCCTCAGTAGTAAATCCGAGCGTATTGAGCAAGGCTGCTTGCCCACCGATCACTCCCCCAGCAAGGTTCGTGACCGCAGAGGTTATTCCGTTGAAGCGAACCTTGGCAAAGTGCTGATTATCTGGGTTGATCGAATGGATCGCCATTAAATCTGGTTTGTACTCGCCATTTTCACTCGAGTCCTGACTGGAGGAAACCTCTCCAATCTCATCGATACCTAACTTGGATCCACCGTCGATGAGTCCCGGATAAACGTGTAGTCCCTTCCCTTCAATAACCACCGTGCCTGACCCTGGCTCCACATTGGCGCCAACCGCTTCAATGTGACCGCCTTTAATAAGTACGTTGCTATTCATTTGATCCGGGCCAGAAACCAAATGGACCGTCGCCCCTTTTATAAGGTAACTGCTGGCATCTTTGGGCAGGACCGATCTATCGGGATCAAATGCCATGGACTTAACACTTGCGGCGGCCTCAGACTTTTTGTCCACCTTGAAGACATCACGACGTTCGAAGAACACTTCTCCGTCAATAAAGGTCATCACGCATTTGGTGTAGTTACTGAGTGGATGGCCCTGCCAAATCGCGATGTCTCCATCCTTACCCACTTCCAAAGATCCGACCCGATTATCGACTCCTAGCTCCATGGCGGGATTCATCGTCACCATTCGCAAGGCATGATCTTCGCTTACACCGTAACGCATGGACTTGGCCGCATCCTGCGTGATGGGAACGGTTCCCATAAAGGTATCGGTATTGACCGAAACGGTTACGCCTGCTTTGTCGCAGATTGCGGTAGCCATTGGAATCGAATCAACGACTTCTAGCTTGTAGGCAAATCCGTCGCCAAACATGGAAACCGGCACATGGGCCTTTGCCAATTCCGGTGCAATCTTATAGGACTCCAACGCATGCTGCATGCACAAATGGAAGTTGAATTCTTGGCTGAGCCGAACCATCATCAACATCTCGTCTTGGCGGTAGCTATGACACTGAACCCAAGTTTTGCGCTTCAAGATGTCGGCAAGAGCCTCTAACCTTAAATCGCGTCGAGGAGCAGGCACTTTCGGATCATCTTTCTTCTTCTCGTATTCTGACCATGCCGCCATGTAGTCGCGAGCATCGGCGAAAGCACGTCGATAGACAGCTTCCACGCCGGTTCGGCTTGCTGGGAATCTCTGGTTGTTCTGGCCAGGACGCTTCGGATTCTCCCCCAGTGCAAATTTGATCATGCGAGGGGCACCCTCGAAGATCACTTCTTTGGCGGGTCGCTCCCATTTGTTCTTGATAACTAGGCTTTGCCCGCCAATCGGGTTGGCGCTTCCATGAAGCACAAGAGAGGTGGTCATGCCGCTCGCAACTGCATAGTAAAGCCCGAGCTGATCTGGGTTGAGAATGTCTCGAATGCGGACTTCCGCAGTTATCGAGTCCGCACCTTCGTTCGTGTCATCGCTCGCACGATGAGAGTGGGCATCGATAATTCCAGGGGTCACGAACTTCCCGGAGGCGTCAATGACTTTGACTCCGTCGGGTGCTTTGATTCCCTTACCGATCTGGGTGATCTTGCCTTTCTGAATAAGGATATCTCCACCCTCGATCACACCTTTGGTGACGGTAAGCAACTTTCCGTTCTTGATGAGAACGTCGCCCTGGGTATGAAAAGTCGACCTTCGATCTGCCGCAACTTCTGTCTGCACAGTCTGAGCCGATGCTGGAGACAAAAGCACACCGACTAAAAGAGCGGCAAAAAGGGACGATGAGATTGCATGACGTGTTTTCATTAGTTGCCACCGTCCTCGTGGAATTGGAAACGAAAAGTCGGAGGAGTTTTCCCTTTGCCGGGGTCAATTTTCCTTCCGTCGATGTAGAGCATCTTGACCTTCATCTGGGGATCAAGGAAGTCGGTGGAAGTCACGATTACGTTCGCGATCTTCCCCGCCTCGACCGTTCCTAATTGACGATCCACACCGAAACTCTTTGCCGCATCAATCGTCAGCGACTTTAACGCTGCCTCCTTTGAGAGACCCGCCTTAACTGCCTTTCGGAGGTTTTCCATGAAGACCGTAGTAGAGGCGGTGCCCTTCGTCGTAAAAGCCATTGGAATTCCAGAGTTGGCAAGGAGAGATGCATTCTTTAACGTCTCTTCGTAGAGCCTCTTTCGCTCGGCTGTTTCAGCAGGATTTTCGGGGTCTGCCGTAGATGATTCCGTTTTAGCAGCGTCTTGTTTTGCATCGACAGGCTTGGGCGCATCCGGTTTGGCTGGCGATGTTCCAGGCTCAGCACCAAAAGACAATGCGACGAGGACCGGCGCTCCCGCAGCCTTTATGTCCTCAATCCGCTTCCATGCCTCGGTCCCGCCTGCCAGAACCGATCTCATTCCGAACTCGGAAGAAAGAGTTAGCGCTCTGCCGATTTGGGCTGAGTTATCGGCATCGTAAATAGCAGGCAACTTTCCAGACAGTAAGGGAAGCAGAGCAGACAGCGAGGGATCGGTGGGCGGTCTTGTGCCACCACCCGCCTGAAAGCTTTTATCCAACTTGGTCAGCCAGTTTGCGTCGATCAGCGTTTGCCTGACCTGGGCAATGTGTCCCATTAGACTGCTGGGATAACTTCCTGAAGGACCACTGAATCCGATACTTTCTGCAAATCGGGGAAGGACCACGCATTCTCTCGTCGGTCGGCCGCTTAGATTTACCAGTGCACTGACTCCACTGATATCTCCCCCACTTGGAACAACCATGATGGTCGTAAATCCGTTGGTCTGATACCCCTTCAGTACTTCATCGGTTAGCGAAAGATTTTCGGCTGCCTGAATCTCCGGCCGGATCCCCACTCGAAC
Organism: uncultured Armatimonadota bacterium; assembly: GCA_903899015.1. GTDB lineage: Bacteria > Armatimonadota > Fimbriimonadia > Fimbriimonadales > Fimbriimonadaceae > Fimbriimonas. Next base: position 60,933 of record CAIUHP010000107.1, on the reverse strand, counting down.
GGTTTCTCGCATAAACGCGGACGCATAGTTCGGATTGTCTGCATTCTGATCCGTCTCAGCCGGACGCGCGGCAGGGGCTGTGAACCCTTTCGTCGTGTATCCATCGATGAATCCGGGATAAACCGTGAGGCCTTTTCCATCGAGCACTTCGGCACCACGGGGCACAGCAGCATCAACCGCCACGGCAACAATGAGCCCGTTCTTAATGATGACGGTTCCCTTTTCCAGAACCCGGCCATCACCAATTTCGATGCGAGCACCCACGATGGCATGGATACCGTTATAAGAAGCGATTGAACTTTGGCCCATTGAGAGGGCGAAGCAACCAGCGCAAGCCGAAAGAGCTAGGCATTTTGGAAGGAGTCGAGGAGGGAACGTCATAGTTGGCAAGTCACTTGAGTTCGCCAAAGGGCGGCGAATTCCTCCAAATCTTACGTGAATCTCGCTTCAATCGGTGCCTCTATTCAGGTTTTTCACATGTTTTAGCCAACTCAGATAACCTATAGGCTCATGCGAACATGTATCCGGTCCCTTTTTTCGATTGCAGCCGCTTTCGCAGTTGCTGCAACGGCCTCCGCCTTTCCTAAACATAAGTTTGAAATTGTGGATGGCAAGTTTCAGCTTGACGGCAAACCTTTTGTGATTCTAGCGGGTGAGATTCACCCCTCCCGAGTACCCAAAGAGTATTGGAGGCAGCGCATCCAGATGGCCAAAGCCATGGGGCTGAATACGATTTCGGTCTACCAGTTTTGGAATATGCATGAGCCGGAAAAAGGTCACTTCGACTTTAGCGGCAATGAAGATGTCACTCAGTTTCTGCGCATATGTGAAGAGGAGGGGATGTTCGCGATCCTACGACCAGGCCCCTATGTTTGTGCGGAATGGGAATTTGGCGGCTATCCCTATTGGTTACTGAACGAAAAGGGACTCGTCGTCAGGTCGAAAGAAGCCCAATTCATGACATTCAGCAAGCGCTATCTCAAGGAGATGGCCAAACGCACCGTGGATTTACAGGTCACCCATGGCGGAAACATTTTGATGGTTCAGGTTGAGAACGAATATGGGTCCTACAGCAATGACAAGGTTTACATGGCTGAGATCCGGGACGCGCTTAAGGAAGACGGCTATGACGTGCCCCTTTACGTAGCGGAAGGAAGTTCCCAACTCGCGAGCGCTTGGATTCCAGGAACTGTTGCCGGTGTCAACGGTGGCGGCTGGCCCGATACGGTTAAGACCGCGAACAAATACACACCCGGCGGTCCCTACATCGTCCCCGAGTTTTATCCGGGTTGGCTCGACCATTGGGGCGGAGCAAAATCGATTACGGATGGTGGCGTCAGAAGCTTTACCGATCTCATTAAGAACAACGTCTCGGTCAGCCTCTACATGTTCCATGGTGGCACCAACTTTGGCTTCACGAACGGCGCGAATTGGGGCGGCGGATTTGAGCCTGACATCACAAGCTACGACTACGACGCCCCCCTTGACGAAGCGGGACGACCAAGAAAGAAATATTACGGATTCCGAGATGCGATCACCAAAGTGACGGGCATCACGCCTCCTCCGCTTCCCGCAACCATCCCAATCGTTACCATTCCGCGATTTACCCTCAACCATAGCGGAACTCTTTTCCACAATCTGCCCAAACCAGTTGTGTCGGAAACCACCAAAACGATGGAATCGCTCGGTCAAGCATATGGGTTTGTTCTCTACCGAACTCATGTCAAAGGCCAAAAGCAGGTGACGTTGGATATTCGCGATCTGCGAGACTTCGGAGTGATCATGCTTGACGGCAAAGTGATCACAACTTTGGATCGTCGACGCAAACAACAAACAACAGTGATCGACATCCCTGCTTCAGGGGCTCAACTGGACATTCTAGTTGAGAACAGCGGTCGCATCAATTACGGTAGCAAGATCCCGGACAACTTTAAAGGCATTACGGACCACGTGGAACTCGGGGGCGTCACGCTAAAAGGTTGGGAGATCTATAGCCTTCCGATGAAAGACGTCAGCCACCTGAATCTGGTCAACGAGACCAATGATGGCCCCGCTTTCTACCAGGGAACCTTTAACCTCTCCACCCTAGGAGATGCCTTCCTTGACCTTCGAGGTTGGACGAAAGGTGTGATTTGGGTGAATGGTCATAACCTGGGTCGATATTGGTGGATCGGACCTCAACAAACTCTTTACGTGCCCGGCGTCTGGCTCAAAACGGGGCAAAACACCGTCACGGTTTTTGAAGAAGTTAAGACCAATTCGCCAACGATCGAGGGTCTTGCGGAACCGATTCTCACCGACTTGAAGCGTGAGAAAGTCGACACCAAGCGACCACGCGTAAAACTCGCTAAGGTGTCCAGCCTGACCGATGCGGAACTCGCAATTTCGGGAGACTTGGCCAAAGGCGATGCTGCCCAACGGTTCAAATTCCCAACTCGGACGGGACGCTATCTTTGCATCGAAACCGACTCGACGTTTGAGAACGAAACATACTCCGCTCTCAGCGAAGTGGATTTGATCGCTCCAGATGGATTCCTAATCGATCGTGCCAAGTGGCGAGTCGCTTTTGTGGACAGCGAAGAAACAGCCCAAGAGGATGGAGCAGCTGAGAACTTGCTGGATGGCGATTTAGAAACGATCTGGCATAGCGTGTGGAGCAGCGAGCACAAAGGCAACCCGCATCAAATCATTATTGACCTCGGTGCCAATACGACTGCGGCTGGTGTTCGTCTCACACCGCGCCAGGGCGACCGCCCCGCGAAGACAAAAGCATTTCGCGTCTATCTCTACTAGAGAATCCAGTCGTTGAGTTTCAAGGGTGACGGAGATCTTCGGACTTTGGCCGACGGTCTCCTTTACCCGCCCACACGAATTCCTGTAGGCGGAGGTGGTTCGTGCCTCCGTTTTGATTTCAATGCTTGAAACCTTGTAGGTCCATTTACCAGCCATGTTGATGGATTAGAGACTTATGTCGATGGTCTCCTTTGTCCATCCACGGGAGCGTCTGTAGTCGTAATCTCAGTGGTTTACGCGGTCTGCGTTTGTACTTTCACGAATGAATTTCGAGGTCAGGAAACTGTTGAGAATTCTTAGTTTTCAGGATGGGTGGCTCGCCCTCCTAATCCGTCGTTTCCGGAATAAATTCCGGGGACCTTGAGCGGAATAAATTCCGCGGACCGGCTCTTTCCGGACCCAATTCTCCTACCGCTTCGACTTGCGGTAGGGCGAACATAAAGGGTCACCGATGATGATGTCTTCCCATCCTATAAATCGAGACGCAGCATAAAAGCTTTCTGCGAGCGTCCAACCGTCGGTATAGCGGTCGAGGAGAATAGTTGGTGACGCGATGGCTTGGAGCAGAGGTTCATCGCAATAGCCTTTGACACCTGTGACGTGCCCCTCGATCAGATCAGCGATCAATGACTGGCCACCCGTCGTAGGTAGAAACGTGCGGCCGCTAGTGGAAACGGCTGTCTCAGCGATTCCACCGGGTGCAAAGCTCAAAAACTTGTAGCCAGCCGGATCAAAATGCGGGTCGTTGCTTCCCCACGAGCAGTAGCCCATGAGGTCTGATTTTCGACCGATAAACGTCGGCGTCTTGTCCAACATAACTGGCAAGCCCTTCTTCTCAAGCGTATTGCCCGCTAACACTAGGTCGGCATCCCATTCGCCGTAGCCCAGTTCATTCACCACATGCAGATCAAGTTTTCCGTCCTTGATTGCCGAGATGGGCACTTTGGTGAGGTCACCAATACCATGCTCCGGAGCCACGTCAATCAATAGTTTGCCCGTCGGTTTTTGCTGTTCTGATTGGAGGGCATACGTGGTGAGCAGCTTCGCCTGAACGACGGAGTAGGCATCCAACCGAGTTACCAAATACCCGCCGAACTTGGCATGGGAGAACCGCTCATGCGAGTTCCAAAACCGGTTCGCCCAGCATTTTCCCGTGAACCCGCTGTCGTTTAGTTGAATTGGAATCGTATCCTTTCGAGCCTCATATCCAAAAGCTGCGATATACGAATCCAAGGAAGGTTGCGTGTTGCTCACCCCTAAATTCGCACCCGTAATTCGAATAGGAATTCCTTTCGTCAGAACAATAAAATCGATCTTCGGGTGACTTGCCAAGTAGCTTTTCAGCGGTGCTTCAATTGCGGTCTTGAATGCTGCATACGGAATCGTCTCCTTACCCGCGTCGAGGGCAGAGTCCTGGCACTCCACCTTCACGATGTTCTTAACTCCACGTTTCACCATGTAGTCCGAAGCAATCTCAACCGACGTCGGACTAGCCGTATTTTCGACTATCAGAACCCGAGCAGCATCCGGAGACGTGGAAAGCACTGAGCCAAGAATCAAGGAAAGCAACACACCGCAAGGCTACCTTTATGGCTCACGATATTTAGTGACCGCCGAGTTGTGTTCGAATGGGCTCAGGTAAATCGTTGACGTCCTTGACACGCTTACCGAGCGGAACATCGTCGAGAAATCTCACCGGAGTTAGGAGCGAAGGGGACCAGCGGACATTTAACAAGTAATTCCTCGTGTCACAGGCCTCTAACCACCCGTAATTCCTGTTCGTGAGATTTCGAACTGCCTCAATATCTCGCGACTCTGTGCCCTGAACACCGCCTCGATTCAAGATTAATGAAAGAGTACGGACGTGAAACTTGGGAACGACTCCCCTTGCCAGTTTAGGAGACATCCTCATCGTTGGACATGCATTCACATTGAAACCCAGAATTCCGAGCGAATTTAAACCATTTGGAAACGATTCGGTTGGCTCTTGAAGAAGTCCTGATCGCATGAATGCACGCACCGATTCCATATCGTCTCCTTGGGTCGATGGCTGAAGTACGCTCCCTTCTCGAAAGAGTAGGTCCGTGAGCATTTGAAATTCGTCTGGCGTTAACAATTCAAATGGGAGTTTGCCGCCCTTTGCAAAAATCTCAGGCTCGTGTTCAGAAACCTTCTTAACAAACCGCAACCATGACGGACTCGCGACGAATCCAAGCCTTGCCTCGGGACCTCCCACTAACTCCGTCACGATGGTTCCAATTCGGTCGTCCTCTTCGTAACCCTTATTTGCCCAGACAAAATCGAAGACCGACTGCAGAGGAAGTGGACGATTAGCCTGCGCCTTGTCCGTCAAGAATCGTAAGGTTTTACGGTGACAAAAATGTAAGTCGGCTCTCGCTGGATCATCAGGGCAAATCTCAAGCCAGCCATCTCCATGCCGGACCTCGACGCTCTTACAGTTGCTAACTTGGTCCTCAATCGCTTTAACGGGAACTTGTTTTTCGTCACTCACTATTTGGGTCAGACACGCATCGGGCAGCCAAGCCACCAAATTATTGTGAGCAGCTTTTGCCCATCCTGAAATCAAGGTTGCTGAGTTAATTGCTAGTGGATCTGACTCTTCTGGCTTTGACAATAGTTGGCTAAGCGATTGGCTCACTTCAATTTGATGGGCGTTCATCAAGGAATTCACGGCCTTCCCAAATTCCTGCTCAATTGAGCTTAACGTGATGACCTCCCCACCGGAGGCGGGATAAACATTCGGGTGCGTGGTCCCAAAATAGGAATAGCTTTGTCCGACTAGCCTCCCCCCGTCATCCACAACAACTAACTTCATAACCAAAAGTTTGGCGCGTGGATCAAGGGAATACCTCCGAGACACCGCCAAATTAACTTTTAGCAATTTACTGGCTAACGGTGTATCGCGTTGGTATGGGTCGAGAATGCTGTTGACCATATTAGTGAAGCGCTTCTCAGTCGTCATCGCAATTGGATGGAGAAGTTTGTAGCGCTCATTAAACCGGTCAATATATGCGGCCACGGATTCATCAGTTTTCCCGGCAAACGGTCGTTGCATCGGAGTCGGCCGATTTGAAAAGACAACGCGCTGACCCTCCTTGATTTCTGCAAGTTCCTTTGCCGACATTCCCGAAACCAACTTGGCCATAAGTGGCCACTCAGGTCCGCCACTATCCACGCCACCAGACTGGACCGAGCCAATTCGAATAACCCTATAACCGTTTTGAGTCATTCTCTTGAATTCGTCAGCCTCCTTCTGATCTTGGCTCTGAGTGTCAGAGCGGAGCGTAGCTAGCTTGTTGGCGAGGTCAATCTGCGCATTCCTAATCTCCTGAAATCGTCGTTCAGCTAAGGCTTGCTCACGGATCCGAAGAGATGTTGTATCCGAGTGCAAGACGTATTCAGTACCCTTGCGCTCAATGCTCAGATAACCCACTGAACAGAGGTGTTTGAGAAGATCCTTCGCCGAGACCTTCTCGCACTGGACGACCATGATGCGTTCGCCAACACCGGGTTCCGATCTAATTTGAACTCCAGTCTTTTCTGAAATTTGCTTCACCACGCTCGAAAGCGGTCGCGCCATTGCATTGACTGATATCAATTGGTCGAGACCAGTTGAACCGGTTTGAGTTGGTGCTCCGAAGCCTTTCGATGAAAGCAGGAGAATTCCAAGTGCTATTGCATCCATAAGCAGTAGTCTCAGGACGTGCTTGAGCATGTATATTCGTTCATTAGTTGCACCTAAAATGCTCCGATTAGACGTTCGGCTTCAAACTTGACAAGCAAAACCGCGGCACGAACCAGTCCGCGGGCTACAGTAAGCCGTCGAAAGGATATGGGTTCGAGAATTGGTATATAATTACAATATCTTCCGATAACCTTGGCCCACAATCGAATGCGGCACCCGCTCCAAGCATTGGATTCCTTACTCGAATTCGATTATCAGCTTAAAACGCACCCTTCAAATACGACCAGCCATCTTCTTGCTTGCGGACAATCTCGGCAACGCCGCTGGGGACGATTTGGACGAAAGAATAGAGTTTCTTGCGATCAATTTTCTTCCCGCGTAGGGTGTTGTTGCAGGCGGCGAACTCAACTTTTTGATCGTGAGCTTTGTGGATGAGATCGCTTACTCGGCCGAATTGGATGAGGAGCATGCCTATTCCATCACCATGGCAAACGATCTCGATTTGCACCGCCTCGGGAGCGAAAGCTTTCTTTAGGTTAAGCGCGTTGTTCAACACCGTTCCGTAGGCGGAGTTGCCGGGAACGTTCACCTCCACGACTACTCGATGTAGCTTGGTGTGACTGGTTTGCCCCATCACGACTACTAAAAAAACTGATGCGATCAAATTCATGGATTTCCCTTTTCATTCCCAACCAACTGCATATAGAATCGACGTTGTGATCACGATTGCGGCGGTTCTTTTTGGCGTTCTCACCCCAGCCCTTAAAGCTGACCATCTGCCCAAGTGGGTTGACACCAAGCTCGCAGGCTACGTCTTTGAACCCGTAGCCGGTACAACCAACATCTGTGTGTTTGACACGAAGTCTGGCTACTACTTCTTGAGAAATGGCGAGTGCGATGGAGCTTATGTTTCACTCGTTCTGACTCGGGATCGCAAGATCATTTCGGATTATGGCTACGCAATCCCAGGTTATAAAAGTACATCCGAGAACGAACCGTATCTCCAAATCAAGAATAAACCGCTCAGCGGCCTTTCGACCGGCAAGGGAATCCGGATCGGAGATAAGCCCGCCACCGTTATGGCCAAGCTTGGAAAACCGAAGACGATTAGTCTGACGGGAGGCAAGTTCCAGTTCACGAATTACATCTATGAGATTGAGAAGGAAGGCGGTACCAACCACGCGGGTGACACCACCGCGTACACCGAAACCTACACCTTTAAAACCGGCAAACTCATTGAAATCACCTTCGATCGGGATCTCAATTTTGGGGATTAGAGGAGCGGTCTAGGACACGTCCCCGACCATTGCCTTCCGGTAGATTCCAAGCAAATCGGCAGCAGAAACTGGGATCGGGTTTCCGTAGGCGGGAGGGTCCACCTCGGCCATGCGAGACATCTCTTCCAGGCGATCTTCTCCGACACCTAGCTCAGCCAGCGTGTGTGGAGTATCGGTTACTTGACGAAGTTCCAAAATCCAATCTTGAAACCCGTCGAAAGTCGGATTCTGCAGACCAAGATAGGTTGCCAATCGAACAATACGATCCTCGATGGCAGGACGATTGAAGGCGAGAACATAAGGAAGGAAAACGCCGTTAGTCAGGCCGTGGTGGGTGTTGTAAAGAGCGCCTACCGGGTGACTTAGAGCGTGGATACCGCCGAGTCCTTTTTGGAATGCCGTGGCACCCATTGCGGCGGCGGCCAGCATATAGGCACGGGCAACGATGTTCTTTCCGTCCTTATAGGCAATGGGAAGGTTCTCTTTTACGAGTCGAATGCCTTCAATCCCGATTCCGTCTGCCATGGGATGAAAGAATGGGGCGCAATAGGCTTCCAGATTGTGCGCCAGGGCATCCAGCCCCGTCCCAGCCGTCATTCTCGGGGACATTCCGACCGTAAGCTCGGGATCCAAAATCGCCATCACTGGAAGCATCGTGGGGTGGAAAATAATCTTCTTCGTGTGGTTTTCTTCGTTCGTAATAACCGTTCCCCGTCCCACTTCGCTACCCGTTCCGGCGGTGGTGGGTACTGCTATGACAGGTGCCACACCTTCACTGACGGCTAACTTCCAGTTATCACCGATATCTTCAAAGTCCCAGATTGGTCGCGTTTGAGGAACCATGAACGCGATGGATTTACCGACATCTAGCGGGCTTCCACCTCCAAATGCGATGACACCATCATGACCGCCTTCTCGATAAACTTTTAAACCATCTTCCACGTTTCGCCAAACCGGGTTAGGTTGAACGTCGGTGAAAAGGCCAGTTGGAACGCCGGCTGCCTTATTGGCTTCGATGGCGTTTTTCACGATATCCAGCCCCGCAAGTCCGCGGTCCGTTACCAAAAGAGGGCGTAAGATGCCGGACTGGCGGCAGCTATCTGCCAATTCCGAAATCCTGCCTGCCCCGAATCGAATACTCGTTGGGTAGTTCCAGTTGCCTCGTAACTTATCGATAGTGAATGTCATGATCTTAGGTGAAACGATTTGGGTCGTGTGAGGTGTTCGTAGCCAATTTTGGAAAGGGTACAGCCGCGCCCAGTGTCCTTAACGCCGGTCCAAGCGAGAGCCGGGTCAAGGTAGTCGCAACGATTCATGAAGACGGTTCCAGTTTCAATCTCGTCTCCAATTCGAATCGCTGCATCCATATCGGTGGTCCAGACGGAAGCAGTAAGTCCGAACTCGCTATCGTTCATTAATCGGATGGCTTCCTCATCGGATTCCACACGCATGATGCCGACAACGGGTCCAAAACTCTCATCGCGCATGACGCTCATCGAATGGTCCACGTCGACGAGAATCTGCGGAGCGAGATACGGCGTTTCCAGCACAGAGTTCGGGAACCGACTTTCGTCAATTAATAACTTCGCCCCCGCTAATTCGGCTTCTTCAATTTGCTGACGAACAAAATTGGCGGCTGAAAGTTTAACCAGCGGGCCAAGGGTGGTGATCGGGTTCAAGGGATCACCCAAAACGTACTCGTTCGTGACGCTTACGGCTTCCTTGACGAAATCTTCGTAAAGGTCCGAATGCACGTAGATGCGTTCGATGCCACAGCACGACTGACCGGAATTGAAGAAGGCACCATCAACGAGATTTTCGGCCGCAAATGTAAGGTTCGCATCCGCTCGAACGTAAGCGGGGTCCTTGCCTCCTAGCTCCAATCCCAGTCCGATAAACTTATCGGCAGCGGAGTGCGTCACGCTGTGTCCAGCCGAAACAGAACCCGTGAAGGCGACATAGTTCACTTCCGGGCTTCGGATGATCCTATCAGTATCGTGATAGGTCAAATGCAGATACTGAAAAACTCCGTCAGGCAATCCTGCCTGCGCTAGACCTTCACCAATCCGTTCCGCGCAAAGCGGCGTCTGGTGGGAGTGCTTGAGGATCACGGTGTTTCCGGCCAAGATTGCTGGAATGACTGAGTTTACGGCCGTGAGGTAGGGGTAGTTCCATGGCGCAATCGAGAACACCACTCCAAGTGGTTCCCTTCGGATGAACCTTTTGAAACCGGAAATTGCGGGAAGCTCGATCGTAGCGAGAGTCTCCTCGGCGATTTCGCACATATAGGCCACACGATCGGACATTCCGTTAATTTCGTTGGGAGTGTAACGAATTGGACGGCCCATTTGACGAGTGATCTCCTCGCCAAGGACATCCTTGCGTCCCCGCATGATTTCGATGAACCGGCGACAAATGGCGACCCGTTCCGAAATGGGAACCTTCTTCCAAGTGACTTGGGTGAACCGGGCTTTCTGCAGAACTTCTGCGATCTGATGGTCAGTCGCGTGGGCTCGTTCGACGACCAAACTGCCGTCAATGGGAGAAAAAGTTTGTTGAATGGAGCTCAATTCTTTGCCTTAAATAATCTCGAAATAGCGATTCAATTCCCAATCGGTGACGTGCTTACGGAAGGCACGCTCTTCCCACTCACGGGATGCCGCGTAATGGTCTACGAAGATATCGCCAAAGAGTGTCCTTGCCGAATCGGAAGCCTTCAAGCGTTGAGCAGCTTCCCAGAGAGTCGCGGGCAATCGCCTCGATTCGGGATATTCACTGCTATAAGCGTTGCCTGAGATGGGAGCATCCGGTTCAATTTGATGCTCGATACCGAGAAGACCCGAGGCCAATGCGGCGGCCAGTGCAAGGTACGGGTTTGCATCTGCGGCTGCGACTCGATATTCCACACGTTGCGACTTTGAGGAACCCGGAATCGCACGAATGGCAGTGGTGCGATTTTCAATGCCCCACGTTGCGTTAGTCGGCGCCCACAATCCTGGGACCAATCGGGAATAACTATTCACGGTACTTCCCACCATCGCTAGGAGTTCGGGCATCAATCGTTGCTGCCCACCGATGAAGTGTCGCATCGCCTCACTCATATTGCGATCCTGGTTCGGATCGTAGAACACGGAATTGCCTTGAGCGTCTTTCAATGAAAGGTGGATGTGGCCACTTTGCCCAGCTTGTTTTTCAGACCATTTGGCCATAAAGGTAGCCATCAGGCCATTCTTCTGAGCAAGCACTTTTGTAAATGTCTTGAACATTGCGGCTTTGTCGGCCGCGTTCATCGCCGAATCAACTGTGATACAACCTTCCAGAACTCCGGGACCTGTTTCGGTATGGAGACCTTCTAACGGCGTGTCCATCTGGTCGCACATTTTCAGCAGAGCATGATAGAAATCGGCACCGACCGTATTGCGGAGGACCGAGTAACCAAACGAACCGGGAGTGAGCGGGCGCAAATTCTTGTAATTCTTCTCCCGAACCGAATGGGGAGTTTCTTCGAAAACAAAAAACTCATATTCCAGGGCCGCGTAAGGAGTAAATCCCATTCCCTTTGCCCGGTCAATCACTCGTTGCAAAACATTCCGAGGGCAAATTGCAGCCGCTTTATCTACGAACTCGCAGAGGAAAAAGACCATTCCTTCCTCGAAAGGAAGCTCCCGACAACTATCGGGAATCACTCGTACCGAGGCATCGGGAAAGCCAGTATGCCAACCCGTAAACTCCACATTGTCATAGGTTTGGTCGTCCACGTCCCAACCTAAAATGACATCGCAGAAACCTAGTCCCCCTTCTAAACCAGAGAAGAACTTGTCTCGGGCCACGTACTTACCGCGCATCACGCCATCGAGGTCGACGACTCCGATCTTAACGTGAGAGAGCCCCCGTTCCTCAACGATCTGGCGGCTATCCGCAATATTCACAACCTCGCGTGGGTTCATAAGATTGTTCCCATCTTACATTCCTGAAAGCTGCTTCCGTGAAATCAGTCGACGGGTTTAACAGAAAAACTGCTGGAAAGGGCAATCTCGGCTTTCCTTGTGTTTGCGGACTCAAATATTTGGCAGGAAACGAACTCGTATCTACCGAATATAAGCAACTGCTCAAACGAAGTTGCATGGAACCATCAAATAATTCCAACGGTGCCGACGAATCCGCAATTATCGAGGCGGACAAGCAACTCCTGCACAGCATGGGATATGCCCAGGAATTAAGACGTGGCATGCGAACGTTTCAGAACTTCGCAATTTCCTTCTCCATCATCTGCATTCTTGCCGGTGGGATTAACTCTTTTAGTCAGGGATTGTCGAGCGTTGGGGGAGCTTCGATTGGCATCGGTTGGCCCATTGCAACTGGAGTTTCACTTTTGTTTGCCCTTGCCATGGGTCAGATTGGGTCGGCGTACCCGACCGCAGGTGGGCTCTATCATTGGGCTTCGCTTCTCGGTGGCCGGGCGCTGGGCTGGGTAACGGCTTGGACGAACCTATTCGGCTTGGTTACCGTCCTGGCAGCCGTCAACGTCAGCACTTATCTCTTCTTTGTCGGCTCGATGGGCCCAGTGTTGGGCTTGAATATGGATCGATTGACGCCTGCCGATCCAACTTCTTACAGCATTGGCATCCAGACCATCTTTGTCGTATTGATCACTTGCTCACAAGCTCTGATCAATCATTTAGGAATTCGACTGACGTCTAAACTGACCGATTTTTCTGGCTACCTTATCTTCTTTACTGCGGTTGCTCTCTCAGTCGCCCTTCTCGCATTCGCCCCGCATATTGATATCACCCGACTCTGGGAATTTAAGAACTTAAGCGGCGATGCCGGAGGAAAGGTCTGGCCCCAGACAGGAAACATGACGTACCTGTTTCTGCTCGGAATGCTTCTACCTGCCTTCACAATCACCGGATTCGATGCATCCGCGCACACCGCCGAAGAAACGATTGGAGCAGCGAAGGCCATTCCCAAAGGAATGATCCACTCCGTCGTCTGGTCGGGAGTTTTTGGTTGGGCGATGCTTGCCGCCATTATTCTTGCCGCCCCTAGTCTCGAAAAAGCAGCTGGACAGGGATCGGGAAGTTTCTTCTGGATCATGGGTCAAGTCGTCCCACCACCGGCTCGAATTGCACTTTTCGTGCTGATCTCCCTGTCCCAATATTTATGTGGATTAGCCACCGTGACGTCCGTCAGTCGAATGGTGTTCTCTTTCTCGAGAGATGGGGGCTTGCCTTGGTCCAGCACCTTGCGACAAATCAATCATCGCTACCGAACACCCGTAGCTGCCATCTGGGCTTCCGCGCTGCTTTCAGTCGCATTTACGATTTACACCCCCGTCTACACAACCCTTGCCGCCGTCTGTGCGATGTTTATCTACATCTCCTACTTGCTGCCGGTGGCCGCTGGACTTTTTGCTTATCAGCGAAGTTGGACGACAATGGGTCCATTCAACATGGGCGCCTGGTATCGACCGATTGCGATTCTCTGCATCCTTGGTTGCGGAATCTTGATTTACGTCGGGATCCAACCTCCCAATGAGAAATCCTTGCAGATTCTAATCGGCTCGGGAATTATCACTCTCTGCGTTTGGTTTGGATTAGAAAAGCGGAGATTCCAAGGACCTCCCGTCGGGAAAAAGATCGCAGAGTTAAGAAATGAGATCGAAGCGGCAGAAAGAGCAGTCGAACAACCAGAATGAACGTCTCTATTCTGGAACGACTCCTCTTAACATGAATCGATTCGTCGCGGTCACAGTTTTCGCATTGGCGGCTACTTGTGTCAGAGCTACCGATGGTCTCACTTTGGCGACCCACGGAGGATTTTTAAATATCACTCCCATTACGGACCGAGTCATCCGGGTTGCGTTTGGTAGAGATCAATCGTTTTTCGGACACCCAAGCTTTGCGGTACTGCCTCAAACGCCTTTGCCACCGACAAAGTGGAAACTAGAGAGCCGTCCCACCGAATGGATACTGACCACTTCTGCTCTCAAAGTACAAGTTGATCGTAAGTCGTCCGCGGTCTCGTTCTTCGATCTCAAAGGAAATCGACTCGCCAGTGAACTGGAGCAGGGCCGCGAATTAACTCCCGCAACAGTCCAGGGAGAAAACACTTTCCACGTGCGGCAGCAGTGGATGACGCAACCCGACGAAGCACTTTATGGTCTTGGAGAAAACCAACTTGGCCTGCTGGATGTCAAAGGATATGACCTTGATCTGTGGCAACACAACACATCCATCGCGCTACCATTTTTGACATCAAGCAAGGGTTACGGCATTCTTTGGGACAACCCTTCGTTCACACGATTCGGTGATCTGCGTCCCTTTGAACCGATTCCCGCTATCAATCAAATCGGCCTCGATGGCAAATTTGGCGGCCTGACCGCAAGCTATTTTTCGGGCGCAAACTTCAACAAATGGGTGGTGAGCCGCCAAGAATCCAAGTTCAACCTTACCGAGCGCCCTTCAACGATTCCGGGGTTCCCGCGCGGCGCGTTTAGTGTTCGTTGGCAAGGCTCCATCGTTGCTCCTGAATCAGGCGACTACCAATTTCAATCCTTTTCTCACAGCGGTATCAAGGTTTGGATCTCGTACGGGTTAGCCATGAATCATTGGAGGCAAAGCTGGCTCCCTTGGTATGACATGGCGAAGATCCATCTCATCGCGGGACAGCACGTTCCAATCAAAATTGAGTATCAAGCCGATCAAGGCCAGCCCAATTTCCAACTCAACTGGAAGACTCCCTCCCATCAGCCGAGCACTTCGCTCTCGTCGGAGGTCGGCGATGGCACCGACTATTACTTTGCTTACGGGCCAAGCATAGACCAAGTCATCGGTGGTTATCGACAACTTACGGGTCAGGCCACGATGCTGCCGCGATGGGCGTTCGGGCTATTCCAGTCCCGTCAGCGATACGAAACTCAGAAACAGAGTTTGGACGTGGTGAATGGGTTTCGTTCGAGGAATCTTCCATTCGACACCATTGTCCAGGATTGGTTTTATTGGAAGGCAGACGAATGGGGCTCCCATCAATTTGATCCGGCTAGATTTCCTGATCCAATCGGTTGGATCAAAGCTATTCACGATCATCACGCCAAGCTTATGATCTCGGTTTGGCCGAAGTTCTATCCTGGAACAGCGAACTTCGAAGCCATGAATTCGCGCGGCTACCTATTCCAACCGAACTTGAAGGAAGGCTTACAAGACTGGACCCAGCATCGATACACGTTTTACGATGCATTCAATCCTGCCGCACGACAGCTATTCTGGAAACAAGCCAATCGTGAACTGATGTCCAAAGATATCGATGCCTGGTGGATGGATGCGAGCGAGCCCGACTTACTTCCAACCCCTACTTTGGCGGAAACCAAAACCCACATGAATCCCACCGCATTGGGGACCGCGTCCCGAGTCCTCAATGCTTACCCGCTAGTCAATGCGCAAGCGATTTATGAGGGACAGAGAAAGGATGCACCGGATAAGCGCGTCTTTATCCTCACCCGCTCAGGTTATGCGGGACAGCAACGCCTAGGAACTGCGAGTTGGTCGGGAGACATCACCTCCACTTGGACGGCTATGCGCAAGCAGATCGCAGCCGGTCTGAGCTTTAGCCTTTCCGGTGTTCCCTACTGGACAATGGACAGCGGGGGATTTTCCGTTCCATTTCGGTTCTCGAATCGGAACGCAAAACCGGAAGACAAGGAGGAGTGGGCAGAGCTCAACACACGTTGGTTCGAGTTCGCGACATTCGTGCCATTCCTTCGGGTCCACGGCGAAGCACCTTTTCGCGAAATGTGGCAATTCGGAGGCGAAACGAGTCCTGCATACCAAGCTCAACGTAAATTTGACCGACTACGCTATCGTCTCCTACCGTACATCTATGGAGTCGAAGGAATGGTACATCGTGAACATGGCACCATCATGCGGCCGTTGGTGATGGACTTTCCGGAAGACCAACGAGTAAAGAATATTTCCGATCAATATATGTTTGGGCCATCTTTCTTAGTCAATCCCATAACATCGTATAAGGCATCCAAGAGGATGGTGGTCCTCCCGATTACGCCAGGCGGTTGGTACGACTACTGGACATCTAGCTGGCAAGAGGGTGGTAAAGATGTTGTTGCTCCCGCGCCCTACGACGAAATTCCACTCTTCGTCAAAGCTGGCTCAATCGTGCCCACCGGTCAAGACATCCAGTACACCAGCCAAGATCCAGAAGGACCCATCACGCTCACGGTCTATACCGGTGCAAACGGAAAATTCAACCTGTACGACGACGATGGAACCAGCTACCGGTACGAAAAGGGGGAATGGGCGGTCATTCCTCTGGCCTGGGACGAACGAAAAGGCCAACTCACGATCGGTTCAAGAAAGGGCTCCTTCCCCGGTATGAAACAAGAGCGCACATTCACAGTTGTCTTCGTTTCCGATTCCAAACGCTCGACACCCCAGACGGTTCATTACGATGGCTCCAAACGAGTGATAGCAAAGCCATGAAGGAGTTTGGACTCCTGACCTAGAATCTGCTATTTGAACTTATGCCACTCGCTGCTTTTCCAAAATGCTTCCTTGAAACAATCTGCGTCGAACGAACGATGACTCCTGAGGATTGGATCGAGTTGGCGGCAGCCGAACTCGATATTGATGGTCTCGAGTTCTTCATCAATTTCACCCCCGTCGGTGACCCAGACCATATGCTTGCCCTGCGAAATCAAGCAGAGGGTCATGGACTGACGATTCCCATGATGTGCTGTTCTCCCGACTTTACGAAACCCGAAGTCGAGGGTCGACAAGAGGAGATTGCCCGACAGAAGAAGAGCATCGAGGCAACGGCATTTATGGGTGGCAAGTATTGCCGAGTCCTATCTGGCCAGCGACGACCGGAAGTCACGCTTGAACAAGGAATCCGTTACGCAGCTGAATGCATTAAGGAATGCATTCCTCATGCGGAGAAGCACGGCGTTGTCTTGATCTTGGAAAACCACTATAAAGACAGCTTCTGGATCTATCCCGAATTGGCTCAGAAGCGAGACGCCTTCCTTACGCTTCTAGACGCAGTGGGAGAATCTCCCCATTTCGGAGTCAACTACGATCCCTCCAACGCTGTAGTCGCGGGCGATGACCCTGTCGAACTGCTCGAAGCAGTCAAACACCGGGTGGTGACCATGCACGCGAGCGACCGTTATTTCGAGGGTGGAGCAACCTTTGAGGACCTTAAACTCATGGATGCCCACCCAATGCAAGGCTACGCGGGAATCTTAAAGCACGGAATTATCGGCCAAGGCATGAATGATTACGATGCCATTTTCTCGATTCTTGCCGGAGTTGGGTTCGATGGTTGGGTGAGCATTGAAGATGGTCAGGATCCTGTCGTGGGTATGGAGCATCTCAAACTCTCCGCGGATTTTCTTCGAGTCAAAATGGCTCAACACGGCTTGGTTTAGGTTGGAGTAGTCAATGAAGACAGTAGTACAGATCTCTCTCGATTTAACGAGCATTCCGGAAGCGATTGAAACGGCTCACATGGCGTTGCGGGCCGGTGTGGACTGGCTCGAAGCCGGAACCCCGTTGATTATCGCGGAGGGCATGCACGGAGTCCGAGCGCTCCGAGCCGAATTCGGACCTGACGTACCAATCGTTGCCGACCTTAAGACGATGGACGGCGGATGGCTAGAGTGCGAACTGATGGCGAAAGCCGGTGCCACCCACGTGGTCGTGATGGCTCGTGCCCACGTCGAAACGGTCAAGATCATGATTAAGGGTGGGCGGGACTTTGGTGTGAAAGTCATGGGAGACAACCTCGGTTGCCCTAATATGGTCGACGGGGCCAAGATGCTCGCCGACCTAGGCTGCGATTTCGTCATTCATCACGTCGGCTACGACGAGCGCCGAGGCATCGCCGCTGCCGGGCACCGTCCCCCCAATCCTTTGGATCAATTACGTGAAGTTGTTCAAGCAGTACACGTCCCCGTCCAAGCCGTAGGTGGCCTAAGCATTGAGCAAGCCATCCAATGCCCCGAATACGGTGCACCGCTCGTCGTCCTAGGCGCTCCTCTAACCATCGACGCCGACAGTCTCAAAGCCGCCGGAGGCGACGTCGAGTCCAAACTCCGCAAAATCTGCGAGATTGTGCATGCGTACGGGGATGTGTAAAAGGCGAGGAGAGATGTGGCGTAAGACAAAACAGCCATTGTCAATGGTCTCCTTTTTATGTCAACCAGAGCCCCTGTAGGCGCGTGATTCGTGCCTCCGTTTTACTTGGAACCACCGAGCGTTTCCTAAACTGCCGCTGCTTTGGCGCCGCGATTCCAACGCGAAATCGCCTCCAAGTCCCGTCGCGCAGGCACGAACCACCTGCGGCTACAGCGACTCCCGAAAACGGATAGAGGTGACCATCGGCCAAATTTCGATTCGTCATCGATTGAGTCCCGTATTTGGATTCCACATGACCCATGAGTTTCAGAGTGCAGAAAGCAAAACGCCGGTACGACCATCCGGCGGCTACGGGAGCTTGTGTAAACGGGTAGTGGAGCCCACTGGCCAAATCCCGATTTTCTGAACCATTACTCCATCACTATGCGAAACCCCGATCCCCCCGACCCTACTTATACAGCAGATACTTCTCCCGCTCCTTTTTGAACTTGCTGAGTGCAGGTTGATAGGAGTCTTGGATGTCGTCGGCATCCGTGGCGTCTTGAATCTGCTTGATCACTTCACTGCTTCCGATAAGGCGTTTGTTCGCGTCAAAATTCACTTTCCCTGGATAGAGCCGTTCCAATGCAACCGCGAGTTCAAGTCCAACTCGAACGGAATCCATGTTCTCCCGATCGGTAATGACAAATCGAACTCCTTCCACGCGAACTCCTTCGAATTTCGAAGTGGTCGGTGTGAAGCTTGTGGGATAAGTTCGTACTCCCGGCAATCCTCTTCGATTCAGGAAAGCGGATAGCTTCCGGCCATCGATGAAGTCAGCTCCAATTTGTTCAAACGGTGAGTCAGTGCCCCTACCCATGGAAACGTTTGACGAATATTCCAGAAGACAAAGCCCAGGATAGAGCAAAGCCGCATTCAGACTTCGCATGTTGGGTGACGGGTTCACCCAAGGCACGTTTGTGGAATCAAGGAAGTCGCCTCGATCCCAGTTCTGCATTCTGATGATATGGAGTTCTGCGCCGATCTTGTTCTCTGAGTTAAAGTACGTGGCCAGTTCTCCAATTGTCAAACCATGACGCACCGGCATTCCTGCAAGATAGCCCACAAAAGAAGTGTTCGCGGCATCCATGAGGGGGCCTTCTACCCGTACACCGCTGATTGGGTTGGGGCGGTCCAAAACATAAAACGGAATATGAGCTTGTGCAGCCGATTCCATGGCGTAGGCCATCGTCGTTTCGTAGGTATAGAAACGTACTCCAATGTCCTGAATATCGAAAACAAGCGCGTCCAGTCCATGGAGCATGTCCATAGTTGGGCGCATCGTATCTCCGTAGAGACTGTGAACTGGGATGCCTGTTACGGCGTCGGTTGTATCCTTAACCCCAGGATGATCGACCGCACCGGCCCATCCATGTTCGGGCGAAAAGAGCGCTCCAACCTTAATGCCTGCTCCCACGAATAGATCTACATTGCGGCGACCGCTATGATCTAAACCGGTGTGGTTGGTGATCAAGCCAATCTTCTTACCAATGAAAGGCTCAAATCCAGAAGCTTCTAATACATCCAGACCGGTTAAAGTAGCTCCTTGATGTTCGACGACTCGGCGACGTCCAACGTAGTTGATCGTGTCGTTGTAGCCATCTAAGGCGACCCTTCTTGCAGTCATTCCAAGAGACGCCGCAGTAATCGTGGCGACTTTGGAACGCAGGGCTAGCATCGAAGGTCGGGGTCCGTTGTGGATCGCATTCGTTAGCAGAATCACAAACGTTTTGCTCGTCGGATCGATCCAAATGGATGTGCCGGTGAAACCGGTGTGGCCATATGACCCGATTGGGAACAACTCTCCTCGATTGCCTGAGTAAGGAGAATCAATATCCCATCCTAAGCCTCTGAGAACCGGCTGATCCGACGGAGTCTGAGGACGCGTGAATTTCTCGACGGTCAGCTTACTAACGATCCGGTGGTGGTCTAGCTCCCCGAGATTCAGCATCATCTGACAGTAACGGGCGAGGTCATCCCCGGTCGAAAACAGACCCGCGTGGCCCGCGATTCCACCCATGTTTCGTGCGGTAGGATCATGAACCACGCCTCGTAAAAGTTCGCCTGACTTAGGCAGTTTTTCAGTTGGCGCGATACGCGGAATGAGAGACGCGGGAGGTTGAAACATGGAATCTTTCATTCCAAGCGGCTCAAACACGTGCTTTTTGGCATAGGCCGCAAGCGTCTCGCCACTCAAACGGTGCACGAGTTCGCCGAGCAGGATGAAGTTGATATCACTGTATACGTGATGGAGATTCGGAGCGCTTGTTGGCGGATCAATGCATGCAAGGTGGATACCGGTCTCGTATCCGGACCAAGCGGGAGAGAGATCCACATCTGGTCGCAAGCCCGAGAAATGAGTCATCAGATTACGCAACGTAACCGGGCTATCCCCATGCTGAAATTCTGGGATGTAATCGGTGACCTTATCGTTGACGCGGAATTTCCCTTTCTCAAACAGCTCCATCAAGCATGGAGTTGTCGCAACCACTTTCGTGAGCGAAGCACAATCGAAGATGGTGTCGAGTGTCATCGGCTCAATGGTGGGAGTTTCTGCACGATTGCCATAGGCTTTTCGATGCACAATATGGCCATCGTGGCCTACGATGAGCACTGCGCCGGGAATGCGGCGTTCATGAATTGCTTGGTTGACGGCATCATCGAGCGCTGCCGATCCTGAAAACTTCGGAGGTGTCATGGCGAAAAGGGCAAAGCACGCAACTAGCAACATGCCGCCGAAGGTTACCCACGCGAAAACCCAAATTGATGACAAATTTCTCTGTTAAGGAACGTGCCCAAACTTTGCTTCGGTAGTGAACCTATCTGGCGATTTCGAGCGTAAAGTAAGTCTTGATGAAAACGAACCCATACTTCAAACAGTGGTTCAGTTTTCTCGTATTTGGATTGTTTGCATCGACTGCGTGTGCTCAACAAACCCAAATTACGATACCGGACGGGCCCCGCCACTTCATCGTATTGGTGGACTCAAGTTGGTCCATGGTTGCCAACAGTCTGAAACCGGTTCCTGTCGGCACCAAACGTCAAGCATTGGCCTCGGCAGAACGGTACTTGACTCATTTGCTCTACTCGCCCAACAAGGGCGAAAAAGCCGCTTGGTACCGCCCAAACCGAGACCTCGTTTCAATTGTTCATTACGGAATCGACACCGAATCACGGGCTGACCAAGCCTATATCCGACTCAAAAACGCACGCCTTGATGAAGACTATGCGCGCGTTGTGATTCGAGCCAATCCCAACCTAACGCGAGATCGATTTCAACGAGCGATTCATCCCACAAGCCACACAAACCTGAACGTCCTTGCTTGGGCGCTTCCAGTCGGGATGGAGGCGGCACGAGTTCCCAGCAAAAAGCCCGTTCAAGAGACCTACGTCATTCTGCTTAACGACATGCAGATGAACGATGGCAGCGTTGTTCTTGAAGCGAATACGCTTGGAATGCACCTCTCGCCCGGCGTTCGAGAGGAACTCGGCCGGAAGAATAAACTCTTCAGTAATTCCGTTCGCCTTACCGACCGAAATGGACTTTCGGGTGTTTGGCTCCAAAAGACATTTGGGCAAGATCTTGATCTCGTCGCAATAACGATTTTCAAGGCAGTTCCAACGACAACAAACCAAGCGGCAGGAGCACTAACTAAACTTCGACCGCTCGATTCGTTGAGCATCAGCGGTTCGGCCAGCGGACTACAAGCTCATTTGTCGCCGGAAGAAAAACTTATTGGCTCGAAGGCTGCATTGAGAATTCAGTCCGACCGAGAAAGTCGTGTCAATGAGAAATTATTGACCCAGCAGACGGATTATCAGCTCGGAAAGGTGAGCGGCGGAAATGCCCGGGCATACTTACTCGTTTCTAGAACCGCCTCCAACCCCTTGCTTGGGTCACAGACCTTTCAGGTTCTATACGAGCAACCCGTCATGCTGCCGGGAGAATCGATGGTTCGGTCTTTCGGACTCGGCTTCGTTCTACTGGCACTGATTGGATCGATGTTGGGCTGGATTTATTACAATATTTTCCAAGCGCGGCACTTCTTCCTTTACCTGCCCGGATATGTCTCTTCGTTTGCCCTCCCTCCGCTCGCCCAGCGTGTAAATTCTCGTCACCGCACCCGCGTTCCACTTTCGAACGGAGAGGTCGCAGCGGTTTTGGTGCTCCCTTCCCGCCTTATTCGAAGAATTTTCTATCGGAATACCACCTTGCATTGGGATCCCCGCCTTCGGGTTCCTAAGCTGGCAGCCGATTGCGAAAGCTATTCCGTTCTCAATCTGCCTCGGTCGGTCGAATTCATGTGGCAAGATGAACCACCGAGTTCGGGAGAGTTCGAACTCTGGCTTGATCGAAAGATGTCCAATGGAAGGAACCAAAGGGCGCAAGTTTCCGTTCGATTTCTGTCTCAATCACTTTTAACACGCTCTGAGTTGAATTAGCCATGAATCCTGAATCCGAAATCGATCAACCGCCTTACTCTGCCCCAAGAGATCGGAGCAAGCTCTATCGCATCTCGCTGGACCTTGGCTCCGATTCGACGGTTGCTTATGTCGCAGTTCCTGGCGAGAATGATTACAAGCAAATCGACTTGCAATACTTCCTGCGGGCACTTGCAGGCGAACCGGATCTACTACGGGACAAAAATGGGCGCCAATCGCATCGACTCAAGAGCCGATATGCGGTGAACGCACTTTTTCAATCGGACCAGGCGTTATCGGCTCGTGAACATTCCAAATATGGCTATTTGGAGGTGTTACCAAAAGATCATCCGCATACCGATTTGATCGAATTTGATAGCTACATCATCCAAGCCTTAGCCAGCGGTTCGAAGGTTGACCTGGGTAAGAATTCAAGCCGATGTTTCTTTAAATTCATTGACGACATCTCGTCCCCCTTCCCCGCCAAAACGCTTCTGCCAAACGCGAAGTTAATCTTTCAGTCCGGCATCGGATTGGAACGTCCTTACGAAATCATGGCGGGAGGGAAGCCCGATCTTGTCAAGCTACATCCGGTCGAGATCATCAAAAACCAGGTTTGCCTTATCCTTGAGAACTTCATTCGGCCGCACCCCGACGTTCGAGATGAATTCAATCGACCGCCCGAGTGGAAGGACTGCGTAGTCATCCTTACGGTCCCGAACACTTATAGTCCGTTCCATCGCGAAGTGCTTTCTAATTCGGTTAGTGAGGCCCTTCAATGCGAAGTCCATACCATCACGGAGTCGGATGCGGTTGTGTTCTACTACATGGCAAAGGTTCAACCGGACACCGGGCTTTCGAGCAAAGAAATCCAGGCGATGGAGCAAAAATATCTGACCATCGATGTAGGCAAGGGCACGACTGACCTCACATTGATGGCAGTGACTCATAAGGATGCAAGCCCGGCCGAGAAAGAAAGTCGGGGACTACATTCTGCCGCCAGTGCAGTGATGAAACACGTCTTTGTGGACTCCCGAACAGGAAGGGCAAGCGGGGGAGCAAAAATGACCTTCATCCTCGCCAAGTTCTTTGAGAAGCTGATCGACTTGAACTTACGCAAGACATTGGACTCCTTCACCAACTTGGAAGAAGATGAAGTCGGTCGCCTTAAGGATCTCAAGCGATGCCCGATGAGGTTTACCACTCGCAGTACGGCTCAAATCGCGGAGGACTCAGCGCAGAGCCGACGGTTGCTTGAATTTGAAAGGATATGTGACAGTTACAAGCGTGAACTTAATCTTAACGAGACAGGCATCGTTATTCCAGACGCTGGATCGAAGACAGAAAGTCAGGAATTATGCGAATTCATCGCCCAATTAACGGTGGACCAAGCGGCCGCAATTCATGACGTTTTATTAACGATCGGACAACGCACTCAAATTCATTCCGCGATTGCCGAAGCGATCGAACAGCCGAACCGATTACGTGCTATCGCTTCCCAGGCATTAGCTTCGTTGGCTTCTACCAAAGCCAAGCGGAAGGATGCCCCACCCGAAGATCCTTTCGCACACGCGATCGCACTCGCGTGGAAGGAGCTACAACAGGAAGTTGAAGAGTACGTGGCTGAAAACCTCGATCAGGTTCTCATTGAGCTAGCCCAAGCCCACGTATACGGCAATGACAATGTCGAATTCGACGATGCGGCTCAAGCGCTCTCGTTTATGATGGGAACGGCTACCGGAGCAAAAAGTGGTGACGGGCATCGTCCCAAACACGTTCGAACTCACCTCATTCTTGCGGGACAAGGTTCTCAATTCCGACCGTTGAAGAACAGGTTAACAAAACTGCTTCAAGATTCAGGATTCGGGAGCATCTTCACGGAGCAACAACTCAAGCAGTTGGGTACCGCTCATCTAGCGAAAACAGTTACGAGTTCAAAACCCAAAGTTTCGCTCTTAAATCGAGTCAAAGGCTTCGTCACCGATCGGGGTGACGAGAATCCTCCCAACGCTCTGGACCATCTAGCGGTGGAATTAAGCGGGGCGAACTTGAAAGATGGATGTGCGTACGGAGCGCTAGATTGGTTTACAAGTAATCCTGTCATGCAGAATCCCGACGCCATTCATGGTCAGTTGGTAGTTACAACCGCAGCCGGAGGCGATCCCGTGATCGTCGATATGGATGTCCTCAATACGAGCCGCAGAGTCGAGGTTCAGCGAGGCATTTACGACGCACAAGTTGTTTACTACTTACCGAGCAAGGGATATCGAATTGATCTTCAGCGCAAACCAGGAGGATCGGTGATGGGTACCTTGATGAACTGCAACCAATTAGTGATTGAGGTCCGACCTCCCAAAACTTCCAGCCACCTCGTTGTCTCGACAAGCTCAGGACAAACGATCAAACTGAAGGAATCCATCTATGGCGCAGAAGATTCGATGCAATTAAGGGAGATGCTATGGCCAGCACTACTGCTCGACGAATAGTTGTCGGGCTTACCGCCCTTCTTTTTGCGGCTCCCGCTTTTGCGGATTGGGGAGGTGCCCATTGGTGTCGACTGAGCGAAGATCGATTTGCACTGTTTACAGCAAAGGAGCGATTCGTGCTTACACACGGAGGAGCATGGGAGCTTGCGGATTCAACTCAACAAGCAGACCTTGACCGATGGCTGAAGCAATCGAAATTGCCACCCGACCTTGGGCAAGTGGTTTCAAATGCTCCGATCGAAAATGCCTATCAGCTAGCTTCCGACGTCCTCGCTTCGGATGATGGCGACTCGGCCACCAAACTAACATTTCGATTTGGCCAAAAACAGAGCAGCATTAGCTTAGAAAAAGTCGATCAAGGCGCCAAACTCGCGGAATCAGATTTAAAGAAATTTGATGAGATCGCCAAGTCGTTAGGCAAACCCGCCAGCACGCTTCTGGTCATGTTTTCAGATACCAACGAGAAGGTATCCGATACAAAGGCATGGGGCTTGATTCTTGGTCGCTTGAAATCAAAGACCGAATTCTTCCAATTCATCGACAAGAAACATGGTCTCGTTTGGGTGCACCGAGATAAACCGCTTAGTTTTAACGCCGAACCAATGAGCAAAACTGGTGCTGCTCCGGTAGAAGAAAAGAAACCAAAGCCCAATACTGAGAAACCTTCGAGTTCAAACACAGCCCTTGACCCGATGATTACCACCCTCTTGGTTGGCATCGTTTGTCTCGGTGCGGGCGGCGGTGCAGGTTATTTTCTGAGTCGAAAAACCACCGGTGGTAAGAAAAAACCTACTTCTAAAGGCGAACCTAAATTCACAACCACGGCCCGAGAGCGGGAATTGGTAGAGTTCGTCAGAGCTGAAGGCGGTCGACTAGGACGTACGGCAGACGCGGTTCCATCGGCAGAAGAAACCGTCGTGAATCAGATCCAAGATCGATACCGTCGGCACGAGTCGCTCACCCAGCAAATTGAGCAACTGCAGTCGTATCGAAAGTTTGCCGAAGACAAAAACGCCTTTCAGAAGTTAATTGATGACGCAGTCTTAGAAGCAAGAAACAGCCAGTCGAAAGCGGCTGATGCAGTGAAACAGCTTCAAGAATTGAAATCAAACCTACAGTCCCTCTCGCATGAGCTGGACAAAGTCACTCGGGAGCTTGATCAGACCCGCATTGACTTGGCCGATGCGGAGAAATTAAACGACGAGATGAGCGCATGGATAGCGTATGTCTCAGAGCGATTGGAAACCCTAACGGAGGCGATGCAGCATGAATGATCCCGCGAACCGACCCAGTAACAACAAACGAAAAGGAATTCGAGAACAATCACAAAAAGTAGAGAGGCAGCTTGAAAAGATTCAGGGCCTAACTTCGAGTCAGATCAAGAAGATGAAGGAGTTGGAGAATAAGAACTCCGAATTCCAAGCAAAATACCAGGAGCTTGTAAGCCGCACGGAAGCCGTTTGCCACGATGTGGTGCTCAACCGTCCTCGAGGAGACACCTGGGGATTAGCATTTGCTTATCTCACAAACTATTCGCTTGCTCACCTCGGCTTAGCCAGACAATGCGGAGACAAACAAGCTTTCAATGGGATGCTTCTAAACCTCATCCGACTCGCGGATGCGATGTCCAAGTCTTTTTCCGATCGTAAATTGGTGATGGAACCTTGGCGTCGCGCAGTCAATGCATTTGAGGGTGTCTCCACTCCTACCCATGAATCGAAACCGCATCCTCACGTCGATTCACTTTCCCCACTTCTATTGACGTTGCGCGACACCGGGCCAAGTCTTTCGGATTTCCGAGAATTCTATGCCCCCACCGAAACCGGGCTTCACATTATTCGCCCGGCTTAACGCAACTTATCGCTTCCATTTTCGGTATCGGTCTGTTTGATGTAGGGGATTTATCGGCTTGGGTTTACTGCTGCTCTTTCTATTTTTGATCACGCTCGGTTATCTGGGTTACTTCCTGATGCCCGGGTCTAGGAGGTCCGACGCGTTCTTGCTCGGTCGTCTTATTACCACGGGTTATCTCGTTCTCTCGGTGCTCATCTTGGCTGGTCTGGTGATAGGAATCATCGGCTTTCCGGGTCAGGAAACGCGCAAATTAGTCCGGCATATTGAATTTCGCGGCGTTGCCGTCACCGTGCCGTCCATCTCCGGAAATACGTCAAACGTCCGAATTACGGGCGACGTGATCGATAGTCAAGCTCCCATCAAGCGATCCTTCCGCTGGTTTGCACTCTCACCAAGCTCTTGGATTGACCTGCGGCCAGACAAAACCGAGGGAGCACTCATTAAGAGTTACCGAGCAGAAGCTCATACGAATGGAGCGATCGTTCGGCTGAATCGAATTTGCGTCAACAAGCCGGTTGGGGGTTGGACCGTTCCCGAACTAACCACCACGTATCATATTTCCACCCCCGAACGAAAATCGGCAGGTTCGCGAAGAAAATCATCAAAGAGCACGGCAATTGAGGTCAAGCTTTCCCGTAACACCCTTTCTTTTGCCAGCCAAGATTGGTCAAGCGTGTTGCCTATTCCTCCGATCCTTGACCACATTTCCTTACGGGAACTTGTGAAGCAAGCGAAGGCTGACGCCCTCCGAAAGCAGCTTCAACCTCTAAACAATGGCTACGGAACCTCCGCGCTTGATTCGATTCAGTTCATTCGCCAGCGCAGAGGTGACGGCGACAGCCCGGTTGGATTCCTCTATCTGGGTCTCCAGGAACCCCCAAAACTTCTTGATCCTTCGGACGATACGTACGACCAACTCGCACAAATCAGATGCGACTCGTCCGACACTATCCCGCAAACAGGAATTGAGGCCATTAATGATCGGTTCCGCCTAGAAGTCTTTAGCACCGATAGCCGCAACGCCTTACTTCTTCCTACTCAGCAGGCTCCTACTGCGGGTGGGCATGCCCAGCTTCGCTTTCTCTTCGACCCTCCTCGATCCTATCCGTTGCCTCCAGCGGATGTTTTAAAGGCTCATGGAAACCAAGTTCAGTTGGCAAGCACGGACATGGGTCAAGACGGCGATGGATATCTCTTCGAGACCGGCAATCTCAACGAGGGCTTTCTTGCCACCGCTCATATTTCAGATGACGGCACCCAAATGGGCATCGTCGGAAGCAGTTCCGATGCCTCGTCGAAGATTGTTCCGAACGAAAGCCAAATTCTGGGCGGCGGAACGGTCGCTCCAATTTACTGCTTGGCAGACCCATTTTTCAAAGCTGGCTACCCTTGGTTCTTACCCGCAGTGGGGTTAATTGCGGGCCTCTTACTCTGTGTCTCGTCTTACGCCAGATTGCCGATATTAGGTAGTAAACGGCGTCGACAAATACCGGTAAACATTGCCCCCGTTCATGGTGCGTTTGTGCTCTGGGTTGTTAGCAGCGCCTTGCTCGCCGTGCGACTTGTTCTCGCTTACCGAATTTCGGTCTTGCCTCCCTTTAACATGGATGCTGTTTCGGCGGCTTCGTTTAGAGGAGCATGGATTAAAGCTTGGCTACCGGCGCTTATTTTGCCGCCCATCCTCGGATTTCTTTCGATCGCGGTGGTACATGCCAAACAACCAGCGGCTCGACAAGGATGGACTGAGAAATTCGGAGACTTAACGGCAAGGAATCTTCAAAAGGTTGCCGTTCGCCCCTGGCTGTTCTTGTCCCGCGCGTCCTATGGACTCGCTTTGTTCATCAGCGTCGTTCTTTTCCTCCAGAAGGCCGTCCATTTTCCATTCCCTGACTTGGTCTTGCTTGCAGTTCTCCTCGTAGTGCTCGGCATCGTTTTCGAAGGAGTGGGTGAAGCTCGGGACGATGATTTCGAAGAGACGGCTTCCAACTCGTCAACCACGGCTCAACTCAAACTCGGAGAGATGACGGCCAAGGTTGGCTGGATGAAGCACCTTCTTAGTAAGAAGCAATTCTGGGACCGAAACCCGATGCTCTGGGCATCGTCGTTGCTCTTATTCGCACTCGACCCAGGGACCTTCCTTTTCTTCTTACCGATCGTCGTCGCTCTCTGCGTTGGCGGCATCACTGCTGCATTTGGAGTGAGTAAGAGTTCCGATGATTCCTACTTGATTTCACGGGCTATACGCGCCAAGTTGGCTCTATTCAGCTTGCTTGCGGTGGCCTTGTTTGGTGTGATCTTCGCGAGTTCGATTGGTGAGAAGATGCTGACGAGTCCTGCCTCGAAGGCAGGATTAAAAGGAGCAGCGTTCCCTTACCGACTAGCCGCAACGAACCCCACGGTTGCCGAGCATTTGCTGATCGATCCTCAAACCAGGCTTGGACCATTCTCGCCCCACAAGATGCAAGAGACTTTGCATCAGCGGTGGGAAATGATCGCTTACCAGAAAGCCAACGGCGTGGGATATTTTGCGGCGCCCTTAAGCAATGTCGGAATGACCTATCCCACGACTTTGTCGGACGCGGCTTTCAGTGTCTATCTCGTAGGCGAGCATGGAAAGCTGGCGGGAGCCATGGTGATCGGGCTCATCCTACTCTTGGCACTCGCAGTATTTCGAGCGGCTTGGTTGGCTGCTTGTTCAAAGAATCAAAAGGCAAATGCCCGAGGTTTATTTGCGATTGGCGGTGTGTTCGGTTGCACCGCCGTCTACATGGCGCTCGCAAACATGTGGGTCATCCCATTTACGGGACAAAACGTTCCTCTTCTCTCGTTGAACTCGCTCAAGGACCTGATCCTTAACGGAACACTTCTAGTTGCGGCCGTTTTACTCATCGCATTCCCGGGGAGTTGGAACTCCCAAGCGGACCCGCTATCCCGTAAAGATGCTCGCAACAATGCCATCTCGTGGTGGCTATTCCCCGCTGTGCTTACCCTCGGTTGGCTCTTTGTTCTCGTGGACCTAGCCGCAACGACCGGGAATCCTAAACAGCCATACAATCTATCCTCCAACACGCTTACCGCACTTCAACAAGCCGCCGATGAAGCTCGCGAGCAAGTTCGAGAAGGTCAGATCCCACTGGAAAGTACGGCTGCAATCTCTCATGCTTCCACTCTGGTCCGAGAGATGGTTGCGAGCTTTGATAGCGGTGAGGTGACCAAAACGGCATTGGTTCAACCCCGAGGCGCTCTTTCGAGTCTCACAATTGACAAGCATTTCTTCCTCTTGAAGTCACCATTTGAGCATGAAGAAGGGGTTGCTTGGCATGGTTCGCTTCTTGCCAGCGGCAAGATCAAGCGGCACCAACTCGTGGTAGGTGGAAGCCGTGTTCCGATCCTCATGGCGGAAGGTATGGGCCCGAGCGAGATTATCTTGGGTCAACCCATCCATACGGTTGAAGCTCAGGCGATTGACATCAAGCAACTTGTCCAATCAGGAAGACAACGCAAGACGATTGACTACGGTGGAATCAAGCTCGACGGTGACCGAATTATTCTTCGCTGGAAGAGTTTCGGGAAGCCTGGAACCATCTTGATTAACGGCCAACGCCCGGATCTAAAGCTCAACGAATTGGAGATCAAGGAATCTGACATCGTTTCCCTTGAGTACACCGGCTCCGACGGCATCCCGATGAAGCTTTCGATTCACTATTTAGGAGCAACCGAAAACAAGCTGGCGGGCGTGGCATGGCGAAACGGAAAGTATGCCCGCACCTATCCGCAAGGCTCAGACTTTCCACTTGCCTACACCATTGGTGAAATCGGAGATGAAGTGGCACGGAATGCCAAGAAGAAACCGGGCGATATTCAGCTATCGGTCGACCTTCAGCTACAGCGTGACTTGCAATCCACCCTGCGAAAGTGGGCTAAGGAAAGAGGTCGCTTAGTTGATCGGGGTGCGACTATGCCGGACGGCTTACCGTTCACCGCGGTGTCCGTTCTTGATTCTCACTCTGGTCAAATTCGAGCTTTAGCCTCGCTTCCTCAGTGCGATCCGCGAGACGATTTCAACCTCATTGAAGACCGATTCGGCACCGAGTCAGACGCTCAAGTCGCGGCTCGTTCGAGTTGGGCACTTGTGAATCGTACGATCGGATCGACGGTGAAGCCGATCAGTTTTGCGGCGCTTAACACTCAACTCGACAGTAAGGCATTTGACTTAACTCAACTGCACGTAAGCGAGTCTTCCGCGATTGAAAGCTATGTCGACAAATTCGGCGAAAACCGGCGCGCTTACCGCAAGTTGGGAGATATTCATCTCAAACAAGGCAAAGGGCTCGGCTCGAAAGAGAACCCGAGAAGCGACGTTGATATGTTCACCTACCTGAGGGACTCGCGCACGTGGCCCGCGATCGTCACTTCGACGATTGGCCTGGTTTCGGACAAAGCACACTCAGCCCAGATGAAAGATGAGTTGTCCAAGATGATGGCGCGGTCGTCGGGGAGCGACATCCGAATGGGCGGGCAAGCAATGTCGTTTACGCCAGGTCAAGCACTGCATCGCTTATTCACGAACCCAACGACGGTTTCCAGCATAGAACTTGCCGACACCGCTTATTTCAGGGGTATCGAGCAGTGTTATGGGCCGAACGTGGTTCCTTTCAACACCAACGAAATCAATCGATGGGACGACGGGATGGAACGACAGTTCCTCGCGCCGTTTGATCTCTCCGCCAGTAACAAGCAAAGCCTCAAGAACCTTGGCCTTCCGGAAGTCCATTGGGCAGATACCACCAGTCTCACAGACTTAGACGGCCAATTGATTCGCTACATGATTGGAGGAGGGGAGTGTCGCTGGAATGCGGTCACCATGGCGACCAACTTTGCTCGAATTACAACCGGTCAGAAAGTGCAACCCACCATGAGCACGGTTCCCAACAAGGTGAAAGAGACAATGCCCAGCCCGATCGACAAGTTCGATTGGCGAAAAGCTCATCTCATCAATCCGCTCATGCAGATAACGACCATCCCGGCAGAGGATCTCGCGAAGATTCGATCAACCGTATCAGGTGGTGGCTATCGAATTGCGATGAAGACAGGAACGATCGATGACGGCATGGGGCAAAACGCGATGGAGAGCGAGATGCTGATGTTTACGATTGGTCGATTCAGCGAGTCCACGGGCTTCGAACCTGGGCATTGCGTCAGCGGTTTTCTCTCGATCCGAAGCTCCAAAGAGGCCGAAGGTGACGTGATGGTCAAAGGTGATCTGATCAAGCGAGTGATGCCCGTTCTCGTAAGCTATCTCAAACGCCTAGATTCATCAAAATCGAAGTAAGTCGCTTAGGCGAACTTGACGAAAAATATCAGTAACCGGACCATAAAAGGCCTTCCGGTTACTGACTAGGCAAGGGCGACGGGGCATATTCTGTCGATTCACGGAAAAGCGTTACAATGCGAAAGAAAAATCCGGAATCGAATCCATTAAACTTAAGTCTATATGTTACGGATAATTCCGCGTGTGGCGATGATGCTCATGATTCCTGTAGCAATACTGCTTTTAGCAACCCCTCATGCCGTTAAGGCACAAAACACGAAGCCCTTCGTCAGTCCAATGTTTTCGGACAATATGGTGCTCCAACGAGGGATGAAAGACCCCGTGTGGGGCTGGGCGCCGGCTGGGACGAAGATTACCGTCACGATGAATGACGAGTCAGTCACAACCGTAGCTAACAAGGACGGTAAGTGGCTCGCAAAGATCGGCCCCTTCGAGGTCGGTGGTCCCTATAAAATGACCATCGAGGGTCCAAAAACGGAAACCTTCAACAATATATTGGTTGGCGACGTCTGGATCTGCTCAGGTCAATCGAATATGGAGTTTGGCATTGGAAATCTCTCCAATGCAGAAGAGGAAATCAACGCCGCAAACTTCCCCAATATCCGATTATTTGCGGAGCCAAAGTTGGTGGCGCTGGATCCTATGGAATCGACCGGTGGGTCTTGGATGACTTGCACGCCAAACAACATCAAGACCGATGGCACATGGTCCGGATTTTCAGCGGTTGCTTACTTCTTCGGAAAGAAGCTCCACCAAGACTTGAACATTCCGATTGGCTTGATCCATACCTCTTGGGGTGGCACTCCTGCCCAAGCTTGGACTAGCGCCAAGGAATTGGGAGACAAACTTCCCGAATATCGCCCCTTCCTTGCTCAGTTAGATGCAGCTCGAGAGGCCAAGAAGCAATCTGCGAAATTAGCGGGCGATCCATTTGCCGCATGGTATTCCAAGAACGACAAAGGGTCGATGACCAACCCAGGCTGGGAAGCTCCGGATGTCGACGAAAAGGATTGGAAGACAACCACGGTTCCTGGATTTATCCAGAAAGCGGGTTACCCAGAATTCGTCAACCAGATGAGTGTCGTCTGGATGAGAAAGGTCGTGGATATCCCCGCTGATTCCATCGCGGAAGGGACTCTGCGATTTATTGCCGACGACAATGATATGGCATGGGTGAACGGCGTGAAGGTCGGCGCAACCGATGGATACAGCGTTCAACGCAAATACAAAGTGCCGGCCAGCATTCTTAAACCTGGCAAGAACGTCATTACCGTCCGAGTTACCGACACCAGCTCACCAGGCGGAATTTGGGGAGAGCCCTCGACACTTGGACTCGACCTTGCCGGACACGAAACTATTCAGCTTCGCGGCGAATGGAAGATGAAGCTCGGCGCGGTTATCACCACCGCGAACATGCTTCCTGCGACGCTCGATGATAATCCCAACTATCCGACCGTGCTGTACAACGGCATGATTCAGCCGATCGTGCCTTACGGCGTTAAGGGAGCAATTTGGTATCAAGGTGAGAGCAATGCGGGCCAGGCCTACCAATATCGCACTCTATTGCCAACGATGATCGAATCCTGGCATCGCAACTTCGGTCAGGGCGACTTCCCATTCTTAATTGTCCAGCTTGCCGGCTTTGGTGCCAAACCGACCGTTCCTGGGGACGACGCGTGGGCTGAACTTCGAGAAGCCCAGTGGATGACAGCCCAGAAAGTCCGAAATGCAGGCATCGCAACCGCGATCGATATTGGTGAGTCAAGAGACATCCACCCCAAGAACAAACAAGAAGTTGGACGCAGATTAGCCTTGGTAGCTGAGCAAAAAACCTATCACATGAAGGTCGAAAGCTCTGGCCCAGTCTTCCACTCGAAGAGAATTGAAGGAAGCTCCATTCGCTTAACCTTCGATCACGCCGAAGGGGGCTTAACCGCCAAGGATGGTCCGCTAGTCGGTTTTGCAATCGCAGGCGATGACCACAAATGGTATTGGGCAGACGCAAAAATTGACGGAAACACCGTCGTTGTTTCCGCGCCGCAGGTTCCCAATCCAGTAGCCGTAAGATATTCGTGGGCCACCTACTACGAAAGCAATCTTTACAATCAGGCTGGCCTTCCCGCCTTCCCATTCCGCACCGATACTTGGCCCGGAGTAACGGGCGGCCCGGCTAAGAAGTAAACATGCTCCAAGCGCGATGTCCTCGACAAGGACATCGCGTGCTAAATCTAGGCTAACTTACGTCTAACCCACTAGAATGTCGGTTTCATTTGTGGGTTCTCTTTTGTGTTTGACACTTTCGGCGGGAGGAAGTCGGTTTCAGAATGGTCACGCTGAAGACCGATCAGTATTAACTCGGGGAGTGACTTCCCTCGTTGCTCCCGGCGCATCACCTGGACCAATCAATGCGTCAGGCGATGCTTTTGTATTGATCACTGGCAAGCAGGGCAAAGCCCTTGCTCCGCTGTTTGTCGCGACAAAAGTCGAAAGCGGTCGAGCAGTTGCGGGAGGGCACGAAGGATTCTTTTCCTCTCGTTCGATGGAAAATCCCAGCAATGGACGATTCCTTGCCAACATTGTGACCTGGCTCTCGAGAAAGCCACTTACGGGTTTGAGAATTGGACTCCTTGACACACCCGGCCTCAATAAGCCGCTCAGCGATGCAGGAGCGGTTCCGAGCATTGTGAACGTCAAGAACATTCGATCCACCCTCTCTGATTTAGACGTCATCTGCATGACTCAAGGGGCTCTCGACAACAACTCCTCCGACCAAATTGCAGTCATGAAGTTCGTCAAAGCAGGTCACGGGCTCTTGATCGCTGGTCCCGGCTGGGGTTGGTTGGTGACTCAGCCCGGTAAAGATCTGCTTGCAGATCAAACCGCCAATCGGATGCTCGTACCTTTCGGTATCACCTTTGAAGATGGCGAAGTCGGTGCAGAGTATTCCCCGAACGGAGCCGATAGTCCGCTCCTCGTTTCCGACGGTGCCATTGACGGATTGCTGAAAGGTGGATTGAACACATCGGACATCGCCACTGCAACTTCTACCGTTCAACGGACGCTTTCGCATCAAGGGATTAACAGTTCTCCTCTCGCTACCGAGATCAAGAACCTTGCCTCTCACGAGCCAGGCAATGGAATTCCTTCGGTAACGAATCCCCTCACGACCGACAAGCCATTCTCACGATTAAAGGCAGTTATCGATGCAAACCGATATAAACAACTTTCTCCACGAGAAACTTTGCCTGATCCGTCATCCTCTAATTTCCCAGGACCGGTCGAACCTAGTGCTCCGCGGATCAACAAGACCCTAACGATCGACACGTCCATTCCGGCTTGGCACAGCACAGGACTCTATGCCGCACCTGGTGAAACCGTTGTCGTGACCGTCCCTGACAGTGCCACTTCAGCTGAGCTAGGCATCAGAATTGGCGCTCATACCGACACTCTGTGGGATTTAGAAAAGTGGCCACGGTTTCCCGCCATTAGCACTTATAAGTCCATACGACTCGAAGACACTCAAGTAGCGAACCCTTTCGGGGGGCTCATCTTTATCGAAGTACCCTATCGATGCACGCTCGGAAAAATTCAGATTTCCGTGAGTCATGCGGTGATGTCGCCCTTGTTTATTCGCGGCAAGACTTCGGAGAAAGAATGGGCCGACATGCTTGCGAAGCCAGGTGCCCCTTGGGCGGAGCTTCAAGGCAACTTAGTGGGATTAGTTGTGCCGATCTCCTCAGCCCGCAAGGCTAAGAATGGAGAAGCACTCATGGCGTATTGGGACGAAATGATGGCGAATTGCTATAAGTTTTACGCGGCACCCCATCATCCGCGCCTGGAGAAATATTGTCCGGACGTCGAAATCAGTGCAGGCTACATGCACAGTGGGTACCCAATCATGACTCACATCGATGTTGCGGACACAATGTGCAGCCTGTTGAAGCTGCGAGGCAAGAGCTGGACGTGGGGTTTCTACCATGAGATGGGGCACAACTTCCAGCAAGGGGCTTGGACCTGGGACGGTTGCGGTGAAGTGACGAACAACTTGTTCTCGCTTTACGGATCAGAGAAACTGAACGGAGTGACCCCAAGTACGTACGGGGATGCCCATCCAGCGATGGCACCCGCTACTGCTCAAAAGCGACTCGCGAAGTATCTCGAAGGCGGGGCGAAATACTCCGATTGGACATCCAATCCTTTCCTTGCTCTCACGTTTTTCGCTCAGCTTCGAGAACAATTTGGCTGGGAGCCGTTCAGCAAGCTTTTCGGCGGTTACTGGCACTTGACTCCATCTGAGGAGCCTCGGTCTGACATCGATAAACGCGATCTGTTTATGGTCCGATTTTCGAGATTGGTCGGCAAAAACCTCGGTCCATTCTTCCAGGCTTGGGGTATCCCAACGACGGAAAATGCAAGGAATTCAGTCTCTAGCTTGCCGTCTTGGATGCCAAAGAACTGGCCCAAGTGACCTTAAAATTGAGTTTGTGAAAATTCAATTTGAGCTTCTCTGTCGGTGATTTTCTCTCGTCCAACCATGACGAGAGATTCATCGGCATACCCCTTGTTGATGGATTCGATCGTGACAATTTGTCCTTCCACTCGAAAGTAAAGTCGCCACGGTCCGCAAGCCATTCGATAGAGCCCTTCTCCAATGTGAAGGATACGACGAGTTCGATGCGGAGTCGGGTCGATCCTAAGAATCGAAAATGCCCGTTCGGTAAAGTCGATATTCCAACGGCTTCGTAACCACTCCAGCTGGCGGTTGGCTACATCTGAAATTTGGATATCGAATGGGGGCGAATTTGAGAGTAATTCCTCAACTTCTCCGACCCAGCCTAAGCTGCTTTCTGGAAAGGAATCGACGGTGGAGAGGTAAGGCTTGATGTCCAAGATCGGGGTTCCATCAATGAGATCAAGCGGGCCCACCGTAAGTTCCAGACCGTCGATTGACAGGAGCTGAACACAGGTAAGTCCAATTGAATTCGGACGATGGGGAGACCGAGTGGCGAACACGCCTCGACGTTTGGCTGGTCCGCGTGGAGGTAAAGCTCGAGGACGCCAAGTTGTGTTTTTGTCGAACCAAAAGACAAGCCAGATCCGATCAAATCCGTCAAGGTCCTGAAGGGCAAGCTCAAACTGATGTCCGGGGTTTAGGACAACGCGGTTGGTTTCAATCGAGTCTTGAGAAGGTTGGTGGGGGGCGTCAAATTTTAACCGCTTAGTCGTGCGCACGTATCCGATCGGAGTGAACGTAACGGTCGCTGGTAATTCCTGTTCCATGGCCTTCATCGAGATTGTGACGCCAAGTTGGTAGCGTTCGTCATCCGCATTGTTCTAGTCGTGAGACTGATGAGGGATGAATCCTATCGGCAAGGAACCTCGCTCGCCTACAATAGACAAATGGCAGTTCCACATCAAGAACTCTTCACTGGGGCAAAAATGCCCGCGATTGGACTCGGAACATTCGGATCCGATAAATACACTCCTGACCAAGTCGCAGCAGCGGTTATTGATGCAGCCGAAGTAGGCTATCGTCACTTTGACTGCGCCGCAGTCTACGGAAATGAAGCAGAAGTTGGAACGTCGATTCGACACCTCATCCAAAACGGAATCGACCGCGAGGACCTTTGGATCACTTCAAAGCTCTGGAACAATTGCCATGCCGAATCTGACGTTGTTCCTGCATTTGAAAAGTCCCTCACGGATCTTAAACTTGACTATCTTGATCTCTACTTAATCCACTGGCCCTATCCAAACTACCACGCCCCCAAAGTCGATGTTTCCTCTCGAGACCCTCATGCGAAGCCGTATATCCATGAGAACTACATGAAGACCTGGCGGCAACTGGAGTCCCTCGTTCAACGAGGCTTAGTGAAACATATTGGGACTTCGAACATGACAATTGGCAAGCTTGAGCAGGTCCTGCGCGATGCTGAAATCATGCCGGCGGCCAACGAGATGGAACTGCATCCCCACTTTCAACAGCCGGAACTTTTCGAATACGTTCGGTCGAAAGGCATCGTGCCGGTTGGTTACTCACCACTCGGGTCCCCGAGCCGCCCCGAGCGTGATCGCACGCCCGAAGATACCGTTGACGTAGAAGATCCAGTGATCCTCTCCATTGCTGAACGTCTTGGAACATCGCCAGCCGCCGTTTGTATTCGCTGGGCGGTCCAACGTGGCCAGGTACCCATTCCGTTTTCAGTCAAACATTCTCAATACGCCGAGAGTTTCCGAGCCGCAACCACCTTGGAACTCACCCAAGATGATATGGTCGCCATTGCTGGCATCGACAAAGGATGTCGCCTTATCAAGGGACAGGTGTTTCTTTGGGAAAGAGCCACTGGTTGGGAAGATCTCTGGACCGATTAACCATCCGTTTTCAAAAAAACTTTCCTTGCCCCTTGACTTAGAGCGCGCTCTAACTCTGTAACCTATTGTCATGGAGCGTGAATGGACGATTCAAGAGGCAGCGGATGAAATTGGCATCACTCCGCATACGCTTCGATATTACGAAAAGGCGGGACTACTTGTCCCGGTGTCTCGCAACGTCGGGGGGCACAGAAGATACAGTCAGCGCGAAATCGACTTTCTGCTTTTCCTAACTCGGCTACGTTCGATGGGGATGCCCATTCAACAAGTTAAGAAATACGCCGAGTTAGCGAGACAGGGAAAGGACACGACTCACGAACGCGGTCAACTGCTCTTCAACTATCGAAAGGAAGTCTGTTCTCGCATCAGTGAGCTTGAACGGAATCTCAAAATTCTCGACTACAAAATCGGGTTGTACCGACAAGGATGGTCGGCAACCGATGGGGATGACCCTTGCATACGAGAATTGAGGCAACTTTGT
Source organism: uncultured Armatimonadota bacterium (assembly GCA_903899015.1). Taxonomy (GTDB): domain Bacteria; phylum Armatimonadota; class Fimbriimonadia; order Fimbriimonadales; family Fimbriimonadaceae; genus Fimbriimonas. The sequence continues at coordinate 22,020 of CAIUHP010000107.1, read as the reverse complement.
ACGCTCATGAAAAATCAGGAGGAATCGATTGAAACAGAGAAAGATAGCGAATTCACTCGTCGGTGAAATTGGATTGGGATGCATGGGCATGTCTTGGGCTTATGGGTCACCAGACGACGAAGAGTCACTCAAGGTATTAAGTCGGGCCCTGGAACTTGGCGTCAATCACTGGGATACAGCGGACTTATACGGAGCGGGAGAGAATGAGAAATTACTGTCTCATGCCCTGAAATCCGTTCGGGACCAAGTCTTCCTTGCAACCAAGTTCGGCAATGTCTATGATCGGTCGCTTACCTCGCACCAAGACCTGGTGGCATCTCAAGCAGGTTGGATCGTTGACGGAACTCCCGAATACGTTCGAAAATCGATTGACTTGTCGCTAAGTCGACTACAGGTCGATTACGTCGACCTTTACTATCAGCACCGTGTGGATGATCGCGTGCCGATCGAAGAAACGGTTGGGGCGATGGCCGAATTGGTGAAGTCAGGCAAAGTGAAAGCTCTTGGGCTCAGTGAAGCATCCGTCGAAACCATCCGACGAGCGCATGCCGTCCATCCAATCGCTGCGGTCCAAAGCGAGTTCTCCCTTTGGACCCGTGACTACCACGATGATGTCATTCCACTCTGTAAAGAGCTTGGCATCGCATTCGTACCCTACTCTCCGCTCGGACGGGGCTTTTTGACGGGCCAGATCAAAAGCGTGAACGACCTTGCAGATAACGACTGGAGACGCATGAGCCCTCGATTTGAGGAGGAAAACCTAAGGAAAAATCTACAAATCGTAGATATTGTTACCGAGATCGCAGCAGATCATGAGGCTAAGCCAGCTCAAATCGCACTTGCTTGGGTTCTTTCGCAGGGCGAGCATTTAACTCCAATCCCAGGCACCAAGAGGCTCAAGTACTTGGAAGAAAACGCGGCATCCTCAGAGGTAACTCTCACCGAAAAAGAGATCGCCTTGCTATCCAGCGTGGTACCAGCGGCGGGTATGCGATATCCCGAAGGTTCCATGTCGTTCGTCAATCGCTAATTAAACGAGCACGAGGTGGACTCATGGAATTCCCATGAGTCCCTTCTGATTAACTCTCACGAACCATTCTTGCGAACGACAATGACCCTGCTGCGTGTCCGGGAAGAGCCTGAACGCGTATCCTCACATCGTCTTTGCCTTGGGTTTGCTCGATTGGAAGAGCAAGCGTTTCATCGAAGTACTGATTCTGTTTGAGATTGGGCAAAGTTTCCGTCGCGAGATGTTGACCATTTACCAGTATCTCAAACGTTGGCTTTGTTCGGTCATTCCCCCAGTAGGTCATAACGAGTTCGTTTTGACAGCTCGAATCCACTTTCATCGTGAATTCAAACCAACCCCCTTCGAGCGGAGTTCGAAATGCTTGACCGTTAGAATCTCTTAGATCATTCTTCTCGGCCTGCAAATCATGATCGCGTTCCGGCTGCATTTCTCCGATTCGCATGGTGTCAACGGTGCGCGCTTCCAAATCGAGTTGACGCTGTTCTTCCAGCCGATACGCAACCTCTTGTTGGGCCCATTCCTCCTCTTTAAATTGGTCGAAATAGACCGCGTACCGCTCACGGTAGAGTTCAAAGAAAGGTCGGAGCTTCAAGTCTGATGGCCGTCCGACCCCATGCGTCAAAAAGGCTAGACTTTCCCCGGCCACCGGTCGGAGCCAATCCGAAATAGGCTTGGAATCCGTAATCAACACCGGTGTTCGGCTTGGAGCATCGCTTTCAAGACCGAGGTCCGCCGCTAAGACCACAGGGCCGTAGAGTATGGCGACTCGGTTGGGATTATCGGGCATTGCTTCGGTATAAAGCTCCATCGGCAATATAAACGTGACCTCGTCTCCAACCTTCCAGGTGCGGATGATTGAAAAGTAGCTCGATGGTTTTGAGGACGTCGCAGCAACTTGGCCATTCACTTCCGCGCTGATTTCCCCAGTAGCCCAACTTGGGTGCCGAATGGCAAGTTCAAAGTCTGCGTCTGCCCCATCCGTAATGGTCAACTTGATGCGTCCATCGTACGGGAAGTCACTCTCTTGTTTCAAGGAAATCCCAGCTTCTCGCCAGTTCAGCTCAGTGGGCACGAACAAGTTGACAAATAGCTTTTGACTTCCTTGATGGAAGTAGACGCTATCACCGTGTTTCGTGTGGTTCTCCATGCCAGAACCGTGACAGCATGTCCAATCATCAAACGGAGTGCTGTAGGTTCGATGGGCCCCGCTCGAAAGTGGAACGAAGTAACTCATCATCCCCGATTCTGGGTTTTGAGACGCGAGAATATGGTTGATATGCGCTCGTTCGTAAAAGTCGAAATACTCGGCCCTTGGCTCCCATTCAAACAGATGCCGCGTGAGCTTGAGCATGTTGTAGGTATTACAAGTCTCACAGGTGTTGGTGCTCAACCTATCGCTGCGTTTGTCAGGAGGGCCCAGGGATTCGTGGTTACTGTTGCCACCGATTGCGTAGGTATGGTGGTGGACGACGGTGTCCCAGAAAAATTGAGCGATGTCCCTATCGCGGTTTGAGCCTTCAATTTCATACAAACGGGCGAGTCCAATTACCTTCGGGATTTGGGTGTTGGAATGTTTTCCGGGCAGCGAGTCTTGCTTGTCTGCGAGAGGATCAAGGACGAGGTGGTCGTAGAATCGTCGAGACAAATCCAAATACTTCGCTTCATGGGTGATTGCGTAGAGTTCGGCAAGCGAGTCGTTCATCCCCCCGTATTCACATGCAAGCATCTTCTGCCACAAGTCGGGAGTCAAGTTCTTCGTCGTTTCGATTGCCCAGGCGGCAAACTTCTCTGCCACTTTCAGAGCAAGTTGATTGTCGGTCAAGCGATAAGCGTCGATTAGACCAGCTAAGACCTTATGATGGGTGTACCAAGGCGCCCAAAGACCGTTCAGGTCGAACCCCTTGCTCCTGATTTCTCCGTTCTTAATTTCGCTCCAAACTCGGTCTCCGTCCGGCATCGCCGCAATATATCCATCTGGTCGATTTGCCTGACAAGCCACAAGTTCCCCGACAATGTAATCCACCCTCTCTTTAAATCGAGGATCCTGATTCACGGCATATTCTTGAGCACACGCGGTGAGATAGTGGCCAAGGGAGTGTCCGGCAAGCCCCAAGTTCTCCCAGCCTTCGTAGATCGGTGCTTTGGGTTCCAGTCCGGAGTGCTTCAGGAAACTGTGCAGCAGTCGATCGGGTTCAACTGCTAAAAGATATTCCGCACAAATCTTATTCGCATGGGTGAAGGGCCCGCCGGTTACATGAACGTCACTAAGAGGGAAATGCTGAACGCGAATAGCGGGGGAAATAGACATGATAATGGGGTCGAAAAACTGCCTTCAGTGGCATCACATGAACCTAACAGATGAGGCCCTTAATCGAATTCCCACCATGGCCGGGTGGGTTTTCACCAACCCAACGCTCGTCCAAAGGTTCCGAGGCTAACTGATAGCGGCTATCGGTTGATAACCGAATCTCCTTCGATTGGTTGTCGAGAGATCCGTGTACGAGATACACGTTGAACATCAGCATGTCGCCCATCTTAAACTCTTTTGCCGTAAGCAACCGCCCACCTACTCGATCTCGTGTGGCTCTAAAATCAAGACTGATTGCTCCGTAGGAAGGATAGCCCGCTGCCTTAACCTCACTTTCATTGTTGCGATTGACGCATGCGGTATCGATATCCATGGAAGAGTAATTCCGGCGAATCTCCTCGTCTTTGTGAGAGCCCTCGATCAGAAGGAGACCACCAACCTCAAGCGGAACGTCTCCGAATGGTGTCCATGTTGTGTAAAGATTCTTCGATCCTCGCCCCATAAAGATAACGTCGCAATGAGGATAGGAACCGATCCCAGGTGCGATGGTGCGCATCCAAGTGAAATCAAAATGAGTGGCTTCCCCGCCTAAGAATTTCGTGTAGAAATTCATGATCTTCTCCCCGTAGATCAGGTTGCGAATGAGCTTGCCGCACACAGGATCGTTCGGAATCTCGGGCCGCATCTGATTCACCTCCCCTTGACGGGCGATTGCGCTCTCAACTGGGAAGTTCGGATCAAGCAATTCATGTCGGGAGAGAAGCTCGCAAATGGCTAATCGAGCTTCCTTAACCTGCTCTCGATCATAGAATCCTGGCAAATACAGGTATCCATCGCACTCCATCCTGGCGTGGAGTTCTTCGACATTCTCGATGGCGTCATTACTGTCAAGCAGAAACCCAAATCGGTCCGGACTAGTCTCTAATTCGATTCCACCTGCTGTGATCTTAGGGATGGTTACGTTGCTCATCTCTGTTCTATGTTACAGCCGACGCATCCGAACTTGAACGGTTTGATGATGTGTATCGGGCCCTTTTCTCCGGGTTGAGAATCGAATTGCTTCTTTTCGCTCAGGCTTAACGTAGTTAACCGTTGGAATGACTTCAATCCTGTTCACCTTGCTTCTCTCTCATGGGCTAACACCGATTCCGGATGTCGTTTCCAATGTGCGACAAGCCCTCACGGAAGTCAGCAACCAAAAGCCATGGTCCGAAACCATTCTGCGCGGAGAGACGGTTTTCAACGGCGTAGCAGGAAAATACGTCTTCCAATTCCAGCCTGAAGGTTCGTTTTACCAATCCATCACCGGCCCGCTGGGACAAACATTTGGCTCGGACGGCAAGTCCTATTGGCTCATTGATCGCTCGGGTGCCCCGAGACATCTCTCGTTCGAAGATGTCGATCGCGTCCAAGCCCTCATACTCCTATTGACCAACCGATGGCTCGATCCAACCGCTCACGTGAATGCGACGCTCGAAAGGCCAAAGCCTTCGCAGACCCATTACCGGATTCATTTCAAACCTCGTGGTACTGGCCTCGACGAATACGTCACGATAGATCCTAAGACATGGCTACCAACCTCCGCTGAGTTCGAAATCGCCTCAAGCAAGACCGTCGTTGAGCTCTCAGACTGGAAGGAAGCGGGAAATCAAAAGCTTCCGGGTGTGGCAAAAATCACAAATGAAGGTCTTACTGATACGATCAAGGTGACAAGCGTGACCGAATCTGATCGGTCAAACCCGGGCATCTACTTAGAACCCCAAAGCAGCCCCAACGATCACACATACGATAGCTCGATACCATCCGCTGTCGAAACAAAACGAGCGGCTTCGGGTCATGTTTTAGTCCACCCCCTTGTCAATGGAAAAGACGTGGGATGGTTTATTCTCGATAGTGGTGCGGAATCAATGGTCATCGATCCTGCGACCGCTGATTCGCTCAAGCTTCCGAAGGTAGGAAAGGAAGCGGTCGTTGGAGTGGGCGGAACCGTACAAGAACCCTTTCGAACGGCTGATCGCTTCACCCTCGGACCAGCGACCATGAGGGGCATCACTTTCATCGAAATCGACCTTCATCAGCTTAGCGAGTTCTTCAAAGTCAAGATTTCAGGCATCGTAGGCTTCGATTTCTTCCGCCGGTACATCGTTCGTCTGGAATTAAGCAAGCCTTCAGTTCAAGTGGAGAACGTTGACGGCTACCGCTTGCCGTCTGGAAACTGGTCAAAGATCCTCTTCAGCTCCGGCAATCCTGCCATCCAAGCTAGCTTTGAGGGAGACCATCAGGCCTGGTTTCGGTTGGATACCGGTGCAAACGGCTCTGTCACTTTCCATTCTCCCACTGTCGAAAGCCTTCACTTGTTAGAGAATCGAGAAACAACGGCCGCGAGCATGGCCGGAGTTGGAGGATCGACTGACGCGAGAGTCGGGCATCTATCCTGGTTCGAACTTGGAGGAAAGCGTTTTGAGAAAGTCGAAGCAACCTTCTCGCTTGCAAAGGCTGGAGCATTTGCCGACCGGTACCTAGCGGGCAATATAGGGCAAGACCTCATGGAGCCCTTTACCATGGTTTTCGATTTTGGCGGTTCTCGGGTTGCTTTCCTTCCCCGATGATTGAATTCTGAAGGGATGTTCGACAAAAGTCCCTTGATTTTCGCTCAAAGGAAACTCTTTTAAAAAATTCAACGTATCGGCCCGGGAACATTAATTAGTTTCAGGGAACCACGTTGATTTCTAAACATTTCTTTATCGCAACCTCGATCGCTACCGCAGCATCATTGGGTTTAGCGTTGCCTGCGTTGGCACAAAATCCGGCATCTAAGAGGCATATTGCGGCCGTAAAAGTAGATCGTCCACCCGTTCTCCACGGGGATTTATCAGATCCAATCTGGAAAACAGGAGCTAAAGCAGCCGGCTTTGTTGACCTTCAAAACGGCTCACTCGTCGCGGACCAAACCACGACCTATTTGCTGTATGACGAGAAGAACATCTACATCGGGTTTGAATGCCTCGACTCTCACCCCGAAGGAATTGTGGGGCGTGAAACCGTGCGAGACACGAAATTCCAGCAGAATTCCAACGGCAATCAGAACAAGGAAGACAACGTTGAAGTTGATTTCGATCCGTTCTTGACCCACCAGGGCAACGACATCAGCCAATTCTCAGTGAATGCAATCGGAACTCGTTCGGCGGCCCTCGCGGGTGGACGGGGTGGTAAAGCAGAGTGGAAAGGCGACTGGGATGCCGCGGTCAAAAAGACTGACACCGGCTGGACTTGCGAAATGCGAATTCCTTGGGCCAGCTTCAATTACCCTGCGAACAAATCAAAGACCTCCATGGGGATTAATTTCCAGCGATTTCAAGATCGAACCAAGCTCAATTCCATTTGGAGCAATACGACCACTCAAGGCTTCATCGAATTAGAAGGTATCTGGGACCAGGTTCTCGTACCGCAAGCGACCTTCAAGCCAAAACTATCCGTCCTTCCCTATTTGTTGACGGGCGCAACTCCCAATGAAGAATCGGCAAAGGTTGGAGTCGATGCTCGATACACTATCACACCTCAGCTTACAGCCGTCGGTAGCTTCAATCCCGACTTCTCAACGGTTGAAGGGGCCATTCAAAGTATTCAGTTCACTCACACCCAGCGTTCCATCCCTGAACGCCGCCCCTTCTTTCTTGAAGGCGGAAATTACTTTTACAATCAAACCAACATCAACGACATTGGCCTCTTTTTCTACGCGAATCGCATCCCCACCTTTGACCTAGGGGCCAAGGTCTACGGGAAGCTTGCTGCGAATGACACAATTGGGTTGCTCGATACCAACAGCTTTTCAGGCAGAAATGACTTTGTTGGCAAATTTGAGCATAGTTTCTCCGAGACTTCGAGCGGTGGTGCGATGGTGGTCCAAACGGAATCTCCGACTGGCCACAACACGGTGGGAGTGCTAGACGATCACCAACGATGGGGCAAACTCGCATTTGAAACGCTCGATGCTCATTCTTCTGGACCGGGAGCCGGGGGGGCGCGAATGTTGTCAGCACCTATTACGCAGATAAGTTCTTGACGAGCCTCCTTCAATTCTCGGATGTTTCGAATAACTTTCTCACTCCAGATGGCTACATCCCGTTCTCAGGCTACAAAGGATTTGTGAACGTGGAAGATTGGAGCGCCTCGTGGAGAAAAGGGATGTTTCGAAGCACGGAGTTAACGCTCGTCGGATTGGACTGGAAACAGATGGATGGCACGCCCTACTTTGGGGGAATTCAGACAAGCTATTCGCTTGAAACTCGATCAGACTGGCACCTCGAGTTAGATTACATCGACCTCAAGTACAAGGGTGTGCGAGACAACACCATCGGGTTAAACGTGATTAGCGGTGTCTCAAATAGGTTCCATCAACTTGGATTTCAGGTCACGACGGGGGAACTCGGGGGAGAGCGATCTACGTCTATCGGGCCCGTCTTCACCTTAAGAATGCTGAAAAAGCTGGACCTATCGTATGGCGGATATTTGCAGAATCGACAAGGGCTTGCTCAGCAACACGTTCTCACCATGAACTACGAATTGTCTCCCACGAAGTCGTTTGGAGGGCGTATTGTTTCACAGAATTCAGACCTGAATGCCTACCTTTTCTATCACAACTCCGGTGGTAAAGGGACGGAATTCTTCTTTATTCTTGGCGATCCCAATGCGCAGCGAACGGTGAAAAGCCTTCAAGCAAAATGGGTGTTCTCGTTCGGCTAGCAAATACGGTTCAAATCCTATCCGATTGAGTGCATGTAAGCTTGGCAGGTAACGATACAATTAAGGCGATGCTCACTCCTATCCTCATTGATCTGCCCGAGGAAATGTCCACGGACCGCACAGTTGTGCGACCTTATCGTGCGGGAGACGGTGTCGCCTTGTTTGAAGCAGTCGATGAATCGCGCGAGCACATTCTGCCTTGGATGCCTTGGGGGCCTGGACATCAATCGTCCGAAGATTCGGAAAAGCTTGTGCGCACCTTTCGTGCCCGATGGGAACTTCGAGAGGATCTGGGCGTTGGGATTTTCGAAAAGGAAACTGGCCGTTACATCGGTGGCAGTGGTCTACACCGTATTGATTGGAACATCCGATCATTCGAGATTGGATACTGGATTCGTAAGTCAGCCGAAGGAAAGGGCCACGTCACGGATACGGTGAAGCTACTCACTCAATTGGCTTTCGAGCTACTCGAAGCCAATCGAGTGTTCATTCGTTGCGCAGCTGCGAACGAACGCAGTGCGGCGGTAGCAAAGCGAGCGGGATTCTATTACGAAGGAAGACTTCGAAACGGAATTCAGGATGCCTATGGCAACCTCCATGACACCCTGATGTTCAGTATGATTCCGTCGGAGTGGGCCGACGAAATCAAGAAACATCCTAAGCCGCTTCGCAAATAGAGCCTATTCCTTGGTTGGAACCGCGAAAACCAGATACTCCGTCTTGATATCTCGCGTCTCTACTTCGAACGCAGCGATATCGGTGAGAGCGATCACATCCCCTTCAGTTGTGGTCACATCTCGATCGAGGTCGTAACTTGGACTCAGTGACTTACTTGCGCCGTACTGGTGATAAGCGGTAATCGCGAGTGGAATCCTCGTTCCAGATTTCAGGCGCGCAAAAATCCTCTTCTGCTTGCCGTCGAGATCGGTCTGGTCGCAAACGCGATCAACCCTTTTGTTACCCGGCATGAGATATTGGACGTGAACCTTCGAATTTAGCTCAAGCGTGTACTGACGATATTCGGGCCCCATTGGCTTAATTTCATTAGGATCAGGAGCAAATTCCACTGCCTTCACCCACGGACCGGTTGCAACTTCCATTTTCAGCTGAGCGAATTTTGCCTCCGGCTTCATTGCAAATGAAATCCACATCGTTTCCGGAATCGGTCGAACTTGGCCATATTCGTTCCAAAACATGGGGGTCTGATTCCAATCAAGGTGAAGTCCCTCACCCGGCCTGTCGAAATCAGATCCGTACAATTCTAATTGGCCTTCGGTTTTGGGTTCGTTTTTCGAAACTCCCAAAAACTTGACCACTGCAAACCAGGGCTTGGGGAGTTCATGGCCATGACGCATTTGGCGAGTAACAGGGTCAATGACCGTTTCCATCTCAGACCTCGGTCCAACAGCCCCTTCTAGTTCTGTCGGATGCCCCCGCCAAATATGTCCGTCAATGGTGAAGAGGTTCTTCTGAACATATTGAAGCTTGTTCCATTCCTGATTTCCGGGCATCGTGCTTGCAAAGGCGACCAATTCCGCACTTAGTCCGTTGATTTCAATTTTCTTAGTAGGCTGATTTGGCCCCCAAGCGATGTTTTCCCACAACTTCTTGTCGGGATCGAGGTGAAGGTCTTTGTATCGAATATATTCGTAAGGTCGAGCTTGAATTTCAAACCGTACCGGCTTCACTGGCATCATATTGGGAATAAAAGCCTGATTCTGCCGGGAGAAGATCGGCAATTCCTTGCCCTTTTCATCTATCGGGACGATTCTCAGTTCTTGGGTCAGCAATCCTTTCGGCGGATCAAGCGTGACTGAGATTCCAGGCTGAATCGATTTCGCACTCGTAACAAATCTGTCATCCGATGGAACTCGAACAACATTAGCAACGCCCCAATTACCTTTGGCTAGAACATCGCCTTTCTTTGTTGCCAACGACAGTTTGTTGGGCACGATATCAATGTTCTTCCACTCTCCAGCCGCAAAACCAATGAGAAATTGGTTAGCCGATATGTCGTCTGCGAAAAACGTCGCTTTGTGAACCGTATTGTAATGGTTGAGTTCAAAAGTCTGCGGAGCGTCCCAGTTGTGTAATTGTTCGCCGGGCTCCAAAACGTGCCAGGGAGTCCCAGGAATAAACCCAACGTACGACACATTAATGGGGCTCTTTGCGCTGACCTGAAAAGAGATGCCCCGGAAATTACCGTTTATAACGGGGGGCTGATCTCCGTTTTGAGGTGCGTAAGGAAATGGATTCTCGTCAAGTGGGCCACCGTCTAGCTTCCACCAATGCTCCCAAGCATCCGATGTTCCATTGCTCACGCCCAAGAATCGGACCGATAGACCGCTCGAAGTTGTGGCGACACCGTCCTTGTCAGAATCGACGATATGCAATCCCTCCAATTCGCCACCGGTGTAAGTTTTGGTGGAATGAAGCTGGCCAAATCCATACACCCCCCAAGCCGCTCCGCACAAGGCGATAGGAACGATAAATCGTGCCCTAACTAACTTCTTATGACTGTTACCGTGGTCCATCATGAGTGTGAGTGACGTAAACTCTTAACTTCGTTCTTACATTTTCACTCTTTTTCACTCCGACTCCAAACTCTTTTTACTCATGGCAGACTTTCGATTCGTTCATGCCGCCGACATCCATCTTGATAGCCCCCTTCTTGGCTTGGAAAGTCACGACGAAGCTCCGGTGGAAACCATCCGGGGAGCGACTCGAATTGCATTAACGAATCTCGTGAACTTCTGCCTTGAAGAGAAAGTGGCGTTTCTGATCATCGCTGGCGACGTATACGATGGAGACTGGAAATCAGCTGAAACAGGGCGTTTCTTCCTTCGGCAAATGAATCGTCTTGCGGCCGCAGATCCGCCGATTCCGGTCTTTTTGATCAAAGGAAATCACGACGCAGCCAGTGTCATCAGCCGCGAGATGATCATCCCTTCCGTCACAACATTTCCACACGCGAAACCCGCAACTCACACCCTCCCTGAATTGCAGGTTGCGATCCATGGTCAGAGTTATTCCCGGGCCGAGGTGAATGAAGATCTCTCGCTTGGCTACGCTGCTCCCGTTCCTGGAATGTTCAATATTGGCATTTTGCATACGAGTGCCACCGGTCGTGAGGGCCACGATCGCTATGCACCTTGTAATCCAAACGACCTCGTTCGAAAGGGCTACGATTACTGGGCGCTAGGGCATATCCACAAACGCGAAGTCATCCACGAACATCCGCATATCGTGTTTTCAGGCAACTTGCAAGGTCGCCACGTGAGGGAGCCAGCGCCGGAAGGAAAAGGTTGCTCACTCGTCACCGTTAGCGCCAGCCAGATTGTTGGCTTTGAGCACATCGTTCTGGATGTAGTCCGATGGGACATCCTTGAAATTGATATCTCTCTCACTCGCTCAAAAGAAGAGGCATTAGACTTTCTCATCGCAGAAATAGCTCAACGCGCAGGGATGGTGGGAGATTGTCTCTTAGCAACCCGCATCAAAATCGTCGGAACGACTCCCGTCAGCTTGGAGATCCACCGAGACCTCTCAAGTTTCGTGGATAGCCTACGAGAACGAACGCAAGCGACATTAGATGGCGTTTGGCTCGAAGAGATCCAGGTCGAAACACGTACGCCACTTTTGGAATCGGAATTGGAGGAGGGTGGCTCCGTTCTCGGTTTGATTGATGCCATCCGTGGTCAAGCTGACGACAACATCAACCAGCTCTACGAAGCCAAAGCGCTGCCACTTATCAATCGAATCAAAGCGAGCAATGCGGATCTACTCAAGGAACTTGGGCTGGACGATCCTGAATATGTTAGGAACCTCATGCCGGACATTGAACAAGCCATTTTGGCGATTATCGATTCCGAGGCAAAGCGATGAGATTTCGCTCGCTCCACTTAAAAGCGTTCGGCAGCTTTACCGATCGCCGCCTGGAATTTGGAGAGGGTCCAGCGAAGGTAAACATCGTTCTGGGCCAAAACGAAGCTGGAAAAAGTACCACCCTTCGAGCCATCGAAAGCTTCTGCTTTGGCATCGATAACAGGACCAAGGACAACTTTCTTCACCCTAACAACCAACTCTTAATCGGCGCCGAGATCGAGATGGCGGATGGTTCCAATAAAACCTTCTACCGTCGTAAAGGAAGCAAGAACACGGTCTTAGGTCGGGATGAGAAGCAGGTACCCGACGAGTTCCTGACTCAATGCCTGTGCGGAATTGGACAGGCCGGGTTTGAAGCGCTCTTCTGTCTTAACTTTGACCGCATCGCAAGCGAAAGTGAAAGCTTGCTCAGTGAAGGCGGCGAGGTTGGGAGACTGCTATTTGAGGCACGCTCAGATCTGAACCTCAAACCGATTCTCGCCGAACTTCAAGATCGATCTCAGAAGCTGTTCAAGGGCACGGCAAAGGCTTCTTCAGTGATAGATGTGGCCCTTCGGAATTACGACAAGGCCAGAAAGGATTCTCGAAGTGGGGACATTGCTGAGTATCTCCAGCAAGAAAAGAACCTTAAGAGGCTCACTGAAGAAGCGGAAGATGCGAGAAAAAACTTTGACAACCTTACAAGAGATCAAAAGAGACTGAGCCGAATCCAAAGTGCATTCGTGCCGGTTATCCAGCGCAAATCTATTCTCGTCCAGCTTCACAACTTAGGAGAAGTGATACCTTTGCCCGATTCGTTTGGATCGGACGTAGAGACATTTCTGAAGCAGTACCGCCAATCAACCACTCAAATTGCGTTCCAAAAAGACGAACTCGCTCGTTGGGAAGGTGAGTTAGAAAATCTTCCTAGCGAGGACCCAATTCTCAATTGGGACGAACAAATCCGATGGCTTAACGAGCAAGTGGGCGATATCACCCGCATGTGGAAGGATCTGCCTGACGAAGAAGAAAAGATCCGAAAATTTACCGAGCTCAAAAATCAAGAGATTGCTCGTTTTTGGAAGACGCTAGATGCCGCACCTAAAAGCGAATCGCTCAGCGATCGAGAGAAATCTCGGATCCGAGAACTCCAGCAAGTTGGCACCGGAATAAGATCGAAAATTTCGACTTACGAAGGCCAAATTGAAGACCTCAAGACAAGAATTCTCGAACTCAACAACCGCCTTTCCAGATTGCCTGAACCGGAGATTCAGGAAGGATTCGGACGAGTCATTCAGGATGCCAAGGCACTGGGTGACATCGATCGCGACATTAGGCAGTTAGAACTTGAGATTCAAGCATCTCAAGCGAGATCAAACGATCTCCTTAAGCGACTTGCTCTAACCGCGTATTCCCTCGAACAAGTTGTCGAGCTAGACGTTCCCTTACTTGCGACCATCCACCGATTCGATATAACGCTAGCGAAGCAAGCTGAAACGATTGAACGAATCGAAAACCGCATTCAAGCCGACAAAGTTGATCGCGCTCAGGCCATGGAAGATCTGACCGCTCTCAATCTTGCCGGAGCCGTGCCAACCGAGGCGGAACTTCTGGAAGCGCGAAAGATTCGCGACGAATTATGGAGTCAAATGAGGACCAATCCAAACGGTCTGTTACGAGATCCATACGAAGAATCGGTGCAAAATGCGGACGCACTTGCCGATCGACTTCGACGCGAAGCGGAAAGAAGCAGCCAGCGCGCAAGACTTGAAGCTATTCTCCTCACGACCGACAACAGCCTTGCAAGTAACGAAGGTGAGCTTCAACTGGCGAAAGCCACCTTAGACACGAGCGCATCTGAATGGAACTGTTTGTGGGCTGAAAGTGGTGTTTCCGTCCTGACACCCAAAGAAATGATCGAATGGCACGTCCATTTCGACACGCTTCGGAACGAGATTCAAAAGCTCTTTGGGATGCAGAAAAATCTCGCAGTATTGACTGATCGTCGGCAAACAGTGCTTACGGCGATCCACGCGGTTGTGGCAACGAAGGGAGACCAACTCAGTAGTGCTCTCGCCCACGCAGAGGATGCTTTTCAAGTTTCTAACGGGCAGCGAAAAGCGAGAAACGACGATTCAAATAACCTTCAAAGTGAGAGTAATCGACTGACTGCGCTTGAAAATGACTTAAACCAAGAACAAGACCGCTTAAATAAATGGCGCTTGGATTGGCAAGTCGCCACCGCGCCCTTGCAGCTTGGGGCCGACCTGAACGAATCGGAGGCTAATCAAGCTCTAGAAATTCTCGAGAAGGCTTCTCAGCATGAAGCTGCCGGAAATTCTGCACAAAAGCGGGCTGCGGGCATGGTGACTTCAATCGGAATCTTCGAGCATCACCTCAAGGAAGTTGCCCAATCTCTGAATTATCAGAGCGAATTGAACTCGGTCGCTCAGACACGTCATCTGGTCGAGAGGCTGGAATCAGCGAAGAGTCACCAGCGAAACCGCCTCCAACTCAATACCGAATTGAATCGAGTCAAGCGGGAAATGAACCAGGCCGATCAAGAACGTCGATCGGCACAAGCCCGGCTCGAGAGCCTCTGTGCTATTGCCGGGTGCCGCAACGATGAAGAACTCGTTCCAGCCCAGCAGCGGTACGAAGAGTATGTTCGCTTGAGGAAACAGCTTGAAGATGTCAATTCGAACATCCAGGCCCTGAGTGGCAATTTAAGCGTCGAAGATTTCGTGGCAGAAGTAGAAGCCGCCGACCCCGACGACATTTCTGTTCGGATCGAATGGAGCCAACGAGATCTCGACCAATCTTCGTCGAACCTTGACGACCTCAATCAAAAGATCGGAGAAGCTCGAAGGGTTCTCGATGATTCAGAAACGACTGGAACTCTCCTCAATGCTCGGATACTTGCGGAAGGTGAACTGGCTAAAGCCCGTTCAGCCGTGAGGCCCTATCTTGTGTATAGCCTTGCCGAAGGACTGGTTGCCGCCCAAGTTGAAGAGTATCGCAAGGCCAATCAAGGCCCTCTCCTTGAGAAAGCGGGTTCGATTTTTTCGATAATAACGGGAGGATCATTCCTCTCGCTAACATCCGATCTGAACGACAAAGACGACCAAGTTCTCCAAGCCGTCCGTTCGAACGGAGAAAAGGTCCTCGTTGAGGGGCTTAGTTCGGCGACGAGGATGGGGCTATACATTGCGTTGCGAATCGCCTGTCTTCACCATCACGCCGAGACGCGAGAATGCCTCCCATTCATTGCGGACGACATCTTGATGGACTTCGACAATGATCGAGCCGAGTGTGCTTTTGAAGTCCTTGGCGACCTTGCTCAGAAGACGCAAGTGATCTTCTTAACCCATCATGCCCATCTCGCCGCTATCGGAACCAGAGTGCTGGGGGACAGAGCTTGCCTGATCAATCTCTCACGCTGAGAGTAGGAATATTCACACGAAAGAGTAGTCGTTCTGCTAAGTCCAGATAAGATTACAGACCTAGATGAAATACACGAGCCTTCGAAGTTGTTGGACTCTGCTTGCCTTGGGAGCATCTGTCTTGTCTCCCATGGCATTCGGCCAAGAAGTTTATCGAGACACTACCAAGTCGTTAGAAGTCCGCGTAAATGACCTTCTCGGCAAACTGACCTTAGAAGAGAAAGTTGGACTTATTCATGCGTCAAGCAAGTTCTCAACTGCGGGAGTTCCTCGTCTTCATATTCCGCCACTCTGGATGTCCGACGGTCCTCACGGAGTGCGAGAAGAGATTGGCCCCGATACATGGAACCCGGCTGGTCGGACCGACGACTTCTCTACTGCCGTTCCGGTAGGGATCAATTTGGCCGCTACCTGGGACCCAGAAATGGGCAAACTTTCGGGCACAACCATTGGTCAAGAAGCGCTTGTGCGAAACAAAAACATCATGCTTGGGCCAGGCGTAAATATCATGCGCACGCCGCTCAATGGCAGAAATTTCGAATATCTCGGAGAAGATCCTTTCCTAGCAGGACAGATGGCGGTCGGCTTCATTGAAGGAGAACAATCTCAAGGAATTGCGGCATGTGTCAAACACTTTGCGGCCAATAACCAAGAGACTCAGAGAAATTCGATCAACGTGGAAATGGATGATCGCACCCTCCACGAAATCTACTTGCCCGCTTTCAAAGCTGCCGTCAAACAAGGAAACGTTCTCAGCGTTATGGGAGCTTACAACCGGTTCCGAGGCGTATATTGCTGCGAAAATCCGTTCCTGCTCAACACGCTACTCAAAGGTGAATGGGGATTTAAAGGACTCGTTATGTCCGACTGGGGTGGGGCGCACTCGACCGAAGGTTCCGTTCGAGGGGGGCTCGATCTTGAAATGGGCACAAACGGACCATACGAAAAGAACTATCTCGCCAACCCTTTCATCGAAGGGCTGAAAAGCGGAATCTATCCGATGAGCCTGCTTGACGAAAAGGTTTCTCGGGTTCTCCGAGTTCTGATCGCCACTCATGCTGTCGATACCAAACCAACGGGTTCGATTAACACCCGGCAGCACCAAATGAATGCACGTAAGGTCGCGGAAGAGGGCATCGTTCTCCTCAAAAACGACCACGATATTCTTCCCATTGACGACTCCAAAGTTCATTCGATCGCGGTTATTGGCCGCGTAGCCACACAGAAAGTTGCCTATGGCGGGCAAAGCTCAGGAATCAAGGCCTTCTACGAAGTACCCATCTTAGAAGGTCTCCTCAATCGATTTGGCTCGAAAGTGACCGTCTCATATTCGCCTGGCTACCCCGAGATCAAAAGACCTCGCAAAGGAACTCAAAAGCCTTCCGTTTCGGATTCTGACAAGGCACTTATCGATCAAGCCGTCAAGTCGGCTCGGCAATCTGAGATTGCCATAGTAGTCGTTGGCCTGAACCACAATTACGATACTGAAAGCAGTGATCGTCCCGATATGAAGCTCCCTGCGGGACAAGACGAATTAGTCTCGCGCGTACTGGCCGCAAACCCCAAAACAATTGTCGTTCTCTCATCGGGATCGCCGGTAGAAATGGGCCGATGGCTCTACCGCGTACCTGCGCTTGTCGAGTGCTGGTACGGAGGAATGGAGGCGGGAAATGCAGTCGCGCGAGTCCTTGCTGGCGATGTGAACCCATCTGGGAAATTGCCCTGCACCTTCCCTCAAAAACTGGAAGATACCCCGACCGCCGCATTCAACTCGTATCCGGGTGAGAACGGAACCGAGACGTATCTCGAAGGCCTTTTGGTAGGTTATCGCTGGTATGACGCTAAGAAGATCCAACCACTCTTCCCTTTCGGTTTTGGTCTTAGCTACACAAAATTCGATTACAGCGGGATTTCAGTTGTACAAGACACCCTGCCGAGTCAGGTAGTGCTTCAAGTAGCTAATTCGGGCCCCAAAGATGGCGAGGAGGTTGTTCAGGTTTATGTACACCCTCTCAATCCATCGGTTCCTCGGCCACCTCAGGAGCTCAAAGCGTTCAAAAAGATCATGCTCTCGAGTGGAGAGAAGAAGAGTGTCGCTCTGAACTTACCGGCCAATGCACTTGCCTACTACGAACCTTCCAGAAAGTGCTGGGTCATTGAAAAAGGCACCTATGAAATCCTAGTCGGAAGCTCTTCTCGCGACATTCGACTTCGACAAACCGTCACGATCGGATCAACCATGCTCGTTCAGGATTAAGATCCATGCCTTCTGAACAGCCACCCATCGTTGAGCCTCCAAAGAACTCGACGGATTGGGACGCTTGGCGTTTGGAAATGGAGGCCTGGCGCAAACAAAAGAAGGAACAACTTCGCTACGACGGGAAAACGTATTCCTCATCCGATTACAAATGGGTTTCGTCCTGCTACAGCTGCAACATGCTGATGACGTGGGACGAAACTTTTCTCGATCACCGAACGGGAAGATTTCACGTCGAAGACTATCTGCACGAGGCGTCTGAACAGTTCGGAAAATACGATGCAGTAGTCTTGTGGCAAGCCTATCCGAGAGTGGGTTTCGACTCAAGAAATCAATTCGATTTCTATCGCGAACTGCCGGGTGGGTTGAAGGGACTGCGTGAGGTAGTCACTCGATTCCACCATAACGGAGTCAAGGTCTTTATCGACTATAACCCGTGGGACACCGGGACGCGTCGTGAGGGCACTTCCGATGCCAACGCGATTGCGTCGGTCGTGAAAGCTTCGGGAGTGGATGGCATCTTCCTTGACACCATGAGCCAGGGCGGTATCGACATGCGAGATGCCGTCGATCGAGCCCGCAAAGGAGTTGTCTTTGAATCTGAAATCGCTTTGCCAATTGAGAGTCTGCCTCTCAATCACCTGTCGTGGGCGCAGTGGTTCGACTATGGTGAAGTCCCAGGCCTGCTACGAAATCGCTGGTTCGAACAGCGGCACATGATGCACGCCATTCGCCGTTGGGATATTGACCACACCAACGAATTGCATCTGGCTTGGATGAATGGTGCAGGCATTTTAGTGTGGGAAAACGTTTTTGGTAGCTGGGTCGCCTGGTCCTCTGAGAATCGAGAGCTCATTCGAACGATGCTTCCGATCCAGCGAGCCTTTACCCTCCATTTCTCACACGGCGTTTGGAAACCCTTACTTCCCCTATGCTCATCGGGCGTCTATGCCAGCGAGTGGCGTCGAGACGATTCGCGTCTCTTGACCGTGGTAAACCGCACGAATCGGCGAATCAGTGGGCACTGGATTGAACTGCCAACATCAGCCGACGAAACATACTTTGACTTGATAAGTGGTGAGCCATTTGATTCGCGTCACCACGAGTTGGCGCCGAATGGAATAGCTGCTTTGATAGCGGTCTCTAGCCATCAAGTTCCGCCTACTATCGAAGCGTTTCTTCGGAACCAGCGACTTCGAACGCAGCCTGCCACGCTCTTATCGCGATCCAAGCATCCGATGATAATCGGACATACTACTACATCCGAGGCAAGTATTCCTGTCGATGGCATGATCGCGATCCCCGCCAAAGACCATCAGACTACGACTCACTTTCGGGTACGAGAGTGTGGTGAACGAGGCTATGCTCATCTCACAGATAGCCAATATCCAGGGCTTCATCAGGATTTAGCCGAAACACGGTCGTTCCATCTCGACACCTTTGCGGTTTCTGATCGAGAGGTCACCAACGCTGAGTATCACGAGTTTTTGATTGCCTCCAAATATCATCCGCCGGTTCTCCAGGGTTTCTTAAAGCACTGGGTCGATGGCAAACCGCCCGTTGGAGAAGAAAGGTATCCGGTGGTGTACGTCGACCTCAACGATGCACGCGCATACGCAAAGTGGAAAGGGTTACGACTGCCATCCGAAGCGGAATGGCAAGTGGCGATGGATCTAGCTAACTTCCCGCGACTAAAACCTGAGGTTTGGAATTGGACCGACACGGAATATTCTGATGGAAGAACGCGCTACTGCTTGATAAAAGGAGGCAGTGACTTTCAAGCTCAAGGTTCTGGTTGGTATGCCGATGGCGGAATCAAATCACCTGACTTCACGTCAAAATTCATCCAAATCTGGCCTGGTCTTGATCGCTCGCAATCGATTGGATTTAGGTGCGCTGTTTCTCTAAAACCGACGGAGGACTGAGCCAACTAGGTATGGCCGCCTAAGCCTCGAAATCGTTCTTTGTTCGAGGCTTAGTGGGATAGCTTAGGAAAGCGGCTTCAAGCCGGCTTCGATTTCTTCTCGTCGGTCTTCGAGAAATGGAGGCAGTGCAAGGTGCTCACCGAGAGTTTCCAGGTTTTCGTCGCTCGCAAATCCTGGACCATCGGTTGCTAGTTCAAAGAGGACTCCACCCGGTTCTCGAAAGTAGACGCTGTGGAAATAGAATCGATCAATGTATCCCGAAGTTGAGATGCCGGCCGCCTCGATCTTTGCTTGAAGCGCTCGTAACTCATCGTCGTCGGAAACTCGGAAGGCAACGTGGTGGACGCCGCCCGCACCGACTCGTCCCAGTCGGCGCTGATTGGATGCTTCAATCTTGATCTGGGCAAACGACGTTTCATCCTGAGTGGCAAATGTATCGTCGCTTCCGATGAGAGGTCGGTATCCCAGAAGCTCAGTGAGGACTAAACGAGTCATGTCCGGGCGAGCACTCTCTAAGTTAACGCCGACTATGCCTCGGAGAGCTCGATCTGCGGGAACCGTCGCAGCCCAAGGAACCGCATTGCCCCCAAATCCCGTGTCGTCCACTAGCTCTAAACGCTGGCCTTCGGGATCCATGAATTGAATTCGTGTTCGACCGAACTCGTCCGGTCCAAGCTCAGGAAATGCTTCTGCTGCATCGAGTCTGGCTTCCCACCATTCTAGGGAATCCCCCGGAATTCGGAAGGACGTAAGTGAAACTGTTCCTGGACCGGGGACGTTGGCTCCTATCTTGGGCCAATCGAAAAACGTCATGTCGGTTCCTGGTGAGCCGACGGCATCGGCATAGAAAAGGTGATATGCAGTCACATCGTCTTGGTTTACGCTCTTCTTAACCAAGCGAAGGCCGAGAGTATCGGTATAGAACTTCAGATTACGCTCAATTTGCGCAGTTACTGCGGTGACGTGGTGGATGGTATGTGCGCCCATGTTTTAACTTCTCACCCATTCTACGGAAACAGAGGCCAATAAGGTTAATAGGTCCATTTATGCGACCTCACACGCAAACTTCATAAACCTCTTTGCATCCTTAAAACTGTGTGTTAATATCCTACTGAACCGTTTCAGTTCAAAGATGAACAGAAGAATCACGATCGAAGATGTCGCCCGAAGTGCTGGCGTAAGCAAGGTCACGGTGAGCTACGTGCTCAACGGCCAAAGCAGCAAGATGGGAATCAGCTCTCTCACTGCCGAGAGGATTCGTACTGTCGCATCTACCCTTGGCTATCGAGCCAACGCGATAGCAAAATCTCTCAGCACCCGCCGGACCGACACGCTTGCGGTGCTTTTTCAATCGGGCGCTTACTTCTCGTACTGGTCAGGATTCACCAGTGAAGTTATGCGAGGCGTCTCCGAAGCTTGCTACCAAGAAGGCTTCGACCTCATGCTCCACACCAAACCAGCCGCAAATCCGATCGACGAAGCAGCCGCGTTGGATGATGGGCGGGTGGATGGAGCGCTCATCTTAAGAGATGAAGATGACGCAACGTTTCTTCACCTTGTTGAACGACGACTTCCCATCGTCCAGTTCTTCACCCACAGCGATCAGCTTGAAGTGCCAAGTGTCGACTGTAACAATTTCCTCGGTGGCAAACTTGCTACTGAGCATTTGATCGCCTTGGGCCACACGCGAATCGCCATGTTTTCGGGTGGCCAGCGATCAGTTAGCTCGAAAGAGCGCGTTGCCGGATATCGTCAATCCTTGGCAGATGCCAATCTGACATGGAATCCAGATCACCTTTATTTCGTCTCAGACCGAGATAAGGATCTGGACACGATCCTGCGACTGCTCGATTCCGAGGATGCTCCCACCGCGTTGTTCGTCTGGTCCGACGACTCCGCACTCACCCTCATTCGAGACCTTCGAAGAGAAGGTATTCGCGTTCCTGAAGATCTTAGCGTCGTGGGATTTGACTCTCTAGCGGCCGCGGAGATGGCAGAACCTCCTTTATCCAGCGTACGCCAGCCCGTTAGAGAAATGGCATCCGAGGCCACTCGGATGCTTATCCAACTTGTCCGGGGAACAAACATTCCTGTCCGCCAAGTTCTTCTCGACCCCGTGCTAGACATTCGATCTTCGACCTGCTCACCTAAGTCGGCCAAGATCCCAGCCTTTCGTAGTCCGAAAAGAATTTAGGAATACATTTCGCAATCCTATGGTCCCGTGTTTGCGGGGCCCCCGACCCATTCAATCGTCATCGCTATTCGATTCACTTCAAAGAGGAAATATGAAGAAAGCATTTACACTCATCGAGTTATTAGTCGTTATCGCAATCATTGCGATCCTTGCCGCTATCCTGTTCCCAGTTTTCGCTCAGGCGAAGGCTGCTGCTAAGGCCACAGTTGCCATCTCCCAGATGAAGCAGCTTGGCACTGCGATGGTGATGTACTCC